>NZ_JBWKVT010000002.1:0-806648 GCF_059421845.1 Pseudomonas sp. GW821-FHT02C04 | reverse complement strand
CATCACCACTCTTTCAACTCCTTCCAGGCTTCGATGATCTGAAGCAAGCCGCTGTCGAAAACTGCGTAACTCATTGAGTTTCAAGGAGTTTTCCGTTTCGACTACGCCGGAAGTGGGGCGAATTATAGGCCTCCAGAATCTGCCGTCAACCCTTAATTTCGCTTTTCTTTCAATAACTTGCCGATTGGCCAAAAAACACCCGATTCCCTCTATATAGAAGAAAGAGATACCACCCTTCTATATAGAGGACGCCATCAAAGCACCCCATCCGCTTTCATCGCAGCCACCGCCCCAGCCCCCAGGCCCAACACCCGCTGCAAAACCTCCAGCGTATGCTCGCCCAACAAAGGAGGCGCGCGGCGATACTCGACAGGAGTCCGGGACAACCGGATAGGACTCGCCACCTGCGGCACCATTCCCGCCAGTGCATGCGGCAGCTCAATCGCCAGCCCACGGGATTTCACCTGCGGATCCTCGAACACCTGCGACAGATCATTGATCGGCCCACACGGCACACCCGCCTGCTCCAGCTGAACCACCCACTCGGCGGTCGTCTTGAAGACTGTCGCCTGGCGAATCAGCGGAATCAGTACTGCCCGGTTCGCCACCCGCAGCTTATTGGTCGCGAAACGCGGATCGTCCGCCCATTGTGGCTGCCCGGCCACCTCGGCAAATTTGCGGAACTGCCCGTCATTGCCCACGGTAAGAATGAAGTCGCCATCGGCCGTGGGAAAATCCTGGTACGGCACAATATTCGGATGCGCATTCCCCAGCCGCTTTGGCGCATTGCCCGTCGTCAGGTAATTCATCGCCTGGTTAGCCAGACAAGCCACCTGCACATCCAGCAACGCCATATCGATGTGTTGACCGCCGCCATCGTGATCACGATGAGCCAGTGCCGCCAGGATCGCCACGGTCGAATACAGACCGGTCAGAATATCCGTGAGCGCCACACCCACCTTCACCGGCCCGGCGCCCTCATCACCTTCAGGTCGCCCGGTGAGGCTCATCAGCCCGCCAAGCCCTTGAATCATGAAGTCATAACCCGCGCGCTTGGCATACGGCCCGGTCTGTCCAAAACCAGTGATCGAGCAGTAGATCAGATCCGGATTGATCGCCTTCAGCGACTCGTAATCCAGACCATAGGCCGCCAACCCACCGACCTTGAAGTTCTCGATCAGGATGTCCGACTTGGCAGCCAGTGCCCGTACAAGCTTCTGACCTTCGGGACGTGTGAAGTCGATCGTCACCGATTGCTTGTTGCGGTTGGCCGACAGGTAATACGCCGCCTCCGACGTATTCTCGCCGTAAGCGTCTTTCAGAAAGGGCGGCCCCCAGGCGCGGGTATCGTCACCATTACCCGGGCGTTCGACCTTGATCACTTCCGCCCCAAGGTCGGCAAGTATCTGCCCGGCCCATGGGCCGGCCAGCACTCGCGACAAATCCAGTACCCGCAGATGCGACAGCGCGCCCATGGTCGCTCTCCTATTAATAGAACGCCTGCAGGCCGGTCTGCGCACGACCGAGGATCAGCGCGTGAACGTCGTGAGTACCTTCATAGGTATTCACCACTTCAAGGTTGACCAGGTGACGGGCCACGCCGAACTCATCGGAGATCCCGTTGCCGCCCAACATGTCACGCGCCATGCGAGCGATATCCAGCGACTTGCCGCAAGAATTGCGCTTCATGATCGAAGTGATTTCAACCGCAGCGGTGCCTTCATCTTTCATGCGACCCAGACGCAGGCAGCCTTGCAGCGCCAGAGTGATCTCGGTCTGCATGTCTGCCAGCTTCTTCTGGATCAACTGAGTCGCAGCCAACGGACGACCGAACTGCTGGCGATCCAGGGTGTACTGGCGAGCGGTGTGCCAGCAGAACTCCGCCGCGCCCAACGCCCCCCAGGAGATGCCATAACGTGCAGAGTTGAGGCAGGTGAACGGACCTTTCAGGCCACGCACGTCCGGGAAGATGTTCTCTTCCGGCACGAACACGTTGTCCATGACGATTTCGCCGGTGATCGAAGCTCGCAGGCCGACCTTGCCGTGAATCGCCGGAGCGCTCAGGCCTTTCCAGCCCTTCTCCAATACGAAGCCGCGGATGTCCCCAGCGTCGTCCTTGGCCCAGACCACGAACACATCGGCGATCGGGCTGTTGGTGATCCACATCTTGGCGCCGGTCAGGCTGTAGCCGCCTTCCACTTTGCGTGCACGAGTAATCATCGCGCCCGGATCGGAACCGTGGTTCGGCTCGGTCAGACCGAAGCAGCCGATCCATTCGCCGGAAGCCAGTTTCGGCAGGTACTTCTGCTTCTGCGCTTCGGTACCGAATTCGTTGATCGGCACCATGACCAGCGAAGACTGCACGCTCATCATCGAACGGTAGCCCGAGTCGACGCGCTCGACTTCACGAGCGATCAGGCCATAGCTGACGTAGTTGAGGCCGCTGCCACCATACTGCTCGGGAATGGTCGCGCCCAACAGGCCAACCTCACCCATCTCACGGAAGATCGCCGGGTCAGTCTTCTCATGGCGGAAGGCTTCGAGCACGCGCGGCGCGAGGCTCTGCTGGGCGAATTGCTCGGCAGTGTCGCGGATCATGCGTTCTTCTTCAGTCAGCTGTTGATCCAGCAGCAGTGGATCGATCCAGTTGAAGCTAGCTTTACCGCCCATGAGTGAGTCCTCGCAAATCGGGTGAATTAACGTGGCATTGATCCTAGGCCCGCTTCGCCATCCCGGCAAACGAGGATTTCGCATCCTGTTGTGCTAATTTCTCACTCCGAAACGTCGCGAAATGCCGATTGAGCGATGTATTAGTGAGGTTGACGTACATGCGCCGCAAGATACCCAGCACCACCGCCCTGATCAGCTTTGAAGCCGCCGCCCGTCACGAGAGCTTTACCAAGGCCGCCGAAGAACTTTCTCTCACCCAGGGCGCCATTTGCCGACAGATCGCCAGCCTCGAGGACTTCCTCAGTGTCGAACTGTTCCGACGCTCCCGTCGCGGAGTGAAGCTGACCGAAGCGGGCCTTTCCTACAGCCGTCGGGTCGCCACCCAACTCGACGCCGTTGAGCGCGACACCCTCTCGGTGATGGGCCAGCAAGGTACCAACGTCATCGAGCTCGCCGTGGTGCCCACCTTCGGCACGCAATGGCTGTTGCCAAGGCTGAAGGACTTCCAGCTCAAGCACCCCGAAGTGACCGTCAACCTGACCAACCGTACCCGTCCGTTCCTGTTTGCCGACACCGACTTCGATGCTGCCATCTACTTCGGCGATGCCGATTGGTCCGGTACTGAATCCCACAGATTGATGGGCGAGAATCCAATGCCGGTGTGCAGCCCTGCCTTGCTCGGCAGCAAGAACAGTCTCACACCCGAAGAAATCGCCGATCTGCCTCTACTCCAGCAAACCACCCGCCCTTATGCCTGGCGACAGTGGTTCAACTCGCAACACCTGAACATTCCCCGCGACATGACAGGTCCGCGCTACGAGCTATTCTCCATGCTGGCCCAGGCCGCCATGCACGACATGGGCATCGCGCTGATCCCACCGTTCCTGATCCAGCGCGAATTGGCCGAGAAACGCCTGGTGATTGCCAACCCGAACGCACTCTCCAGCATCAAGGCGTATTACCTGATGATTCCGGAGCGAAAGGTCGAATCCGCGTCACTCAAGGCATTTCGCGATTGGCTGGTGAACCAGGCACACAGCTACAACCTAGAAGGATAAAGGCTTTCAGCGATTACTAACCCCGTAGTCAGAAAAAACAAAGCCCTACAGATATAACTATTTGTCGCAAATAGACAGACTGTATCCGAAAGTCGTACAGACGTCCCACAAGCGGCTGGCGACGTGGCTTTGAGCCCTCATTCGCGACTCATTACGACCTATTCACGTCACCGATGAGAAAATTCTTCAAATTCATCCACACTCCTTGCAAGGCACGGCCTGCAAGGGATTCAGCCAGCCATCTGCGACATTCGGTCACGGGATGACTTGTAGTTAATTTTCCGTCACCCGTCATAATCCCTTGAAGGGCATAAACTTCGCCTGCAAAATGCCGCGCCCCGCCCTGATTTGGCGGGATCGTGCTGATCGGCCGCCCCAGTCGCACCATCCGTAGTGCATGGGTTTACTCAATAAGATCACGCAGGAGATTTGACGTGCACATTGGTGTTCCTCTCGAAACCCAGACCGGTGAAACACGGGTTGCTGCAACCCCGGAAACCATTAAAAAGCTGATCAGCCAGGGTCATAAGGTCACTGTGCAAACCGGCGCCGGCGTTAAAGCCAGCGTTGTCGACAGTGCCTATGAAGCGGCAGGCGCAACCATTGGCAGTGCCAATGACGCGTTTGGCGCCGAGCTGATTCTCAAAGTGGTCGCGCCAAGCGATGCCGAACTGACGCTGATCAAGCGCGGCACGGTGCTGGTGGGCATGCTCAATCCGTTCAACAATGAAACCATCGCCAAAATGGCCGAGTGCGGGATCACCGCGTTCGCCCTGGAAGCAGCACCACGTACCTCCCGAGCCCAGAGCCTCGACGTGCTGTCGTCCCAGGCGAACATTGCCGGCTATAAATCGGTTCTGCTGGCCGCCAACTACTATCCGCGCTTCATGCCGATGCTGATGACCGCTGCGGGTACCGTGAAAGCGGCGCGCGTGCTGATTCTTGGCGCGGGCGTGGCCGGTTTGCAGGCGATTGCCACGGCGAAACGTCTGGGTGCCGTCATCGAAGCGTCTGACGTACGTCCGGCCGTGAAGGAACAGATCGAATCCCTCGGTGCCAAATTCGTCGACGTGCCTTACGAGACCGATGAAGAACGCGAATGCGCGGTCGGCGTCGGTGGTTACGCACGCCCGATGCCGGCGAGCTGGATGCAGCGTCAGGCCCAGGCCGTTCACGAGCGCGCCAAGCAGGCTGACATCGTCATCACCACCGCACTGATCCCGGGCCGCAAGGCACCGACGCTGCTGAGCGCGGACACCGTGGCGCAGATGAAACCCGGCTCGGTGGTCATCGACCTCGCAGCCGCTCAGGGTGGCAACTGCCCGCTGACCGTAGCCGATCAGGTCGTGATCGAGAACGGCGTGACCATCGTCGGCCCGACCAACCTCGCCGGTGAAGTCGCCGCAGACGCTTCGGCGCTGTACGCACGCAACCTGCTGGACTTCCTGAAGCTGGTATTCACCAAAGAAGGCCAGTTCGAAGTGAACCTCGAAGACGACATCGTCGCCGCGTGCCTGATGTGCCGCGACGGCCAAGTCATCCGCAAAAACGCCTAAGCAGGGATTCAGACGATGGAAGAGCTTATCTCCCCCGGTATCTACAACCTGATCATCTTCGTGCTGGCGATTTATGTCGGTTACCACGTGGTCTGGAACGTTACACCCGCGCTGCACACGCCTTTGATGGCGGTGACCAACGCCATTTCGGCGATCGTGATCGTCGGCGCCATGCTTGCCGCCGCCCTGACCGTCACTCCGCTGGGCAAGACCATGGGCACCCTCGCCGTGGCACTGGCCGCGGTCAATGTGTTCGGTGGCTTCCTGGTGACCCGCCGCATGCTTGAAATGTTCAAGAAGAAAGCCCCGAAAGTAAAAGAAGAGGCGCCTAAGTAATGAGCATGAACCTCGTCACGACGCTCTACCTGATCGCGTCGATCTGCTTCATCCAGGCCCTCAAAGGCCTGTCGCACCCGACCACGTCGCGCCGCGGCAACCTGTTCGGCATGCTTGGCATGGCGTTGGCGATCCTTACCACCGTCGGCCTTATCTATAAGCTCGGGGCTGAGCTGGCTACCGCCGGTATTGGCTACGTGATCGTTGGCCTGCTGATCGGCGGCACTGCCGGCTCGATCATGGCCAAGCGCGTTGAAATGACCAAGATGCCGGAACTGGTCGCCTTCATGCACAGCATGATCGGCCTTGCAGCGGTGTTTATCGCGATTGCTGCAGTGGTTGAGCCGCAGTCGCTGGGCATCGTCAAGCAACTCGGCGACTCGATCCCGGCGGGTAACCGTCTGGAGCTGTTCCTTGGTGCAGCCATCGGTGCAATCACCTTCTCCGGTTCGGTGATCGCGTTCGGCAAGCTGTCGGGCAAGTACAAGTTCCGCCTGTTCCAGGGTGCACCGGTACAGTTCTCCGGTCAGCACAAGCTGAACGCGGTACTGGGTCTGGCGACACTGATCCTCGGCATCACCTTCATGCTGACCGGCAACCTCGCCGCATTCGCGCTGATGCTGGCTCTGGCGTTCGTGATGGGCGTGCTGATCATCATCCCGATCGGCGGCGCCGACATGCCGGTGGTGGTGTCGATGCTCAACAGTTATTCCGGCTGGGCGGCGGCGGGTATCGGCTTCTCGCTGAACAACTCGATGCTGATCATTGCAGGCTCCCTGGTGGGTTCGAGCGGTGCGATCCTCTCGTACATCATGTGCAAGGCGATGAACCGTTCCTTCTTTAATGTACTGCTCGGCGGTTTTGGCAATACAGCAGACGCCGGTCCTGCCGGTGAGAAAGAAGCTCGCCCGGTGAAATCCGGTTCGGCAGACGACGCAACCTTCCTGCTGACCAACGCCGACACCGTGATCATCGTTCCGGGTTACGGTCTGGCGGTGGCCCGTGCACAGCACGCCCTGAAAGAGCTGACCGAGAAGCTGACCCACCACGGCGTGACCGTGAAGTACGCGATTCACCCGGTGGCCGGTCGGATGCCTGGCCACATGAACGTACTGCTGGCCGAAGCCGAAGTGCCGTACGACCAGGTGTTCGAGATGGAAGACATCAACTCCGAGTTCGGCCAGGCCGACGTGGTGCTGGTGCTCGGTGCCAACGACGTGGTCAACCCGGCTGCCAAGAACGATCCGAAATCGCCGATTGCCGGCATGCCGATCCTCGAAGCGTTCAAGGCCAAGACCATCATCGTCAACAAGCGCTCGATGGCCAGCGGCTATGCCGGTCTGGACAACGAACTGTTCTACCTGGACAAGACCATGATGGTGTTCGGCGACGCGAAGAAAGTCATCGAAGACATGGTCAAAGCAGTCGAGTAACCCTCGCAGGCAATGCAGAACGCCCCGACTTGTCGGGGCGTTTTTGTTTGCGAAAAACGTCGGACAATTTGCCGCGTTGTTGCAGATCCGGTAACGGTGTTTTACTTGAAACCCGCTAAATAGACGCCTCGTTTGCGACCTTGGTAGCGGGACAGGCGCCCGCGAAATTCACTAGACTGCGCATCCTGCTACTCGCTGCCCGAGAAAATAATCCATGTACCGTGACCGTATTCGCCTGCCTTCGTTGTTGGATAAAGTGATGAGCGCCGCCGACGCTGCTGCGCTGATCGAGGACGGCATGACCGTCGGCATGAGCGGCTTCACCCGCGCCGGCGAAGCCAAGGCCGTTCCCCATGCACTGGCCGAGCGAGCCAAGGTCACGCCGCTGAAGATCAGCCTGATGACCGGTGCCAGCCTGGGCAACGACCTCGACAAACAACTGACCGAGGCCGGCGTGCTATCGCGGCGTATGCCGTTCCAGGTCGACAGCACCTTGCGCAAGGCGATCAACGCCGGCGAAGTGATGTTCATCGACCAGCACCTGTCGGAAACCGTCGAGCAACTGCGCAACCAGCAACTGAAGCTGCCGGACATCGCCGTGATCGAAGCCGTGGCCATTACCGAACAGGGCCACATCGTGCCGACCACCTCGGTGGGCAACTCGGCGAGCTTCGCGATCTTCGCCAAACACGTGATCGTCGAGATCAACCTGGCACACAACGCCAACCTCGAAGGTCTGCATGACATCTATATCCCGACCTATCGCCCGACCCGCACGCCCATCCCGCTGGTAAAAGTCGACGACCGTATTGGCAGCACCGCGATCCCGATCCCTCCGGAGAAGATCGTCGCGATCGTGATCACCCAGCAGTCGGATTCGCCGTCCACCGTGTCGGCGCCGGATGTCGACACCAAGGCCATCGCCGATCACCTGATCACCTTCTTCAAGCAGGAAGTCGATGCCGGACGCATGACCAACAAGCTCGGCCCGCTGCAGGCCGGGATCGGCAACATTGCCAACGCGGTGATGTGTGGGTTGATCGACTCGCCGTTCGAAGACCTGACCATGTACTCCGAAGTGCTGCAGGACTCGACCTTCGACCTGATCGATGCGGGCAAGCTGAGCTTTGCCTCGGGCAGCTCGATCACGCTGTCGGAGCGGCGCAACAGCGACGTGTTCGGCAACCTGGAGAAGTACAAGGACAAGCTGGTTCTGCGCCCGCAAGAGATCTCGAACCATCCGGAAGTGGTTCGGCGCCTGGGCATTATCGGTATCAACACGGCGCTCGAGTTCGACATCTATGGCAACGTCAACTCCACCCACGTCTGCGGCACGCGGATGATGAACGGCATTGGCGGTTCGGGTGACTTCGCGCGCAACGCACACTTGGCGGTGTTCGTGACCAAGTCGATCGCCAAGGGCGGCGCGATTTCCAGCGTGGTGCCGATGGTCAGCCACGTCGACCATACCGAACACGACGTCGACATCCTGGTAACCGAGGTCGGTCTGGCCGACCTGCGTGGCCTGGCGCCACGGGAACGCGCCCGGGTCATCATCGACAACTGTGTGCACCCGGATTACCGCCAGGCGCTGAACGATTACTTCACAGCAGCCTGCGCCATCGGCGGCCACACCCCGCACATCTTGCGTGATGCTCTGAGCTGGCACATCAATCTGGAAGAAACCGGGCGCATGCTGAAGGCGTAATCCGCACAGATTTTCCGCTGGCGCAAACACAGTTTCGTCAGCGGAAATTTGAAAACCTCCAATCCAGTCAAAAACTGTACTGCTGTACCGGTCTTTTCCTACAGCTTTTACCTACTCAAATCGCCGAACTGAGCAAAAATGCACCAAATAGGCGCAGACAGGTACAGTTTGCGCAATTTTGACCCGTACACCCCCTATAAACAGTTAACTGGTCACTCACAATACAAGTGAACTGTATCTAGAGAGTCTGGCCAAACGAGAGGATCATGGGCACCAGTTAAACCACTACCTAATCCCGCCACAAGCGGAAGGATGTCAACCATGGAACGTACACTCAGTTCCGAACTGTTCTTCGAAGACAAAGCTGCAAAAACCCAGGCTTCCATGCCTCTGCGCGTTATCGCCAACCTGATGCTGTGGCAGCGCCGCATCTCCAGCCGCCACCAACTGGCTCGCCTGGATTCGCGTCTGCTGGCTGACGCCGGGATTAGCGAAGCACAACGCTACGAAGAGCTGAGCAAGCCGTTCTGGCGCTAAGTAGCGTCGCTGGCTCTGGTCGCTAGACCCACCGCCAGCAACCCGAATTGAACACACAAGACCCGTCGCGGGAAACCGCGACGGGTCTTGTCGTTTTGGGGTCGGAAAACATGCGGTACAGGTGCCTGCATCGCAGACAAGTACAGTTTAATTTTTTCAAAAACTGAACCAGTACAATTTCACCGTGGTGTATCTGCCGTGCTCATTGCATTCGGCTCAACATGACCTTCCGCCTCCATCGGCAAAAGGAAGACGTCATGAATCACTTACAGGATGTTTCAGCAGTTGCGGTCGAATGCTCCCCTCGCTTCGGTCGTCTACGACGGCTGTTCAGAGGCTTCTGGCAAGGTCTGGAGCGCGCCAGGACGCGGCGCCTGCTGGCTCAACTCGATGGGCGGGATCTCGCCGATCTGGGTCTCAGCCACGCGGATCGGCAGAACGAACTGGAGAAACCCTTCTGGCGCTAGCATTTTGCCCTCTGTGCGAAACCTCCCACACAGGCCTAATATCCGGGCAGAACGTGGCGAATGCCGTGCGACTGGCGTCTGACTTCCCAGACACCAAGCCACCTCTCAATACGATATTTCCAGAGGAGTTACACCATGTCCCGTCTTCGCCTGCTCAGCGCTGCCGCCCTGCTGGCCGTGGCTGCCAATGCCAGCGCTACCAGCTTCATCGTGACCACCGACGCCGTTGTTGGCGCGCTGAAGTCCTCTTCGGACGCGACTTCCGACGTCAGCTCTTCGCTGCGTGACAACAAAGTCGTGATCGCTGCCCGTGACGACGCTGCCAGCTTCGTTGCCAGCGAAGGCCAGATCCGCGGCGTGAAACTCGAGAGTGCTCTGGATCTCATCCGCCATCAGGCCCCGCAACTGAATGCGACCGACGCACAACTGGCACAAGCCATTCTGGCGATCTGAGCCGGCATTGCTGGAAGGGACATGCCCGTCATGTCCCGATGTTTCACCGCTGGCTCTAGACCGGGCATTACGCTAGCCTTGGGACTCGCTAACAGCACCTGAGACTCATGCGTTCTCTTTCAAATCTGCTTATCCCTTCTGTTCTGGTCACTGTCTGCTGGACGACTTCGGTCGATGCCTTTGACGTCTCGACGCAAAACACCGTTGTCAGCGGTTACGCCACCAGCATGGTGTCTTCCGCGCCTTTCGACCGTAAACTGCTGCTCGCCGCCCACGACGATGCGGCGGCATTCGTTGCCAGTGACGGCCAGTTGCGAGGCGCTCAGCTGGAATCCGCGTTGCATTACCTGCGCAAATCCCGGCCAAAACTTCATGTAAGCGACCTTGAACTGGCACAGGCAATTCTCGTCCAATAGTTATTCTTGCCCCCTCCGGAGTCGTTCCATGCGTAGCCCGCTGATTGCTGCCGCCCTTGGCCTGTTGTTGTTGGCCGATATGGCCCAGGCGCACACCCTGGTAGCCACCAGTAACATCATCGTTCGTGCCTCCCAGCGCACCATCGATTTCACTTCCGACACCACCACTTCGATCCGCGATTCGAAAATCATCCGAGAAGCCCACGACGACGCCGCCAGCTTCGTCGCCAGCAACGGAGATATCCGTGGCGCGCACCTGGAAGCCGCCCTCAACACCCTGCGCACCCGCGTGCCGGAAGCCCGCGACGCCAGTGATCAGGTACTCGCCGAAGCCATCCTCGCATTGTGAAGTCTCTCAGCGCCTGGCTGCTGGCCGGGGCGTTGCTGCTGATCGGCAGCAACGCTCACGCCAGCCTGCAACTGCGGCTCAAGACCGAGGGTCTGAGCCCCGCCCAACAACAGGCCAGCCAGGCGCTGCTCGATGAAGCGATGCAGAAACTGCCGCCCAGCTTCATCGAGCGTCTGGATCGACGCATCGATGTCGGCTGGACCGACGACATGCCCGCCAATGCCTATGGCCAGGCGACGCTCGTCTCCGAGCTGGACCTGAACCGTAAACTGCTCGCCGGGCTCACTGACGGCAGCGCGGCCACGCAAAAAACCAATCGCCCCCACGGCACTGTGCGGCAGGAACTGCTGGCCACGGTGCTGCACGAAATCACCCATATCTACGACCGCGCACGCCTGTGGCCGGCCGCCGAACGCACGCTGATCCAGCGCTGCACGCGCCGTAACAACAGCGCCGGGCTGATCGGCCTGCCGGATGAGTGTCGGGGCCAGAATGACCGGCGCTTCACCCTCAGCGATGACCCGCGCCTGCTCGACCTCGCCGGCTGGCAGCAATACGTCGGCCGTCGTGGAGAACGTGAACAGCACAACCGGCAGATCGCCCGCAGCCCGGACCTGTACGAGATCTCCAGTCCGAAGGAGTTCGTCGCGGTTAACATGGAGTACTTCCTCCTCGACCCGAGCTACGCCTGCCGCCGCCCCGCGCTGTACCGCTATTACCAGGAACACTTTGGCTGGGCGCCGCCGGAAAAGGACTCCTGCGCCAAATCCTTCGCCTTCCTCAATGCCGGCAACGACTTTGCCAAACAGCCGCTGGGCCAGGTCGATCCGGAGCGGGTCTACGCCATCGACTACCTGCTGGCCGAAGCGAACCAGAACTGGGTCAGCCGCTGGGGACACAGCATGTTGCGCCTGGTGATCTGCGCCCCGGGCCGGCCTCGCGGGCCGGACTGCCGACTGGATCTGGACCAGCATCTGGTGCTGTCCTACCGCGCCTTCGTCGGCGATGTGCAGCTGTCGAGCTGGGACGGACTGGTCGGCAAATACCCTTCGCGCCTGTTCGTCCTGCCGTTGGCGCAGGTGATCGACGAATACACCAAGACCGAACTGCGCAGCCTCGCCTCGGTGCCGCTGAACCTGTCTCGCAGCGAAATCGAAGACGTGGTCGAACACGCCGCCGAAATGCACTGGAGCTACGACGGCAACTACTTCTTCCTGTCCAACAACTGCGCGGTGGAGAGCCTGAAACTGCTGCGCAGCGGTAGCAACAATGCGCAGCTCACCGGCCTCGACAGCATCATGCCCAACGGCTTGCTGGAAGTGCTCAAGGGCCGGGGCCTGGCGGATACCAGCGTGCTCGACAATCCCAAAGAGGCGTTGCGCCTGGGTTACCGCTTCGACTCGTTCCGCGATCGCTATCAGGCAATGTTCGAGGTGCTGAAGAAACAATTGCCGATCAAGCAGGCCAGCGTCGAGGAATGGCTGTCGCTGTCTGCCGAAGAGCGGCGGCCATGGTTCGAACGCGCCGACCTGCGTACCAGCGCCGCATTGCTGTTGTTGGAACAGGCCAGTTTCCGACGCCAGTTGCTGCTGGCCCAGGATGAGGTCAAGCAACGCTACCTCGGCGCCCGGGAACTGGAAAACGGCGGCATGGACAAGGCCAACGCAACGTTGCAGCAGATCCTCGCCAACAGCGGCTTCCTCAGCCGTCCGGCGGAACTGCTCGACTCTCGTGGTTATGGCCTGCCGCAACCGAGCGAGTTCAGCCGACTGGAAGCCGAAAGCAGTCAGCGCCAGAAACAGTTGCTGGTGCTGAGCGGTGATCTGGACAAGGAAGTGCGAGCGCTGCTGGAACCGAAACGGGCAGCGGAGATTGCAGCCAACGAGGCCAACGTGAAGCAGATCGGCGAGCATTTGCGCAAACTGCACAAAGCCTCGGGCGGCCTGGAGTTGCCCTGAAATAACTGACCTGAAAAACAAAAGACCGCAGCCTGTGAAAGGCTGCGGTCTTTTTTATTGCCTGCAAATCAGTACAGAACACCATCCAGCACTTCGTAGACGATCCCGGTACCGATCGCGATCAACACGATATCGCCACCGGCCCGACGCCATTCATAGCCCGGATACACCGGCAAACGTCCCAACGCCCGGGCATCCAGCCGTTCGCCGTAATAGCCGTGCGGCAACGGCCGGCCGCGTTCCAGGCGAATACCCGGCGGCGGCGGTGCACCGCGAACAAAGTAGCCGTGATTGTCGCGAATCACTTGGCGCACCGGCCCGAAGTCGCGCGGTGGCAGGCCGCCACGGTGGCTGCTTTGCCAATCATGATGATCACCACCGCGATTGTCGTACTGACCCTGTTGCGGGCCGCCGTGGTCGTGATCGTCGCGTGGGTCAGCGCTGGCCAGCAGCGGGGTCGCGCTGATCATCAGCACGCCCAGACTGGCAATCAGACGTTTCGGCATTTTCATCGGGTCTTTCCTCACTGCACTGACAGCAAAAAGGGATTCAGAACGTGGTCCTGAATCCCTCGGTCTTGCTTGGTTAGTCTGTGCGTCGAGGCCCTAATTCCTCTGTATCAGGAACTTTACCTTCAGCTGACGCGGGCCTTACGCACGCCTTCGGACAGCGCCGAACACAGGCTCAGCACGCCGTCGATGGCCTGGTCCGGAGTGGTCGCATTGGCGATGTGATCGATCAGCGCCGACCCCACCACCACGCCATCGGCCAGACGCGCAATAGACGCGGCTTGCTCCGGCGTACGGATACCGAAACCGATGCTGATCGGCAGGTCGGTATGACGACGCAGACGCGCCACCGCTTCCTCGACATGTTCCAGAGTCGCCGCACCGGCACCGGTCACACCGGCGACCGACACGTAGTAAACGAACCCGGAGCTGCCGTTCAACACTTTGGGCAGACGTGCGTCGTCAGTGGTCGGCGTAGTCAGGCGGATGAAGTCGATGCCTGCAGCCTGGGCCGGGTCGCACAGCTCCGAGTTGTGCTCCGGCGGCATGTCGACCACGATCAGGCCATCAACGCCGGCCTCTTTGGCTTCAGCGATGAAGCGCTCGACACCGAACTTGTGGATCGGGTTGAAGTAACCCATCAGCACCAGCGGCGTGTCGCTGTTGTCCTTGCGGAACTCGCGAACCATTTGCAGGGTTTTGATCAGGTTCTGTTTGGCACCCAAAGCACGGATGTTCGCCAGTTGAATCGCCGGGCCGTCGGCCATCGGGTCGGTGAACGGCATGCCCAGCTCGATCACGTCGGCACCGGCTTTCGGCAGGCCCTTGAGGATCGCCAGCGAAGTGTCGTAGTCCGGGTCGCCGGCAGTGACGAAGGTCACCAGTGCGGCGCGGTTCTGTTCTTTGAGTTCGGCAAAGCGGGTTTGCAGGCGGCTCATCAGTGTTTCTCCTGCTTGGAAGTTTCCATGTGGTGCATGACGGTCTGCATGTCTTTGTCACCGCGGCCGGACAGGTTGACCACCATCAGGTGATCCTTCGGCAGCTTCGGTGCGCGTTTGAATACTTCCGCCAGGGCATGAGCACTTTCCAGTGCCGGGATGATCCCTTCGAGGCGGCAGCATTTGTGGAACGCATCGAGGGCTTCGTCGTCGGTCACCGAGGTGTACTGGACGCGGCCGATGTCATGCAACCATGCGTGTTCCGGGCCGATGCCCGGATAGTCGAGGCCGGCGGAAATCGAGTGGGCGTCGATGATCTGGCCATCGTCGTCCTGCAGCAGGAAGGTACGGTTGCCGTGCAACACACCCGGTACGCCGCCGTTGAGGCTGGCCGCGTGCTTGCCGGTCTCGATGCCGTAACCGGCGGCTTCGACGCCGATGATTTCCACGCTCTTGTCGTCGAGGAACGGGTGGAACAGGCCCATGGCGTTGGAACCGCCACCGATGCACGCCACCAGGCTGTCCGGCAGACGACCTTCCTGAGCTTGCAGCTGATCGCGGGTTTCCTTGCCGATCACCGCCTGGAAGTCGCGAACCATGGCTGGATAAGGATGCGGACCGGCCACGGTGCCGATCAGGTAGAAGGTGCTGTCGACGTTGGTCACCCAGTCACGCAGTGCTTCGTTCATCGCATCTTTCAGGGTGCCGGTGCCGGCGACCACCGGGATCACCTCGGCGCCCAGCAGCTTCATGCGGAACACGTTGGCCTGCTGACGTTCAATGTCAGTGGTGCCCATGTAGATCACGCAGTCCAGACCGAAACGCGCAGCCACGGTGGCGGTCGCCACGCCGTGCATGCCGGCGCCGGTCTCGGCGATGATGCGTTTCTTGCCCATGCGCCGCGCCAGCAGGATCTGGCCGATGCAGTTGTTGATCTTGTGCGCGCCGGTGTGGTTCAGCTCTTCGCGCTTGAGGTAGATCTTGGCGCCACCGCAGAACTCGGTCAGGCGCTCGGCGAAGTACAGCGGGCTCGGACGTCCGACGTAGTCGCGCTGGAAGTAGGCCAATTCCTCTTTGAACGCCGGATCTTCCTTGGCCGCTTCGTATTCGCGGGCCAGATCGAGGATCAACGGCATCAGGGTTTCGGCGACGTAACGGCCGCCGAACGAGCCAAACAGGCCGTTGGCGTCAGGGCCGTTACGCAGATCGGAGGTGTTCGAAGTCTGGGTCATGGTTCGCTCCAGCGGATTTCACGAGAAGACAATGGCGTTCACTCTACCCCTGACCTTGCAGGCTGAAAACCGATAAGATCGCCACAACCTGTCAGGAAAACTCACAGATATCATGAGCCATGACCTTCCCCCGCTGAACGCCTTGCGCGCCTTCGAAGCCACCGCCCGGCTGAACAGTGTCAGCCAGGCCGCCGAGCAGCTGCACGTTACCCACGGCGCGGTCAGCCGACAGCTCAAGGTGCTTGAAGAGCACCTTGGCGTCAGCCTGTTCGCCAAGGACGGTCGCGGCTTGAAACTCACAGATGCCGGTATCCGTCTGCGCGATGCCAGCGGCGAGGCGTTCGACCGCTTGCGCAGTGTTTGTGCCGAGCTGACCCAAAGCACCGCCGACGCTCCGTTCGTGCTCGGCTGCTCCGGCAGCCTGCTGGCGCGCTGGTTCATTCCGCGACTGGGAAGGCTGAATGCCGATCTGCCGGACTTGCGTCTGCACCTGTCGGCCGGAGAAGGCGACCTTGATCCGCGCCGCCCGGGACTCGATGCCTTGCTGCTGTTCGCCGAGCCGCCATGGCCGGCGGACATGCAAGTCTACGAGCTGGCCAGCGAACGCATCGGCCCGGTCATGAGCCCGCTGTTCAGCGGCTACCAGCGTCTGCAATCGGCACCACCCATCGACCTGCTCGACGAGCCCTTGCTGCACACGACTTCACGCCCGCAAGCCTGGCCGAGCTGGGCGCAGCAAAGCGGCCTCGACGCCAAGGCATTGAAGCTGGGGCAAGGTTTCGAGCATCTGTATTACTTGCTGGAAGCGGCCGTCGCCGGATTGGGCGTGGCGATCGCGCCGGAACCCTTGGTGGCCGAAGACTTGAAAGCCGGTCGCCTGGTCGCGCCATGGGGCTTCTGCGAAACCCCGGCGCAACTGGCGTTGTGGCTACCCAAGCGCGCCGCGGACGGGCGCGCCCGGCAATTGGCGCAGTGGCTCAGGCACGAGCTGCGCCAGGCGGATCACTCGCCGCGCTTGAACAGCAAGTAAGCGGCCAGCAGACCCAGCGCACCGACCGCGACACCGGCGGTCGTCCACGGATGTTCCTGCGCGTAATCGCGGGTGGCGATCCCGGTCTCGCGGGTTTTGACTTTGACTTCTTCGTAGGCATCGCTGAGCAGGCTGCGCGAATGTTTCAGCGCGCTTTCGGCGTTGCCCTTGAGCGCCTTGAGGGTCTTGCGCGACTCGTCCGAAGCGTCGTCCTTCAGGCTTTCCAACGACTTGAGCAGACTCTCGATCTCCGCTTCCATGCTTTGCAACGAGGCTTTGCGTAACGAGGTGTTGGCCATGGTGGCTCTCCTGCATTGGTGATGAGTGGCGTGTGTTGTTTGGGACTTCACGGGTTCTGGAAAGTGCAGAAAATCTGAACTCGGCTTTCCCGAAGCGAACGAAATCAACACTGCAAATCGCTGCTAGGCTCAATTCCACACGTCAAGGAGATCGCCATGAGTGACCATCACACCTACAAGAAAATCGAGCTGGTCGGTTCGTCCCCCAGCAGCATCGAAGACGCCATCAACAACGCGCTGGCCGAAGCCGGCAAGAGCATCAAGCATCTGGAATGGTTTGAGGTGGTCGATACCCGTGGCCACATCAAGGACAACAAGGCCGCCCACTTTCAAGTGACCCTGAAAGTCGGGTTCCGGATTGCCAGCAGCTGAGTTTGGTCTACGCTTCTGAACTTGCGCGCTGGCCGAGTGCCATAGGAATGGCAAAGCGCTACAGGGTGAGCGCATCGGGTAAATAACCCCGATGCCCGCCTCTTTTAATCCGACCAGGGAGTGCGACCGATGAAGAAGTTCATGTTGGCAGTAGGTTTGTTGAGCCTTGCGGGTGGTGCGTTTGCTGCCGGCAAGCCCTGTGAAGAAGTGAAAGCCGCGATCGCGGCAAAACTGGATGCGAAACACGTTTCCGGTTATTCGCTGGAAATCGTCGATAAAGGTGCTGCCGCTGGCGGCAAGGTTGTCGGCAAGTGCGAGGGCGGCACCAAGGAAATCGTCTACAAGCGCGGTTGATCGCGCCTGAAATGCAAAAGCCGATGCAATGCGTCGGCTTTTTTGTGCCCGGCTATCTTTGTACACAACTGTAGGGCCTCAGCCCTTCATCACCTGCGCCAGCAATTCGTAGGAATGCAGGCGATCGGCGTGTTCGTACAGGTCGCAGGTGAAGATCAGCTCATCCGCCTGAGTCTGTTCGATCAGCACCTCAAGTTTTGCGCGGATTTTCTGCGGGCTGCCGACCATCGCCAGCCCGAGGAAATCGCCCACCGCCTCACGCTCGTGGGGCAGCCACAGGCCGTCCATGGTTTTCACCGGCGGACGCTGCACCAGACTTTGCCCACGCATCAGCGCGAGAATTCGCTGGTACACCGAGGTCGCCAAGTAATCGGCCTGCTCGTCGGTGTCGGCGGCCACCAGCGGCACGCCGAGCATCACGTACGGTTTGTCGAGCACCGCCGATGGCTTGAAGTGGTTGCGGTAGACGCGAATCGCCTCGTGCATGAAGCGCGGTGCGAAATGTGAGGCAAAGGCGTAGGGCAAACCGCGCTCGCCGGCCAGTTGCGCACTGAACAGGCTGGAACCCAACAGCCAGATCGGCACGTTGGTGCCGGTGCCCGGCATCGCGATCACGCGCTGATCCGGCGTACGCGGGCCGAGGAACCGCGCCAGTTCGGCCACGTCTTCCGGGAAATCGTCGGCACTGCCGGAACGCTCACGGCGCAGGGCTCGGGCGGTCATCTGGTCGGAGCCGGGCGCGCGGCCCAGGCCGAGGTCGATCCGCCCCGGATACAGGCTTTCAAGGGTGCCGAACTGCTCGGCAATCACCAGCGGCGCGTGGTTGGGCAGCATCACGCCACCGGAGCCGACACGGATGGTCGACGTGCCGCCGGCCAGATAGCCCAGCAACACCGACGTCGCAGAACTCGCGATGCCGTCCATGTTGTGGTGCTCGGCGACCCAGAACCGGGTGTAGCCGAACTTTTCGACATGCTGCGCCAGATTCAGCGAGTTGCGCAGCGACTGGGCCGGGCTGCCGTTCTCGCGCACCGGCACCAGATCGAGGGTGGAAAACTTTACGTCGGACAGTTGCTTCATAAACCTGCATCTCCGATTGAGGGCGCAGGTTTGTTCTTGGCGAACGCAAACCTGCCCAATTCATAAGCGTGTTCTGTGCAATAAGGGCATATACCCGAGTTTCAATAGCCGATCCGAAATTTCCTACTAAAAAAGTCAACGATTCAGATGAGCTGAACTTTGTCCCGGCGTCTATCCTCAGAAGCCTTGCAAGCAGAAACCCTGATGGCGCGGCGTTTCGCGCCGATTTGAGGAGGCACACATGGCTATCGTGAAGAAGGCATCTGCACATTGGGAAGGTGACCTGAAAACCGGCATCGGCTCGATCTCCACCGAAACCGGCGTCCTGCGGGAAGCGCCGTACGGCTTCAAGGCCCGCTTCGAAGGCGGCAAGGGCACCAACCCGGAAGAACTGATCGGCGCCGCTCACGCTGGCTGTTTCTCCATGGCGTTCTCGATGATCCTCGGTGACGCCGGGCTGAAGGCCGAAAGCATCGACACCCAGGCCGAAGTCACCCTCGATCAAGTGGAGGGCGGTTTCGCGATCACCGCCGTGAAGCTGATCCTCAAGGCGAAGATTCCGGGTGCAACCCAGGCGCAATTCGAGGAGCTGAGTAACAAGGCCAAGGAAGGTTGCCCGGTGTCGAAGGTGCTGAACGCGAAGATCAGCCTGGATGCGTCACTGGTCAGCTGATTGACTTGCGCCGAATCAGAACCCGCCAGGCAAAAATGTGGTCGAATAAATGACAGCAGCTTTCGCGCATCTTCGTGCGCGCTGCTCCCAGGAGCTTCAACCATGAAACGTTTTGCTTTGGCGGTTATCTGTGGCGTGCTGGCAACGTCGGCCTTCGCGGCGCCAAAAGATTGCGAAGAACTCAAGCAAGAGATCGAAATCAAGATTCAGGCGAATGCCGTGCCCTCCTACACCCTGGAGATAGTCTCCAAAGAGGAAGCCGAAAAGCACGACGTCGCCATGATCGTCGGCACCTGCGACAACGGTACGAAGGCCATCATCTACCAGAAGAACGACCGCTGATTCAGGTTAGATGGCGCAATAGGTGTCGCGATCCTCGGCAACAATTTCCCGCTTGGCGTTATACAGCCGGGCACTGGGAGTAAACATCAGGGAGCGGCCCTCCAGCACATAACGCTGACCCGCTTCGAAATGGTCGAAGCGGATGGTCAGGTAGCACAGGCGCTCCACGGGGTCGTTCAACATTCCGCCGCCTCCACCAGGCGCCTCGAAATCGAAACGCACCAGCAACTCATGGCTGCCGGGCGTTACCTGGAAAAAACGTCCGTCAGTCAGGCGCTGCTTGTCGAGACGTTCGGCCATCAACAGTTTTCCACCAGGAGTCGGCGTCGAGAACTCGACCCAGGCCATGTTGGGGTCGACCGGAGGCATCGGCGTCTGACAACCGGCGAGCACACCGGCAACCAGTAACAGCATCGACTTGCGCATGATGAATGTCCGTGAATTCGGACATCCAGCATAACGCCGATCAGGTGCGCTGACAGCCTGCCGGTTTGCCCTGACCGACTACGTTGCGCTGCTGGTCATAGAGTTTGGCCCACGGCCGGAAACCGATATTGCCGGCCTGGAGCTGATAGCGCTGGCCGGCGTTGAAGTCCTTGAATGTCACGTTCAACTGGCAATCGCGCCACAGGGGCTCGGCATCGGGGCCGATGTTGGTTGCCTCCACCGGAAACTGGTAACGCACCTTCAGTTCATGACTGCCGGGTTGTACTTCGAAGTAACGTTTGTCGACGGCAGCCTTCTTGTCGACTTCCAGCGCTTGCAGCGCCGTGTCTTGTTGCCGTGTATCCAGATCGATCCAGGCTTGCGTGGGGTCGGGCGAAGGCATTCCGAATCCGGCACAACCGGCCAGCGTCAGCAGGCCTCCCGTCAGTATCAACATGCGCATGGCGGAGCTCCAATGGGCGGGATAGTCTTGCGATCAGACTTTCCGGGGGATTTCTTATTGTGATCAGGCCGTTTCCAAGCCTTGGGTTACTTGATCGCGTTTTGCGGGTTTTGTTTCCGAGCACATTGCTTTTGCTGCTCAACGGTTGTTCCAGCGTCAGCTATTACAGCCAGTTGGCCAGTGGTCAGCTGCAATTGCTGCGCGCGCGCGAACCGGTGGCCAAGGTGATCGCCGACCCGAGCCGGGACGCGACACTGCGCGCCCACCTGGCCCAGTCGCAGAAGGCCCGGGACTTCGCCAGCCAACACCTGCACCTGCCGGATAACCAGAGCTATCGCCTGTACGCCGATATCCATCGCCCGTACGTGGTGTGGAACGTGTTCGCCACCCCGGAGTTTTCCCTGAGCCCGCAGAACCATTGCTTCCCGATTGCCGGTTGCGTGGCCTATCGCGGCTACTACAGCCAGAGCGCCGCGCGGGGTGAGGCAGCGATTCAGCGCCTGCAAGGCATGGACGTATCGATTGGCGGCGTCGAAGCCTATTCGACGCTTGGCTGGTTCAATGACCCGATCCTCAACTCGATGATGGGCTGGGGCGATGAACGGTTGGCCACGCTGATCTTCCATGAGCTGGGCCACCAACGTTTCTATGTGAAGGACGACACCGAGTTCAACGAGTCCTACGCGACCTTTGTCGAGCAGGAAGGTACCCGGCAGTGGCGGGCGTTTCGTGGCCTGCCGCCAGAGAACGATGCCCAGCTCAAACGCCGGGATCAGTTCATTCAACTGATCCTCGACACCCGTACCCGGTTGGAGAAGCTGTACGCCCGGTCGATGCCCGTCGAGCAGATGCGCGAACGCAAGGCCGCCGAGTTCGAACGGTTTCGCCGGGATTATCGGGCGATGCGTGACAGCCAGTGGGCCGGGGACAAACGCTACGACGCCTGGGTCAATGCACCGCTGAACAATGCGCGTTTGTTGCCGTTCGGGCTGTATGACCAGTGGGTGCCGGCGTTTGCTGCCTTGTTCAGGCAGGTAGACGGGGATTGGCTGAAGTTCTATGCACAGGTCGAGAAGCTGGGCGGTTTGCCGGCTGACAAGCGAAAGACAGCCCTGCGTGAACTGGCCGTCCTTCGCTCCGATTGACGATCAGCGCTGCAGAAACGCCTGATGCAACTCGGCCAGGGTTTCGAAGTGATAAGCCGGCGCCTCGGCGCTCAGCTCTTCATGGCTGCCGAAACCATAACCCACCGCCGCTGCATCCAGACCGTTGCTGCGGGCGCCGATCAGGTCGTGCTTGCGGTCACCGATCATCAGCGTATTGGCCGGATCCAGCCCTTCTTCTGCGATCAGGTGGGCAATCAGCTCGACCTTGTTGGTACGGGTGCCGTCCAGCTCGCTGCCGTAAATCACCTTGAAGTGTTTGGCAAAATCAAAGTGCCGGGCGATTTCCCGAGCGAACACCCACGGTTTTGAAGTCGCGATATACAGCTGCCGGCCTTGGCCACTCAGGGTTTCCAACAACGGCGTGACGCCCTCGAACACCCGGTTCTCGTAGAGACCGGTAACCTTGAAACGCTCGCGATAGAAATTCACCGCGTCCCACGCCTTCGCTTCATCAAAACCATAAAACTGCATGAACGCCTGCAACAGCGGCGGGCCGATGAAGTGTTCCAGTTTGGTCAGGTCCGGCTCATCGATACCGAGCTTGCTCAAGGCGAACTGGATGGAGCGGGTGATGCCCTCACGCGGATCGGTCAGGGTGCCATCGAGGTCGAACAGTACGGTCTGGTAATGCATGAAAAATCCCGAGCAATAGAGTGAAAAGTCAGAGCTGGTCGTAGCCTTCGGCCAGATGCAGGTCCTTGAGCTTCACGTAGTTCGCCGCGCTGTAGGTGAAAAAGGCGTTTTCCTTGTCGGTCAGCGGACGAACCTGTTTCACCGGGCTACCGACGTACAGAAAACCGCTTTCCAGGCGCTTGCCCGGTGGCACCAGGCTGCCGGCGCCGATGATCACGTCGTCCTCGACCACCGCGCCGTCCATGACAATGCTGCCCATGCCGATCAATACGCGGCTGCCGACGGTGCAGCCATGCAGCATGACCTTGTGGGCGATGGTCACGTCATCGCCGATCAGCAGCGGAAAGCCGTCCGGGTTGAACGGGCCGGCGTGGGTGATGTGCAACACGCAGCCATCCTGCACGCTGGTGCGTGCGCCGATACGGATGCGGTGCATGTCGCCGCGAATCACCGTCAACGGCCACACGGAGCTGTCTTCGCCGATTTCAACGTCGCCGATCACCACCGCGGAGCCGTCGACAAAAGCGCCTTTGCTCAAGCGTGGGGTGTGATTCTGGTACTTGCGAAGGGACACGATTAGTTCTCTCTCTGTCGCCGATAGCTGCGGTGGGTGTCGATTGTAATTAAGATGGGCGCATGTTTCTTCCAGCCAAGGTGCCAACCGTGAGCGTGAACAACCCTCTTCTGCAGTCCTACGACCTGCCGCCGTTCTCCGCGATCCGTGCCGAACACGTGCAGCCGGCCATCGAAACCATCCTGGCCGACAACCGCGCCGCCATCGCCGAGATTCTCAAGACCCAGGGCCAGAACCCGACGTGGGCCGGGCTGGTGCTGGCGATGGACGAACTCAACGATCGCCTGGGCGCTGCCTGGAGCCCGGTCAGCCACCTCAATGCCGTGTGCAACAGCGCCGAACTGCGTGAAGCCTACGAGTCGTGCCTGCCGGCCCTGAGCGCCTACTCCACCGAGATGGGCCAGAACCGCGAGCTGTTCCAGGCGTATGAGGCCTTGGCCAACAGCCCGGAAGCCGCCGGTTTCGACGTGGCGCAAAAAACCATTCTGGAACACGCCCTGCGCGATTTCCGCCTGTCGGGTATCGACCTGCCGGAAGCCGAACAGAAGCGCTACGCCGAAGTGCAGAGCAAGCTGTCCGAGCTGGGCAGCCGCTTCTCCAACCAGTTGCTCGACGCCACTCAGGCCTGGACCAAGCACCTGACCGACGAAGCCGCCCTCGCCGGCCTGACCGATTCGGCCAAGGCGCAAATGGCCGCTGCGGCACAGGCCAAAGGCCTCGATGGCTGGCTGATCACTCTGGAATTCCCGAGCTACTACGCGGTGATGACCTACGCCCAGGACCGTGCGCTGCGCGAAGAAGTCTACGCCGCCTACTGCACCCGTGCGTCGGATCAAGGCCCGAATGCCGGCCAGAACGACAACGGCCCGGTGATGGGCGAAATCCTCGACCTGCGTCAGGAACTGGCCAAACTGCTCGGTTTCTCCAGCTTTTCCGAGCTGAGCCTGGCGACCAAAATGGCCGAATCCAGCGACCAGGTGTTGAGCTTCCTGCGCGATCTGGCCAAGCGCAGCAAACCGTTTGCCGCCCAGGACCTGCAACAGCTCAAGGCCTACGCCGCCGAACAGGGCTGCGCCGACCTGCAAAGCTGGGACAGCGGTTTCTACGGTGAAAAACTCCGTGAACAACGCTACAGCGTCGCCCAGGAAACCCTGCGCGCCTACTTCCCGATCGATAAAGTGCTGGGCGGCCTGTTCGCCATCGTTCAGCGTCTGTACGGCATCGAGATCGCCGAACTGAAAGGTTTCGATACCTGGCATCCGGACGTTCGACTGTTCGAGATCAAGGAAAACGGCCAGCACGTCGGCCGCTTCTTCTTCGACCTCTACGCCCGCGCCAACAAGCGCGGCGGTGCCTGGATGGACGGCGCCCGCGACCGTCGTCGCACCCTCGACGGCGTGCTGCAAAGCCCGGTGGCCAATCTGGTGTGCAACTTCACCCCGGCCGACAGCGGCAAGCCTGCTCTGCTGACCCACGATGAAGTGACCACCCTGTTCCACGAATTCGGTCACGGCCTGCATCACCTGCTGACCCGCGTCGAGCATGCCGGCGTATCGGGCATCAACGGCGTGGCGTGGGACGCGGTCGAGCTGCCGAGCCAGTTCATGGAAAACTGGTGCTGGGAGCCGGAAGGCCTCGCGCTGATTTCCGGCCACTACGAAACCGGCGAGTCGCTGCCACAGGATTTGCTGGAAAAAATGCTCGCGGCGAAGAACTTCCAGTCCGGCCTGATGATGGTCCGTCAGCTGGAGTTCTCGCTGTTCGACTTCGAACTGCACGCCACCCACGGTGACGGTCGCAGCGTCGCGCAGGTGCTGGAAGGCGTGCGCGACGAAGTCTCGGTGATGCGTCCTCCGGCCTACAACCGCTTCCCGAACAGCTTCGCGCACATCTTCGCCGGCGGTTACGCGGCGGGTTACTACAGCTACAAATGGGCAGAAGTGCTGTCGGCAGATGCCTTCTCCAAATTTGAAGAAGACGGCGTGCTCAATGCCGACACCGGTCGCGCCTTCCGCGAGGCGATCCTGGCCCGCGGCGGCTCGCAGGAGCCGATGGTACTGTTCGTCGACTTCCGTGGCCGTGAGCCATCGATTGACGCACTCTTGCGCCACAGCGGCCTGAGTGAGGACGCGGCAGCATGAGTGAGGCACCTGTGAAGACCAAAAAACGCTTTATCGCCGGGGCCGTCTGCCCGGCGTGCAGCGAGCCGGACAAGCTGATGATGTGGAGCGAGGACGATGTCCCTCACCGCGAATGCGTGGCGTGCGGCTACAGCGATACGCTGAATGCACAAGGGTTGTCGGTTCCAAAAGAGCTGGGCACGCGGGTCAATACCAGCGCGCTCAAGCCGGCACCGGACAAGACGGTTCAGGCGGTGCAGTTCTTCCCGAATCCGAAGCTGAAGAAAAAGCCCGACGAGCAACATTGATCCAGAACCACCTTCTACCGAATCCCGGTGGAAGGTGGTATTGGCTTAACACCTGTCCCCCGCACTTGCTTCGTAGGCTGGCCGTTTCCGCCACGCCTCGAAGGAAGCTGCCATGCCTGACTCCAATCCCCTCCTGCAACACTGGACCCTGCCGCCCTGGCCGGATATTCGCACCGAGCATCTGCTGCCGGCGATCAACAACATCATCGATGACCACCGACGAATCATTGCGCAAGTGCTTGCCACTCAGCTTGAACATCCCGGCTGGGACGATCTGGTACTGAGCATCGACGAAGCCGATGCTCGCATCGGTGAGTTCCGATCAATTCTCGAAACACTGTCCATGGTCAGATCCGACGATGCCGCCTGGCTCGTGGAAAGCGCCAAGGCGCATCTGGCGATCAATCAGTATCGTTCCGAAAAATCCCGCAATCGCCCGCTGTACGAGGCCTATCAGCGTTTGGCGCGGAGTTCGATCGCGGCCAGTTTCGATGAATCGCGCAAAATGGCTCTCGCGCGGATATTGCGCAGATTCAGGCGGTCAGGCATTGAACTGGCCACCGCGCAGCAGCAAGAGCTGGCGCAGTTGAACCGCGAAATCGGTGGGTTGGAGTATGTGTTTCTGGACAACCTGGAGCGCTGGGCCGGGACATGGAACAAACGGGTCGACGATGCGGCACTGCTCGCGGGTCTGTCTCCCGCCCTGAAGGAGCGTCTCGCGCTGAACGCCCGGGAGGCCGGCCATGACAGTTGGCTGATCCGCCTGGATCAGAACACCTGCAATCACATCCTCAAATACGCCGAGAACCGCGCCTTGCGGGAGGAATGTTGCGTTGCCTACATGACCCGTGCCTCTGATCAGGGCCCACCGGCCGGCCGCTTCGATAACGGCCCGGTACTGACGGCGCTGCTTGCGCTGCGCCAACAGAAAGCCCGTTTACTCGGCTACGAAAATGCCGCGCAACTGAGTCTGGCAAAAAACACGACCGGGACAACAGCGTGGGTCAGTGGTTTTCTCCAGCGCCAGGTTGCGCAGTTGGCGCCGGCTCTCGAGCAGGACGCCAGACAACTGGCCGCCTTTGCGCTGCAACGCGGATTCGAACGGGTCCAGCCATGGGATGAAGACTTTCTCGCCGAACAATGGCGCCAGCAGCAGTTTCCCGGGGCGCTGGACAACCTGCGTGATTACTTCCCGCTCGACGGCACCCTACGCCGGCTCTATCTGTTCTGTGAACGCATGTTCGGGATCCGCATCGTCGAGCAAATCGGCGGAAGACACTGGCATGACGATGTACGGCTGCTGGAAATCAGCGAGCACGAGCAGGTCATCGGCTACATCTACCTCGACCCGTTTCACCGCGACAACGCTGCAGATTTCCCCGGCACTTCCACACTGCGCAACCGCCGAATCAATGCCGAAGGGCGCCCGGCATTGCCGATTGCCCTGCTCTACAGCAACTTCACCCCCGCTACCGACACCCATCCATGCCGGCTCGAACTCGACGACCTGCAGGTCCTTTTTCATGAGTTTGGCCACTGTCTTCAGCACGTACTGACGCGCTCGCCTCATCACACCCTGTCCGGCATCCTGCAACTGGGCCATGAGGCGGCGGAGTTTTCCGGGCAATTGTTCGAGCAGTGGTGTCAGTCGCGGGAGTTTGTGCTGTGGCTCGGCGCGCATTTCCAGACCGGTGAACGCCTGAGTGCCTCACGGGTCGACGCTGCCCTGACGGCCAGTCAGGCCCACGCCAGCCGGCAAAAAGCCTTGCTGCTGATGGGCGCGATCATCGATTTCGAGCTGCACCTGACTCATGGCGATGGGCGCTCTGTCGAAGCGGTTTGCTCCGACGTGCAGAGGACGATGGTTCACCTGCAACTACCGGACGGTCACCGGTTCGCCAACGGTTTCGATTACTTGGTGACCCAGTACGACGCGTCGGTTTACGCCTATGTCTGGTCGGGAGCGCTGGCTCAGGAAGCGTTCAAGCGTTTCAGCCGAGACGGGGTGTTCAACGCGCAAACCGGCCGGGCATTGCGCGAAACGTTCTTTGCACCCGGGGCCGGGTGCCCCTTGCTGGAAGCGGTGGAAGCATTCGTCGGCCGGCCAGTCAGTGAAGACGTGGGTGCCGGCCCTTCGATCATCCGGCGGGTTACTTCAGATTGACGGTCTGGAACCAGCTCTTCATCGAGCAAGTAGCGAACGCACTGGTGCTGCAATCGCCGTTGGCCAGCGCGGTACGCAGCTTCTCGACATCAGCCTGCATGACGTAGCGAACGCCATCCTTGAAGTGACCGCTTTCACCGAAACCGCCCTGGGTCATTTCGTTCAGGGCGTCTTCCTTGCTCCAGCCTTGCACCACGATGCGGTACATCGCGGCCATCAGGCCGGTGCGGTCGGAGCCGTGCTTGCAGTGCATCAACACCGGGCCGTTGGCTTCGGCGGTCTGGATCGCGCGCAAGGTCTTGAGCACGTCGCTGTCATCGACATGATTGGTGCGATACGGCAGTTGCACCTGATTGATGCCCGGAGCGTTCAGCCAGCTCGAATCCGCTTCCGGCAGAAAGTTGATGACCGTGGCCACTTTCAGGTTTTGCAACAACGGCACGGCACCGGCATCCGGCAGCGCACTGCGATAAAGCGTGGGCGACATCTGAAAGAAGTTGTATTTCACTTCGACCGGTTGCGCCCATTCCGGAGGACGAGAAGCCGGCGCATCTGCGGCATGGGCCGGGATCGAGCCGAGCAGGGCAAGCAGCGAGAAACAGATCGCAGAGGAAAAACGCTTCAAGGACATGCTGAGTGGTGACCGTGTGGGATTCGTCAGTGAGGGCAGCAGCTTGAGGGTTGTCCAGTCAAATCCCTGTGAGGCGTTTGTCAAAGAAACGTGAAGCCAGGGACATCCTTCGTCGCAAATCCGGGCTTTTTTTCGGCTGAATCGATTCATCCGGTTGGTTAGGCTGCTACCATTTGTCACATCATGTTGCGGACGCGTCCCCCTTTTCCGGGTCATTTCCGGCCACGTCGCAACCGACCACTCAAAAGCCGTCCCCAGAAGCGGCTGATAACCATCAATGCCTGATGAGGTGCACCCCATGTCTGATCAAGATCGAGACAACCCGCGGCGTGAGTTTTTGCGCAAATCCCTGACCCTGATCCCGGTGGTCACCCTCGCTGGCACCGGCCTCGGTAGCAGCGTGCTGCAAGCCGCTCCGGAAAGCGCACCGGCTGCGGCACCGGCAAAACCGGCCGTCGCTGACGCGAGCGTCTATCAGCCGAGCTATTTCACCGCCGAAGAGTGGGCGTTCATCAATGCCGCCGTTGCGCAATTGATCCCCAATGATGCCCAGGGCCCTGGCGCTCTCGAGGCTGGCGTGCCGGAATACATCGACCGTCAGATGAACACGCCGTACGCCGCCGGTGCCCTGTGGTACATGCAAGGCCCGTTCAATGCCGACGCTGCGCCCGAGATGGGCTGGCAGAGCAAACTGGTGCCAAAAGAGATCTATCGCCTCGGCATCGCCGCCACGGATCAGTGGGCAAAATCCCTCAATGGCAAAACATTTGCCGAGCAAGACAGCGCTACCCGAGACGATCTGCTCAAGCAGCTTGAAGCCGGAAAACCGCAATTCGACGCTGTTCCCGCGAAGATTTTCTTCAATCTTTTGCTGCAAAACACCAAGGAGGGGTTCTTCTGCGACCCGATCCACGGCGGCAATAAAGGCATGGTCGGCTGGACCATGATCGGCTTCCCCGGCGCCCGCGCCGATTTCATGGATTGGGTGGAACGCAACGAGCAATACCCCTTCCCGGCAGTTTCGATTCGCGGCGAGAGGGCGTGAGCATGGCAACGGTAATGAAGAAGGTCGACGCAGTGATCGTCGGTTTCGGCTGGACAGGCGCAATCATGGCCAAAGAGCTGACCGAAGCCGGTCTCAACGTGCTGGCGCTGGAGCGCGGCCCGATGCAGGACACCTACCCTGACGGCAACTATCCCCAGGTGATCGACGAACTCACCTACAGCGTGCGGAAAAAACTCTTCCAGGACATCTCCAAAGAGACCGTCACCATCCGTCACAGCGTCAACGATATCGCCCTGCCGAACCGCCAGCTGGGCGCGTTCCTGCCGGGCAATGGCGTGGGCGGCGCCGGGCTGCACTGGTCGGGCGTGCACTTTCGCGTCGACCCAATCGAGCTGCGCATGCGCAGCCACTACGAAGAGCGTTACGGCAAAAGCTTCATCCCCAAGGACATGACCATCCAGGACTTCGGCGTCAGCTATGAAGAGCTGGAACCGTTCTTCGATTTCGCCGAAAAAGTCTTCGGCACCTCCGGCCAGGCCTGGACCGTGAAAGGCCAACTGGTCGGCCAGGGCAAGGGTGGCAACCCGTACGCGCCGGATCGCTCGAACCCGTTTCCGCTGGAAGCGCAGAAGAACACGGTTTCCGCACAGCTGTTCGGCAAAGCAGCCACAGAAGTCGGTTACAAACCCTACAACCTGCCTTCCGCGAATACTTCGGGGCCGTACACCAACCCTTACGGCGCGCAGATGGGCCCGTGCAACTTCTGCGGTTTCTGCAGCGGCTACGTTTGCTACATGTATTCCAAGGCGTCGCCGAACGTGAACATTCTGCCGGCGCTGAAACCGCTGCCGAATTTCGAACTGCGGCCCAACGCCCACGTCCTGCGGGTCAACCTCGACAGCACGAAAACCAAAGCCACCGGCGTCACCTACATCGACGGCCAGGGACGCGAGATCGAGCAACCGGCGGATCTGGTGATCCTCGGCGCGTTCCAGTTGCACAACGTACGGCTGATGCTGCTCTCCGGCATCGGCAAGCCGTACGACCCGGTCAGCGGCGAAGGTGTGGTCGGGCGTAACTTCGCCTACCAGAACATGGCGACCATCAAGGCGTTCTTCGACAAGGACACCCACACCAACAACTTCATTGGCGCCGGCGGCAACGGTGTGGCGCTGGACGACTTCAACGCCGACAACTTCGACCACGGGCCACACGGTTTCGTCGGGGGCTCGCCGATGTGGGTCAACCAGGCCGGCAGCCGTCCGATTGCCGGCACCTCCAACCCGCCGGGCACCCCGGCCTGGGGCAGCGACTGGAAACGCGCGACCGCCGATTACTACACCCACCAGGTGTCGATGGACGCTCACGGCGCGCATCAGTCCTACCGGGGCAACTACCTCGATCTGGACCCGGTGTACCGCGATGCCTACGGCCTGCCGCTGCTGCGGATGACCTTCGACTGGCAGGAAAACGACATCAAGATGAACCGCTTCATGGTCGAGAAAATGGGCAAGGTCGCGCAAGCCATGGGCCCGAAAGCCATCGCCGTGCTTGGCAAGAAAGTCGGCGAGCACTTCAACACCGCGTCCTACCAGACCACCCACCTCAACGGTGGCGCGATCATGGGCACCGATCCGAAGACCAGCGCGCTGAACCGCTACTTGCAGAGCTGGGACGTGCACAACGTATTCGTTCCAGGTGCGTCGGCGTTCCCGCAGGGCCTGGGTTACAACCCGACCGGGCTGGTCGCCGCGCTGACCTACTGGTCGGCGAAAGCGATCCGCGAGCAATACCTGAAAAACCCCGGCCCGTTGGTTCAGGCTTAAGGAGCGATGACCATGAAGACTCTCGTTATCGCGACCCTGGCGCTGCTGGGCAGCGCATCCCTTTATGGCGCCGAAGTTGATCAAACCTTGATCAAAAAAGGTGAATACCTCGCCCGTGCCGGTGACTGCGTGGCTTGCCATACGGCCAAGGACGGCAAGCCGTTCGCCGGCGGCCTGCCGATGGAAACCCCGATCGGCACGATCTACTCGACCAACATCACCCCGGACAACACCGGGCTGGGCGGCTACAGCTTCGAGGAGTTCGACCAGGCCGTACGTCATGGCGTCGCCAAAAACGGCAGTACCTTGTACCCGGCGATGCCGTACCCGTCCTACGCCCGTGTCAGTCGGGATGATATGCAGGCGCTGTACGCCTACTTCATGCACGGCGTTGAACCGGTGGCGCAGGAGAACAAGGCCAGCGACATCCCGTGGCCATTGAGCATGCGCTGGCCGCTGATGGGCTGGCGCTGGCTGTTCGCGCCGAAGGTCGAGGACTACAAACCTGCGTCGGACGATGCCGTCGTCAGCCGTGGGGCGTATCTGGTGGAAGGCCTCGGACATTGCGGCGCCTGCCATACGCCACGGGCCCTGACCATGCAGGAAAAATCCCTGAGCGCGGCCGAAGGCAGCAGTTTTCTGTCAGGCAGTGCGCCGCTGGAAGGCTGGATCGCCAAGAGCCTGCGCGGCGACCACAAGGATGGCCTCGGCGGCTGGAGCGAGGAGCAACTGGTGCAGTTCCTCAAGACCGGGCGCAGCGACCGCAGCGCAGTATTCGGCGGCATGAGCGACGTGGTCACCCACAGCATGCAGTACATGACCGACGCCGACCTGACCGCGATCGCCCGATACCTGAAGTCGCTGCCGGCCAATGATCCTGCCGACCAGCCACATCAGTACGACGAGAAAGCCGCCAAGGCTCTATGGAACGGTGATGACAGTCAGCGTGGTGCGGCGGTGTACATCGACAACTGCGCCGCCTGCCACCGCACCGATGGCCACGGCTACACCCGGGTGTTCCCGGCGCTGGCGGGCAACCCGGTGTTGCAATCGGAAGACCCGACGTCGCTGATCCACATCGTGCTCAAGGGCGGCACCCTGCCTGCGACGCACACCGCACCGTCCACCTTCACCATGCCCGGCTTCGCCTGGCGACTGTCGGATCAGGAAGTGGCGGATGTCGTGAGCTTTATTCGTGGAAGTTGGGGTAACAAGGCATCCCCTGTCACTGCGAAAGATGTTGCCAAGTTACGGACAGATGATATGACCACAACATCAGCCGGTGATCTTGGACAAGTAACCAGCCACAACTAAGCACAATAACCCCTGCATGATCAATCATGCAGGGGTTATTCATTCAATCGCTGTTACGGATTGGTAATACTGGCATAGGCTTTGGCCAGGGCAACCAGCTTGGCTCGGTCCTGCTCACCGATTTCACCGTCGCGATCCACATCGTGCTCCAAACGGCCAATGCTGAAGGTATGCCCGCCATCCCTGGAGGTCGCGGTAACAAAAATCGGGTCCACCAGCATTTCAGTCTGTACGCCGGCTTCGGCATCCCAGCCCAACTCTTTACGCGCAAGTTCCATGGAAACCAGGGTATTGGGCTCCGATGGGCCGGGCTGCATCATTTGCAGAAAAATACCGCGCGAATTAAAAAACGACATCATCAATTCCTTTTGTCTTTTATATAATCAAGTGTTGTGAAGCGGAGTGAATACTACGAACTTGAACAGCAAACGAACAGCCAACTTATGTTTCTTTAATTTGCACAACTACAACTTTACATCTAAATAAACTTATAACTAACCGCTCGATTTATTGGTGGACGGCCGAACGGTAGTGGATCATCCGGCACCTTACGGATACTGTATGCATGTACAGATAAAGGAAACCCGTGATGTCCAGCCCCTTGCCCCCGCGCGGTCGCGGCACCGCCACCAATCCGCACAACCGCTTCGCGCCGAGCCGTTCGGTGGCGGAGGACGATGGCTGGTATCAGGAAGTGCCACTGACCCAGGGCACCGAAGTCAGCTTCGAGACGGCGAAAACCATCATCACCCGCAACACCTCGCCGGACCTGCCCTTCGATCGTTCGATCAATCCCTATCGCGGCTGCGAGCATGGCTGCATCTATTGCTACGCACGACCGAGCCACGCCTATTGGGACATGTCGCCGGGGCTGGATTTTGAAACGAAGCTGATCGCCAAGACCAACGCCGCCCAGGTGCTGGAAGAACAGCTGGGGAAAAAAGGCTATCAATGCGCGCCGATCAACCTGGGCTCCAATACCGACCCGTATCAGCCTATCGAACGCGAACACAGAATCACTCGCCAGACCCTCGAAGTATTACTGCGCTACCGGCACCCGGTGACCATCGTCACCAAGGGCTCGCTGATCCTGCGTGACCTCGATCTGCTCACCGAACTGGCGCAGCAACGGCTGGTGGCGGTGATGATCAGCCTCACCACCCTGGACGATGAGCTCAAACGCATTCTCGAACCCCGGGCCGCCGCGCCCAAGGCCCGGTTGCGGGCGATCCGGGTGATGCGCGAAGCGGGTATCCCGGTCGGCGTACTGTGCTCGCCGATGATTCCGATGATCAACGACAGCGAAATCGAAAGCCTGCTGACCGAAGCCCACGCAGCCGGAGCCCAGAGCGCCGCGTACATGATGCTGCGCCTGCCACTGGAAGTGGCGCCGCTGTTCGAGGAATGGCTCGAAGCGCATTACCCGCAACGTGCCACCCATGTGTTGAGCCTGATTCGCCAGAGCCGTGGCGGCGAGCTGTACGACAGCCGTTTTGGCGCACGAATGCGCGGTGAAGGGCCGTTCGCCGACCTGCTCGCGCAACGCTTCGCCAAGGCGTTGAAACGCCTGGGACTCAATCACCGTGAAGGTTTCAATCTGGATTGCACAGCCTTTTGTCCGCCGGGTCGCCAGATGGCGCTGATTTAGGGACAATTGGCCTATGGTTGAGTGGAGGGAATTGCTTGCCCGGTTACGCTGGTCACGTTTTTTGTGACCTGGAACACACGTTCTAGAGCGCTTGATTCAGTTTGAGTTAAGTTTCGGCGGTTACCTTGTTCATCGAGTGACTGACGGGTCGGGATGACCCGGATGTTTTTAAACAGCCACTGGCTTCATACCGGAATACACGGGAACGACTCCCCGAATCCGCCAAAGAGGATGAATCATGAGTGACAAGGATAAACAGCCGTTGGCTGCGTCGGCGCAAGCCGTCCCTGGGGCGGAATCCGCCGATGCAGCGCTGCGACATATCGTTGACGGCTTTTTGCATTTTCATCATGAGGTCTTTCCGCAACAGGAAGAACTCTTCAAGAAACTCGCCACGGCCCAGTCGCCACGGGCGATGTTCATCACTTGCGCCGACTCGCGCATCGTTCCTGAACTGATCACCCAGAGTTCCCCTGGCGATCTGTTCGTGACCCGTAACGTCGGCAACGTCGTTCCACCCTACGGCCAGATGAACGGTGGCGTTTCCACCGCCATCGAATACGCGGTACTGGCGCTCGGCGTGCAACACATCATCATTTGCGGCCACTCCGATTGCGGCGCCATGCGCGCAGTGCTCAATCCGGACAGCCTGGAAAAGATGCCGACGGTCAAAGCCTGGCTGCGCCACGCCGAAGTCGCAAAAACCATGGTGCATGACAACTGCAACTGCACCGACGAAAAAGAAAGCATGCCGATCCTCACCGAGGAAAACGTCATCGCCCAACTGCAGCACTTGCGTACCCATCCTTCGGTAGCCTCGCGCATGGCGAACGGTCATCTGTTCATCCATGGCTGGGTCTACAACATCGAAACCAGCGAAATCAAAGCTTACGACGCGGATCAGGGACGCTTCCTGCCGCTCGACGGCAGCCATCCGATTCCGGTGGCGACGCCCAAAGCGCGCTTCTAAATCCTCCTAAAAATCCGTGTGGTCTGACGCCGGTCGCTGTTTCAGCGACCAGGCTTCGCCACGCCTGAAGAAAACTTCGGGAGAGTCATCATGCGTGCGGCTCAATTGAAAGCTGTGTTGCCACGGGAGCTGCTCGCTTCGGTGGTGGTGTTTCTGGTCGCCCTGCCGCTGTGCATGGGCATTGCGATTGCTTCCGGGCTGCCACCGGCCAAAGGCCTGATCACCGGGATCATCGGTGGACTGGTGGTGGGCTGGCTGGCGGGTTCGCCGTTGCAGGTAAGCGGGCCGGCGGCGGGTCTGGCGGTGTTGGTGTTCGAGCTGGTGCGCCAGCATGGTATCGAGATGCTCGGGCCGATCCTGTTGTTGGCGGGTTTGCTGCAACTGGTGGCCGGGCGCCTGAAGCTCGGTTGCTGGTTTCGGGTCACGGCGCCAGCGGTGGTCTATGGGATGCTCGCCGGGATCGGCGTGCTGATCGTGCTCTCACAGGTGCATGTGATGCTGGATGCCGCACCGAAACCCTCGGGTCTGGACAACCTGACAGCGTTCCCCGGCGCAGTGGCGCAGGCCTTGCCGTCGTTTGGATGGCAGGCTGGGTTGCTCGGGCTGTCGACCATCGCCGTGATGTGGCTGTGGGAGAAATTCCGTCCGCATTCACTGCGCTTCATTCCGGGCGCGCTGCTCGGTGTCGGGTTGGCAACCGGCGCCTGCCTGTTGCTGGCGCTGCAAGTGAAGCGGGTTGAAGTACCGGCGAATCTGGCCGAAGCCATCGACTGGCTGAAACCGGCGGATCTGCTGAGCCTGGCCGACCCGACCCTGCTCATCGCCGCGTTTGCCGTCGCCTTCATCGCCAGTGCCGAAACCCTGCTGTCCGCCGCGGCGGTGGATCGCATGCACAGCGGCCCGCGTTCGGACTTCGATCGTGAACTGTCGGCACAAGGGGTCGGCAACATGCTCTGCGGGCTGGTCGGCGCACTGCCGATGACCGGGGTAATCGTGCGCAGCTCGGCCAACGTCCAGGCCGGCGCCACCACGCGTTACTCGACGATTTTCCATGGCCTGTGGCTGCTGGCCTTCGTGCTGTTGCTGTCGAGTGTGCTGCAAAGCATTCCGGTGGCGAGCCTGGCCGGGGTGCTGGTCTACACCGGTTTCAAACTGGTGGATCTGAAAGCCTTTCGTGGCCTGGGGCGGTATGGCCGGATGCCGATGTTCACCTACGCCGCCACGGCGCTGGCGATCATCTTCACCGACCTGTTGACCGGCGTGCTGATCGGTTTCGGCCTGACCCTGGTGAAACTGGCGTTCAAGGCTTCACGGCTGAAGATCAGCCTGATCGATCTGCCGCAGGATGGGGAAATGGAATTGCGTCTGGTGGGCGCGGCGACGTTTCTCAAGGTGCCGGCGCTGACTCAGGTGCTGGGCAGCATTCCGCCGGGCACGACGGTGCATGTGCCGCTCAACAATCTGAGCTACATCGACCATTCGTGTCTGGAATTGCTGGAGGAGTGGGGACGGGCCAATGCGGCCAAGGGTTCGAAGCTGTTGATCGAGTCGCGGGGATTGAAGCGCAGGCTTGAGGGACGGATCCGCACCACTACCGGCATCGGTGCGGCAGGCTGAAAAACTTGGGGGAACAGAGCGATCTGTTCCCCCAATCGTTTGCGCAGAGATCAAGCCGCAGGCTGATCCAGTTCCAGGCCCACGCCCAGACGGCGGCTCATGCACGGCCAGCGTTTCCACGCCGCACCGGTGTCCGGGCTGCTGAGTTTCTCGCGGTAGGCTTCCACCGACTCCAGCGCAAAGCTGTCGTCGTCGAGCATGCTGTCCACCGCGTGGTGCACCACTTCGTCGAGTTGATTGGCAAATTCCTCACCGAGCAGCTGGTGAGCAATCAGATTGGCGACCGTCATGTCCAAGGGGATCAGTGGCTGGCCGAAATGCTTGATGTACAGGTCGTTGACCTCTTCGACAAAACGGTGCGCCAGATAGGCTTCGTCCAGCAGACTGTCCAGGCCGACCGGCGGCTGGAGAAAGTACTGTTCGGCGATTTTCAGCACCGGTTTGATCTGTGACTCGATTCCCGCTTCCCTGGCGACTTCATTGGCTGCATCCAGCAGGTCTGGCACTTCATCGATGTAGGCGGCGACAAAACGCGTCAGCACGCCATTGGCGTCGGTTTCCGGCAACTGGATCGCCGGGTGCAGGTGTTGCAGTTGGGCTTCCAGCTGACGGGTCAGCTTTCCGGTTTCAATCTCGTGTTGTCGGGCTATGTGGATCTGCTCGCGCAATGCGGCGGTGTTCATGAAAACTCCAGGAAACAAGGCAATGAAATAGGGAAGACATAACTTAGCTGGCTTACGAAAAATGCTAAGACGCATTTGTCATAATTATTTCATCCTTGATACACCTGCGTTATATCGGTTTGCCACCACTCGTCTGCATCCTTCTCCATTCGTGCCCCGGAACGCAAGTGCCAGCTGTTTCACTCGATTGACGTCCGCGCATTGCATTTTTCAGCCGCTGTCTATACTCGCCATTGAATGGAGTTAGCTGATGACGCCCGACTGCACCCGCAGCAAGGCCCGGCGATTCAAGTTCGTAGTCTGATGCAGCCGCTCCCTTGCCGCAGGCGAAAGCCGGCGGGATAACAAGAACGATAAGGGGAACCCGCAATGATGCGACATCCACACGTCTGGATGGGCCTCCTGTTGTGGTCGATTTTCAGCCAGGCCAACGCGGCCTGGACTGTGAATATGGCGCCTGGAGCGACTGAAATCAGTCACGCAGTATTCGACCTGCACATGACCATTTTCTGGATCTGTGTGGTGATCGGGATCATCGTCTTCGGCGCCATGTTCTGGTCGATGATGGTGCACCGCCGTTCTACCGGGCAGGTCGCCGCAAAATTCCACGAAAGCACCACCGTCGAAATTCTCTGGACCGTCGTCCCGCTGCTGATTCTGGTGGCGATGGCCGTTCCGGCGACCGCCACCCTGATCCGCATGTACGACACCAGTGAGCCGGATATCGATATCCAGATCACCGGCTATCAGTGGAAGTGGCACTACAAATACCTGGGCCAGGACGTCGAGTTCTTCAGCAACCTGGCCACGCCCGCCGAGCAGATCCACAACAAGGAAGCCAAGGGCGAGCATTACCTGCTCGAGGTCGACAAGCCGCTGGTGCTGCCGACCGGCGCCAAGGTGCGCTTCCTCGTGACCTCTGCCGACGTGATCCACTCCTGGTGGGTGCCGGCCTTTGCGGTCAAGCGCGATGCGATCCCGGGGTTCGTCAACGAAGCCTGGACCCGCATCGACAAGCCCGGCCTCTACCGTGGCCAGTGCGCCGAACTGTGCGGCAAGGATCACGGTTTCATGCCGATCGTGGTCGAGGTCAAAGAGAAAGCGGACTACGAAAAATGGCTCGCCGATCGCAAGGCCGAGGCTGCGCAGCTCAAAGAGCTGACGAGCAAGGAATGGACCCTCGACGAGCTCAAGGAGCGCGGCGACAAGATCTACCACACCACCTGCGTAGCCTGTCACCAGGCCGAAGGCCAGGGCCTGCCGCCGATGTTCCCGGCGCTCAAGGGCTCGCCGATTGCCACCGGGCCGAAAGCCGATCACCTGCACCGCGTGTACTTCGGCAAACCGGGCACTGCCATGGCGGCGTTCGGCAAGCAACTCTCGGAAGTCGATATCGCAGCGGTCGTGACCTACGAACGTAACGCCTGGGGCAACAACAAGGGCGACATGGTCACGCCAAAAGAAGTGCTGGAGCTGAAACAGGCGGAAAGCAAATGAGCCGGTCTATTGCGTACTTCGTGAACCGGTCGGGGCAAGGCGCCCCGGCCTGCCCAGTCCACTCACTTGAAGGAGACCGGCCATGAGCGCTGTCATCGATGACCACGGTCATGCCGACCACGCCCACGGCCCCGCCAAAGGCCTGATGCGCTGGGTGCTGACCACCAACCACAAGGACATCGGCACGTTGTACCTGTGGTTCGCGTTCTGCATGTTCCTGCTTGGCGGCTCGTTCGCCATGGTGATCCGTGCCGAGCTGTTCCAGCCCGGTCTGCAAATCGTCGAGCCTGCGTTCTTCAACCAGATGACCACCATGCACGGGCTGGTGATGGTGTTCGGTGCGGTGATGCCGGCGTTCGTCGGCCTCGCCAACTGGATGATCCCGTTGATGATCGGCGCGCCGGACATGGCCCTGCCACGGATGAACAACTTCAGCTTCTGGCTGCTGCCGGCGGCGTTCCTGCTGCTGGTCTCGACTCTGTTCACCGCCGGTGGCGGGCCGAACTTCGGCTGGACGTTCTACGCGCCGCTGTCCACCACCTATGCACCGGAAAGCGTGACCTACTTCATTTTCGCCATCCACTTGATGGGGATCAGTTCGATCATGGGCGCGATCAACGTGATCGCCACCATCCTCAACCTGCGCGCCCCCGGCATGACGCTGATGAAAATGCCGCTGTTCGTCTGGACCTGGCTGATCACCGCGTTCCTGCTGATCGCAGTGATGCCGGTGCTGGCCGGGTGCGTGACGATGATGCTGATGGACATCCACTTCGGCACCAGTTTCTTCAGTGCCGCCGGTGGCGGTGACCCGGTGCTGTTCCAGCACGTGTTCTGGTTCTTCGGCCACCCCGAGGTGTACATCATGATCCTGCCGGCCTTCGGCGCCGTCAGCCAGATCATCCCGACCTTCTCGCGCAAGCCGCTGTTCGGCTACACCTCGATGGTCTACGCCACGGCGAGCATCGCGTTCCTGTCGTTCATCGTCTGGGCTCACCACATGTTCGTGGTGGGCATTCCACTGGTGGGCGAGTTGTTCTTCATGTACGCGACGATGCTCATCGCGGTGCCGACCGGGGTGAAGGTGTTCAACTGGGCCAGCACGATGTGGCAAGGCTCGCTGACCTTCGAGACGCCGATGCTGTTTGCCGTGGCGTTCGTGATCCTGTTCTCCATCGGCGGTTTCTCCGGGCTGATGCTGGCCATCGCCCCGGCGGACTTCCAGTACCAGGACACCTACTTCGTGGTCGCGCACTTCCACTACGTGCTGGTGCCGGGGGCGATCTTCGGGATCTTCGCCTCGGCCTACTACTGGCTGCCGAAATGGACCGGCCACATGTACGACGAGACCCTGGGCAAGCTGCACTTCTGGCTGTCCTTCGTCGGCATGAACATGACCTTCTTCCCGATGCACTTCGTGGGACTGGCGGGGATGCCACGGCGGATTCCGGACTACAACCTGCAGTTCGCCGACTTCAACATGGTCTCGTCGATCGGCGCGTTCATGTTCGGCGCCACGCAGATCTTCTTCCTGTTCATCGTGATCAAGACCATCCGTGGTGGCGAGCCGGCACCGGCCAAACCGTGGGATGGCGCCGAAGGTCTGGAGTGGAGCGTGCCGTCGCCGGCGCCGTATCACACCTTCACCACGCCGCCGGAAGTGAAATGAAACCCGTAGCCCTTGAGGGCCGCCGCCATGGCTGACTCGATATCGCTGAAGAAACTGGTGACCCGACTGCTCGGCGTGGTGGTGGCGATGTTTGTCTTCGGTTTTGCCCTGGTGCCGATCTACGACGTGATGTGCAAGGCCTTCGGCATCAACGGCAAGACTGCCGGGCAGTACGAAGGCGAGCAGGTTGTGGACAAGTCCCGGCAGGTGCGGGTGCAGTTCCTGTCGACCAACAATGTCGACATGCCTTGGGATTTCTATCCCAAACATGACGAACTGACGGCCAATCCCGGCGCGGTCAACGAGATGATCTTCATCGCGCGCAATCCTACCGATAAACCGATGAGCGCCCAGGCCGTACCGAGCATCGCCCCGAGCGAAGCGGCGGCGTATTTCCACAAGACCGAATGCTTTTGCTTTACCCAGCAGGTGCTGCAGCCCGGTCAGCAGATCGAGATGCCGGTGCGTTTCATCGTTGACCGCGACATGCCCAAGGACGTGAAGCACCTGACGCTGTCCTACACGCTGTTCGATATCACCGCCCGACATCCTCCGGTGGCTGCAAACACTGGCGGTTAAGCGTGCCCGATAAGGAGAACAATAAATGGCAACTCATGAGCACTATTACGTCCCGGCCCAGAGCAAATGGCCGATCGTCGCGACCATCGGCATGGTCACCACGGTGTACGGCCTGGCGACCTGGTTCAACGATCTGAAGGCAGCGCGCCCGGAATCCCACGGCCCGCTGATCTTTTTCGTCGGTGGCCTGTTGCTGGCGTACATGCTGTTCGGCTGGTTCGGCACAGTGATCAAGGAAAGCCGCGCGGGGTTGTACAGCCCGCAGCTGGACCGCTCGTTCCGCTGGGGCATGAGCTGGTTCATCTTCTCCGAGGTGATGTTCTTCATCGCCTTCTTCGGCGCGCTGTTCTATGTGCGGCACATTTCCGGTCCGGCGTTGGGCGGCGAAGGTACCAAAGGCATCGCCCACATGCTCTGGCCGAACTTCCAGTTCACCTGGCCGCTATTGCACACGCCGGATCCGAAAATGTTCCCGCCGCCCAAGGAAGTCATCAGCCCGTGGGGCCTGCCGCTGATCAACACCATCCTGCTGGTGAGCTCCAGCGTGACCATCACCATCGCCCACCATGCCCTGAAGAAAGGTCATCGCGGTGCGCTGAAGCTGTGGCTGTTGATCACCGTGCTGCTGGGTTGCGGCTTCCTCGCCTTGCAGGCCGAGGAGTACATGCACGCCTATCACGAGCTGGGCCTGACCCTCGGTTCCGGCATCTACGGCGCGACGTTCTTCATGCTCACCGGGTTCCACGGCGCCCACGTGACCATCGGCACGATCATTCTGTTCGTGATGCTGATGCGGATCCTGCGCGGCCACTTCGACAACGAGCACCAGTTCGGCTTCGAAGCCGCGAGCTGGTACTGGCACTTCGTCGATGTGGTATGGATCGGCTTGTTCATCTTCGTTTACGTGCTCTGAAGGACAGAGCTACCAAGGCGCGTGCGACACCAGTTGGCCGCTGTAGAAACCCCAGGCAATCAAGCCGACGGTGCAAGCGGCCAATGCCACCCGAACACTCAAGGCGATGACCAGGCGATTCGAGCTGCTGTCGTCCTTGACCAGGAAAAACAGGCCGCTGAACAGGCTGATCACCGTGGCAATCAGCATCAGGACGATAGCTGCTTTGAGCATGGGAAGACTCCGGGGGTACAGGCGATGCAATCAAGTATAGCGGTCGCATTCACTGCTTTTCTGGCGCGGCCATGAAGCGCTTTCGGCCGGGCGTCGTGCCGACGCTGGTGGTCGCCTTGCTGCTGCCGCTGCTGATTTCGCTGGGCTTCTGGCAGCTGGGCCGGGGTGCGGAGAAAACCGCCCTGCTCGCCAGCTACGCCGAACGCCGCGCCGCCGAACCGATGGCCAGCACCGAGCTGGTGCACAGCACCGATCCGGCCTTCCGCCGGGTGCATCTGCACGGCCAATTCGATGCCGCCCACAGCCTGCTGCTGGACAACCGTCAGCGTGACGGCAAGGTCGGCGTCGAGCTGCTGCAACCATTTCAGGATCAGCGCACCGGTCTGTGGCTGCTGGTCAATCGCGGCTGGCTGCCGTGGCCGGACCGGCGCGTTACCCCGCAATTCAAGACACCGGCCGATGCCGTGAATGTCGATGCCTGGGTGTACGTCGCCCCCGGCGCGACCTTCCAGTTGCACGCCGACCCGGTCAGCAGTACTTGGCCGCAGACGATCACCGCCGTCGAACCGGCCAAACTGTGGAAAACCCTTGAGCGCGACGGCTTCGCTTACGAACTGCGCGCAGAACCCGGCCCCGCCAGCTATCAGGCCGACTGGCCAGTGGTTGCCATGGGCCCGGAAAAACACCTCGGTTACGCCGTGCAGTGGTTCGCCATGGCCACCGCCCTGTTCGGTCTCTACCTCTATCTCGGCTGGCACAACGCAAAGGAGAAACACCATGGGAGCGGCCATGAATCCATCCAGCATGTCTGAAGCAAAAGCCCCGGCCAGTCGCCGTCGCGGCCGCATTCAACTGCTGCTGATCCTGCTCGGCGTGATCGGCCCGATGATCCTCGCCACCGGCATGTACAAGTTGCAGTTCTGGGTGCCGGACGGTCGCAGTTATCACGGCGAGCTGATCGGCAACGGCCAGAGCCGCGCCGACCTCGGGGTGACGGCTGACGAAGAACGCTGGCAGATGCTGGTGACCGCGCCGAAAGACTGCGCGGTGGATTGCCAGCAACTGGTGTACCTGGCGCGGCAGATCCAGATCGGCCTCGGCCGCGATGCCGGTCGCGCCAGCCATGCCCTCGCTGCCGCGCAACCGCTGACGGCCGACTACGAAGCCAAGCTGAGCCGCGAATATCCACAGCTGCAACGTTACCCACTGGATAGCGCCGCGTTCAGCAAAGCCACCGGCGACAAAACCACGCCACAGCTGTGGATCATCGATCCCCACGGCAATCTCGTGCTGCGCTACGACCCGAGCGTCAAGGGCAAGGATCTGCTCAACGACCTGCGCCACCTGCTGAAACTGTCGAACATCGGATAAGGGCATCGTCATGGCCAAACCTGGATTTCGCCTCGCGCTGTTTGCCACCCTGCTCGCACTGATCGTGGTGCTGCTCGGCGCCTACACCCGCCTGACTCACGCCGGTCTCGGCTGCCCGGACTGGCCCGGCTGCTACGGGTTTATCAGCGTGCCGAAAAGCGAAGCCCAACTGGCCCATGCCGAACTGCATTACCCCGACTCGCCCGTGGAGGCGCACAAAGGCTGGAACGAGATGATCCACCGTTACTTCGCCGGCACCCTCGGCATGTTGATCTCGATTCTGGCCGGTCGCGCTTGGGTTAACCGCCGTCATCCGGGGCAACCGCTGAAGCTGCCGCTGTTTCTGCTAGCGGTGGTGTTCGCCCAGGCCGCGTTCGGCATGTGGACGGTGACGCTCAAGCTCTGGCCGCAAGTGGTGACCGGGCATTTGCTTGGAGGCTTCGCGACCTTGAGCCTGCTGTTTCTGCTGACATTGAGACTGTCCGGCGTGTTGCCGGCACTGACCGTACCCAAGCGCCTGCAATATTGGGCCACCGCCGGATTGCTATTGGTGATCGGCCAGATCGCCCTCGGCGGCTGGGTCAGTTCCAACTATGCGGCAGTGGCCTGCATCGACTTCCCGACCTGCCACGGCCAGTGGCTGCCGCCGGCGGACTTCGCCAACGGCTTTCACCTGACCCAGCACATCGGCCCCAATTACCTCGGCGGGCAACTCGACAGCGATGCGCGCACGGCGATTCACCTGACCCACCGCATCGGCGCCCTGCTGGTGACGATTGTCCTGCTCGGTCTGGCCTGGCAACTGAAAGTCGTGGGCATGACGCGGCTGGCCGGGCTGGTGCTGATCGCCCTCGGCGCGCAGATCACCCTCGGCATCAGCAACGTGCTGTTTCACCTGCCGCTGCCGGTGGCCGTGGCGCACAACGCCGGCGGCGCAGCACTGCTGCTGACCATGGTGCTGGTCAACTATCACGCGCGAACCAGTCTGGTTCGGGTCAAGCAACCGATGCTTGCGCGCTGGCACCTGAGCCCGCGTAAACAGTCGGCGGCGCCCATCACGATAAAAGGAGAGACGCCATGGCGATTCTGATCGGCGAACGTCCCGCGCAGGCGTTGTGGCGAGATTACCTGGAGCTGACCAAACCGAAAGTTGTGGTGCTGATGCTGATCACCTCGCTGGTCGGCATGTTCCTCGCGACCCGCGCTGGCGTGCCGTGGACGGTGCTGGTGTTCGGCAACCTGGGGATCGCGCTGTGTGCCGGTGGTGCGGCGGCGGTCAATCACGTGGTGGATCGGCGCATCGACGCCGTCATGGCGCGCACCCACAAACGGCCGCTGGCCGAGGGCCGGGTTTCGCCCACGGCAGCGCTGACCTTTGCACTGGTGCTGGCGCTGCTCGGCCAGGCCTTGCTGCTGACCTTCACCAATCCGCTGACCGCGTGGCTGACCCTGGCCTCGCTGCTCGGCTACGCGGTGATCTACACCGGTTTCCTCAAACGCGCGACGCCGCAGAACATCGTTATCGGCGGCCTCGCTGGGGCCGCCCCGCCACTGCTCGGCTGGACCGCCGCCACCGGCCACGTCAGCGCCGAACCGTTGCTGCTGGTGCTGATCATCTTCGCCTGGACTCCGCCGCACTTCTGGGCGCTGGCGATCCACCGCAAAGAGGAATACGCCAAGGCCGACATTCCGATGCTGCCGGTCACCCATGGCGAGCACTACACCAAGGTGCACATTCTGCTGTACACCTTCGCCCTGCTGGCGGTCAGCCTGTTGCCATACGTGATCCACATGAGCGGCGCGCTGTACCTGATCTGCGCCCTCTGCCTGGGCGCGAGGTTTCTGCAATGGGCCGTGGTGCTGTACCGTGGCACTCGGCCGCACGCGGCGATCAACACCTTCAAGTACTCTATCTGGTACTTGTTTCTGCTGTTCATCGCCCTGCTCGTAGACCACTACTTACTGTTGAACCTATGACTCGAACCCAGAAAACCGTCTTCATCCTCGTGGCCGTGATCGCGCTGATCCTCGGCCTGACCGTCAACAAAGTGCTGAGCGGCAAGGGCCAGGGCGACCCGACTGCGCTGATCGATGCCGGCATCATCCTGCTGCCGCAAAGTCGCAACCTGCCGGACGTGACGATGACTAATCAGGACGGCCAACCGGTCACGGTCAACGAGCTCAAGGGCAAGTGGAGCCTGCTTTTCTTCGGCTATACCTTCTGCCCGGACATCTGCCCGACCACCCTCGCCCAACTGCGCCAGATCAAGAGCGAACTGCCGAAGGATGCTGTGGACAAGTTGCAGATCGTGCTGGTCAGCGTTGACCCGAACCGCGACAACCCTGCGCAGTTGAAGCAGTACCTGGGCTACTTCGACCCGCAGTTCATCGGCCTGACGCCGAAGTCGATCGAGGAGCTGCAAAAGGTGGCGAACGCGGTGAGCATTCCGTTCATTCCGGCGGACACCAGCAAGCCGAACTACACGGTGGATCACAGCGGAAACCTTGCGGTGATCGGGCCGGACGGAACGCAGCGCGGGTTCATTCGGGCGCCGTTGAACAACGCCAAACTGGTCGCGCAGTTGCCGGTGATGCTGAACCGCAAGTAAAAATGAACGCGCAAAAAAAGGGGACGCCACTGGCGTCCCCTTTTCGTTTTGATCGTTCCCACGCTCTGCGTGGGAATGCAGCACGGGACGCTCTGCGTCCCAGCGGACGCGGAGCGTCCGGGGATGCATGCCCACGCAGAGCATGGGCACGATCAGATTAAAACGCCGGCAACACCGCACCTTTGTACTTCTCGGTAATGAATTTCTTCACCTCCGGGCTGTGCAACGCAGCGGCCAGTTTCTTCATGGCGTCGCTGTCCTTGTTGTCCGCGCGGGACACCAGGATGTTCACGTAAGGCGAGTCGCTGCCTTCGATGATCAGCGCGTCCTTGGACGGATCGAGTTTGGCTTCCAGCGCGTAGTTGGTGTTGATCAGCGCCAGGTCCACCTGGGTCAGCACGCGCGGGATGGTCGCGGCTTCCAGTTCACGGATTTTCAGGTCCTTTGGATTCTGCGCGATGTCCTTGACGGTCGACAGGATGTTGGTCGGATCCTTCAGGGTGATCACGCCAGCCTTGGCCAGCAGCAACAGCGCACGGCCGCCGTTGGTGGCGTCGTTCGGGATGACCACGTTGGCGCCGCTTGGCAGCTCGTCGAGCTTCTTGATCTTGCTGGAGTAAGCGCCCAGCGGCTCCAGGTGCACGCCGGTCACGGCGACCAGGCTGGTGCCCTTGGCCTTGTTGAACTCATCGAGGTACGGCTGGTGCTGGAAGAAGTTGGCGTCCAGACGCTTCTCGGCCACCTGCACGTTCGGCTGGATGTAGTCAGTGAAGACCTTGACCTTCAGATCCACGCCTTCTTTGGCCAGAACCGGCTTCACGAATTCGAGGATTTCCGCGTGCGGCACCGGGGTGGCCGCAACGGTCAGGGTTTCGTCGGCGTGGGCCGAGAACGCTGCAACGGCAGCCAGGGCAACGATCAGTTTTTTCATTCAGCTAACTCCTTTTTACGGCGCCCGTCTGGCGCCTGCCAGCGAATGGCCGGCTCATGTCATTACAAAACCGGTTATTTGCGCGAAAAGTGAACGACCAGTCGGTCGCCCGCCATTTGCAGCACTTGCACCAGAATCAGCAGCAACACCACGGTGACGATCATCACGTCGGTCTGGAAACGCTGGTAGCCGAAACGAATCGCCAGGTCACCCAGGCCACCGGCGCCGACCACACCCGCCATTGCGGTGTAGGAAACCAGTGTAATCGCCGTCACCGTAATCGCCGCGAAGATGCCCGGACGGGCCTCCGGCAGCAAGGCGTTCATGATGATCTGCCGAGTGGTTGCGCCCATCGACTGGGTCGCTTCGATGATGCCGCGATCGACTTCACGCAGAGCGGTTTCCACCAACCGCGCGAAGAACGGCGTTGCACCCACCACCAGCGGCGGAATCGCACCGGCCACGCCCAGCGAGGTGCCGGTGATCAGCACGGTGAACGGGATCATCACGATCAACAGAATAATGAACGGCAGCGAACGCAGGATGTTCACCACCAGCGACAGCAAGGCGTACACGCCTTTGGCCTCGAGCAACTGACGCGGACTGCACAGGAACAGCAACACGCCCAGCGGCAGGCCGAGCAGGACGGTGAACAGCAGCGAACCGCCGAGCATCATCATGGTGTCGCCGGTGGCGAGCCAGATTTCGTACCAGTCGATATTGGTGAAGAAACTCATCAGGTCTGCCATTAGCGCAACACCTCCATGTGAACGTCAGCGGCGGTGAAGCGGGCGAACGCCGCGTCCATGTCGCCACCGGTGACGGCGAGGGTCAATTGCCCGTAAGGAATGTCTTTGATGCGGTCGATACGACCGGCCAGGATGCTGTAGTCCACACCGGTTTCCCGGGCGACGGTACCGAGCAACGGCGCGTAGGTCGCTTCACCCTGGAAGGTCAGACGTACGATGCGGCCCGGCACGTGAGCGAAGTCATCGCGCTGCTCGCTTTCGTCGATCTGCTCGTCTTCCTGGACGAAACGCTTGGTGGTCGGGTGCTTCGGATGCAGGAACACCTCGGCCACCGAGCCTTGCTCGACGATCACGCCGGCGTCCATCACCGCCACCTGATCGCAGACACGGCGGATCACATCCATCTCGTGGGTGATCAGCACGATGGTCAGTTTCAGCTCACGGTTGATCTCGGCCAGCAGTTGCAGCACCGACGCAGTGGTCTGCGGGTCGAGGGCGCTGGTGGCTTCGTCGCACAGCAGGATTTTCGGCTTGGTCGCCAGGGCGCGGGCAATACCGACGCGCTGCTTCTGGCCACCGGACAACTGCGCCGGGAATTTCTTCGCGTGGTCGGACAAACCGACGCGCTTGAGCAACTCGGCCACACGCTGGTCGATCTCGGCGCGGGACAGTTCACCGGCGAGGGTCAGCGGCAGCGCGACGTTGTCGGCCACGGTCTTGGACGCCAGCAGGTTGAAGTGCTGGAAGATCATCCCGACTTGCTGACGGAAACGGCGCAGGCCGTTGGCGTCCAGCGCGGTGACTTCTTCGCCGTCGACAATGATCTTGCCGCCACTGGATTCTTCCAGGCGATTGATCAGACGCAGCAGGGTACTTTTTCCCGCACCGGAATGGCCAATCAGGCCGAACACCTGACCGTTCTCGATGGAGAGACTCGTCGGATGCAGCGCGGTGATGTCCTTACCGGCGACGCGGTAAGTCTTATGGACGTTTTGAAACTCGATCACGTAGCGAACCTTGTGGGGCGCGTTGGAAAAGGATCAGCGGTTAGCCGGGCGCGCATTTTAGCCTGTCCGTATAGAGGTTATTAGCATTTATTCCGCATTCAACCTTTCATTTGGCAATAACGCGATCAAAGGTCATAAAAAAGGAACGGCAAAAACCCTCGTCAGTCACTAGTTAAGCGACTTGAAACTCCGGGTACCGTGCCCGGGAACCACTCAAGAGCCCCGGTGTAATCGGGGTCAAACGAGGAGTTTACGTCTGATGAGTACCAAAAAACCTGCCGCCGACAAAAGCCAACTGGCCGGGACCGATACCCCGGATCGCGCCAACACCAATGCCAAGCTCGACAGCCTGGAGACATTCCGCTCCGACGCCACCGGCCAGGCCCTGCGCACCAATCAGGGCGTGAAGGTCGCGGACAACCAGAACACCCTGAAGGCCGGGCCACGAGGGCCGTCGCTGCTGGAAGACTTCATCATGCGTGAGAAGATCACGCACTTTGACCATGAGCGGATTCCCGAGCGCATCGTCCATGCCCGCGGCACCGGCGCCCATGGCTTCTTTCAATCCTACGAGAACCATTCGGCGCTGACCAAGGCCGGTTTCCTACGGGATCCGGGGAAGAAAACGCCGGTTTTCGTACGCTTTTCCACGGTGCAAGGGCCACGCGGCTCCGGCGATACCGTGCGCGACGTGCGTGGTTTTGCCGTGAAGTTTTTCACCGACGAAGGCAACTTCGATCTGGTCGGCAACAACATGCCGGTATTTTTCATCCAGGACGCGATCAAGTTTCCCGACTTCGTCCACGCGGTAAAACCCGAGCCGCACAACGAAATACCTACCGGCGGCTCGGCCCACGACACGTTCTGGGACTTCGTGTCGCTGGTGCCGGAATCGGCGCACATGGTCATCTGGGCCATGTCCGACCGGGCGATTCCGAAAAGCCTGCGCAGCATGCAGGGCTTCGGCGTGCACACCTTTCGACTGATCAACGCCGAAGGCAAATCACGCTTCGTCAAATTTCACTGGCGCCCTACCGCCGGCACTTGTTCGCTGGTGTGGGACGAGGCGCAGAAGCTGGCCGGTAAAGACACCGACTACCATCGACGCGATCTCTGGGAGGCCATCGAGACCGGGGACTACCCGGAATGGGAACTTGGCGTACAAGTCATCGAGGAGGAAAACGAGCACGACTTCGATTTCGACATCCTCGACCCGACCAAACTGATTCCAGAGGAAATCGTCCCGATCACGCCGTTGGGCAAAATGACCCTCAACCGCAACCCGGACAACTTCTTTGCCGAAACCGAGCAGGTCGCGTTCTGCCCCGGCCATATCGTGCCGGGGATCGACTTCTCCAATGACCCGCTGCTGCAAGGTCGGCTGTTTTCCTACACCGACACACAGATCAGCCGACTCGGCGGGCCGAATTTTCATGAGCTGCCGATCAATCGCCCGGTCGCACCGTTCCACAACGGCCAGCGCGATGCCCAGCACCGCACGGCGATCGACAAGGGCCGTGCCTCTTACGAACCGAATTCCATCGATGGCGGCTGGCCGAAAGAAACTCCGTCGGCCGCACAGGACGGCGGGTTCGAGAGTTATCCGGAGCGCATCGACGCCAACAAGATCCGTCAGCGCAGCGAGTCGTTCAGCGAACACTTCTCCCAGGCGCGGCTGTTCTTCAAGAGCATGAGCAAGCATGAGCAGGAACACATCATCTCGGCCTACAGCTTCGAACTGGGCAAGGTCGAGCGGGAGCACATTCGTGTGCGGGAGGTGAACGAGATTCTTGCCAACATCGATCTGGAACTGGCCAAGCGTGTGGCGGCAAATCTCGGCCTGCCGGCGCCAGCCAAAGGGACGGTGGAGGTGCGCAAGACATCGCTGGATCACTCACCGGCCCTGAGTCAGGCCAACCTGTTGCCGGAAAACATCAAGACGCGAAAAGTAGCGATTCTGGCGGCCAACGGCGTCGATGGTGCAGCGATCGATGCGATGAAGCAGGCTTTGGCGGCAGAAGGTGCCCACGCCAAACTGCTCGGCCCGACCTCGGCGCCGGTGAAGACGGCCGATGGCAAAAACCTGATGGTGGATGCGTCGATGGAAGGTTTGCCTTCGGTGGCGTTCGATGCGGTGTTCGTGCCGGGTGGCGCGGCGTCGGTCAAGGCGTTGAGCGGAGACGGCGTAGCGTTGCATTACCTGCTGGAGGCTTACAAACACTTGAAGGCGATTGCGCTGCATGGCGAGGCCAAGCAGTTGCTGGATGTCTTGAAGCTGGAGGCGGATGCCGGGCTGATCGAAGGCAAGGACGTGAAAGCGCTGACCAAGCCGTTCTTTGCGGCGATCGGGCAGCATCGGGTCTGGGATCGGGAGGCGAAAGCCAAGGCAATTCCGGCCTGAAAAAAACCGCAGCCTGCGATCAGCAGGCTGCGGTTAATTCAAGGTTTGCGCGGGCTCAGAACCATCTGTGCCGGGACTGTGCGCAAGATCTGCTTCTCGATCTGCAAATCGAAATCCGGATCGAGCTTCTTCACGCGTTTGGTGATCAACGTCGCCAGCCAAGGGTAATCATTGGTTCGCGGCGCCTGAATGCTCACCACGCAATCGTAGTTCACCACATCGGTGGCGATCGCATCCAGTTGGCGGCGAAGTTTGCGGCTATCGGTGATATTCAGCGCAACCGTGGTGCTCTCGGCGGTCGGATCGATCACCTTGGCTTTCGGCTTGGCTTCAGCGGCCTGGAGCGCTGCTTCGGCTTTTTCCAGCTCAGCCTTGCGGGCTTCGGTGATGGCGCCGTTGACGCCACCGGTCAGCGCCGGAGCCTTGGGCATCAGTGCACGGGCGCGGGCCAAAGCGGTTGCGGCAGCATTCACATCGCCCTTCTGCAGGACGATCTGGCTGCGGCGCAGATAGGCTTCGGCCAACTGGCGCTGGTATTGCTCAAGGGACTGATCGTTGGGTGTTTCGGCCTGCAAGGCTGCCAATTGGTCTTCGGCAGTGGCCAGTTCGCTGCTGGCCAGGCTTTGCTCCAGCTGTGCGATGGCCGTGGCCCGCGCATCGGGGGCTTCGGCCACCGGCGGCGTGCTTTGGCAGGCGCCCAGCAGCACTGAAAATGCGACAAGGAGCAGATAACGGGAGGCGAACGGCTTCATTCCTGCGACTCTCTATTTGCGCAAAAAACGAGCAAGTCTACACCCCTCGACGGGGCAGAACAAAACTCAGCAGAAACAGTGCGGCCGCCGTCACAACGATTGACGGGCCGGCCGGGGTGTCCTTGAACCAGGACAACGCCAGCCCGCCACACACGGCGAGCATGCCCAGCAGGCTCGCGCCCAGTGCCATCTGCTCCGGCGAGCGGGCGTGACGTTGTGCCGCAGCTGCCGGGATGATCAACAGCGACGTAATCAGCAACACACCGACGATTTTCATCGCCACGGCGATCACCACCGCGATCAGCAACATCAACGCCATGCGCAAACCAGCCACCGGCAGGCCTTCGACCCGGGCCAGTTCTTCGTGCACGGTGATCGCCAGCAGCGGCCGCCACAGCGTCACCAGCAACACCAGCACCGCCGCGCTGCCGCCGAGGATCCATGCAAGGTCAGTCGGACTGATCGCCAACAGATCGCCAAACAGATAGGCCATCAGGTCGATCCGCACTTCATGCATGAAGCTTAGTACCACCAGCCCGAGAGAGAGCGTGCTCGGCGCAAGAATGCCCAACAACGTGTCGGACGCCAGTGGCTGACGCTGTTGCAGGGTTACCAGCAGCACCGCCAGCAGCAGGCAGCCCACGGTGACCGCAACGGTCGGGCTGACATCCAGCAGAAAGCCCAGCGCCACGCCGAGCAGCGCGGCGTGGGACAGGGTGTCGCCGAAATAGGCCATGCGTCGCCAGACCACGAACGAGCCCAGCGGCCCCGCGACCACCGCCAGCGCCAGACCTGCAAGCAGGGCGTAGAACAGAAAATCAGCCATGCTTGCAGCTATCTCCGTGAACGTGAGGTTGGCCCGTCACAGGCCCTTTGACCACCGAACCGTGCAGGTCGTGGGCGTGGTCGTGATGGTGGTGATAGACCGCCAGGCTCGGCGCGTGATTGCCGAACAGCTCGACGAAGGCCGGGTCGCCACTGACCTGCTCGGGATGCCCGGAGCAGCAGACGTGACGGTTGAGGCACACCACCTGGTCGGTGGTGCTCATCACCAGATGCAGGTCGTGGGACACCATCAACACGCCGCAACCGTGACGGTCGCGCAGTCGGGTGATCAGGCTGTACAGCTCGGCTTGCCCGGCCACATCGACACCTTGCACCGGCTCGTCGAGCACCAGCAGTTCCGGCTCGCGCAACAGTGCCCGGGCCAGCAGCACGCGCTGCATTTCACCGCCGGACACGCTTTGCACCGGGCTGTCGATGACGTGTTCGGCGCCGACTTCCTTGAGTGCCGCCAGCGCACGCGGACGGTCGACGCCCGGCACCAGCCGCAGAAAGCGCAGCACCGACAGCGGCAAGGTCGGATCGACGTGCAGTTTTTGCGGCATGTAGCCGATGCGCAATTTCGGCTTGCGCCAGACACTGCCGCTGTCGGGTTTCAGCAGCCCGAGCACGGCGCGTACCAGGGTGGTCTTGCCGGCGCCGTTGGGGCCGATCAGGGTGACGATCTGCCCCGGTTCGACGCTCAGGTGAATGTTGTCCAGCACGTTCTGCCCGGCAAACCGGACAGCCACCTGCTCCAGACGGATCAACGCATCGCTCATCAAGCCCCCCGGCAACCGGAGCAGAGGCCGACCACTTCGACGGTCTGGGCCTCGACGATGAAGCCGACGTCCTTGGCGCTGTGGATGATCGCGTCGCTGATGGTTTTTTGCTCAAGCTCGATGGCCGCGTGGCACTCGCGGCAGATCAGGAACTGGCCCTGGTGCGAGTGTTTCGGGTGAACGCAGCCGACAAAGGCGTTCAGCGAGGAAATGCGGTGAACCAGGCCGTTTTCCAGCAGGAAATCCAGTGCGCGGTACACGGTCGGCGGCGCGGCGCGGCGGCCGTCCTGCTCGCTGAGCACCGCCAGAATGTCGTAGGCACCCAGCGGCTTGTGGCTCTGCCAGACCAGTTCCAGCACCCGCCGACGCAATGCGGTCAGGCGCAGGCCTTTCTGTGCACACAAGGCATCGGCCTCGGACAGGGCGCTGTGGACGCAATGGGAGTGGTCGTGGGGACGGCTGGCAATCGGGGTAATAGGCATGAGCGGCGACGAGTTTGGTTAGAGACGTTATTATGTTACCCGTTCTCGCCTCCTTGAGTGGTCATCGTGTCCCGACTTTTTTCTGTTTTTGTGGCATTTGTCGCCAGTTTTCTGCTGATCGGTTCGGCCCAGGCCGAAGTCAGAGTCCTCACCAGCATCAAGCCGCTGCAATTGATTGCCGCCGCCGTGCAGGACGGCGTGGCGATTCCCGAAGTGCTGCTGCCACCGGGGGCTTCGCCGCATAACTATGCGTTGCGCCCGTCCGACGTGCGCAAGGTGCAATCGGTGGACCTGCTGTACTGGATCGGCCCGGACATGGAAGGTTTCCTGCCTCGCGTGCTGAATGGTCGTACGCTGCCGAGCGTCGCCGTGCAGGACCTGCCGGGCATGAAGCTGCGTCGCTTCGCCGAAGACAGCCACTCCCACGCCGAAGACGCCGACGAGCATGATCACGATCACCGCCCAGGCACCCTCGACGCGCATTTGTGGCTATCGCCGGTGAACGCGCGGGTTATTGCCGACAAAATGGCCGCCGACCTGAGCGCTGCGGACCCGGCCAATGCCGAGCGCTACCAGAGCAACGCCAAAGCGTTCGACGAGCGTCTCGATGCGCTGGATCAGCGTTTGAAGAAGCGCCTGGCCAGCGTTGAAGGCAAACCCTACTTCGTCTTCCACGAAGCCTTTGACTACTTCGAAGAGGCCTACGGCTTGAAACACACCGGCGTGTTCAGCGTTGCGGCGGAAGTGCAGCCAGGCGCCCAGCATGTCGCGGCGATGCGTGCGCGCTTGCAGGAAGTCGGCAAGACTTGTGTGTTCAGTGAACCGCCGTTGCGCCCACGCTTGGCCGAAACCCTGGTGGCGGGCCTGCCGGTGAAGCTGGCGGAACTGGATGCGTTGGGTGGCTACACGCCGGCGACGGCTCAGGGTTACGAGCAAGTGCTGGAGAAGCTGGGGAATGATCTGGCGAGTTGCCTGGAATCGCTGTAACCCGAAAGAAACCGCAGCCTGCAACAGGCTGCGGTTTTTGCTTCAAAGGGCGAAAGGCAGCGGCGTATTGACCGACTGACGTTGCGCCAGACGCTGCTCGAACTCCTTCGGATCGTGAATCAGCACGTCTTGCCCGGCGAACGATTCCGCCGCAATCAACCGCGACAGCCAGAACCGCACGCACGCCACTCGCAGCATGGTCGGCCACAACTCGGCCTCGGCCGCAGTGAACGGGCGCAGTGCCGCGTAGGCACCCAGAAACGCCCGAGCCCGAGGGCCGTCAATCAGGCCGTCATCGTCCGAACACCAGTCGTTCAAGGCAATCGCCACGTCGTAGAGCATCGGCCCGGAGCAGGCGTTGTAGAAGTCGATCAGCCCGGTCAGGTGCGTGCCTTCGAACATCGCGTTGTCGCGGAACAGGTCGGCGTGGATGTTCGCCCGCGGCAGCGCGAGAATTTTGTCTTTCTGTTGCGTGATTTCGTCCAGCGCGGTTTGCAGCAGAGCGCGCGGCGCGTCGCTCAGGTGCGAAAGAAACTGTGTGCCCTCTTCCAGCATCCAGTCCAGGCCACGATCGGTCTTGCGTTTGATCATGTTGTTGCCCTGGGTTGCCAGGTGCAGATGCGCCTGCAAGTCACCGACCTGCGCGCAGTGTTGGGCGTTGGCCTGCTTGATGTGCTTGCCGGCCAGGCGCGGTTGCAACAGCGCCGGCTTGCCTTTCAGCTCGCGCAGGGCCACGCCGTCAGTGGTGCGCAGCGCGTAGGGAACTGGCAGGTCGGCTTCGTGGAGGACGTCGAGCAGGTCGATGAAGAACGGCATTTCCTGCACCGGGCCGCGCTCGACCAGGGTCAGGACGAACTCGCCCTTTTCCATGCTGATGAAGAAGTTGGTGTTTTCGCTGCCGGCGGCGATCCCCTGGAAATCGAGCAGACGGCCGAGCCCGTAAGGGGCGAGAAAGGTTTCCAGCTCGGGCCGAGCCAGGGGGGTGAACACAGACATGGTTAAAAACTGCTCAGTTCTGGCGCCGCCATCGCGTCGGCGCCGGTTGAAATTAAGAAACTACTTCCACTCGAAAATCTTCCACGCGGGGATCAGCATATCCGGCTGGTCCGAGCGGATGAAGTTTGCATCAGTACCGTCCGCGCGCACCAGAAAATAGGGCGGAAACCCCTTCTTGGTCACCTTGATCGCGTACAGGAAACCGTTCTGCCGGTACTCCTGGATGGTCTTGTCACCTTCGGTACGGATGGTGACCTCCGGTTCCGCTGACGGCGCATCATCCGCCGCGATCGCGGCCAGTGGCGTGGTTGCAATCAAACTGACCAGCAGCAAGCGATTTAACGTACGCATGATAACCTTGTCCCTTTGTCGTCAACGGTCCCGCTATTCTAGCGCCGGACCCGCCGAAAAGGTTGATCCTGCTCATGAGCCAAGCCCCCCTCGTCCTGGTGGACGGTTCGTCTTACCTGTACCGCGCCTTTCACGCGCTGCCACCGCTGACCACGTCCAAAGGCCTGCCGACCGGCGCGGTCAAGGGCGTGCTGAACATGCTCAAGAGCCTGCGCAAACAGTATCCGGACAGCCCGTTCGCCGTGGTGTTCGACGCCAAGGGCGGGACATTTCGCGATGAGATGTACGCCGAATACAAGGCCAACCGCCCGAGCATGCCCGACGACATGCGCGTGCAGATCGAGCCACTGCACCAGAGCGTGAAAGCCCTCGGCTTCCCGCTGCTGTGCGTCGAAGGTGTCGAGGCCGATGACGTGATCGGCACCCTGGCCCGCAGCAGTGCGGCCGCCAACCGTCCGGTGATCATCTCAACCGGCGACAAGGACATGGCGCAACTGGTCGACGGCCACATTACCTTGGTCAACACCATGTCCGGTAGTTCGATGGACGTGGAGGGCGTGAAGGAGAAATTCGGCGTCGCTCCGGAGCAGATCATCGATTATCTGGCCCTGATGGGCGACTCTTCCGACAACATCCCCGGCGTTCCCGGCATCGGGCCGAAAACCGCGTCCGGCCTGCTGGTCGGCGTCAACGGCGGCCTGACCGAACTCTACGCGCAGCTCGATATCGTGCCGACCCTGCCGATTCGCGGCGCCAAGACCCTGCCGGCCAAGCTCGAAGAACACAAGGAGATGGCCTTCCTCTCCTATCAACTGGCGACCATCAAGGTCGACGTGCCGCTGGACATCGGCCTCGACGACCTGCAAATGGGCCCGGAAGACCCGGCCCAACTGCTTGAGCTCTACACCCTGCTGGAGTTCAAGAGCTGGATCAACGATCTGGAGCGCGACGCCAAGCGTCTGGAACTGAGCAGCGCCGCTGCCCCTGAGCCGGCCGCCGATCTGTTCAGCGCACCTGCGGAAGAAGCGCCGGTCGCTCCGGCTGAAGCCGCGTACGAAACCATCCTCGATCAGGCCCGTTTCGACGTCTGGCTGGAAAAACTGAAGAACGCCAAGCTGTTTGCCTTCGACACCGAAACCACCGGCGTCGACGCCCAACAGGCGCAACTGGTCGGTCTGTCCTTCGCGGTGCAGGCCAACGAAGCGGCCTACATCCCGCTGACCCACTCCTACATCGGCGTGCCGGAGCAACTGGATCGCGACACCGTGTTGCGCGCGCTCAAGCCGATCCTGGAAGACCCAAGCAAGCTCAAGGTCGGCCAGCACGCCAAGTTCGACATGAACATCCTGGCCAACTGCGCCATCGGTGGCGATCAGAGCCAGGGCATCACCGTGCGCGGCATTGCCTTCGACACGATGCTTGAGTCCTATGTGCTCAACTCCACCGCCACCCGTCACGACATGGACAGCCTGGCGCAGAAGTACCTGGATCACACCACCGTGAGCTTCCAGGACATCGCCGGCAAAGGCGCCAAGCAACTGACCTTCGACCAGATCGCTCTGGAACAGGCCGGGCCCTATGCCGCCGAAGATGCCGACGTGACCCTGCGCCTGCACCAGACGTTGTTCGAAAAACTCAGCGCCATCCCGAGCCTGGCCAGCGTGCTGACCGACATCGAGATCCCGCTGGTGCCGGTGCTGGCCCGCATTGAGCGTCAGGGTGCGTTCGTCGATGCAGCGCTGCTTGGCGTACAGAGCATCGAGCTGGGCGACAAGATGGTCGCGCTGGAGCGTGAAGCGTTCGAAATCGCCGGTGAAGAGTTCAACCTGGGCTCGCCGAAGCAACTCGGCGTGATCCTCTACGAAAAACTCGGCCTGCCGGTGCTGAAGAAAACCGCCAAGGGCCAGCCGTCCACCGCCGAAGAAGTGCTGGCGAAACTGGCCGAAGACGATCACCGCTTGCCAAAAGTGCTGATGGAACACCGTTCCATGAGCAAGCTGAAAAGCACCTACACCGATCGCCTGCCGGAGCAGATCAACCCGCGCACCGGGCGTATCCACACCTCGTATCATCAGGCTGTGGCATCGACCGGTCGCTTGTCCTCAAGCGATCCGAACCTGCAGAACATTCCGGTGCGCACCGCTGAAGGCCGACGCATTCGTCAGGCGTTCGTCGCGCCGAAAGGCTACAAACTGCTGGCGGCGGACTACTCGCAGATCGAACTGCGGATCATGGCGCACCTGTCCCGCGACGAAGGCCTGATGAACGCTTTCCGCAACAACCTGGACGTGCACACCGCCACGGCGGCCGAAGTGTTCAAGGTCGAGCTGAACGAAGTGTCGTCCGACCAGCGCCGTGGCGCCAAGGCGATCAACTTCGGTCTGATCTACGGCATGGGCGCGCAGAAACTGGGCAAGGACATCGGCGTCGACACCAAAACCGCCAAGGCCTACATCGACACCTATTTCGCGCGTTACCCGGGCGTTCGTGAATACATGGATCGCACCCGTGCACAGGCAGCGGATCAAGGTTTCGTGGAAACGATTTTCGGCCGCCGTCTGTACCTGCCGGACATCAACTCCAACAAGCCGCAGGAACGCGCCGCCGCCGAGCGCACGGCGATCAACGCGCCGATGCAGGGCACCGCAGCAGACATCATCAAGAAAGCCATGGTGGCGGTGGACAACTGGCTGAGCGCTTCCGGGCTGGACGCCAAAGTCATCCTGCAGGTGCACGACGAACTGGTACTGGAGGTTCGCGAGGATCTGGTCGATCAGGTTCGCGACGAAATTCGCGTCCACATGAGCGAAGCGGCGAAACTGGACGTGCCGTTGCTGGTGGAAGTCGGGGTTGGCAACAACTGGGACGAGGCGCACTGAGGCCTCTGGGACGGGGTTTTGCCGCGACATGACGTCGCGGCAAAGGCATCGGAGGGGGCTTAGTTCTGATCGCTCTTGAGCTTATTCCAAAGTTTTTTGAAAAGAATCTGAACTAATCTTGCGACAGGCCACTCAGAGATACTGAATGGCTGGTGAAGCCCTTCGATGCTCCTATGTTGTGTTAAGTGTTGGCAGATATCTGAACCCCGCCCTAGCGGTTCGGAACTTGAACCCCGGAACTTCTCCCTCCCCATATGAAGTCCGGGGCTTTTTTTGCCTCAAAACTGCCTGTGGCGCCGCCAGACTGCGTTAAAAGCATCGCTAAAAATGCTCATTTAGGTCGCCTAAAGTCGAGCGCGACCCCGGCCGTTTTAGCGATGCTTTTGCCTTGCCTGACAACACCACAGACAGTTTTGAAATCCCCTTACTCTGCCGCCGCTTCTGCGCCTTTGTCTGCCAGTTCCATCCAGCCTGCCAACACAGTGTAGGCCTCTTCCAGGCCCATGCGTTTCGGGGCGGAGAACAGCTGGATCGTCACCAGATCGCCCCACCCCTTACGAATTTCCGACTGCACCTTGAGCAGCGTGTTCTTGGCTGCGCCGTAGGTCAGCTTGTCGGCCTTGGTCAGCAGAATGTGCATCGGCATGCCGGCCGCAACGGCCCAATCGAGCATCAGCAGGTCGAAGTCGGTCATTGGATGACGGATGTCCATCATCAGAATCAAACCCTTCAAACTCTCGCGACCACCGAGGTAAGCCTCGAGGTGACGCTGCCAGTGTTGCTTGAGCGGGATCGGTACTTTTGCATAACCGTAGCCCGGCAGGTCGACCAGACGCCGTTCATCGTCTAGCTTGAAGAAGTTCAACAGCTGTGTGCGACCCGGGGTTTTCGAGGTGCGCGCCAGGCTGGCGTGAGTCAGTGTGTTCAAAGCGCTGGATTTACCGGCGTTGGAACGACCGGCGAACGCTACTTCGAAGCCTTCGTCGTCGGGGCACTGATCGACTTTGGCGGCACTGAGCATGAACGTGGACTGTTGGCACAGACCGAGGATGGGATTCTTGAGTTGCATGGGATTTCCGATGTGGGCGGCGCCGGGATTGGGCGCGGAACGCGGTGTCGCTTCCGTTTCAGTGACGCCAGTATATAATGCCGCAGATTTTGTGTGTGCTTTGTCCCAGCGAAGGATGAAGTTCACGAGAGCGACAGACCTTGATTGCGCATTAGAACGCAGAACGCTCTCAACCCTGAAAAGGTCGTTTTATGACGAAATGGCTGCTGGCTGCCGGAGTCTTGATGCCGCTTTACAGCGCACAGGCTACACAGGATCCGGAAGCAGTGTACAACCGTGTTTGTGGTGCCTGTCATTCCGGCCAACTACCCATGGCGCCCAGAAGAGGCGATCAGGAAGCTTGGACGCCGAGGTTGGCGAAAGGTATGGAGACGCTGGTGCAACACGTGACCCAGGGTTTCAAGGCGATGCCGCCGCGTGGTTTGTGCATGGACTGCAGTGCCGAGGATTACCAGGCCATCATCCTCTGGATGAGCGGAAGTAAACCCGGTCCATAACTCTTAACCCTTAGCCGTAGTTGGATTAGCTGATGAACAAATTGATCGTGAGTCTGCTGTTGACCGTGGGAATCTCAGGCTTCGCCCATGCTGCCGGTGATGCCGCCGCAGGCCAGGCGAAAGCCGCCGTATGCGGGGCCTGCCATGGCCCGGATGGCAACAGCATGGCGCCAAACTTTCCAAAACTGGCCGGACAGGGCGAACGCTACCTGACCAAGCAGTTGCACGACATCAAGTCGGGCAAGCGCACCGTTCTGGAAATGACCGGACTGCTGACCAACCTGAGCGATCAGGATCTGTCCGACATCGCTGCCTACTTCGCCAGCCAGAAAGGCAGCGTCGGCGCCGCCGATCCGAAGATCGTCGCTCGCGGTGAAGCCCTGTTCCGTGGCGGCAACCTGGAAAAAGGCCTGCCAGCCTGCACCGGTTGCCACTCGCCGAACGGCGCTGGCAACGCAGCCGCCGGTTTCCCGCATCTGGGTGGCCAACACGCTCAATACATCGCCAAGCAACTGACCGATTTCCGCAAGGAAGAAGCCGGCCGCAGCAACGACGGCGATGCCATGACCATGCGCACCATCGCTCGCAAGCTCAGCGATGAAGACATCGCCGCGGTCTCCAGCTACATCCAGGGCCTGCACTAAGACCGGGCCTGCGATGGTGATTCGAGCGTTGCGTGCGAAGGACAGCGCCTGCCACGTTAACGCTCGATTAATCCGTTGCATGAAGTATAAAAAGGGTGGCTTTGGCCGCCCTTTTTTGTGGCCGCTGCCGTTACACTACAGAACTCATGCCCGCCAGGATCTGTCTGAAAACAGCTCGCGCGAGGCGACCCAATTTGCCCAGGAGTAAAGCATGCGTAATCTGATCATCAGCGCCGCCCTCGTCGCTGCCAGCCTGTTCGGCGTGACGACCCAGGCCGCCGAAGCACCTGCCGCCCCGTACGTCGAACTGAGCAACCCGGTACCGGTTGCCGTGCCTGGCAAGATCGAAGTGGTGGAGCTGTTCTGGTACGGCTGCCCGCACTGCTACGCCTTCGAACCCGTGATCAATCCGTGGGTTGAAAAACTGCCTTCCGACGTCAACTTCGTGCGCATTCCTGCCATGTTCGGCGGCCCGTGGGACGCTCACGGTCAAATGTTCCTGACCCTGGAAGCCATGGGTGTCGAGCACAGTGTTCACGCAGCCGTGTTCAACGCGATCCAGAAAGAACACAAGAAGCTGACCGACAAGAACGACATGGCCGACTTCCTCGCCACCCAAGGCGTAGACAAGGACAAGTTCCTGGCCACCTTCGACTCCTTCGCCATCAAGGGCCAGATCATCAAGGCTCGCGAACTGGCCAAGAAGTATGAAATCTCCGGCGTTCCAACCATGATCGTCAACGGCAAATACCGCTTCGACATCGGCTCCGCCGGTGGTGCTGAAGAAGCTCTGAAACTGGCAGACCAACTGGTCGCCAAAGAGCGAGCGACCAACAAGGCAGCCGCCAACTAAGCGCGGCAATCGCCATGCGCCGCTGGGGCACCGAACGTCTCGTTGGCCTGCATGATCCGCAGGTCAACGAGCATCACCTGGAATCCACGGGCCTGCCCGCAGACAGTCGTTTGCGCTTGCTCAGCTTCAATATCCAGGTCGGCATCAGTACCGAGCGTTATCGGCACTACCTGACCCGCAGCTGGCAGCATCTGCTGCCGCACCCCGGGCGCTCCGGCAATCTGCAAAAGATCGGCAATCTGCTCGGCGACTTCGACCTGGTCGCCCTGCAGGAAGCCGATGGCGGCAGCCTGCGTTCAGGCTACGTCAATCAGGTCGAACACCTGGCCCACCTCGGCGCCTTCCCCTACTGGTATCAACAACTCAATCGCAACCTCGGCCGGCTGGCCCAGCACAGCAACGGTGTGCTCAGTCGCCTGCGTCCGTGGGCGATCGAAGACCACCCGCTGCCGGGGCCGAAAGGTCGCGGGGCGATATTGGTGCGCTTTGGTGAAGGTCCGGAGGCGCTGGTGGTGGTGATGATGCACCTGGCGCTCGGCGCCCGGGTACGCACGATGCAACTGGCCTACATTCGCGAGCTGATCGGCGGCTACAAGCATCAGGTCCTGATGGGTGACATGAACACCCACGCCAGCGACCTGCTGCAACACTCGCCCTTGCGCGACCTCGGCCTGCTGGCCCCGCAACTAGAAGCGACGTTCCCCAGCTGGCGCCCCCAGCGCTGCCTGGACCATATTCTGCTCAGCCCGACCCTGACCCTGGAAAAGGTCGAAGTGCTGGCGCAACCGATTTCCGATCACCTGCCCGTCGCGGTAGAGATTCGTCTGCCGGGTTCGCTCACGGCCGATGCATTGCCCGCGTTGAGTCCTGCCCCTCGCGGAACGCCTGAATGAGCGACGAAGCCCAGCGCTGGAAAGAAAAATACCTCAAAAGCATCGAACAACAGGAAAAGCTCGAACGTCGATGGGACGCCCGGCTCGACCTGCTGCGCCGCGGCCTGGTGCGCAGCACCCTGGCGGCAGAAGGCACCGACCGCGTCGTCGACCAATGCATGAAAGAAATGCGCGACGTGGTGCGCACCGACGACATGGATGCCGGCCTCGCCGCCCTGTTGCCACGCCTTGAAAAAGCCGTGCTCGACTCCGAACAGCGTCGTGAAACCCGAATCAATCAAGTCAGCACCGCCCTGAACTCGCTGGTGACTCAGCTGCAATCGCTGCCCCTGCCACGAGAAGTCGCCCAGCCACTGAAGAAATTCGCCAAGCAGCTGGATGGCCGGGTCAGTCAGGCGCGGGAAATGCCGCTGCTGCTCAGCGAACTCAGCGGCTTGCAGGGCAAGGCCCTGAGCCAACTGGAGACGCCGGCGGAACCGGGACGTCCGGGATTGTTGCAGCGCCTGTTCGGCAGTCGCGACAGCGAGGAAACGCCCGCACCGGTGGCTCAGCCTGCCGTGGTTTCTCCAGCCGCTCAACCAGAACAACCGCCCGCCGCGCCTGAAAGCGCGCCTATGCCAGAAGCACCTGTCGCAATCGCCGAACCGGCAGCCATTGCGACCGTCAGCGAAACACCGGTCTCCGCACCTCTGGTCGCGCCACTGCAAGCTTCAGTACCCGCACCACTATCAACACCCGAGCCTGTTGCAGAGCCGGAAGTGGTTGCCTTCGAGCCTGCCCGGATCCTCACAGAAGCTGTTCCGGCTCCCAGCGAACCGGAACCCTCCGAGCCAGAACCCGAGCCGCAAGCCTTCACGCCACCTCCGGTCTTCGCGCCAGCAACACCGGCGGCCTTCAACCCTGACGAACTGATCCACCCCGGCGACAATCCGCTCCCGGTCATCCTCGACAGCCTGCCCTTGCCCGAACCAATCGCGCAGGCATTGGCGGCCATCGATCCGGAGCAATCCGAGCAAGACATTCTGTATGCCTTGCCGGACTCGCCCGAACCGTCCTACAGCTCGGTGGCCAAACACATCGAAGACACGCTGATCGGCCTGCTGGACGATCTGACCTTGCCGGAACGCCATCGCCCGCAAGCCGAGGCCATGCGCGATCGACTGAAACATGGCCTCAACTGGTACGAATTGCTACCGATCCTCGACGATCTGGCGACCTTGATGCTGGCCATCACCGACAGCGGCCAGCACGAGTTCGAAGCCTATCTGCAACAACTCAACGAACGCCTCGAAGCGTTCCAGAGCAACCTGCAGGCCGCCAGCGAAGGTCATGCCGACAACAGCTCCGCGGCGCGGGCGATGGACACGCAGATCCGTGAACAGGTCGATGGCCTGCAGAACAGCGTGCAGGAAGCGGCGGATCTGAACGACCTCAAGCAGGTACTGGAAAACCATCTCGAAGGCCTGCTCGGTACGATGGACCAGCACCAGAAACAGCGTGACGCCCGTGAGCAGGAAGTGGCCGGACGCCTGAAAAGCCTGGCCGAGCGCGTGGCGCACATGGAACAGGAAGCCCTTGGTTACCGCGAACACCTCGAAGAGCAGCGCCAGAAAGCCCTGATCGATCCGCTCACCGGCCTGCCCAACCGCGCCGCCTGGAGCGAGCGACTCGACCACGAAATCGCCCAATGGCAGCAGCACGGCAACACCTTGAGCCTGGCGATGCTCGACCTCGATCACTTCAAACGGATCAATGACAACTACGGGCATCTGGCCGGCGACAAGGTGTTGAAGATCATCGCCACGGTACTGCGCAAGCGCCTGCGCGGCAGCGATTTCATTGCCCGCTTCGGCGGTGAGGAGTTCGTCCTGCTGCTGCCGGCAACCCCGCCGGCCGTCGGCGCCAAACTGCTGGAAACCCTGCGCGCCTCCATCGAGGCCTGCCCGTTCCACTTCAAGGGTGAGCGAGTCACGATCACTATTTCCATGGGGCTGGCGGCGTTCAGGCCGGGAGAACACAGCGATCTGGTGCTCAAAAGAGCCGATCAGGCGCTGTATCGGGCCAAAAACGCGGGTCGCAACCGAGTGGAGCTGGGCTGAAGACAATTGTTCCATTTCATTTAAATCAGCCCTTTTGCCGTTCGCGTGCAAGTCAGTACGTTACACTGTTGCATTATCGACTTGCGTGTACTGCCATGAAATTCCTTGCTCTCATCGCGTCGCTGCTCGTTCTGGCCGGTTGTGCCAGCGGCCCGCGCTACGACACCAGCCACCCTTCCGCCAATCACGACAGCCGCGCGCAGTTCGTGATCGTGCATTACACCTCCGCCTCCCTCGAGCGTTCGCTGCAACTGCTGACCCACGGTGAAGTCAGCAGCCACTACCTGATCGGCGACGACAAGAACGGCACGATCTACAAGCTGATGGATGAAAATCTGCGTGCCTGGCATGCCGGCGAAAGCGAATGGCAAGGTCGTACCTGGCTCAACTCAAGCTCGATCGGCATCGAAATTGTGAACCCCGGCTTCAAGGACACTCCGACCGGGCGCATTTGGTACCCGTACAGTGAAGCCCAGGTGCAGTCGCTGATCGTGTTGCTCAAAGACATCAGCAAACGCAACGGCATCAGCCCGGACCACATCATCGGTCACAGCGATATCGCACCGTTGCGCAAGCTTGATCCGGGCCCGTTGTTCCCGTGGAAGCGCCTGGCCGCCGAAGGTCTTGGGCTGTGGCCCGATGAGCAAGCGGTAGCCCGCCAGCAAGTGCGATTTGAAGTGGAGCTACCAAGCATCAGCTGGTTCCAGGCGCAACTGGCACGCCTGGGCTACGCAACGCCGCAGAACGGTGAGCTGGACGTGGCGACCCGCCATGTACTCGCAGCCTTCCAGATGCACTTCCGCCCTTCCCGCTTCGACGGTACTCCGGATGCGCAAACGGCAGCCTTGCTGTTGGTGCTGAATCAGACAAAATAATGACGCCCGCCCGACGGTCAGGGCGAAAGTGCAATCAGCAGCTATAACTCATTGGTAATTCTTCGGATATCCATATGGTTGCTACCCGAGAGACGCTGCGTAGCTGGTTTTATCGTCCGTGGTTTCTGGCGATGCTGGCGGCTGTCCTCAGTGCGGGCCTGCTGATCACCGGCGGACTGTTCGTCGCCATGCATCAGGTCGAACAAAACGAAAGCCAGGAAATGAACGCCCAGGGCGAGCGCTTCCTCGCCCGCCTTGAACAATTGTTCGGCCAGTTGCGTGAAAGCCTCGACGACCTCGAGGCCCAACCCCTGCGCAGCTGCGACGAAGAGATGATCGCCACGCTGCAGCAAGTGACCTTCAACTATCGCTTCGTCTATGAAGCCGCCTACATGGACGCCTCGCGGATCTGCTCCAACCGTCCGCGCCAGGAAGGCCTTTCAGGCGCACGCCCTCCCGACATCAAGGGCCCGACCTACAGCTACTGGCTGAACACCACCACCGAACCCGATGAAAATCGCGCGGCGCTGATGCTCGGGCGCGGCAACTTTCGCGTGGCCACCTCACGCGGGCATCTGACCGATATGGTCGATCTGTCCCCCGGCAGCAGCCTGCTGGTGGTGCTGGACCATGGCAGCCGGGCGATTCCGGTGCTCGGCGTGCCACAGACATGGCCGCCCACCGAGCCATGGCCTCCAAAGAGTCTGGACGCCCTGCAAGTCACCCAGAGCCATCTGATCTATCGCATGCCCACCGACAACCCGGAATACCAGCTGGTGCTGATTACCCCGCGCACCGGCATGCACATCCCCGAGCTCTGGTGGTGGATGGTGCCGGTCTGTCTGCTGCTGGGCGTGCTGGTCGGGCTCACGGTGTTCTGGCTGGTGCGTCAGCATCAATCACTGGATGCCGAACTGCACGGTGCGATCCGCCGCGGCGAATTACAGGTGCTGTACCAGCCGATCTTCGACCTCGACAGCCGCAACTGCGTCGGCGCCGAAGCCTTGCTGCGCTGGCGCCGGCCGGACGGTACGCTGACCAGTCCCGACCTGTTTATCCCGATGGCGGAAAACACCGGGCAAATCCGCCAGATGACCGATTTCGTCCTCCAGCGACTGCTGGAGCAACTGGGTCAATTGCTGCGAGCCAATCCGCAGTTGTACATCTCGGTGAACCTGGCCGCGTGCGACGTGATGGTTCCGCGTATCGGCCAAGTCATGGCGCGGCTGCTGACGCTACACCGGGTGGCGGCGCGACAGATAGCCTTTGAAGTGACCGAGCGCGGCCTGATCGATGTGGTGGTGGCTCGGGAAAACCTGCAAGCGCTGCGCGATGTCGGCCACCAAGTGCTGATCGACGATTTCGGCACCGGCTATTGCAGCCTCGCCTACCTGCAAACCCTGCCGGTGGATTGCCTGAAAATCGACAAGGCGTTCATCGATGCGCTCGGCCATGACGCCGCCAGCAGCGGCGTGGCGCCGCACATCATTCACATGGCTCAGGCACTGGATCTGAAAGTGATCGCCGAAGGTATCGAATATGAATCCCAGGCGGCGCTGCTCAGCAGCGAAGGCGTGAAGTTCGGCCAGGGCTGGCTGTTCGCTCACGCCTTGAGCGCCGTGCAATTCATCGAGCTGATCACCCGTGGACGGCGTCTCGCCGGCCGCCGAATGGATGACGAGGCCTAGACCGCCAACGCCATGTAGAACTGCGTGCCCTGCCCCGGCCGCGAATAGACGCCCATCCGCCCGCCGTGCAACTGAACGATTTCCTTGCACAGCGCCAGCCCGAGCCCGGCTCCGCCCTTCTTGCGCCCGACCTGAACGAACGGTTCGAAGATCCGCCCTTGCTGGCCGTAGGCAATACCTTCGCCATTGTCCTCGACGCTGATGATCACCCGCTCGCCATGCCGACGCGCCTGCAAACGGATCAGCCCGTCGCGGGCGGTATGGCGCAAGGCGTTGTCGATGAGGTTGTCCAGGACTCGATCCAGCTGGGCCTGATCGGCCTGCAGGCGCGGCAACGGGCCTTGCACCTCAATGTTCAACGCAACGCCCTTCTGCGCTGCCGAGTCGGCGAAACGCGATTGCGCCTGGGCCAGCAAATCCTCGATGGAACACGGCGCCAGCGCGAGTTTCTGCAGGCCGCTCTGGTAGCGCGAAAAATTCAGCAGATCGTTGATCAGCTGCATCAAGCGCTGCATCTCTTCATTGACGGTGTCGAGCAGATCGGACTCACGGGACTCCGCCGGAAACTTCGCCCGCTCGCGAAACAGCCCGAACGCCATATGCATGCCGGTCACGGGCGTGCGCAGTTCGTGTGATGCACGCAACACGAATTCGCTGCGCACCCGCTCGAAGGCCCGCTGCTCGGTGACGTCGTGCAACACCATCACCGCGCCGAGGATATGCCCCTGAGTGTGGCTGACCGGGGTCAGGCTGTAGGTCAGCAGTCGCGACTCGCCATCGACTTCGATGCTCAAATCTTCCGGCGCGCGCTCTAGAGTGCCGCCGCGCAGCACCAGTTGCAGCTGCGCATCCAGTTCCGGACGCTGGAGCGCCGTGCCCAAGCCTTCGCCGAAACGGTCGCTGTCCCAGCCCAATTGTCGCTGGGCCACCGGGTTCAAGTGCTCCAGATGCCCCTGGCGGTCGATCATCAGCAAGCCGTCATCGATACTGTCGAGCACGGCCTGCAATCGTTGCTGTCCGGCCAGCAACTCATCGACATTGGTCGCCTGATGTTCACGCAGCGCTTCGGCCATCAGCCCGAAACGCCGGGTCAGCAGGTTGATTTCCATGGCCGAGGACACCGGCAGGGTCACTTCGAAGTTGCCCTGGCCGATGTTGTCCGCCGCTTTCGCCAGTGCCTCGATCGGCGCACCGAACCGACGAGCGATCCCCTGGGCAGTGATGAAGCCGATGATCAGTACAGCCAGCCCCACCAACCCCAGCAGGCCGGCGATCAGCAGCGCCCGGTCGCGGGCGGCGTGTTGCACGGCGTTGATGTTATCCAGTGCGTGCTTGTGCTCGGCGATCAGACCGTTGCGCAGGGTGTTGAAGCGCTCGCGCAAGTCGCCACCGCCACTCAGGGCTGCGCCCGGATTGCGCGACACGTCGAACGCCTGAAGGAAGCTCAGGTAATCGGCCTTGGCCTGACTGAATCCGTATTGGCGGTCGTCGTCTTTCTGCTCTTGGGCGATGCCTTCGTCGAGCAGCTCGAAGTAATGCTGCTTCGACGCTTCGAAGGCGGCTGGATCGGGCTTCTCGGCGAGCATCATGATCAGTTGATCGCCCAGGGTCTGGCGCAGCTTGAGCCCCAGATCGAGGGTGACGAAGTTGTTGCGGATCAACGCCTCCTGAGTCCCGGCCATTTGCATCACGCTGACCAGCCCGAGCATCAGCCCGAGCAAGGCCACGGTGATCAGCGCGGAAATGCTCAGGAACAAGCGGGTCCGCAACTTCATCGCCAGTTTCATCGGCGCACGCTCACAAGTTGTACTGCTTGCGCTTGCGATACAGGGTCGAGGCGTCGATCCCCAGAGTCTTGGCCGCCTGGTCGAGAGTACCGGCGGTCGCCAGCACTGCGCCGATGTGAGCCTTTTCCAACTCGTCGAGGCTTAGGGCCGCGCCGACCCGGGGCGCATTGTTGGCAGGCTGTTCGGCCATGCCGAGGTGGCTGATTTCCACGCGCTCCTGCGGGCAAATGATGCTCGCCCGCTCGACCACGTTGCGCAGCTCGCGGATGTTGCCGGGCCAGCGATAACCCAGCAGGGCTTCCCGGGCTTCATCGCTGAAACCCCGGGCCGGACGCGCATATTCCTTCACGAAACGGGCAAGGAAACGGTCGGCCAGGGTCAGGATGTCTTCGGCCCGTTCGCGCAGCGGCGGCAGATGCAGGGTGATGACGTTCAGTCGATAAAGCAGGTCTTCGCGGAAACGTCCGTCGCGCACCATGTCTTCAAGATTGAGGTTGGTGGCTGCAAGGATGCGCACATCGGCGCGCCGGGTGACCGGATCCCCTACCCGCTCGTATTCCTTGTCCTGGATGAAACGCAGCAACTTGGGTTGCAATGTCAGCGGAAAATCGCCGATCTCGTCGAGAAACAGTGTTCCGCCGTCTGCCTGGTTGACCCGGCCCAACGTACTTTCACTGGCCCCGGTGAACGCGCCGCGACTGTGACCGAACAGCTCGCTTTCCATCAGTTCGGCGGTCAGCGACGGGCAATTGATGGTGACGCAGGATTTTTTCTCGCGCTTGCTCCAGCCGTGAATGGCCCGGGCCAGTTCACCTTTACCGGTGCCGGACTCGCCGAGAATCAGGATATTAGCGTCGGTGCTCGCCACTTGCCGCGCCGTTTCCAGTACGACTTTCATCGCCGGGCTGTGGGAATCGAGACCGTCCCTGGGTTTGCGGATCTCGCCTTCGAGGGCTTCCAGACGCGCCGAAAGCTGACGTACTTCGAGCTGCTTGGCGGTGGCCAGACGCAACTGGTCAGGGCTGCACGGCTTGACCAGATAGTCGGCGGCGCCCGCCTGAATCGCGTCCACCGCCGTGTCGACGGCCGAATGAGCGGTGACGATCACCACCCGCATCCACGGCGCCTGAATGCGCATCTGCGCCAGCACGTCGAGACCGTTGTCTTCACCCAGACGCAGATCAAGGAAGCACAGATCGAACACCTGACGCTGCAACAACGCGTCAGCCTGGGCCGCGCTGTTGGCGGTGGCGACGGTATAACCCTCGTCTTCGAGGCAGTAACGGAAGGTTCGCAGGATGGCGGATTCATCGTCCACCAGCAGAATGCGGCCTTGGTGCTCAGTGGCTGATTCCATTTTTCCTACGCTCCATAAGTGAATGTCTTGGTTTAGTCCCGGAAAAATCGGGCAAGTTGCATGGTTGATTCTGATCGATTCCAGTCATAGCAGGGTAGCTCTCTCCTGCCCTCACGGCTAATCCACTGAATTTGTTGAATTTTTAAACAATCAGCGTTTTTCAGGCATTTGCCTGCATCCTTTTCTGACATCCGCACCCTGCCCTCAATTCAAAAAGAATGATTTCTCCTACGAAACAATCGTGCATTACGCACGACCTTGGCGGAGCCATCGTGCAGGATGCGTCGTCAGGATTTTTCACGACATCTATAACTATCTGATTTTATTAGTTTTTTTTAAACAAAAAAGCTGGCATGCAGGCTGCAATACCTCTCTCAGCCCGGGCAGATATGCACTGCCCTAACCGAATAAGAGTGAGGAACCCAGGATGACTCGCCAACGTGCCGCCCAAATGCGTATTTCGCCACTGCATCTGCAGCAGGCCTTGTTTGGCGCACTTGCGCTGCTGATCACTCTGATCGCCTGCCAGCAATACCTGCGCTGGGAACAGAGTCAGCAACCTGAGCCCCTGATTTCGATGCAGCACGCGACACAAACGCACTTCAGCGCCGTCAGCAGCCAGGCCGATAGCGGCGCGATGCGCATGATGGATGTCGACCAGCCACAACCCCTGGGCGACATACCACGCGAAGAACGCTGGGTTTTCTGATCAACGAATCTGGGCGCCCCCGCGCCGAGACCGGCAACACCCCTAAATAGAAACAAGGAGAATCACCATGTTGAGCTGGGCAATCACATTCCTGATCATTGCCATCATCGCTGCAGTACTGGGCTTCGGTGGTATCGCGGGCACCGCCACGGGTATCGCCAAGATTCTCTTTGTCGTGTTCCTGGTGATGTTCATCGCCTCGTTCTTCTTTGGCCGTCGCGGCCGAGGTTGACCATGAGTGCTTTAAAGACACTGGCAGCCGCCCTGCTCCTGGGCGGCAGTGCCATGGCGATGGCGGCCAATGATGGCCAGGCGCGGGTCAACGAACTGTTGAGTTCCGACCCGCACTACAGGGAAACCTGGGAAGGCGTGGTGAAGAAGGAAGAACGCCTGCCGGAATGGGTGATGAACCTTTCCGGTACGCCGGACCAACAGATGAATGCCGTCACTGAAGACGGCGACAAGTACCTGGTCGGGCCGCTCTGCGAATCGCAGGACAAGTGCCTCAACCACCGCTTGATCGTCGCGTTCAGCTTCGACAAGAAACACGCTTACGCCATGCTGGTCGATGTGCCCGAAGGACTGCCGGCCGACAAGTCGCCAACGCGACATGCGACCTACCGCTTCCTCGGAAAACCCGATCAGGGCATGCAGGATCTGTTGATGGAAACGCTGAAGAAAGATCCGAACTGGTATTGAACATGAGGGCAGCAACGCGCTGCCTTCCATTGCGCCCGCCCGAGGAAGGCCGGCGCATGACCAGGGGGCCGGGACGTTCTGACTGTTGCAGGGTCGGAGTGACCTACGGGTACAGGGAGTGCCTGCGATGAGGGCCGGGTCAGGGTAAAAGCTGCGACGCAAGTTCGCCAACCCGGGGTGGTTCGACGGGCTTGCGCTGAGCTTTCAAAGTGACAAAACATTGATCCAGAGCGTTCTGCTCATCTTTTTATCGCTCACACTGCGCGCGAAAAGCGTTTCGCGGTGTTTCGTCGCGACCGTATATCGAGAAAGAGTCGATTGAGCCAGTCGGACTTTTAGTTTCCAAACGTAGGCTTTTTCCTAAATTTTTCGTCGAAATCACTCGTTCAAAAAATAACCAACCTACGCTGTAATGGCCGGTTCACGGCACTTATGCCTGCTGAAATGTCGTATTCGAACCGGTTGGGACGCCAGTTTCATTTAAAAAAGCTCATGCCGATTCGGCATAGGGTAGGCGTTTACGGCATTAGACGGCGCAACCTTGCATCGGAATAGTTGCGCCTTTTTTCGCCTGCCGGAGAGCCGTAAACACGCGGCCCGGGGCACCTTATACGGAGGCAGATGCACAAACTTTTCCGCTAAAGAGCGTTCCAGTTCCTGCATGTGCCTGAGTCAAACGCAAGTAAGGGTAAAGATAATGAAGAAGGCAAAGCTTAGCCTCGCCTGGCAGATCCTCATCGGTCTGGTATTGGGGATTGCAATCGGTGCGTTGCTCAACCATTTCAGTGCCGAGAAGGCCTGGTGGATCAGCAACGTCCTGCAACCGGCAGGCGATATCTTTATCCGTCTGATCAAGATGATCGTGATCCCGATCGTCATCTCTTCCCTGATCGTCGGCATCGCCGGCGTGGGCGACGCCAAGAAGCTCGGGCGCATCGGCCTGAAGACCATCATCTACTTCGAAATCGTCACCACCATCGCCATCGTCGTCGGCCTGCTGCTGGCCAACCTGTTCCATCCGGGTGCCGGCATCGACATGAGCACCCTGGGCACTGTGGATATCTCCAAGTACCAGGCGACCGCCGCCGAAGTACAGCATGAACACGCGTTCATCGAGACCATCCTCAACCTGATCCCGTCGAACATCTTCGCGGCCATGGCCCGCGGCGAAATGCTGCCGATCATCTTCTTCTCCGTGCTGTTCGGCCTCGGTCTGTCGAGCCTGCAGTCGGACCTGCGCGAGCCGCTGGTGAAGATGTTCCAGGGCGTCTCGGAAAGCATGTTCAAAGTCACCCACATGATCATGAACTACGCGCCAATTGGTGTGTTCGCTCTGATCGCGGTGACCGTAGCCAACTTCGGTTTCGCCTCGCTGCTGCCGCTGGCCAAACTGGTGATCCTGGTTTACGTCGCCATCGCCTTCTTCGCCTTCGTGATTCTGGGCCTGATCGCCAAGATGTTCGGTTTCTCGGTGATCAAGCTGATGCGCATCTTCAAGGATGAGCTGGTCCTGGCTTACTCCACCGCTTCCTCGGAAACCGTGCTGCCACGCGTGATCGAGAAGATGGAAGCCTACGGCGCACCGAAAGCCATCTGCAGCTTCGTGGTGCCGACCGGTTACTCGTTCAACCTCGACGGTTCGACCCTGTACCAGTCCATCGCGGCGATCTTCATTGCCCAGCTGTACGGCATCGACCTGTCGATCAGCCAGCAACTGCTGCTGGTCCTGACCCTGATGGTTACCTCCAAAGGCATCGCCGGCGTACCGGGCGTGTCCTTCGTGGTCCTGCTGGCCACTCTGGGCAGCGTCGGTATTCCGCTGGAAGGCCTGGCGTTCATCGCCGGTGTCGACCGTGTGATGGACATGGCGCGTACCGCCCTGAACGTGATCGGCAACGCCCTGGCGGTACTGGTCATCGCCCGTTGGGAAGGCATGTACGACGACGCGAAAGGCCAGCGCTACTGGAACTCGCTGCCGCACTGGCGCAGCAAGGAAAAACTGCCGGCCGGTGACGTTTCCAAGAACTGATCCCCGCCCGCAAGGCACCCTGACAAACCCCGGAGAAATCCGGGGTTTGTCGTTTCTGGCGACCCCGCTATCATTCGCCGCATCTTCCGGGGGATTTGACTGATGCTTAATGGCCTGTGGCTTGGCTTCTTCATCGTGGCAGCCGTTTCGGCGCTGGGGCAATGGCTGATCGGCGGCAACGCCGGGATCTTCGCGGCGATGGTGGAAAGCATCTTTGCCATGGCCAAGCTGTCGGTCGAAGTCATGGTGCTGCTGTTCGGCACGCTGACCCTGTGGCTGGGCTTCCTGCGCATCGCCGAGAAGGCCGGCATCGTTGAATGGCTGGCCAAAGCGCTGGGCCCGCTGTTCCTGCGACTGATGCCGGAAGTGCCGGCGGGGCATCCTGCAATCGGCCTGATCACCCTGAACTTTGCTGCCAATGGCCTGGGCCTGGACAACGCCGCCACGCCAATTGGCCTCAAAGCCATGAAGGCGCTACAGGAACTCAACCCCAGCTCGACCATCGCCAGCAACGCGCAGATCCTGTTCCTGGTGCTCAACGCCTCGTCCCTGACCCTGCTGCCGGTGACGATATTCATGTACCGCGCCCAGCAAGGCGCGCCGGACCCGACGCTGGTGTTCCTGCCGATCCTGCTGGCCACCAGTTGCTCGACCATCGTCGGCTTCCTGTCGGTGGCGTTCATGCAGCGCCTGCGGGTCTGGGACCCGGTGGTGCTGGCTTACCTGATTCCCGGCGCGCTGATCCTCGGCGGCTTCATGGCGCTGCTGGCGACGATGTCGGCCACGGCACTGGCGGGGCTGTCGTCGATCCTTGGCAACCTGACGCTGTTCGGTCTGATCATGCTGTTCCTGTTGATCGGCGCATTGCGCAAGGTGAAGGTCTACGAGGCCTTTGTCGAAGGCGCGAAGGAAGGTTTCGACGTCGCCAAGAACCTGCTGCCGTATCTGGTGGCGATGCTCTGCGCGGTGGGCGTATTGCGCGCATCGGGCGCGCTGGACTTCGGCCTCGACGGCATTCGCCATCTGGTGGAGTGGGCAGGGTGGGACACGCGCTTCGTCGATGCGCTGCCGACCGCGATGGTCAAACCGTTCTCCGGCAGCGCCGCCCGGGCGATGCTCATCGAAACGATGAAGACCTCGGGCGTGGACAGCTTCCCGGCGCTGGTGGCCGCGACGATCCAGGGCAGCACCGAGACCACGTTCTACGTGCTGGCGGTGTACTTCGGCGCCGTGGGCATCCAGCGCGCCCGGCATGCCGTCGGTTGCGCGCTGCTGGCCGAACTGGCCGGTGTGCTCGGCGCTATCGGCGTCTGCTACTGGTTCTTCGGCTGAGACTCAGGGCCGGGCGGTCGGCACGACCTTCTGGCCTTGTTCCACCGCCCACGCCACCACCTTCGCCGTCAGCCGGTCACTGGCCTGACCGAATCCGGCCACCACCGCCGGGACTTTCACATCACTCAATGGCTGGCGCTCTTCAAAGCGGCGGCTCGCGAGAATGCGCTGGTCATAACCGCGCACCAGCAACGCATCCACCCGCACCACGACGCTGGCCTGGGTGCCTTGATACTCGGTCTGAAACGCCTGCAGGCTGCCGCCCAGTTCCAGGTCCGCCTGGAAGTTGCTGTCATCGGTACTCAACAGCGACACCCGGCCGTCACGCTGGAAACCATCGAGCAACCGATTACGCACCAGCACTGGCGCCGGATCGCTCCAGCGCGAGGCCTTATAGGTGCTGATCACGTCACCCTGAGGAATCACCGCGATGCCCGGCCGGTTTAGCGCTTCGCTGGCCTGCAATTTGTTCAGACGCAGCGACCAGTGCTGAGTCGCCGTCGAACTGGCCGAGGCGGGCGCCTGTGCTGCCGGCAAGCGGTAGACGTCCAGCGGTTCGGACTTGGGCAGGATCGAGCACGCGCCGATCAGCGAAAGGCCAGCGAGGAGGAGGGCGAGGCGAGTCAGCTTCATGGCGTGAACTCCTTGTTCTTGTCACTGCCCAGCAGGTAACCGCTGGGGTTGGCCTCCAGACGTTGAGAAATGGCCCGCAGCGAGGACAGGGTTTCACGCAGTTCACGCACGGCCGGCGCCAGGCCGTTGAGGCCCTGCATGCCGCTGTCGAGGGAATTCTGATTCTTGCTGAGCAAGCCGTTGATGGTGGCGCTGCTCTGTTCCAGCGACTTCATCGCCTGCTCGGCGCTGCCCAGAGCCTGCTTGCCCTGATCGTTGAGCAGGCCGTTGGCGTTGCGCATCAGCAGCGACGTTTGTTCGAGCATGCTGCCGGCCTGTTTGCCGACGGTCGCCAGTTGCTGCATGGCCTGGCGCAAATCGCCGCGCTGATCGTTGATCGAACCGGTGGTCTGTTCCAGATGGGCCAGGGTCTGGCTCACGCGCTCGATGTTTTCGCTGGAGAACATCTGGTTGGCGTTGCTGAGCAGGGTACTGATCCCGCTCATCAGATCGTTACTGTCATTGAGCAGCCGCGAGATAGGCGAGGGCGAGGCGACAATGGTCGGCAGGTTGCCGTCCTTGCCGCGCAGTTTCGGGCTCTCTGGCGTGCCGCCGCTGAGCTGGATGATCGAAGTCCCGGTGATCCCGGCCAGCGCCAGTTTGGCCAGGGTGTCTTCCTTGACCGGCGTGTCGCCACCGAGGCGAATCCGCGCCAGCACCCGGCGCGGGTCCTGCGGATCGAGCCGCAGACTGACCACATCGCCGACCTTGATCCCGCTGTACTGCACCGGACTGCCCCGGGACAGGCCGCTGACCGCCTCGTTGAAGACGATTTCGTAATCCTTGAACTCGGTGTCGACGCTGGATTTGGCCAGCCACAGACCGAAGAGCAGGGCACCGGCCACCACAATCACCGTGAACAGGCCGATCAACACATGATGGGCTCGGGTTTCCATGTCAGACCTCGTTGAGCAGTTTGGCGGCGTCCAGCGCCGAGCGGCCGCGAGGGCCGTGGAAATATTCGTGAATCCACGCGTCATCGGTTTCCGAGACCACGTCGATGGGACCGGCCACCAGCACTTTCTTCTGTGCCAGCACCGCCACCCGGTCGGTGATGGTGTAGAGCGTGTCGAGGTCGTGGGTCACCAGAAACACGCTCAAGCCCAGCGCATCGCGCAGGGTCAGGATCAATTGATCGAACTGCGCCGCGCCAATCGGATCGAGGCCGGCGGTGGGTTCGTCGAGAAACAGGATGTCCGGGTCCAGCGCCAGCGCCCGGGCCAGTGCCGCACGCTTGATCATGCCGCCGGACAGCGACGATGGGTATTTGTCCGCCGCCGACAACGGCAACCCGGCCAGCGCCAGTTTCACCGCCGCCAGATGCTCGGCGTCTTCGCGGCTCAGGCCGGCGTGTTCGATCAGGGGCAGGGCGACGTTCTCGGTGACCGTCAGCGACGAAAACAGCGCGCCTTTCTGGAACAGCACACCGAACCGCCGTTCGACCAACGACCGCTCGTGCTCGGAAAGGCTCGGCAGGTTCTGACCGAACACTTTCACGTTGCCTTCGCTGGGCCGACGCAGACCGACGATGCTGCGCAGCAACACCGATTTGCCGCTGCCGGAACCACCGACCACGGCCAGGATCTCGCCTTTGTACAGGTCCAGGTCGAGGTTCTCGTGCACGCTCTGGCTGCCAAAGCGATTGCACAGGCCACGGACTTCGATCACCGCCTCGGACGGCATACGGGGTAGACGACTCACCAGCCCATCTCCATGAAAAACAGCGCGGCGACCGCATCGAGCACGATCACCACGAAGATCGATTGCACCACGCTGGAGGTGGTGTGGGCGCCGACCGATTCGGCGCTGCCGCTGACTTTGAAGCCTTCCAGACAGCCGATGGCGGCGATCAGGAAGGCGAAGATCGGAGCTTTGACCAGGCCAACCAGGAAATGTTGAATCCCTATGTCGCTTTGCAGCAGCGACAGGAACATCGCCGGCGAGATATCCAGCGACACCGCACAGACCACGGCGCCACCGATGATCCCGCAGATCATCGCCAGAAAGGTCAGCATCGGCAGCGCCACCAGCAAGGCCAGCACGCGCGGCACTACCAGCAGCTCCATGGGGTCGAGGCCGAGGGTGCGGATGGCGTCGATTTCCTCGTTGGCCTTCATTGAGCCGATCTGTGCGGTAAAGGCACTGGCGGTGCGGCCGGCCATCAGGATCGCCGTGAGCAACACGCCGAATTCGCGCAGAAAGGCGAATCCCACCAGATCCACGGTAAACACGCTGGCGCCGAAACTGGCCAGCACCGTCGCCCCGAGGAACGCCACCACCGCGCCGACCAGAAAGGTCAGCAGCGCCACGATGGGTGCGGCGTCGAGGCCGGTCTGTTCGATGTGCGCGATCATCGGCGTGATCCGCCAGCGCTTGGGCCGGAACAGGCTGCGGGCGATGGTTTCGAGGATCAGGCCGACGAAGCCGAGCAGTTGCAGGGTGTCTTGCCAGACCGTATCGACAGCCCGGCCGATACGCGTCAGCAGCTGCACGCTGACGCTGATTTCCGGTTCCTTGATCGGTACGCAGAAATCGGTCAGCGAGCGATACACGGTTTGCAGCAACGCGCGGTCGGCAGTGGAAATCGTGCAATCGGGGTGTTCGGCGGATTTGCCCAGGCGCTCGGAGCCGAGCAGCTCCACCAGCAGCGAGGCGCCAGCGGTATCGAGGGCGCCGAGGCCGTTGAGGTCGATGGGGGTGCTGGCGTCGTACTGACCGCGGAGCGTTTCGCTCAGGTGCTTGAGCTCGGCGTAATGAGCAAGCGTCCAGTCCCCGGTGACCCGCAGGCGGGCAGGGGTGATCGAGGTGTCCAGTCGGGCATTACCGGTCATCGAGCTGCTGGTCATAAGCTCCGTGCTTGTTCGGCTAAATTCGCGAACCTACGTAATAGCACGAACCGGATTACTTTTCTTTGGTCGGTGTGCTGTCCGTGACTTCGAAACGCAGAACGCCGATCACCTGGCCGTCTTCGGTCAGCACTCGCACCTGCCAGTCACCGACCGGGTTGCCAGGGAAAACCTGCTTATGGGTCCACGCCCGGTAGCCTTCCTTGCGCCCGCCATGGATGTCGAGGGCGATCCGGTCGACCTCTTTGCCGTTGAACTGCCACACGTGATAGATCCGCTCATCGAGCCCGCGTGGTGCGTTGATCGCGGTGTAGGCGTAGAGCCCGCCGCCACGGATCTGCTCGGCGCTGACTTGTTCGAGGCTGGCGCCGGGGGTGCGATCCTGCAACTGGGTGCTGATCGCCACGTCAGTCATCCACAGCGTTGCCGGCGGCACCCACGACCGCAGGACCCAACCGACGCCGCCGATACCGATGGTGATGCTGAGGATCGCCAGCGCGTTGCGCACCGTGCGGATCGGGAAGATCGATGCCAGGCTCGGGAACGACAGCACCACGGCTGTCCCCAGCGCCCATTTGAAGCTCTGCGACGTGGTCAGGTGCATGATCACCGGCAAGGCGGTGAGCAGGGCGGCGAACAGGGTCAGGGTGTGCAGCGCGAGGAACGCCCAGCGCCGGGGCGCCAGCCATTTGTAGTAGAGCGGGTCGACGATCGAGATCAGCGCGGCGATGCACAGCAGACCGGTGAACACCAGTTGGCCGCTGTTCCAGGTGGTGGTGATGAAGAAGAACGGCAGGACGAAAAACAGGCTTTCCTGGTGGATCATCTGCGTCGCGTAACGCAGCAGTGGCTGGGGAATTTCCCGTTTGAAGACCCGGGTGAACAGCTCGGTCAGGCTGTTTTCCAGCATCAGCCAGATCCAGCTCAGCAGCATGATCGTGGTGATCCAGCTCGCCAACCCCTGTTGCCGGTCGACCAGGATGAAACTGCCGACCCCGGAGATGAAACCACCGAGCGCAATGACCCCGGGGTAGCGCTTCATCAGTTCGAGAATGCGCTGGATCAGGAGGGTCAATTTGAGCATTTGGGCGGTTCACGACAGTCGAGGAAAAAAACCTCGACAGAGTACCGCCCGCCGGGCCCCGTGGCGAGGCTGCCGATCAGTAAAAGCCCACGGGATCACGGCTTGGCCGGGGGACGACGATGCAGCCGCCAGCCCAGCAGGACCAGCAGCAGAACACCCAGCCCACCCGCAACCAGCCACAACACCTCGTCATCACTGAGCAACGGCTTCTCGATCCGCAGGTATCCCGGCTGCAGCAGCAACTCGCGCATGGCCTTGTTCGCCGCTTCCAGCGTCACGCCTTGCAGTTCCAGGGCAGGGTCGGCGAATCGGCCGTCCTCGTAGTCGCCCAGGGCGCTCCAGTAATAGTCGGCCATGGCGCTGTTGCCCTGCACGGCCCAGGCCTGATGGGCGATAGCCGCCTGTTTGAGGCGATTGAAGGTGTCGGCGTCGAGGCCGTTTTTCAGCAGGTCGGCCTTGAGGTCTTCCAGCACCTGCTCGGCTTCGGCGATATCACCGCGATCCAGATCGGCATTCAGGCTCATGAAACCGACGCCGCCGAACACCTCGCGCTCGGCCCACGGCCCGTAGGACAGACCATGGTTCAGGCGCAGTTGGCGGTAGAGCGCCCACTCCAGGTACTCCTTGAGCAGGTCGAAGGTCTGGTCGTACTGATCGTCCAGCACCGGCTCCGGCACCAGCCAGTGCAGCTTGGCGCTGTTGCCGATGAAGCCGCGAGTGATTGTGCGCTCATGGGCGGCGCTGGCGCGGATGTCCGGCAAGGGTCGGTGTTCGCTCGGGTCGACCGCTTCCAGCGCGCCCCAAGCCCGTTCCAGATAGGCCGGCAGCAACTTGTCGAGGTCGCCGACGACGATCAGGGTCATGTTGTTCGGTGCATACCAGGCTTTGCGCACCTTCTCCAGTTGCGCGCGGGTCAGGCCGTCGACCTCGGCCCGTTGCGGACATTTCAGGCCCAGCTCGACCGCCAGTTGATTGCTCGCGGTGTGGCCCAGGTCCTGCCGGTCGAGAAAGCGTTGCAGACGGGTGTAATGCCCGCCGTCCTCGCGCTCGACCACACGTTTGGCGGCGTTGATCGCGTTGTCGTCGAAGCGGGTCTGGGTCAGCAGATCCAGCAGCAGGTCGAGGACCTTGCGCTGGTTTTTCGCCGGGGCTTCGATCACGAATGTGGTGTCGGCGTTGCTGGTGAAGGCGTTCCAGTCGCCACCGAGAGCCTGCATGCGCTCTTCGAGGCCACCTTCGCCAGTGGCGTCGATGCCGCTGAACAACAGGTGTTCGAGCAGGTGCGGCAGCTCTTTCTCATTGCAGTCGAAATCGTCGAGACCGACGCCCACCACCAGCCTGATCGCCACGTGCCCGCGTTCGGTGCCGGGCTTGAGCAGCAATTGCAGGCCGTTGGGCAGGGCATAGCCTTCGACCTGAAAGCGATCCAGGGCGAGGGCAGGCAGGGAACCGAGCAACAGACAAGCGAACAACAGGCAACGCATAACGAGCTTCCATACAGCTGAATTGGAGATCCGTGTTGTCAGTCCGGCCGTGAGGCTGAACCTTGAGTTACTGACTGACCACAGCCCCAGACGTTCAAGGCGAATGCGTGATGTCCGCCATATCGTCGGTCTCGAGCGCTCCGGTATCGGCGGTTTCCAGCACCGCGTAGGCGCTGCTGCAGAACAGCGAGTTCAAGCGTTTCATGTCGGCAATCAACTCCAGGTGCAGCGAACTGGTCTCGATACTTTGCACGATCTTGCGTTGCAAACGGCTGACATGCGCATGGGCCAGACGCCGCTCCTGCGCGCGAAAGCGGCGTTTCTCGCGCAGCAACTGGCGGGCGCTTTCCTTGTCACCGCTGAGGAACACCGACAGCCCCAGCCGCAGATTGGAGATCAACTGGCTGTGCAGCCCGGCCAGTTCTTCCAGCCCGTCCTCGGAAAACGAGCGGCGCTGGGAGGTCTTCTGCTGCTGCACCTTGCGCAGCATGCGTTCGATCAGGTCGCTGGCAAGTTTGAGGTTGATCGCCAGCTCGATGATTTCCGCCCAGCGCCGACTGTCCTGCTCGCCAAGATCTTCACGGGGCATTTGCGCCAGATACAGCTTGATCGCGCTGTACAGCGCTTCGACGTCATCGGTCAGCTTGCGCATTTCCATGGTGACGGCAGTCTGTTTGCCGCGCAGTACATCGAGGGTCGCGTCGAGCATGTTGTCGATCAGATCACCCATGCGCAGGGTTTCCCGGGCGGCGTTGGCCAGCGCCAGGCTCGGTGTGACCAGCGCTGTCGGGTCGAGATGACGTGGCTTGGCGGTGCCGTTGATTTCCGGCCGCTCCGGCAGCAGCCAGGCGCACAGCCGCGCCATGGGCGCGACGGTTGGCACCAGGATCAGGCAGCGCACGGTGTTGTAGAGCAGGTGGAAGCCGATGACCATTTCCTGCGGACTGAAATCCAGGCTGTCGATCCAGTGCACCAGTGGGTCGAGCACCGGAATGATCAGCAACAGGCCGATCAACTTGTACAACAGACTGCCCAGCGCCACTTGCCGGCCGGCGGCGTTCTGCATGCTGGTGCTCATGAACGCCAGCACGCCGCTGCCGATGTTGGCGCCAATCACCAGACCGATCGCCACCGGCAGGCTGATCACATTGGCGCCGGCCAGCGTCGCGGTCAGCAGCACGGCGGCGAGGCTTGAGTAGGAAATCATCGCGAACAACGCGCCGACCAGGGCGTCGAGCAGGATGTCGCCGGTCAGCGAAGCGAAGATCACCTTCACGCCTTTTGCGTGCGTGATCGGCCCGGCGGCCTCGACGATCAATTGCAGCGCCAGAATGATCAGCCCCAGCCCGATGGCCACGCGGCCCATCTGCCCGAGCCGCGTCTGTTTGCGCGACAGAAAGAAAATCACCCCGAGGAAAATCAGCAGCGGCGACAGCCATGACAGATCGAACGTCAGCACCCGCGCCATCAGCGCCGTACCGACGTCGGCCCCGAGCATGGTCACCAGGGCCGGGGTCAACGCCATCAGGCCCTGGCCGACGAAGGAGGTCACGAGCATGGCGGTGGCGTTGCTGCTCTGCACCATCGCGGTCACGAGGATACCGGCGATGAAGGCCAGCCAGCGCCTGGACATGTTCTGGCCGATCACATGGCGCAGATTGGTGCCGTACACCCGCAGGATGCCGGTTCGAACGATGTGCGTGCCCCAGATCAGCAGGGCCACGGCAGAAAGCAAATTGAGCAGGGTGAGCATGCAGACCCCCTGTAGTTGCAGCGCCCCAAAGGGGCAAGTTGACGATACCGCGCAGTTTCTACGTGTTGTTCTTAAGCTGTAGTTGGCTAACGGTCCGGGCGCCAGCATTGCACAGCTAAAGTGCGGATTGAAACAAAAGCGTCATGAAAACAGCTTCATGCGGCCATGAAAAAAGGGCCCGAAGGCCCTTTGATCTTTTGCGCAGCGTTCGGGTTACTGACCCGGGATATCCTTGCGCAGTTTCACCGGATCCTGCTGTTGTTTCTTCTTGGCCATCGCGCCGCGCAGCTTGATGTTGATCGCTTCGACCGCCAGCGAGAACGCCATGGCGAAGTAGACGTAGCCCTTCGGTACATGCACGTCGAACGCTTCGGCGATCAGCACGGTGCCGACCACCAGCAGGAACGACAGCGCGAGCATTTTCAGCGACGGGTGCTTGTCGATGAACTCGCTGATCTTGCCCGAGGCCAGCATCATCACCAGCACCGCCACGATGATTGCCGCGACCATGACCGGCACATGGGACACCATGCCGACAGCGGTGATCACCGAGTCCAGCGAGAACACGATGTCGATGATCGCGATCTGGATGATGGTGTAGAGGAAGTTACCGCCCTTGCCGCCAGGCGTGTCGTCGCTTTCGTCTTCACCTTCCAGCGCGTGGTACATCTCCTGGGAGCTTTTCCACAGCAGGAACAGGCCACCGAAGAACAGGATCAGGTCACGTCCGGAAATGCCCTGGCCGAACACCACGAACAGGTCGGCGGTCAGGCGCATGACCCAGGTGATCGACAGCAGCAACAGGATCCGCGTGATCATGGCCAGGCCAAGACCGAAGATCCGGGTGCGCTGCTGCATGTGTTTGGGCATGCGGCTGACCAGGATCGAAATCATGATGATGTTATCGATGCCCAGAACGATTTCCAGGGCGGTCAGGGTAAAGAAGGCAACCCAGATCTCAGGGTTGGTCAGCCATTCCATGTGTATTCCTTTGAGCGTGTGTTAAACCAAGACGCCAGCAGACAGCTGGCGTTTGGTTGAGTTGATGCCGTTACAAAGTGCTGAACAGCGGGAAAGTCCCCAACAGCAAGGCTGCGACCAGTATGCACAGGCAAACCAGCACTGCCCACTTCAGGGTGAAACGTTGGTGATCGCCGAACTCGATCCCGGCCAGTGCGACCAGCAGATACGTCGACGGCACCAGTGGGCTCAGCAGGTGAACCGGCTGGCCGACAATCGAGGCACGGGCCATTTCCACCGCAGTGATGCCGTAATGGCTGGCCGCTTCGGACAACACCGGCAACACGCCGTAGTAGAACGCGTCGTTCGACATGAAGAACGTGAACGGCATGCTCACCAGCGCCGTGATCACCGCCAGGTACGGGCCGAGGAAATCAGGGATCACCGCCAGCAGGCTTTTCGACATGGCATCGACCATGCCGGTGCCCGACAGGATACCGGTGAAGATGCCCGCCGCGAAGATCAGACTGACCACCGACAGCACGCTGCCGGCGTGAGCCGCGACGCGGTCTTTCTGCTGTTGCAGGCAAGGGTAGTTGACGATCATTGCAATACTGAACGCCACCATGAACAGCACAGGCAGCGGCAGCAGGCCGGCGATCAGAGTGCACATCAGCGCCAGGGTCAGCAGGCCGTTGAACCAGATCAGCTTCGGACGACGGGCATCCGGGAATTGCGACACGCTGATTTCGCTGTGATCGATTTCGTCGCCGATCAGGTGCAGTTCACCCAGACGCGCACGTTCACGTTTGCCGTAGAAGTAGGCAATGATCAGGATCGCCACCACACCGGCAGCCATCGCCGGGATCATTGGCACGAAGATGTCCGACGGGTCCACGTGCAGCGCACTGGCGGCACGGGCGGTCGGGCCGCCCCAGGGGGTCATGTTCATCACGCCGCCGGCGAGGATGATCAGACCGGCCATGATCCGCGGGCTCATGCCGATGCGGCTGTAGAGCGGCAGCATGGCGGCCACGCAGATCATGTAAGTGGTCGCGCCGTCACCATCGAGGGAAACGACGAGCGCCAGTACGGCGGTGCCGACCGAAACTTTCAGCGGGTCGCCCTTGACCAGTTTGAGGATCTTGCGCACGGCCGGGTCGAACAGGCCGGAGTCGATCATCAGGGCGAAATACAGAATGGCGAACATCAGCATCACGCCGGTCGGCGCAAGCTTGGTAATACCTTCGAGCATCATCGGGCCGATCTTCGGCGCGAAACCACCGAACAGGGCGAACAGGATCGGGATGATGATCAGAGCGATCAGCGCAGACAGGCGCTTGGTCATGATCAGGAACATGAACGTGATGACCATGGCAAAGCCAAGGAAAGTCAGCATGGGAATACTCCAGGCGTAGCGCGGCTAGGTAAGTGAGCGGATCGGGCGAGATCAGCGCAGAACGGGAAGCACGAGACGTACGGGCGGAGTTGGAGCGAGGAGGCGGGTAACAGAGGACATCAGAATCACCATTGTTGTTGTTAATTGGGCCTGACGTGCGAGCAATCACACACGTTGGCCAACCGGTCTGTTGCCGGTAGTGGCGGCGATCCTAATCGGGGAACCTTTCAGCTACCTTTCGCCGCTGAAAGCTTTGGGCGAATGGTCAACCGGCCGTCGGATACGACTAGAGTCAATGAACACGGGAACGGGAGGGCGAGACGATGAGTGAATTGCACAGCGGCGGCTGCCATTGCGGACATATCCGCTATCAGTTCAGCGGAGCGCTGCAGGACATCGCCCACTGTCATTGCTCGATTTGCCGGCGGGTCAGCGGTGGCATCGTCACCACCTGGATCACGCTGCCGGCGGCGAACTTCCAGTGGCTGGCCGGGACACCTTCGCGCTACGACTCCTCGACGAGTTGCGCACGGTTCTTCTGCCCGAATTGCGGCGCACAACTGGCGCTGGTGACGTTGCTCAGCCCCGAGAGCATCGATCTGACGATCGCCACCCTGGATCACCCGGAACAAGCCGCCGCCGAGCGGCACATCTGGACTGACAGCCAGTTGCCGTGGCTGCATCTGGACGAGCATTTACCTGGCGAGCCTGAAGAAACCATCTGATTAAAAAATAGACAGATCCAGCGGCCGCATCGCGCCCATCCAGATCGCATACTCGGTGTGATCGAGCAAGTCATCGCCGGTGTCCGGGTGCAGAAACACCACCAATCCCTTGCGATTGAGCGCCAGCCACGGCAGCACGTCGCCGATCAGCTCCGGGCCGAAGGCCAGTTGGCAGCTCCAGTCCGGGTGCGGGCCGACCGGGCGTTCATGCACACGGCCCATCTTCAATGGAAACAACGCCGCCGCCTGCTCACACAGCGCCCGCGCCTGTTCGATCGTGCTGGCGTCGTAATAAACGTGGGCGTGATAACCCTTGATCGTCTGCATCGCAAACCCTCTGAATCGGTTCGAACCCTCGTATGTCACACGCCCTACAAGGGAAAACAAAGGGACCTCAGCCATGAAAAATGCCGAAACCCCAGTGGTGAAAGTGGTGCTCTATGGTGCCATGAGTAGCCTGGGCAGTGCGTTGATGGCTGAACGTGCTGGGCGAACACGTGAGCTTTGTTGCAGCGTCGGACGCCTGATCACACCGCGATCGAAGGCAACCCCATTCCCGTCAGCGACTGCGCGCTGCTGGCCTGCTCGGCCATCAACCAATCGACAAACTGCTGAATCAATGCCCCTCGGCGTTTGCGCTGCGGCAGCACCACGTAATAACCGAGGCGGGAGAGAGTGGTCTCGGCAATCGGCCGGCACAACAAACCTTGCGCCAGCAAGTTATCCACAAGGTGCCGCCAGCCGATGGCCACACCCTGACCGCCAATCGCCGCCTGGATCAGCAAGGTGTAGTTATCGAAACGCAGTTGCCCCGGCGCCGGCGGCGTATTGATGCCGAGCTCGCGGAACAGGCCGCTCCAGTCGAACCAGTTGCTGCTGTTCTCGCCACGCAGATGCAGCAGCGGAAACTCCAGCAAGGCCTGGGCCGGCAAGGGCCGGGCGCGATCCTTGAGCAATTGCGGGCTGCATACCGGGAACACTTCTTCGCTGAACAGCCAGTGACTTTCGCCCTGTTTGAAGCGACCGTCGCCGAACAGCACGGCAACGTCGATATCCGGGCGCAGCATATTGTGATTGCGCTCGCTGGTGACCAGGCTGACATCGACCTGCGGATTGGCTTCGTGAAAACGATGCAGACGCGGCATCAGCCAGTACGCAGCGAAGGCGAAATCGGTGGCGACCTGCAGCACTTCATGTTGCTGTTGTGCGCTGATCGCGCTCAATCCTGCGTCGATATTCTGCAAACCGAGAGTGACTTGCTCGAAAAGAATTGAACCGACCTCGGTCAGCTCAATGCCTCGGTAGATCCGGTCGAACAGCCGCGTCCCGAGCTGTTCCTCCAGCCGTTTGATTTGCTGACTGATGGCCGGTTGGGTGGTCCCGAGCTCCACCGCCGCCGCAGTAAAACTGCGATGACGGGCCGCCGCCTCGAAGGCGCGCAGCAGGTCGAGCGACAAATCACCGAGGGCGTCATACATAAGCTGTGCTTATCCTAGTCATTGTCCGGCGCGGGCTTTACCGGATATTGCGGGGAATCCATGCTCGATCGCAGCAATGTCGCATAAATATTCACTATGGAATGCCGCGATCACATGAAGCGCAAGAACATTCTCTTCATCATGGCCGATCAAATGGCCGCGCCAATGTTGCCGTTCTACGGCCCGTCGCCGATCAAACTGCCGAACCTCAGCCGCCTCGCCGAACAAGGCGTGGTGTTCGATGCCGCGTACTGCAATAGCCCGCTGTGTGCGCCGTCGCGTTTCACCCTGGTCAGCGGCCAATTGCCGAGCAAGATCGGCGCCTACGACAACGCCGCCGATTTCCCCGCCGACATTCCGACCTACGCCCATTATCTCCGCCGCCTCGGTTACCGCACCGCGCTGTCGGGCAAGATGCACTTCTGCGGGCCGGATCAACTGCACGGCTACGAAGAACGCCTGACCAGCGACATCTATCCGGCCGATTACGGCTGGGCGGTGAACTGGGACGAGCCGGACGTGCGGCCGAGTTGGTATCACAACATGTCTTCGGTGTTGCAGGCCGGACCCTGCGTACGCACCAACCAGCTCGATTTCGACGAAGAGGTGGTGTTCAAGGCGCAGCAATACCTGTTCGATCACATTCGCGAGGACGGCGACCAGCCGTTCTGCCTGACCGTGTCGATGACTCACCCACACGACCCGTACACAATTCCCAAGGCGTTCTGGGATTTGTACGACGATGCGGATATCCCGCTTCCGACAACGCCGGATCCGCATGCACTCGACCCGCACTCCCAGCGTTTGCTCAAGGTCTACGACCTGTGGGACAAACCGCTGCCTGTGGATAAGATTCGCGATGCCCGTCGGGCGTATTTCGGTGCGTGCAGCTATATCGACGCCAACGTCGGCAAACTCCTGCAAACCCTCGACGATTGCGGGCTGACGGACGACACCATCATCGTGTTCTCCGGCGACCATGGCGACATGCTCGGCGAGCGTGGGCTCTGGTACAAAATGCACTGGTTCGAAATGGCCGCCCGGGTGCCCCTGTTGATAAGTGCGCCCGGTCAGTTCACTTCGGGCCGCGTCAGCGCCGCCGTGTCCACCGCCGACCTGTTGCCGACCTTCGTGGAACTGGCGGGCGGCAGCCTGGAGCCGAACCTGCCGCTGGACGGCCGCTCGCTGGTGTCGCACCTGCAAGGGCAGGGCGGTCATGACGAAGTGTTCGGCGAATACATGGCCGAAGGCACCGTCAGCCCGCTGATGATGATCCGGCGTGGCACCTTCAAATTTATCTACAGCGAAACCGACCCTTGCCTACTCTTCGATGTGGATAACGACCCACGGGAGCAAGAAGAACTCAGCCAATCACCGCAACATCGCCAGCTGTTCGACGATTTTCTCGCCGAAGCGCGGGCCAAGTGGGACATCCCGGCGATCCACCGCGATGTGCTCGAAAGCCAGCGACGCCGGCGTTTCGTCGCCGAGGCGCTGACCCTCGGCAAGCTGAAGAGCTGGGACCACCAGCCCCTGGTGGACGCCAGTCAGCAGTACATGCGCAACCACATCGACCTCGATGACCTGGAGCGCAAAGCCCGTTATCCACAACCCTGCCAAAACCAATAACGTTAAGGGGAAGTCCATGGTCAAGTTATCCACAATCGTGACGGTCAGCCTGGTGGCACTGGGCAGCGCATCCGCGTTCGCCGAGAGCTGCGACACAGTGAAAATGGCCGACCCCGGCTGGAGCGACATCGCCGCGACCAACGCCATCACCGGGTTTCTGCTGGATGGCATGGGCTATAAGGCCAAGGTCGACACGCTCGCGGTGCCGATCACCTTCGGCGGCTTGAAGGATGGCCAGGTCGACGTGTTCCTCGGCAACTGGATGCCGGCGCAGCAGGGCTTCTACGACAAGTTCGTGGCCACCGGCGACGTCACGCAACTGGCGAAGAACCTCGACGGCACCGAATTCACCCTGGCCGTGCCGGATTACGTGTGGGATGCGGGTGTGCATAACTTTTCCGACCTGAACAAATTCGCGGACAAGTTCGATAAGAAGATCTACGGCATCGGCTCTGGCGCGCCGGCGAACATCTCGCTGCAAGAGATCATCAAGAAGAACGACTTCGACCTCGGCCAGTGGAAGCTGATCGAGTCCAGCGAACAGGCGATGCTGGCCGAAGTCTCGCGGGCAGTGAAAAAGCAGAAATTCGTCACCTTCCTCGGCTGGACCCCGCACCCGATGAACGTGCAGCTGAAAATGCATTACCTCAAGGGCGGCGAGAAATACTTCGGCGACACCGGCAGCGTCTACACCCTGACCCGCAAGGGCTACGCCGAGGCCTGCCCGAATGTGGGTAAATTGCTGACCAATCTTTCGTTCACTCAGGAGATGGAGAACAGCATCATGGCCGAGGTGGTGAACAAGAAGGTCAGCAATGCGGAGGCGGTGAAGGCGTGGATCAAGGCGAATCCGGCGGTGTTGGATAAGTGGCTCGATGGTGTGAAAACCGTGGATGGAAAAGACGCATTGCCGGCCGTCAAGGCGAAACTCTAGCCCTCACACGGGTCGTTCCCACACAGGCGCGTTCGACGTCTCGACGTGGGAACGATCTGCGTACAATGCGCAAAATTTCACCCGAGAGGATCCATGGCCCTCCCCAGCCGCCGCTCACTGTTTCCCTTCCTGACCTGGCTGCCCCGGCAGACCCGCGCCAGCGTCGGGCGGGACCTGGTTGTCGGACTCAGCGGCGCGATTCTCGCGTTGCCCCAATCGATTGCCTACGCCCTGATCGCCGGCCTCCCACCCGAATACGGCCTCTATGCTGCGATCATCCCGGTACTGATCGCCTGCCTGTGGGGCTCGTCGTGGCACCTGATCTGCGGGCCGACGGCGGCGATTTCGATTGTGCTGTTCGCCAGTGTCAGCCCACTGGCCGTGCCGGCATCGCAGGACTACATCACCCTGATTCTGCTGCTGACGTTCCTCGCGGGGATTTTCCAGTGGTTGCTCGGCCTGTTGCGCTTCGGCGCGCTGGTGAATTTCGTCTCGCACTCGGTGGTGCTGGGCTTCACCCTCGGGGCGGCGGTGGTGATTGCCATCGGCCAGTTGCCGAACCTGCTGGGGCTGGATCTGCCGGCCAAGGCGACGGCGCTGGCCAGCCTGATGGACTTGCTGCGTCATCTCGGGGCTGTGGATAAACCGTCGCTGGCCCTCGGTGTCGCCACAGTAGTGATCGGTGCGCTGCTCAAACAATGGCTGCCGCGTTGGCCGACGCTGTTGATGACCCTGGTACTCGGCAGCCTGGTGGTGTGGCTGTGGCCGGCGATGTTCGGCCATGTTCAGTTGGTCAGCGCTTTTGTCGGGCGCTTGCCGCCGTTCAGTGGATTACCGCTGGATATGGATCTGGTTCTGCGCCTGCTGCCCAGCGCCGTGGCGGTGGGCATGCTCGGGCTGGTCACCAGCCTGTCGATTGCCCGCTCGATTGCCGCACGCTCGCAACAGTTGCTGGATGCCAATCAGGAAGTCCGTGCACAGGGGCTTTCGAACATTGTCGGGGCGTTTTTTTCGGGATCGTTGTCCGCCGGTTCGTTCACCCGTTCCGGGCTGAGCTATGAGGCCGGGGCCTGTTCGCCGCTGGCCGGAGTGTTTTCGGCGTTGTGGGTGGCGCTGTTCGCGATTTTCGGTGCGGGGTTGATTGCGCACATTCCGATTCCGGCCATGGCCGGCAGCATTCTGTTGATCGCCTGGGGGCTGGTGGATCATCGCGGCATTCGTGCATTGCTGCGGGTCAGCCGGGCCGAGTTCGTGGTGATGGGGCTGACCTGCGTCGCCACGTTGCTGCTGGAATTGCAGACGGCGATTTACGCCGGTGTGCTGGCCTCGCTGTTTTTCTACCTCAAGCGCACTTCGCAGCCGAGAGTGCAGCATTGGCGCGATGGCGAAGATGATGTGCTGCGGGTCGGCGGCTCGATCTTTTTCGGCGCCAGCCACTACCTGCAAGTGCGCCTGCAACGGATGCACGGCGCGCGGGTGGTGATCGAGGCGCAGCAGATCAACTTCATCGACTATTCAGGTGTGGAAATGCTCCATCAGGAAGCCCGGCGCCTGCTGCGCCAGGATCGCAGCCTGACCTTGCGTCAGGCGCGACCGCAGGTGGTGGAGGAATTGCGCAAACTCGAAGGGCCGGAGAAATGCCCGATCCGCTTCGAGGACTGAAGGCGCCTTACAGCGCCAACTGCCGACGCAATTCAGCCAGAACCGGCGTCGTATCCGGACGAACGCCGCGCCACAGGAAGAAGGCTTCCGCCGCCTGTTCCGCCAGCATGCCCAAGCCATCCATCACCACACCCGCACCATGCTCGCTGGCCCAGCGGCAGAACGCGGTCGGTTCCTTGCCGTACATCATGTCGTAGCAAAGGGTCTTGCCCGGCTCGATCAGGCTCGCGGCAATCGGCGGCACGTCGCCGGTGAGGCTGGCGGAGGTGGCGTTGATGATCACGTCCACCGGCTCACGCAACCAGTCGAAACCACTGGCCGAGACAGGCCCCAGGTCGCAGAACAGTTCGGCCAGCAGCTCAGCCTTGTCCACCGTGCGGTTGGCGATGATCACCGAGGCCGGTTTCTCCGCCAGCAACGGCTCTAGTGCACCGCGCACCGCGCCACCGGCGCCGAGCAGCAAAATGCGTTTGCCGGTGAGGCTGAACCCGGCGTTGACCGTCAGGTCCCGCACCAGCCCGGCACCGTCGGTGTTATCGCCGAGCAGGCTGCCGTCGGCGAGTTTGCTCAAGGTGTTCACCGCGCCCGCGCGCTGGGCACGGGCGGTCAGGCTGTTGGCCAGGCGATAGGCGTCTTCCTTGAACGGCACGGTCACGTTGGCGCCGCGACCTTCCTGGAAAAACGCCGTGGCGCAGCCAGAAAAATCGTCGAGCGGTGCCAGAAGGGTGCTGTAGTCGAGGCTCTGCCCGGTCTGTTCGGCGAACAGCTTGTGAATCATCGGCGATTTGCTGTGGCCGATCGGGTTACCGAAAACGACATAACGATCCATCAGAAATCCTCAGGCCTGGGCCAACCAGTCGCGATCTTGCAGGAAGTAGTCGGTCAGCCGCGCTTCTTCGCTGCCCGGCTCGGCTTTCCAGTCGTAGGCCCAGCGCACTTGCGGCGGCAGCGACATCAGGATCGACTCGGTGCGCCCGCCCGATTGCAGGCCGAACAGGGTGCCACGGTCGTAAACCAGGTTGAACTCGACGTAGCGGCCGCGACGGAATTCCTGGAACTCGCGCTGCTTGGCGGTGAAAGCATCGTTCTTGCGGCGCTGCACGATCGGCAGGTAAGCGTCGATGTACGCATCACCGATGGCGCGCATGAAGGCGAAACTGGTGTCGAAGTCCCACTCGTTCAGGTCATCGAAGAACAGACCGCCGATGCCCCGTGGTTCGTGGCGGTGCTTGATGTGGAAATAGGTGTCGCACCAGGCCTTGTAGCGCGGATAGACGTCCGGGCCGAACGGCGCGCAGGCCTGCTCGGCGACGCGGTGCCAGTGGATGCAGTCTTCTTCATTGCCGTAGTACGGCGTCAGGTCGAAACCGCCACCGAACCACCAGACCGGCTCTTCACCGTCCTTCTCGGCGATGAAAAAGCGCACGTTGGCGTGGGACGTCGGCACATGCGGGTTGTGCGGGTGGATCACCAGCGACACGCCGAGGGCTTCGAAACCGCGGCCGGCCAGTTCTGGTCGATGGGCGCTGGCGGACGGTGGCAGGCCACTGCCGAAGACGTGGGAAAAGTTGACGCCGCCCTTTTCGATGACCGTGCCGTTCTCGATCACCCGGGTGCGACCGCCACCGCCGGCCGGACGGTTCCAGGCGTCTTCGACGAAGCGCGTGCCGCTGTCTTCAGTTTCCAGCGCGGCGCAGATGCGGTCTTGCAGGTCGAGCAGATAGGCCTTTACGGCGTCGGTGCGGGTCGTCATGGCATCACCTTGGATCGGGGCGTAACTGCGCGGCGCCCCGCGCAAATGGGCGCGTAGCATACCATCGCAGGCCGGCACGCCGCAGTTGACGAAGATCAAGCATGGGAGTTCGATAGGGGCCTTTCAGAACATCCCAAGGAGTAGGCAGATGGCCAAGCGAATCCAGTTCCGCGCCCATGGCGGCCCCGAAGTGCTCGAGTATGTTGACTATCAACCCGCCGAGCCCGGCCCGCAGCAGGTTCGTGTGAGCAACAAGGCCATCGGCCTGAACTTCATCGACACCTACTACCGCAGCGGTCTGTACGCGCCACCGGCATTGCCGTCGGGCGTAGGCTCGGAAGGCGCCGGCATCGTCGAGGCGGTGGGCAGCGCTGTCACCCGGTTCAAGGTCGGTGACCGTGTGGCTTATGGCAGCGGCCCGCTGGGCGCCTATAGCGACGTGCATGTCTTGCCCGAGGCAAATCTGGTGCACCTGCCGGACGCCATCAGCTTCGAAACCGCTGCCGGGGTGATGCTCAAGGGCCTGACCGTGCAGTACCTGCTGCGTCAGACCTATGAACTGCAGGGCGGCGAAACCATTCTGTTCCACGCAGCGGCCGGCGGCGTCGGTTTGCTGGCCTGCCAATGGGCGAAAGCGCTGGGGGTGAAGCTGATCGGCACCGTCAGCTCGCCAGCGAAAGCCGAACTGGCCAAGGCCCATGGCGCCTGGGCAACCATCGATTACAGCCATGAAAACGTCGCCCAGCGGGTGCTGGAATTGACCGACGGGAAAAAAGTCCCGGTGGTCTACGACGGCGTCGGCAAGGACACCTGGCCGGCCTCCCTGGACAGCGCAGCACCCCGTGGCCTGGTGGTGAGCTTCGGCAATGCGTCCGGCGCCGTGGACGGCGTGAACCTTGGGATTCTGGCGGCGAAAGGTTCGCTGTACGTGACCCGGCCAACGCTGGCGACCTACGCCAACAACGCCGAAAACCTGCAACGCATGGCCGATGAGCTGTTCGGGATGATCACCAGCGGCAAGCTGAAAGTGGATATCAGCCAGCGTTACGCGCTGGCGGATGCGGCGAAGGCGCAGACCGAGTTGTCGGCGCGGCGCACCACCGGCTCCACCGTTCTGCTGCCCTGACCACAGACTTCTCCGGCAAATCTTCATGACGTGCTCGGAGCCTGCGGCAACTCTGCAAAAAACGGTGTCTTGCCGGTCAGGGTCGTTTCAAACGCCTGACGGGCAAGACGCTTCACCTCCAGCCCCAACACGCCGGGCAGCCTGAGCAGTGCACTTGCCTGGCCTTCGACCTGCAACGCACCTTCGATGAAGGTTTGCGTGACGGCTGACAGTCTGTCCTCAGCGATAGCCAGACGTAGGCGTGCACCACGTGGCTGTCGATCAATCTGCACCTGGACATCTGCAGGGTTCAGATCAGGCAAGAGCTGTCGGAGTGCGTGCATTACCTGCCGCTGAGTGATGATCGCGCCACCCAGTTTGATCGATGTTTCGACCCGCCCCTCGAGCGCCAGGACCGGCATGGAACTGCCACACGCACATTTCGTGACCGTACGCAGGATTCGCCCACGATCCCCGATCCTGTAGCGAAACAGCGGCGCATGATCGGGCAGCAGGGGCGTCAGCAGGAATTCACCGGTTTGCTCTTCAGCGACAGCTTGCAGGGTCAAAGGATCAACCACTTCGAGCAGCATGGCGTCGGCATGCAGATGATAAAAACCGTGCTCAAGGTATGCACACTGAAAGCCGATGGGGCCCGTTTCCGTCGAGCTGTAGCCTAACGAGCGAATTTTCAGCTTCGGCCAATCCCGGGCCAATTGGTCGCGCAATGTTTTACCGCAGGGTTCCCCGATGTAGTAAAGCCACTTCAGGCTGCCCAACTGCTCAGGGCCGACGTTCTCATGATTGAACAGCGCTGCGGCAAAGGAGGGGGTGCATATCAGGGCATCGACCGCTTGCGATTGAATCAGCTCGGCAATGCGCTGAACCCCCATCTGTGAGCCTGCGGGCAACAAACGTGCACCAATGTGCTGGACGAGGGCTGTCGCGTATTGAAACGCACCCTGCATTTCCCCGGCCGTCAGGCCGTTGATGACCACCTCTGGGCGCTCGTCCGTCTCACCGAACATCCGTGCCCCAAGGTGCACTATTGCAGCGTTGAACGCCCAGGAGTGGGTGATCTGTTTGCGATTGCCGGTGCTGCCTCCCGAGGTCAGGGTCAGCCCGCCACCGGGCGTTCGGTGCGAGGCTTCACCCAGCGCGGAAAACAGCACGCCGCCAGACTCGTCTTCCACTGCCAGAACCGGCAGTCGATGCAGATCAGCCAATGTCTGCACCTCCATGATCCGGGGGTACAGCGCACGAAACCATGGCAATGAGCGCGCGTGAGCCAATTTTTGTGCGAGGGCCGCGGCCGATACATCCGTTATGTGTTCATTGCTCATTGCCCCGACCTCCCTGACGAATGCCCAGCTCATCGAATCCGCTACGGACGGCGTTCGCCAGAGTTTCCAGCTGGAGCTGACTGTGGCTCGCGCTGATGGCCAGGCGCAGAATCGCCTCACCCTTGGCCACCACCGGAAACAGCGCAGTAGTAACCGCCATGCCCTGCCGGCGCAAATGCTGCGCCAGACAGATCGCGTCTCTCTCGGCCCCGACGCGGACAAAACGAATGGGGGACTCGACCTGATGATTGCCCAGCACCGGCCCAAGCAGACCGTCGATCACGGCGATATTTCGCCACAGGCCAGCCTGCAATTGACCCAGTTCCGGCGACAGGTGGATTTTCCCGGAGGCGACTGCCGCGCCCACTCCAGCCATGGAAAGTGGCCCGCCAAACGTATAAGTCGAGGCGTGGCTGCGTATCAGCTCGGCATCGGCCGCCGTGCGCACAGTGATCGCGCCACCGGTTGCACCGAACGCCTTGGACAGCGACGACAGGAGGATCAGCCGGCCGCGCTGTCGTTCATCCGCCGCGACCAGCGCGTATCCACCCCCGGCCACGCCATGGATCGAGGTACCGTGAGCGTCATCCGCATAGAGATACCCCTCGAAACGCTCCGCCAGTTGCAGCAGGCGGTTGACCGGATACAGACCACGCATCGAGCCAATGCTGTCGGTCAGGATGACGGGCGTGTTACCCGCTGCGACTGCCGTCGAACACGCTTCTTCCACTTGCGCCACATCGCTGCAATCGCAGCGCTGTACCGGGCCGAACTGCCAGAGAATGCCTTGCAGCACCTGCATCGAGGCATGCGCCGCGCGGTCGACAATCCAGCAGGGGCTGCGACGCATGGGGTAGGAGGGCATCTCACCGGAGCCTAGCAGTGGCAGGCAGCCGAGATGCGCACTGCCCACCGAGTTGAAGGTGACCGTATACCCCTGAAATATCCGGTTCAGTAGTTCATCCAGCTCACGCATGGGAGGCAACAGGACTCGGGTTCGCGCGGCAGCGAATTGCACGCCGAAGGCTACAGCGGTGCTCACGGCACCGTGAATCAAGCGTGGATCACATTCCAGCCCCAGATAAGAGCATGAGAGAAATTCGGTCAGCCGTTCGCCGCTGTCGAGTTCGATCTCTTTGCCTTCTCGCTTGACCAGCTTCAGACCGTTCAACCCGGCATCGAATAACTGCTGCTGATCGTCACGAGATTGCCGGACACGGTTTTTGACCCAATTGACGGTCGGTTGAAAGGTGCTCATCGGGATACCTGCAAGGCGGCTGTCCGGCGATAGACCTGCACACGCCAGAGCTGGGTTTTTTCTCGTGCGATCTCTGTCTGATACTGATGGGTGATATCGCAGAAGCCCGCACAATCGGGTTGAACCACATGCAAATGGCCGCGTATGACCACCCGCGCGTCGTCCGAGAGCGCCGGGGCCAGTCGTTGCAGAACATGGGTACCGGCCGTTTCAGGCATGAAGGAAGGCACATCCGACAGCGACACGAAATCGATCGCGGTCTCCCCTGCAACACAGTCGAGGATGTCAGCCTGCACCACGCGTAACTCGCATTGCTGAAGCCCCTCACGGGCACGCTGGAAAACCTCCGGATTGCACTCCAGCGGGAAGCCTTGCGGATAGCGCAGCTCACCGAAAAACAGCATTTGCAGGAAAAAGCTCTCGCGGACCACGTGAGAGGTGAACAGCCTTTGGAAAATTTCCAGATAGGCCGCGCGGGAACTGATACCGAGGTTGTTGGGTGGAAACGAGCCTTTGTACAGCAGCGAATTGAGTACTGCTGCGTTGCCCAGCAAAGCGATCACGGCCTTCCAGCGCGTGAGTGGAAAGCGCTTTCGGTAGTATTCCGTTTGTTCTTCAAGGCAGCCGTACTGAAAAATGCCCCGGCCCGCTTTGCCGGTAAACAGCCCGGTGATCTTCGCCAACCGCTTCAGGGTCTGCTCGAATGCGCCCATGTAGATCGGCGCTTCCCAGTGCCGGGACTGGAACAACCCGGACAACCAGCGACGATCCGCGGGCGGCAAAATCAATTGCTGAAAAATGGATCGGCGCCGTGCCCTCAGACTTTCCATCCGATAGCCCATGAATTCCATGAACGACTCGTGATCGGTCTGTTCCAGCAGCGCCAGGCGCAACCGGGTGAACGCCAGTTGCGGTGCACTGATATCGGTACAGGTCATGCGTGACGGGGTCGCGGCCAGCAGCGGCAACAGGCGCCCGCCGCATCCGGCAATCCCCAGCACGTGTCTGGCATGCCTGGGCAGGATCGCGTACTCAAGCGCTGTGTCCTCATCCCCCAGCGTGTAGTTGAGCTGGTCGAAATAGTCAGCCATGTCTGCCTCCAGCCACCTGATATGAACATGGGCGTGAGGTCTTCATTGCTTGCCCAAGGCGTGGAGGAAGTCATAGCGGGGCGCCAGCCCGTTTTGCCAGGCCTCGTACTGCTCATAAACGGCCTCAAGCATGTTCCCGGTCAGGCGCAGACTGGTTTCCATCACCGTGGCAATGGCATCCCAGTCTTCCTGACGCTTGCAGGTGCGCTGCAGCATGAGTTTGATTTCGTTGAAGTGCTCGATATCGATATCGGAATGTGCAACGAAGAATGTCAACTGAGAGGATTTCAGCTCCAGCGTTTCACTCAGACTGTCAATAAGCGGGGTGATGAACTGGTAGGCATTTTCTGCCCAATAACTATAACCCAGCCGCTGTAGTGGATTACCGGTAAAGGAAATCCAGTACAAATAGGCAATCAACACTTCAGTCTCTGGAAGTGCAGGTGGAATATCGAACACTTCATTCTTCAGACCAAGGCTCATGACATCGTGCAATGCCATTTTTTCATGACCGACTTCCTGCGCTGCATGTTCAAAACAGAACTTTGCATACACCGGATTATCCGCATGTCGAACACCCACCAATCCCTGATTTCGCGCATTGTGTGCCGTGTAGTGAAAGGTTTCGATCATGTAGATCGCATATAACGCTCTGGAAACACAGCCCTCGCGAATGGCTTTTACCAGCCGCGAATTCTCCAGAATATCGGCCCATGTTTTTTCGATTCGCTCATCGAGCAAGCTCAAATGTTGGTTAAAACTGAGGGGCGCATTCATCAACGTGTTTCTCCAATGGGTTGGCGAGCAGGTGGGTGGGTTGTTCAAGCGCGGCGAAAATCTGCTGCCATTGAGCTGACAGCAGCCAGTAATCACCGCGTTTGCGATGTTCGATGTGTAGAGCGTCGGTAGTGATCGGTGTCAGGCCGAAGCGCTGGAAGAATCGCCGTTGCGGTGATCGGCAGAGGGCGGTAACGCCTTCATAACCGTGCTTGATCGCCCATTCGGTGGCGGCCGCCAGCAGGCCGTTGACCGACATCGGGAATTGATTTAGCGAGTGGCTGATCAGGCGGCTGAACTCGACATGGCGCGACAGTGCCACGGTAGGAGAAACATGCTGCTGCGCCAGAGATGCCCATTCGAACGGCGACGGGGTCACTCTCAATACCGCCATGGGTTTATCGTGCAGATAAAGCAAAAAGTGGGTGCTGCGCGAGGTAATAGCCAGTCGTGTCTCAAACAACCTGGCTTTGGGTGTCAACATGTAGTGCTGCAATCGCAGTCGAAAATGGCGAGCAACAAACTGTTCAAACTCTCGCGTATCTGATCCTGCTTCAAGAGTAACGATACGATAACTTTCATAACGACTTTTCAAGGTCGCCTGTAGTGCCTGCAGACAGTCCGTTAATTGCAAATCCCTGATATCCATTTCTTCTCCGCAGCCGTTAACTTGTCGAAGTTTTCTGAGCGCATTGAAATAATGAATGTTTTTAGAAAAATCGCCACTGCGCGACTTCTGAGAATTACGTCGGAAAAATTACAACAAATGAATACTTACCGATTCATCTGACATAGAAAGGAAAAATTTAAGCCGAAAAACCGGGTTGTATTTTCAGTTACATGAAGGAAAAATCGCAGGCATGCGTAGTACTCCTCGCTATGGAAGCCGAGGAGTACTCAAAGAATTAAACAAGGGTGATATCAGGCCGGACGCACAATATTGCCGGTGGCCAGATCCCGAATCAGACTCGGGTTCTTGCGACCGCCAAGCGCTCCGCCGAGTACCAGATCGACCTGACCACGGAAATACTGCTCGACCCGCAAGCGACTCTTCGCCGCCGGACGCCCCTGCGGATTCGCCGAGGTCGAAATCAACGGTCCCACCAGCGAGCACAAGTCCCGCACCTGCGGATGATCACTGACCCGCAGAGCCACGGTGTCATGCACCCCGGTCACCCATTCCGGCAACAGGTTCTGATGCGGCACCAGCCAAGTGTTCGGCCCTGGCCAGGTACTGGCCATGCGATCGATCCAGTCCTGGGGGAAATCCTCGAACAGGAAATCGAACTGACGAATGTTGTCGGCGACCAGGATCAACCCCTTGTCCACCGAACGGTTCTTGATCGCCAACAGGCGATCCACCGCTTCTTCATTCCACGGATCGCACCCCAGCCCCCAGACGGCTTCGGTTGGATAGGCAATCACCGCCCCGGCGCGAATCTCTCGTGCGGCTTGTTGCACACGCCAACTGTTGACCATGAAAAACTCTCCGCAAACAGGTTTCGCGCAGTTTACCGATCTTCAATGTAAAACCTAGCTTACCCGCGCAAACCAGCGGCCGTTTTCGCACACCGCGCGGCCATCCATCTCCAGTTCGGTCAACGCAGCCAAGACTTTGGGCAACGCCCAGCCACTGCTGTCGGCCAGGCCCTCGCTTGTGTGCGGCGCGGCATGCAGCAGGCGCAATAACGGATTGTCCGTAGCCGGTGCAGTGGTGGATACCGGCAAGTGCTGCCAGCCACGCAGGGCCTCAAGGATGTGCTCGATGGTTTCCACCAGCACCGCGCCATCGCGGATCAGTTGATGGCAACCGCGCGCGCCGGGGTGGTGGATCGAGCCCGGAATCGCGTACACCTCGCGCCCCTGTTCCGCCGCCAGTCGCGCGGTGATCAACGAACCACTGGCCACACTGGCCTCGACCACCAGTACGCCGAGGGACAAACCGCTGATGATCCGGTTGCGCCTGGGGAAGTTGCTCGCCGTCGGCCCGGCGTCCAGTGGAAACTCCGAAATCACCGCACTGCCAGAGGCAATCATCGTGTCCGCCACTCGCCGATTGCGCTGTGGATAAAATTTTTCCAGGCCGGTGCCCAGCACACCGACGGTTTGCCCGCCAACGTCGAGCGCGGCTTGATGCACGGCGGCATCGATGCCCAACGCCAGACCACTGGTGATGACGAAACCGGCTCCGGCCAGGCTGCGGGCAAACGCCGTGGCGGTGTCCATGCCCGGACGTGAGGCGCGGCGACTGCCGACCATCGCCAGCTGCGGTTTTTCCAGGATCAGCGGGTCACCGGCAACAAACAGCAGCGGTGGGGGATCGGCAATCTGCGCCAGCAATGCCGGGTAGTCCGGCTGGTCGAGCATCAGCAAATGCTGGCCCGGGCGCTCTAGCCAGGCCAATGCGCGGCTCGCGCCGTCACGCACTTCAGGACAACGACGAGCTTCGGCGCTCGCCACCGGCAAGCCCAGCGAACGCCAGGCACTGGCCGGCGCACTGATGGCCTTGGAGGCGGAGCCGAACGCTTCGAGCAACCGGGCAAAACGTTTCGGGCCGATTTCCGGCAAACGGTGCAGGCGCATACGCGCTTCCAGTTCCGCAGGGGAAACCGGCGTACAGACAGGCATCATCATGGATCATCCTTGATCGTTATAAGCCCCGAACCTTTCGGAACAAGCTGTGGATAAGTCTGTTGGTAACTTGTGAAGCCAGCTAAGGATTTCGCACCTTGTCCAGCACCGCCAGCGAGCGCGATGCGTTGAGTACAAGGCCGTAACTGAGTTTGTCGTAGGTGCGGAACACCATCAGCAATCCGGCGCGTTCATCGGGAATCTTCAACGGCTGGCCAGTGATCCGGTCGCGCACGGTTTCCCCGGTTTTCATCACCACCAGCACGTTGCCCTCGGCCAGACCGTCGCGTTTGCCCTTGTTCAGTGTCACCACGTCCATCGCGCCGATCTGCGTCACACCGCGCGGCACATCAATGATCAGGCCGTTGATGTCGGTGGTGGGAGCGCTGGGCATGAAGGTCGAATTGATGGAACGCTCTTCGCCGCTGAACAAACGGTCGCCGAGGCGCACTTCCTGGGTCGTGCGTTGCAGGGCGAGGGTGGCGACGTCGCCTTCGGTGGCGACGATCTCACCGCCGCCGATGTCGTCGGCGTTGATCCCCAGAAACTCCTTGCTCTGCGGATCGGTGTAGACCTTGCCTTGGCGGAAGATGCCGTAGACCGGCTGGTTCGGATCGAAATGGCCTCGGGCGAAGATCCGGTCGCCAGTGCCGCTGAGCACGCGCTCGGCATCACCGGCAACGATGTACGGCGCCTTGTCGAAGTCCTCGACCTTGTCGACGATGCGGTTGCTTAGCAGAAAGCTGTTGATGGATTTCAGCGGAATGCTCGGAATCGCTTCGGCCACCGGGCTGCTGCGAATCCGTGGCGACAGCTTGATGGTGCCGCGCGACGCCCCGCGATTGAGGGTCAGGCGTGGCTGGCCGTTGACGTAACTGAGGGTCAGCGTGTCGCCCGGATAGATCAGGTTGGGGTTTTCGATCTGCGGATTGGCCCGCCACAGCTGCGGCCACTGCCAGGGTTCGCGCAAATATTTACCGGAGATGTCCCAGAGCGTATCCCCCGAAACCACCGTGTATTGCTGTGGAAAACCTTCCTTGAGTTGCACTTGCCCGTGCGCGGCGCCGGCCGAGGCCAGAAACAGCAGGGCGAGTAGTGATTTCCTCATGCGGTGAATCCCTTTATTATGTGCGTTCGCGTGAAACGCCAGAGCCCCCGTGGCTCGCTCCCTGCTCTATGCTGAAAAGCAAGGAGCTACGTTTCACAACGGTAGCCTGCATCTTCGGACCCGCCAGGCCATCGCCCGACTTTACCTCACACGTGCAGCAATCAAGCTTATGGCCATTTTGAACATCCTCGAATTTCCGGACCCGCGTCTGCGCACTATCGCCAAACCTGTGGCTGTAGTGGACGACGAAGTGCGTCAACTGGTCGATGACATGTTTGAAACAATGTATGAAGCGCCGGGCATCGGCCTTGCCGCGACCCAGGTCAACGTGCACAAACGTATCGTCGTGATGGACCTTTCCGAAGACCGCACCGAACCCCGGGTGTTCATCAACCCCGAGTTCGAATCGCTGACCGACGAAATGGAGCAATACCAGGAAGGCTGCCTCTCGGTGCCGGGCTTCTACGAAAACGTCGACCGCCCGCAAAAGGTCAAGATCAAGGCGCTTGATCGTGACGGCCAGCCTTACGAACTGATCGCCGAAGGCCTGCTCGCCGTGTGCATCCAGCACGAATGCGACCACCTCAACGGCAAGTTGTTCGTCGATTACCTGTCCACGCTCAAACGCGACCGGATCAAGAAGAAACTGGAAAAGCAGCACCGCCAGAACGCTTGATGCCCCTCTCCAAAGGCTTGCTGCGGCAAGCCTTTTTCTTTTTATGAGACTCCCCCATGACTGAGCCACTGCGCATCGTTTTTGCCGGCACCCCGGAATTCGCCGCCGAACACCTCAAGGCCCTGCTGGACAGCCCTTACGAGATCGTTGCGGTCTACACCCAACCGGATCGTCCGGCCGGTCGTGGGCAAAAGCTGATGCCGAGCCCGGTCAAACAGCTCGCCCTGGAAAACAATATCCAGGTGTTGCAGCCGCCAACTCTGCGCAACGCTGACGCTCAGGCCGAGCTCGCAGCGCTCAAGCCTGACTTGATGGTGGTGGTCGCCTACGGCCTGATCCTGCCGCAAGTGGTGCTGGATATTCCGCGCCTGGGCTGCATCAACAGCCATGCCTCCCTGCTGCCACGCTGGCGCGGTGCGGCGCCGATCCAGCGCGCCGTCGAAGCAGGCGACGCCGAAAGCGGCGTGACCGTGATGCGCATGGAAGCGGGCCTCGATACCGGGCCGATGCTGCTTAAAGTCGTGACCCCGATCAGCGCCGAAGACACCGGCGGCAGCCTCCACGATCGCCTTGCCGAAATGGGCCCGCCTGCCGTGGTGCAGGCAATTGCCGGTCTGGCCGCTGGCACCCTGGAAGGCGAAGTGCAGAACGATGAACTCGCCACCTACGCGCACAAACTGAACAAGGACGAAGCACGCATCGACTGGAGCCGTCCGGCTATCGAGCTGGAACGTCTGGTTCGCGCCTTCAATCCATGGCCGATCACCCACAGCACGCTCAACGGCGAAGCCCTGAAAGTGCTGGCGGCGACGCTGGCCGAAGGTAAGGGCGCACCGGGCACCATCCTCGGCGCCAGCAAGGACGGCCTGCTCGTCGCCTGTGGCGAACAGGCGCTGTGCCTGACCCGCCTGCAATTGCCCGGCGGCAAGGCGCTGAACTTCAGCGATCTGTTCAACAGCCGTCGTGAAAAATTCGCCACCGGCACGGTGCTTGGCGCAGCGGTGGACGCGCAATGAACCCGCGTCTGGCCGCCGCCAAGGCACTCGCCGCCGTCCTGAGCGGCAAGGCTTCGCTCAACAGCTCCCTGCCGACGCAACTGGACAAGGTCGAGGATCGCGATCGCGGTTTCACTCAGGATCTGGCGTTCGGCACCGCCCGCTGGCAGCCACGTTTGTCGGCGCTGGCGGAGAAACTGCTGCAGAAGCCGTTCAAGGCGGCGGACGCCGATGTCGAGGCGCTGTTGCTGGTCGGTCTCTATCAGTTGCTCTACACCCGAGTCCCGCCGCACGCCGCCATCGGCGAAACCGTCGGTTGCGCCGACAAGCTGAAAAAGCCGTGGGCCAAAGGTCTGCTCAACGCCGTACTGCGCAACGCCCAACGCGAACATGAGGCGATCTTCGCCGAACTGGAGCGCGATCCGGTAGTGCGCACCGCCCACCCGCGCTGGCTGCAAAAATCCCTGAAGGCCTTCTGGCCTGAACAGTGGGAAGCCATCTGCGAAGCCAACAACGCGCATCCGCCGATGATCCTGCGGGTCAACCGCCGTCATCACAGCCGTGACGCCTACCTCGGTCTGCTGACTGAAGCGGGCATCGCCGCGCAGCCGTGCACCTTCAGCCGCGACGGCATCATCCTCGACGCTGCCGCCGATGTGCGCAGCCTGCCGGGTTTCGCTGAAGGCTGGATCAGCGTGCAGGACGAAGCCGCGCAACTGGCCGCCGACCTGCTCGACCTCGCGCCGGGTCAGCGAGTGCTGGACGCCTGCTGCGCGCCGGGCGGCAAGACCTGCCACATCCTCGAAGCCGAACCGGCACTGGCCGGCGTGGTGGCGGTGGACCTGGAAGCCAAGCGTCTGGTGCGGGTGAAGGAAAACCTCGAACGCCTCGGCCTGAACGCCGAACTGATCGCCGCCGACGGTCGCGACACGGCAGCGTGGTGGGACGGCAAACCGTTCCAGCGCATCCTGCTCGACGCGCCGTGCTCGGCCACCGGGGTGATCCGCCGCCATCCGGACATCAAGCTGACCCGTCAGGCCGACGACATCGCCGCCCTCGCACAACTGCAAGGCGAGTTGCTCGACGCGATGTGGAAAACCCTCGAAGTGGGCGGCATCCTGCTGTACGCCACCTGCTCGACCTTGCCGACCGAGAACACCGAAGTCATCGGCGCATTCCTTGAGCGCACACCAGGTGCCCGGGAGCTGGATCTGGCCACCGCCGCCGGGATCAAGCAGCCCCATGGTCGCCAATTGCTGGCCCAGCAGGGCGGGCATGACGGGTTCTACTACGCCAAGCTGATCAAGATCGCTGCCGCACGCGGCTAAACGGATTCAATGGAGTGACGGGTTGAAAATCATCATCCTCGGTGCAGGGCAGGTCGGCGGTTCGCTGGCTGAACATCTGGCGAGCGAAGCCAACGACATCACCGTGGTCGACACCGATGGCGACCGTCTGCGCGACCTCGGCGACCGTCTCGATATCCGCACCGTGCAGGGCCGTGGTTCGCTACCGACCGTGCTGCGTCAGGCTGGTGCCGACGACGCCGACATGCTGGTGGCGGTGACCAACAGCGACGAAACCAACATGGTCGCCTGCCAGGTTGCCCATACCCTGTTCCACACCCCGACCAAGATCGCCCGGGTACGCGAGGCGTCGTACCTGACCCGCGAGGAGCAACTGTTCCAGAACGAAGCGATCCCGGTCGACGTGCTGATCAGCCCCGAGCAAGTGGTCACCAACTACATCAAGCGCCTGATCCAGCATCCCGGCGCCTTGCAGGTAATCGACTTCGCCGAAGGCCAGGCACAACTGGTGGCGGTGCGCGCCTATTACGGCGGGCCGCTGGTGGGTCAGCAACTGCGCCAGTTGCGCGAACACATGCCGAATGTGGAAACGCGAGTGGCGGCGATTTTCCGCCGTGACCGACCGATTCTTCCTCAGGGCGACACGGTGATCGAGGCCGACGACGAAGTCTTCTTCATCGCCGCCCGTGAGAACATTCGCGCCGTGATGAGCGAAATGCGCCGCCTCGACGAAACCTACAAGCGCATCGTCATCGCCGGCGGCGGGCAGATCGGCGAGCGGCTGGCCGAGGCCATCGAAAGCCGTTATCAGGTGAAGATCATCGAGATGAACCCGGCGCGCTGCCGTTATCTCTCCGATACCCTCGACAGCACCGTGGTGTTGCAGGGCAGCGCTTCAGATCGCGACTTGCTGCTGGAAGAGAACATCGCCGACGCGGACATCTTCCTCGCGCTGACCAACGATGACGAAGCCAACATCATGTCCTCGCTGCTGGCCAAGCGTCTGGGCGCGAAGAAGGTGATGACAATCATCAACAACCCGGCCTACGTCGACCTGATCCAGGGCGGTGACATCGACATCGCCATCAGCCCGCAACTGGCGACCATTGGCACCTTGCTGGCCCACGTGCGGCGTGGCGATATCGTCAGCGTGCACTCATTGCGCCGGGGCGCGGCGGAAGCCATCGAAGCGGTGGCCCATGGTGATTCGAAGTCGAGCAAGGTCATCGGCAAGGCCATCGAAAACATCGCCCTGCCGCCAGGCACCACCATTGGCGCGATTATCCGCGATGAAGAAGTGATCATCGCCCACGACGACACGGTGATCGCCGCGGGTGACCACGTGATTCTGTTCCTTGTGGATAAAAAACACATTCGCGATGTGGAGAAGCTGTTCCACGTGGGACTGAGTTTCTTCTGACCGACCAAGAGGCGAGACCGATGCTCGAATCCCTGGAAAAAATGCTCGCCAAGGGTGTGGATAACTCTTTACTGCGCTTCGGTTTGGGCAAGGGCTATCTGGATCTGGGGGAGAACGCGAAGGCGGCCGAGCATTTCCAGCGTTGCGTCGGGTTCGATCCGAAATACTCGGCAGCGTGGAAACTGTTGGGCAAGGCGCAACTGGCGCTGGGTGATCTGGCGGCTGCGCGGCAGGCGTGGGAACAGGGGCTGGAAGCGGCCCGGGCCCATGGAGACAAGCAGGCGGAGAAGGAAATGACGGTGTTTTTGAAGAAGCTTGAACGTCAGAAGCCGTGACGGCTGTGGATAACCCGTTTGGTCAGGTTATCCACAATTGCACATCGCCGATCAGTACCAGCGCGCCTCACCCGGCGGACGCTTCTTGAAGCGCTTCATGCTCCACATGTACTGGCTCGGATAAGCCGCCACATAACGCTCGACCACCTGACTCATCGCTGCGCAGGAGGTTTCGGTGTCGGTGCTGTACATCGCTTCCGGCGCCGCTTCCAGGATTACCTTGTAGCCGGAACCGTCCGGCAAACGCAGCGCATGCAGGAACACCCCGACGGCTTTGCCACCGGCGAGCATGTTCGGCACGAACTTGCTGGTCAGGGCCTGGGTGGCGAAGAACGGCACGAAGATCCCGGCGGATTCGGCCGGTTCCGGGTCCGCAGGAATCCCCACCTGACCGCCCTTGCGCACTTCCTTGATGACACTGAGGATGCCTTCCTTGGTCGACGCCGCCACGCGGTTGCCCAGTTGCACCCGCTGCTTGCGCAGCAATTCATCCACAGCCTTGAGCTTCGGCGGACGGTAGAAAATGATCGGTTTGCACTGGCTGCAATAGAAGTGGTTGAGCACTTCCCAGTTGCCCAGGTGGCTGGTGATGCCGACCACGCCTTTGCCGGACGCCAATGCGTCCTTGAGGATGTCGAGGCCCTCGACTTCGCGCACCAGGTCGATGGAACGCTGGGCCGGCCAGATCCAGGCGCAGGCGCTTTCAGTCAGGGACTTGCCGATGTCTTTCAGACTCTGCCCGACCAGACGCTCACGTTCAGCCGGGTCCATCTGTGGAAAACATTTGGCCAGGTTGATCCGCACCACATCGCGGGAGCGGTTGGGGGTTTTCCACATGATCCAGCCGATCGCCGAACCCACGGCCTGCACGGCCCGCCACGGTAGCAGGGCAAACAGCCGCAGAGCGCCAACCAGCATGGCGCCTTTAAACTTTTCCACAGGTCACTCCTGATCTTGTGCTGTGCGCGAGGCGGCCATTCTAACCGCCGTTGACGAGCTGCGCGTAGCGGTCGCAGTCCTGCGTGTGATCCATGACCATGCCCGAGGCCTGCATCAGCGCATAGCAGATGGTCGGACCGACGAAGGTGAAACCGGCCTTTTTCAGGCCTTTGCTCATGGCCACGGCTTGCGGGGTGATGGCCGGGACTTCGCTGCGATCCTTGAAATGATTGATCACCGGCCGGTTATCCACAAACGACCAGAGGAAGGCCACCGGATCCTCCAGCGCCAGCCACGCCTGGGCATTGCGCCGGGCGGCATTGAGCTTGAGGCGGTTGCGGATGATCCCCGGATCGAGCATCAATTCATCGATTTCAGCGTCGCTCATCTGCGCCACGCGCTGTACGTCGAAGCCGAACAACACCTCGCGATACCGCTCGCGTTTGCGCAGCACGGTGATCCACGAAAGCCCGGCCTGGAACCCTTCGAGCAAAAGCAACTCGAACAAACCCTGCGCATCGCGTAGCGGCGTACCCCACTCCTGATCGTGGTAAGCCATGTACAGCGGATCTTCGTTGCACCAAAAGCAGCGTGGCATAAGGCTCCAGGGGGTGGAGGTGCGACTGAATCGGGTATACTCCCGCTCTTTAAATCGCAGCCCAAGAAACAGGTGAATTTCGTGAGCCAGCCTACGCCAGCCGTGCGTACCTTCCAAGACTTGATCCTCGCGCTCCAGCAATACTGGGCCGAGCAAGGTTGTGTGGTACTTCAGCCCTACGATATGGAAGTAGGCGCCGGCACTTTCCACACCGCGACATTCCTGCGTGCCATCGGCCCGGAAACCTGGAACGCCGCTTACGTACAGCCAAGCCGCCGTCCGACTGACGGCCGTTACGGCGAAAACCCGAACCGTCTGCAGCACTACTACCAGTTCCAGGTAGTCCTGAAGCCGAACCCGGACAACTTCCAGGAACTGTACCTGGGCTCCCTCAAGCATGTCGGCCTGGACCCACTGGTCCACGACATCCGCTTCGTCGAAGACAACTGGGAATCGCCGACCCTCGGCGCCTGGGGTCTGGGCTGGGAAGTCTGGCTGAACGGCATGGAAGTGACCCAGTTCACTTACTTCCAGCAGGCGGGCGGCATCGAGTGCTACCCGGTGACCGGCGAGATCACCTACGGTCTCGAGCGTCTGGCCATGTACCTGCAAGGCGTGGACTCGGTCTACGACCTGGTCTGGGCTGACGGTCCGTTCGGCAAAGTGACCTACGGCGACGTGTTCCACCAGAACGAAGTGGAGCAATCCACCTACAACTTCGAACACGCCAACGTCGACAAGCTGTTCGAACTGTTCGACTTCTATGAAAGCGAAGCCAAGCGCCTGATCGAACTCGACCAGCCGCTGCCGTTGCCAAGCTATGAAATGGTCCTGAAGGCCTCGCACACCTTCAACCTGCTGGATGCGCGCCGGGCGATCTCGGTGACTGCGCGTCAGCAATACATTCTGCGCGTGCGCACCCTGGCGCGTTCCGTCGCCCAAGCCTACCTGCTGGCCCGCGCCAAGCTGGGCTTCCCGATGGCAACCCCGGACCTGCGTGACGAAGTACTGGCCAAGCTGGAGGCTGCACAATGAGTGCTCAAGATTTTCTGGTTGAACTGGGCACCGAAGAACTGCCACCCAAAGCCCTGAACACCTTGGCCGAAGCGTTCCTGGCCGGTATCGACAAGGGCCTGCAAGCCGCCGGCCTGAGCTACGAGACCAAAACTGTCTACGCCGCGCCGCGTCGTCTGGCTGTGCTGATCACCGCGCTGGCCACCCAGCAACCGGATCGCAGCATCAACCTCGACGGCCCGCCACGTCAGGCTGCATTCGATGCCGACGGCAATCCGACTCAAGCGGCACTGGGCTTCGCCAAGAAGTGCGGCGTCGAGCTGAGCGAAATCGACCAGAGCGGTCCGAAACTGCGCTACAGCCAGAACATCGCCGGCAAGCCGACTTCGAGCCTGCTGCCGACCATCGTCGAAGACTCGCTGAACGACCTGCCGATCCCGAAACGCATGCGTTGGGGTGCACGCAAGGAAGAGTTCGTACGTCCGACCCAGTGGCTGGTGATGCTGCTCGGCGACCAGGTCATCGACTGCACGATCCTCGCGCAGAAGGCTGGCCGTGAATCCCGTGGCCACCGTTTCCACCACCCGGAAAACGTGCGCATCGGTTCGCCGTCGAGCTACCTGGCCGACCTGCGCGCCGCTTACGTGCTGGCCGACGCCAACGAGCGTCGCGAGATCATCAGCAAGCGCACCGAAGAGCTGGCGACCCGTCAGGAAGGCACCGCGATCGTGCCGCCGGCGCTGCTCGACGAAGTGACTGCGCTGGTCGAATGGCCAGTGCCGCTGGTGTGCTCGTTCGAGGAACGTTTCCTCGACGTGCCGCAGGAAGCGCTGATCACCACCATGCAGGACAACCAGAAGTACTTCTGCCTGCTGGATGCCGACGGCAAGTTGCTGCCACGTTTCATCACTGTGGCCAACATCGAATCCAAAGACCCGCAGCAGATCGTCGCCGGTAACGAGAAGGTGGTTCGCCCACGTCTGACCGACGCCGAGTTCTTCTTCAAGCAGGACAAGAAGCAGAAGCTCGAAGCGTTCAACGATCGCCTGCAGAACGTGGTGTTCCAGGAAAAACTCGGCAGCGTCTACGACAAGGCCGAGCGCGTTTCGAAACTGGCCGCGTACATCGCCGCACGCATCGGCGGCAACGCTTCGTGGGCTGCCCGTGCAGGTTTGCTGTCCAAGTGCGACCTGGCCACCGAAATGGTCGGCGAGTTCCCGGAGATGCAAGGTGTCGCCGGCTACTACTACGCCCTCAATGACGGCGAGCCGGAAGACGTCGCTCTGGCACTGAACGAGCAGTACATGCCACGCGGCGCCGGCGCTGAACTGCCTGCCACCCTGACCGGTGCGGCCGTGGCCATCGCCGACAAGCTCGACACCCTGGTCGGCATCTTCGGCATCGGCATGCTGCCGACCGGCAGCAAAGACCCGTATGCCCTGCGCCGTGCGGCACTGGGTGTGCTGCGGATCCTGATCGAGAAACAACTGGATCTGGACCTGAACGACGCCGTGGCTTTCGCCGTGAATGCGTTCGGTGCCAAGGTCAAGGCTGCCGGCCTGAACGACGCGGTGCTGGAATTCATCTTCGACCGTCTGCGTGCGCGTTACGAAGACGAAGGCGTGGATGTCGCCACCTACCTGTCGGTACGTGCCCTGAAGCCGGGTTCGGCGCTGGACTTCGACCAGCGTGTGCAAGCGGTTCAGGCCTTCCGCAAACTGCCGGAAGCGGCGGCGCTGGCGGCGGTGAACAAGCGTGTGTCGAACCTGCTGAGCAAGGTAGAAGGCTCCGTGCCGACCGACGTTCAGGCCAAGTACTTCGACAACGCCAACGAGTTTTCGCTGTACTCGGCGATCCAGCAAGCGGACCAGGCTGTACAGCCAATGGCCGCGGCGCGTCAGTACAACGAATCGCTGGCACGCCTGGCTGCACTGCGCGAACCAGTAGACGCGTTCTTCGACGCGGTGATGGTCAATGCCGAAGACGCCAATGTGCGGGCCAACCGTTACGCGCTGCTGGCGCGTCTGCGTGGCCTGTTCCTGGGTGTTGCCGACATTTCGCTGCTGGGTTGAGGGATTGCTGTTGAAACTGCTGATTCTCGATCGGGACGGAGTGATCAATTACGACTCCGACGCTTACATCAAGTCGGTGGAGGAGTGGATTCCGCTGCCCGGCTCGATCGAAGCGATTGCGCAGTTGAGCAAGGCCGGCTGGACGGTGGCGGTCGCCACCAACCAGTCGGGCATTGCTCGCGGCTACTACGATCTCGCTACCCTCGATGCCATGCACGCGCGCCTGCGCACGCTGGTGGCGGAGCAGGGCGGTGAAGTCGGGTTGATCGTGTATTGCCCGCATGGGCCGGACGAGGGTTGCGATTGCCGCAAGCCGAAACCCGGCATGCTGAAAACCATTGCGCAGCATTACGATGTCGCACTGACGAATGTCTGGTTCGTCGGCGACAGCCTTGGTGACCTGGAGGCTGCCAAAGCCGTCGATTCACAGCCCGTTTTGGTAAAGACCGGGAAAGGCGAAAAGACTCAGGCCAAGACCTTGCCGGTCGGCACCCTGATTTTTGACGATCTGGCGGCGATTGCCGCAGAACTTATCCACAACTAGAGTACTTCTGAAGTTCCTGACCAGGGATTGATCGGGAGTGCGCTTGAACAGTCGGGCATCGCCCGTAACGGTAAACGTCGCCATGTCGATACTGCAGGCCATCAGAATCTTCCTCTTTTACCTGCTGCTGGGCACCACGTCCCTGCTGTGGTGCAGCCTGAGCTTTTTTATCGCGCCCTTTCTGCCGTTCAAGGCGCGCTATCGCTTTATCAACGTGTACTGGTGCCGTTGCGCCTTGTGGTTGACCAAGGTGTTCCTCGGTATCCGCTACGAAGTCAAAGGCGCGGAAAACGTGCCTGACCGGCCCTGCGTGATTCAGTCGAACCACCAGAGCACCTGGGAGACGTTCTTTCTCTCCGCCTATTTCTCGCCCTTGAGCCAGGTGCTCAAGCGCGAATTGCTGTACGTGCCGTTCTTCGGCTGGGCCATGGCCATGCTGCGGCCGATCGCCATTGATCGCGACAACCCGAAAGCTGCGCTCAAGCAAGTCGCGGCAAAGGGTGATGAGCTGCTCAAGGACAATGTCTGGGTGCTGATCTTCCCTGAAGGCACTCGCGTTCCCCACGGCACCATCGGCAAGTTCTCCCGCAGTGGCAGCGCATTGGCCGTGAATGCGGCGCTTCCGGTATTGCCGATTGCGCACAATGCCGGCAAGTTCTGGCCGAAAATCGGTTGGGGTAAAAAACCGGGTGTGATCACTGTGGTTATCGGTCAGCCGATGTACGCCGAAGGCACTGGCCCACGTGCCATCGCCGATCTGAACGACCGCGTGCAAGCGTGGAACGAGCAGGCGCAGCGGGAAATGGGTTCGCTGCCACCGGCTCCGCAGGCACCTGCTGCCAATGATCAGGTGGTTGTCTGAAATTTTGTGGATAACCTGTGTACGGATTGTTGGAAAAGCGTCGAAATCAAAGATTAAGTGACTGATTTATTTATATATTTCTGAAGCTGATAAATCACCGTAAAAGGTGCATAAGTTTTTTTCGGAAGTAAGAAAACCGGCTGATATAGCCGGTTTTTTTATGCCTGCTCTTCAGCGATCAGCGGCAGCTCAAGACGGAATGTGGTGCCCTGATCGATGACGCTGATGCATTCGATCCGCCCACCATGGTGATCCACCACGGCCTTGACCATCGACAGCCCCAATCCCACGCCATCGATGCCTTGAGCCGAAGAAAAACGACGGTACTGGCTGAACAGGTCGGGCAGGTCTTCAGCCCCGATGCCTTTGCCCTGATCGGTCAGTTCACAATGCAGCCAGTCATCGTGGCATCGAACACACAACCTGACCGTGGACCCGACCGGACTGTACTTGATCGCGTTTTCCAGCAGATTGAACAGCGCCCGGGTCAGCAGGCCCTGATCCGCCAGCACCAGGCGTTCCTGGGATTGTTCATCCATATCGTTCAGCAGTTCGATACGCTTTTGCTGGGCGATAGGCAGTGCCTGGTCCAGGACGTCCATCACCAGCATCGCAAACAGACTCGGCTGGAACTGATACGCCTCGGATTCGGCCCGGGCCAGTAAAACGAAACCATCGGTCAGTTCCAGCGCCCGACGCACCTGGCGTTCGATCTGCTCGAACAGCGGTGAATCCGTCCCGGCCTGATGCCGGTGGACGTCGAGCAGGGCGAGGATCGCTGAATGTGGCGCTCGCAGGTCATGGGACAGAAAGCGCAGCAAAACGCCGCGCTGTTCTTCGGCGGCGCGCTCGGCACTCAGGTCGGTCAGGCTCAGCAACCAGCCGATCGGCGTGTCACCGTCCACCGGCAACAATGCGGCGCGTTCCAGGCGCAGGCTACGTTCCTTGTGATCGCGGAATTCCAGCAGGGGCAGATCAGACAGAGGTGGGCGTGGCTCTGTGGACAACTCCGGATAACCCAGGCTTGCCAGTTGATCGAGGACGTCTTCGCCCACCAGATTATGATCAAACAGGCTCCGGGCCTTGCGATTGCCCAACAAGACCTGCCCTCGAGGATCACTGATCAGCGTTGCCACCGGCAGATACTCCAACCCATCGGCGATGAAACGGCGAGTATCGCGGGTGCGGCTCATGGCTTGTTCAAGGGCCATGATCTGCCCCTGCAAACGGTCGGCGCTGGGGAACTGCGCCCGACGCCGTTCGGGAAACACCTTCGGTTCACTGTCCAGCCGCGACAGCTCCCAGCCGAAGTAAGTGAGCACCACACTCAGGCGCCGCCAGTTCCAGATCAGATAGCCGAACAGCATGCCCAGCGCCGCAGGCGTCGGCGACCACCAACGCCGCACTTCAGCCAGGCCGGCACTGGTCAGCAGCACGCAGGCAATCCCGCCGAGCGTCACCCAGATCGCCAGACGCGGTCGCCACAACAGCAACCCGAGCACGCAAGCCACCAGAGCGACCGACACCATCGCGCCGGCGACTGGCGCCGGATCATGCAGATTGACCTGCGCACGCCACGACAACAATGCAGTCAGCGGCAACAGCACTAGACTTATCCACACCCACTCGCGCACCAGTTGCCGAAACAGGCGTTGAACCTGACTTTGCACACGGCTTTCGTGGCGGCGTCGGTTAATCATGGAAAACAGGGCAGGGCGGGTTGAATGGTTTCATAGGCGACAGGTCTGAGGACGTAGACCCGAAGAATCATAGCGGCTCGCCCCACGGCGTGCCGCTTACTTTCACTGCTTTGGTCGAACCGCCGGTGTCGACCACCCATTACCCAAGCGACAAGGAATCCCGCGTATGCGCGTTGCGATACTGGACGATGAACCCGCCGAACTGCGCCGGGTCGAGCAGACCCTGCAACAAATGGCCGAGGCCGGCGAACAGCCCTGGTCGCTGCACAGTTTCGAACGCGGAGAAGACCTGCTGCGGCAGCTGCGCCGGGAAACCTTCGACCTGCTGATCCTCGACTGGCAACTGCCCGACCTCACCGGCCTGGCGCTGCTGCGCTGGACCCGAGAGCACATGGAAGCGCCACCGGCCGCCATCATGCTCACCAGCCGTGACGGCGAGAGCGATATCGTCCAGGCGTTGAATGCAGGAGCCGATGATTATGTGAGCAAGCCATTTCGGCCGAATGAGTTGAAGGCCCGGGTCACCGCCGTACTGCGCCGGCACAGCCATCAGCGCCCATCAGTAGCCAACGTTCTGCGCTTCAACGATCTGGTGTTCGACGACGCCGAACTGACCGTCACCCGCGAAGGCAAGCCGATCATGATGACCGAGCGCGAGTACCGGCTTGCGCATTGCCTGTTCAGTAACCTCGGCCGGCCACTGTCACGGGACTATCTATACGAAAGGTTCTGGCCCCACGAAGAAATGGCTTCATCGCGACCACTGGATACTCATATCTATCGGCTGCGGAACAAGCTGGGGCTGACGGCGGATCGGGGTTGGCAGTTGCTGACGATTTATGGGTATGGGTATCGGTTGGAGAGTGTGGCGGCAGTCTCCCCATAAGTAGGAGGCCGCGGGATCCTTACCTTCTCATTTTTAAATCATTCATCCGAAGATGGATCTCTAAGCTTCTTCGCTGCTGATTCAATTTGTTTGATGCTGCTTTCCGGGACTGGGAGGTCCTCAGGCATGGTGCCCCCCAGCTCAGCAATGGTTTCCCTGACTTTCCTGCCAACCTCAAAGTGCACTTGGTTGGCATTTCCTTTTCCATGAACGTTGTCACGAACCAATTTATCTTCAGCTTGTGTTGCTCGGAATAGATTGGCGGCGAGCTCCGTAGATCCCATGTGATCAAGAATTTTCTGGGTTTTCTTCAAACCTTTGCGCTGGTGGATCGCTTTCTGATCGAGTCCACCATAAAGACCTTTATAACCGTGATTCTGGAAGATGGCGAAATCCAGACCCGACTCGACACCTGCTTGCTGCGCGACCTCCACGAGCTGTTTATTGTGTTCTCTTAGCTCATTACGTAACAAAATCCGTTTCTGGTCTTCACGCAACTGCTGGAACGAACCATCGTTAGCTAATTCCTGGCGACGAGTTTGAACGGCGAAGTACGTTTGCCCTGCAGCGATTACCGGCTTGGAGGGATCTCCGTTCTGGACCACTAGATAGCAGGCATAGCGCGAAAGCTTTACATCCTGTAACTCCCTTTGAGCACCAGAACCAATAGAAACCATTCCGAGCGAATCCTCGAAATGGTCTTCGACTTCCTGACCACTGTTTTGGCAAGCTTCTTTGGCTCGAGCCAGAACCGGTAGAAAATGCCGATATTCTGAGTACTCAAGCAGCTTGGCCAAGCGTCGTGCAGACCAATATTCCGCACCTTGGTGATCCGTCATTTTCAGCTCTTCAAATGACTCGTGCCGCTCATTCATCTCAGAATCTCCCAGCTGGCCGTTAAGTATTGAGTGCAACTCCAATAGTCACTGTTTTGCTTTTGCACAGCCAGTAGGGACTTATCTGCTAACAAAAAGCCCCTGTTGACGCTCTGTCAGCAGGGGCTTCAATTCCATCCGAAATCTGAAAGGGATCAGAAATCCAGGTTGGACACCGCCAGAGCATTGCTCTCGATGAAGTCGCGGCGAGGTTCGACCGCATCACCCATCAGGGTGTTGAAGATCTGGTCTGCGCCAATGGCGTCTTCGATGGTGACTTTCAGCATGCGGCGCACGCTTGGGTCCATGGTGGTTTCCCACAGCTGATCCGGGTTCATTTCGCCCAGACCTTTGTATCGCTGGATGGTGTGGCGCTTGGTGCTTTCGGCCATCAGCCAGTCCAAGGCTTCCTTGAACTCTGTAACCGCTTTCTTGCGCTCGCCACGCTGGATGTACGCGCCGTCGTCGAGCAGGGTGCTCAGTTGAGCGCCGAGGGTGACAACGGTCTTGTAGTCGTTGCTGCCGAAGAAGTCGCGGTTGAAGGTGACGTAGTTCGACAGGCCGTGGGAGATCAGTTCGACCTCCGGCAGCCACACGCCACGTTCACGGTCTTCACGTAGGCTGGCCTTGTAGACCAGACCGGACTTCTCGACGGTACGCAGACGGACTTCGTACTGGGCCAGCCAGTCTTGCATCTTGGCGTGGTCGCCGAGCATTTCCAGGCTCACGGCCGGCAGGTAGATGAAGTGCTCGGTCAGCTCCTGCGGGTACAGACGCGACAGACGCTTGAGGGTCTTCATCACCATGCGGAAATCGTTCACCAGACGTTCCAGCGCTTCGCCGGAAATGCCCGGGGCGTCTTCGTTCAGGTGCAGGCTCGCATCTTCCAGGGCCGACTGCGTCATGTACTCTTCCATGGCGTCGTCGTCTTTGATGTATTGCTCTTGCTTGCCTTTCTTGACCTTGTAAAGCGGCGGCTGGGCAATGTAGATGTAGCCGCGTTCGATCAACTCAGGCAGCTGACGGAAGAAGAAGGTCAGCAGCAGGGTACGGATGTGCGAACCGTCGACGTCAGCATCGGTCATGATGATGATGTTGTGATAGCGCAACTTGTCGATGTTGTACTCTTCGCGTCCGATACCGCAGCCCAGTGCGGTGATCAGGGTGCCCACTTCCTGGGACGAGATCATCTTGTCGAAACGTGCTTTCTCGACGTTGAGGATCTTGCCCTTCAGCGGCAGGATGGCCTGGGTCTTGCGGTTACGTCCCTGCTTGGCAGAGCCGCCCGCGGAGTCACCTTCCACGAGGTACAGTTCGGACAGCGCAGGATCCTTTTCCTGGCAGTCAGCCAGTTTGCCCGGCAGGCCGGCGATGTCCAGCGCGCCTTTGCGGCGGGTCATCTCACGGGCCTTGCGCGCCGCTTCACGGGCACGGGCGGCGTCGATCATCTTGCCGACAACCAGTTTGGCTTCGTTCGGGTTTTCCAGCAGGAAGTCCGAGAAGTACTTGCCCATTTCCTGTTCGACCGCGGTCTTCACTTCGGAAGACACCAGCTTGTCCTTGGTCTGGGAGCTGAACTTCGGATCCGGCACTTTCACCGAGATGATCGCGGTCAGGCCTTCACGGGCATCGTCACCGGTGGTGGCGACTTTGTGCTTCTTCGCCAGACCTTCCTGCTCGATGTAGTTGTTCAGGTTACGCGTCAGTGCGGAACGGAAGCCCACCAGGTGGGTGCCGCCGTCGCGCTGCGGAATGTTGTTGGTGAAGCACAACAGGTTCTCGTTGAAGCTGTCGTTCCACTGCAGGGCGATTTCCACGCCGATGCCGTCTTCACGCTGGATGTTGAAGTGAAACACCTGGTTGACCGCAGTCTTGTTGGTGTTCAGGTATTCAACGAACGCACGCAGGCCGCCTTCATACTTGAACAGCTCTTCCTTGCCGCTGCGCTCATCCTTGAGGACGATACCGACACCGGAGTTGAGGAAGGACAGTTCACGAATGCGCTTGGCCAGGATGTCCCAGCTGAAGTGAATGTTCTTGAAGGTTTCGCTGGAAGCCTTGAAGTGAATCTGGGTACCGGTAGTTTCGCTGTCGCCAACGATCGCCATCGGTGCCTGAGGTACGCCGTGGACGTAGGTCTGTTCCCAGATTTTGCCGCTGCGGCGAACGGTCAGGACCAGTTCTTCGGACAGCGCGTTCACAACAGAAACACCTACACCGTGCAGACCGCCGGATACTTTGTAGGAGTTGTCATCGAACTTACCGCCGGCGTGGAGGACGGTCATGATGACCTCGGCGGCGGAAACGCCTTCCTCTTTGTGCACGTCTACCGGGATGCCACGGCCGTTGTCTTTAACGGTGATGGACTCATCCGGGTGGATGATGATGCTGATGTCGTCGCAATGGCCGGCGAGGGCTTCGTCGATCGAGTTGTCGACCACCTCGAACACCATGTGGTGCAGACCGCTGCCATCGTCGGTGTCACCAATGTACATACCGGGACGTTTGCGCACGGCATCCAGGCCTTTCAGCACTTTAATGCTCGATGAGTCGTACGTATTTTCTTCGCTCAATGCCTTCACTCCCGATGGTCGTGGGTCTGGGTGATACGGCCCTGTTCCACGTGGAACAGAGCGACTGGCGTTTCCGTCTGCCAGCCTTCCCTCAATAATTCGTGATCTACACAGGTGATAAAGACCTGGCAGCGTAAGTCTTCCAGCAAGCGGCACAGCGCGCGACGGTGGCTTTCGTCCAGCTCGGACGGCAAGTCATCCACCAGATAAATACACTGGCCGCGTCGGGCCTGGCTCACCAGATGCCCCTGGGCAATGCGCAGGGCACAAACCACCAACTTCTGCTGACCCCGGGACAAGATGTCCGCGGCATTGTGAGCGCCCAATCTAAGACGCAAGTCAGCGCGTTGCGGTCCGGCCTGGGTATGACCCATTTGCTGGTCCCGCTGCAGGGATCCGGCAAGTACGGCACTCAATTCCCGGTCCTTGTCCCAGCCTCGGTAATAGCTGAGCGTCAAACCTTCGAGCTCAACCAGTTCGCTCAAGGTTTGTTCAAAGACTGGTTTCAAGGCTTTGATGTAAGCGCGGCGGTATTCATCGATTTCAGCGCTGGCCTGGCACAGTTCCCTGTCCCAAACCGCTTGCGAAACGGCGTCAAGTGTACCATGCCGCAGCCAGGAGTTTCTCTGGCGCAAGGCCTTCTGCAAACGCTGCCAGGTGGCCATGAACCGCGGTTCGACGTGGAACACGCCCCAGTCGAGGAACTGCCGGCGAATCTTCGGCGCACCTTCCAGCAGACGGAAACTGTCGGGGTTGATCAACTGCAGCGGCAGGATTTCCGCCAGTTGCGCGGCGCTGCGGGCATTCTGGCCGTCGATGCGGATCTGGAACTCGCCCTGACGGTCGCGAGAGATCCCCAATGCACTGTGGCCGCCCTCGGCGAGCTCCACCTGACCGAATACGGTACAGGCGAGTTGCTCATACTGGATGACCGGCAACAGCCGCGTGCTGCGAAACGAACGGGCAAGCCCCAGCAGGTGAATGGCTTCCAGAACACTGGTTTTGCCGCTGCCGTTGGCGCCGTAAAGAATGTTGATTCGGGGGGAGGGGGAGAAGGTCACCGGGTGCAGATTGCGCACCGCGGTGACCGAGACGCGACTTAGCGACATCCAGAGTCAGCTGATTACAGACGCATCGGCATGACAACGTAAGCCGAATCGTCATTGTCGGACTCTTGCACCAGCGCACTGCTGTTGGAGTCGGACAGGATCAAGCGAACCTGCTCGGTGGTCATCACGCCCAGCACGTCGAGCAGATAGCTGACGTTGAAGCCGATTTCCAGGGAGCCGCCGTTGTATTCCACGCCTACTTCTTCTTCCGCTTCTTCCTGTTCCGGGTTGTTCGCCTGGATCTTCAGCTGACCGTTGGCCAGTTGCAGACGGATACCACGGTACTTCTCGTTGGACAGAATCGCGGTACGGCTGAACGCTTCGCGCAGCGCCTGACGATCACCCAGTACCAGCTTGTCGCCGCCCTTCGGCAGAACGCGCTCGTAGTCAGGGAACTTGCCGTCGACCAGTTTCGAGGTGAAGGTGAATTCGCCGGTGGTCGCGCGGATGTGGTGCTGACCCAGCACGATGCTGACGTTGCCGTCCGGCTCGGTGAGCAGACGCGCCAGTTCGAGAATACCTTTGCGCGGCACGATCACTTGATGGCGATCCTGCTGACCGATGTCGGCCTGCATCGAGCACATTGCCAGACGGTGGCCATCGGTGGCCACGGCACGGATCACACCGGTCGACACTTCCAGCAACATGCCGTTGAGGTAGTAACGCACGTCCTGCTGGGCCATGGCGAAACTGGTGCGTTCGATCAGGCGACGCAGCTTGCTTTGATCCAGGCTGGTCGTCAGCGAACCCGGGCCTTCTTCCACAGTCGGGAAGTCGTTGGCCGGCAGGGTCGACAGGGTGAAGCGGCTACGGCCGGCTTTCACCACCAGCTTCTGCTCGTCAACCTTGATGTCGATCAGCGCATCGTTCGGCAGGCTTTTGCAGATATCCATCAGCTTGCGCGCAGGCACAGTGATGGAACCCGTTTCAGCCGGCTCTTCGAGTTGCACGCGACCGACCAGCTCGACTTCCAGGTCGGTACCGGTCAGCGACAGTTGCTGGCCATCGACGACCAGCAGCACGTTGGACAGTACCGGCAAGGTCTGTCGGCGCTCGACGACGCCTGCGACCAGTTGCAGGGGTTTCAACAGGGCTTCGCGTTGAATGGTGAAATGCATGGTCTAGTCCCTTGCCTTAATAAGCTGCGCTGGTGTTCATCAAGTGGTCAGTGTACGCAGCAGGTTCTTGTAGTCCTCGCGGATGTCCGCGTCGGATTCCTTAAGTTCGTTGATCTTGCGGCAGGCGTGCAACACCGTCGTGTGGTCGCGACCGCCAAACACATCGCCGATTTCCGGCAGGCTGTGGTTGGTCAGTTCCTTGGACAGTGCCATGGCGACCTGACGCGGGCGAGCGACCGAGCGCGAACGGCGCTTGGACAGCAAGTCGGAGATCTTGATCTTGTAGTACTCGGCGACGGTGCGCTGAATGTTATCCACAGAGACCAGTTTGTCCTGCAACGCCAACAGGTCTTTCAGGGATTCGCGAATCAACTCGATGGTGATATCGCGCCCCATGAAGTGCGAGTGGGCGATCACGCGTTTCAGCGCGCCTTCCAGCTCACGGACGTTGGAGCGAATGCGCTGGGCAATGAAGAACGCCGCATCGTGTGGCAACTCGACTTTGGCCTGGTCGGCCTTCTTCATCAAGATGGCTACACGGGTTTCCAGCTCCGGTGGCTCGACGGCAACGGTCAGGCCCCAGCCGAAGCGGGATTTGAGGCGCTCTTCAAGGCCTTCAATTTCCTTCGGATAGCGGTCACTGGTGAGAATGACCTGCTGGCCACCTTCGAGCAGGGCGTTGAAGGTGTGGAAAAATTCTTCCTGGGAACGTTCCTTGCGGGCGAAGAACTGAATGTCGTCGATCAGCAGGGCGTCCACCGAACGGTAGAAACGCTTGAACTCGTTGATCGCGTTCAGTTGCAGCGCCTTGACCATGTCGGCCACGAAACGCTCGGAATGCAGGTACACAACCTTGGCATTCGGGTTCTTCTTTAACAGGTGGTTACCCACCGCGTGCATCAAGTGCGTCTTACCCAGACCCACGCCACCATAAAGGAAGAGCGGGTTGTAGCCGTGCTTGGGGTTATCCGCCACTTGCCAGGCCGCCGCACGGGCGAGCTGGTTGGATTTACCTTCGACGAAGTTCTCGAAGGTAAAGGTGCGATTCAGGTAGCTGGTGTGCTTGAGCGCGCCTTCGACCTGCACCGTGCGCTGTTCGGCACGTACCGGCGCTTGCTGGGAGGCGGCGCCCGCCATCGGGTCGAAGCTGTCGCGGGACGGCTCTTCGCTGACTTCCTCGGATTTTTGCGTCGCGCGCTTGGCCGGGGTTGGAGCCGGTGCGGGTGCCGGAGCACTGACGGGCGCGGAACTGGCTTGAGCCAGCGATGCAGCGGCAGCGGCCAGCGGCGCGTTCGGTGCAGCACGCGGCGCAGAACTGCGCTTGCTGCCTATTAATAAGGAGAGCGACGGCGCCAGGCCGTTGCCATGCTCATCCAGCAGTTCAAGGACGCGCCCCAGGTACTTTTCGTTGACCCAGTCCAGAACAAAACGGTTCGGTGCGTAGACACGCAACTCGTCGCCTTCGGCTTCGACCTGTAATGGACGGATCCAGGTGTTGAATTGTTGGGCTGGCAGCTCTTCGCGCAAAAGCTCCACGCACTGCTGCCAAAGTTCCACTGACACGGAAATCCCCTAATTTGAAAGCCGGTGAGGCAAAAACAAGCGGCCATTGTAGCGGCCAGCCGTCCACTTATCCACATGCAGGTTGTCCGGTGGACATGATTTATCAATGCCTTAACCGGTGAAAAAGCGACCAACGGTGTGTGAATAAGCTCTGTGGATAACCCCATCTGAGCACACTGGACAACTGGGGGTCGAACCCGGTGGATAACCAGCCTGTGGATAAACACCGTTTCCACCCACAGGTTATCCGATAGCGCAGCACAGGCTGAACACGGTTTTCCACTGTAGTTGTCATTCTCTGTACAGTGCTGAAAACAAGGCCTCGAGTCAGTTATCCACAGATGATGCCGGGCCTAGCTTTTATAAGCTTTACAGAAAAGCTTTAAATAATTCGCTTCTTTATTTTTATATCTGGCTGGACGGAATTCACGGGCTGACAGCTCTGGAGATCTATTTATAAGGAAACGTTGGTTGGAAATTGACCTATTGGCTTGCTTTCTCTAGAATCCCCGGTCTCTTAAAACGGGGGCCATTCCGGCCCGTTGTGGACGAACCAGGTAACACGACATGAAACGTACTTTCCAACCAAGCACTATCAAACGCGCTCGTACCCACGGTTTCCGTGCTCGCATGGCTACCAAGAACGGTCGTGCAGTACTGTCGCGTCGTCGCGCCAAAGGCCGCGCACGTCTGGCAGTTTGATAATCCGGCACTGGAGGTGAGTCAGGACTTCAGTCGGGAAAAGCGTCTGCTTACTCCCCGGCATTTCAAGGCAGTCTTTGACTCCCCTACCGGCAAGGTTCCGGGGAAAAATCTCCTGCTCCTTGCGCGCAACAACGATCTCGATCACCCCCGTCTCGGGCTGGTTATCGGGAAAAAGAGCGTAAAGCTCTCCGTCGAGCGCAATCGCCTCAAACGTCTGATGCGCGAATCGTTTCGCCTGCACCAGGATTCACTGGTCGGCTGGGACATCGTTATCGTCGCGCGCAAAGGTTTGGGTGACGTAGAAAACCCCGAATTGATTCAGCATTTCGGCAAACTCTGGAAACGTCTGGCACGCAACAAGCCGGTACCAGCAGTCAAAACCGAAACTGTAGGGGTAGACAGTCCAGATGCGTAAACTGGCACTCGTTCCGATCCAGTTTTATCGCTACGCCATTAGTCCCTTGATGGCCAGTCACTGTCGTTTCTACCCCAGTTGTTCTTGCTACGCGTATGAAGCCATCGAAAATCATGGCCTTCTGCGCGGTGGCTGGCTGACCTTTCGTCGTTTAGGTCGCTGTCATCCGTGGAATCCCGGTGGTTATGACCCGGTTCCACCTATCCCTACCTCCCGTTCTTCTTCGATGGCCGAGTAATCATGGATATCAAACGCACGATCCTGATCGTCGCCCTGGCAATCGTGTCCTACGTCATGGTTCTTAAATGGAACCAGGACTATGGTCAGGCTGCCCTGCCGACTCAGAATGTTGCTTCCAGTACGACTACATCCGGTTTGCCGGACACCGCCACTGGCAATAACGCTGCCGCCAGTGACGATATTCCGCGCGCCGCAAGCGATACCAGCGCACCTGCCGAAACGCCGGTCGCCGCCAGCAAGGATCTGATCCAGATCAAAACCGACGTGCTCGATCTGTCGATCGATCCACAGGGTGGCGATGTTGCTCAACTGACCTTGCCTCTGTATCCACGTCGTCAGGATCGTCCGGACGTTCCGTTCCAGCTGTTCGACAACGGCGGCGAGCGTACTTATCTGGCGCAAAGCGGTCTGATCGGCACCAACGGTCCGGACGCAAGCCCGGCCGGTCGCCCGATCTACTCCTCGGAGAAGAAGACTTATCAACTGGCTGACGGTCAGGACCAATTGGTCGTCGACCTGAAGTTCAGCAAGGACGGCATCAACTACATCAAGCGTTTCACCCTGAAACGTGGCCTGTATGACGTGACCGTCACTTATCTGATCGACAACCAGAGCGCTCAGCCTTGGTCCGGTTCGATGTTTGCCCAGCTGAAACGCGATGCAAGCGCCGATCCTTCGTCGACCACTGCTACCGGCACCGCGACTTACCTGGGCGCCGCCCTGTGGACAAGTTCCGAGCCGTACAAGAAAGTGTCCATGAAAGACATGGACAAAGGTCAGCTCAAGGAAACCGTCACCGGTGGCTGGGTAGCCTGGCTGCAACACTACTTCGTGACTGCATGGGTTGCTCCGAAGGGCGAAAACAACGTCGTTCAGACCCGTAAAGACAGCAAAGGCAACTACATCATCGGTTACACCGGTCCTTCGTTGACCGCTGCACCGGGTGCGAAAGTCGAGACCAGCGCTGTTCTGTACGCCGGTCCGAAAAGCCAGGCTGTGCTGAAAGAGTTGTCCCCAGGTCTGGAACTGACCGTCGACTACGGCATTCTGTGGTTCATTGCCCAGCCGATCTTCTGGCTGCTGCAACATATCCACGCCATCGTCGGCAACTGGGGCTGGTCGATCATCTTCCTGACCATGCTGATCAAAGGGATTTTCTTCCCTCTGTCGGCCGCCAGCTACAAGTCGATGGCCCGCATGCGTGCCGTGGCTCCGAAACTGGCTGCACTGAAAGAGCAACATGGCGATGACCGGCAGAAAATGTCGCAAGCCATGATGGAGCTGTACAAGAAAGAGAAGATCAATCCGCTGGGTGGCTGCTTGCCGATCCTGGTGCAGATGCCGGTTTTCCTTTCGCTGTACTGGGTTCTGCTGGAAAGCGTGGAAATGCGCCAGGCGCCGTTCATGCTGTGGATTACCGACCTGTCGATCAAGGATCCGTTCTTCATCCTGCCGATCATCATGGGCGCGACCATGTTCATCCAGCAGCGTCTGAACCCGACTCCTCCGGATCCGATGCAGGCCAAGGTCATGAAAATGATGCCAATCATCTTCACGTTCTTCTTCCTGTGGTTCCCGGCTGGTCTGGTGCTGTACTGGGTTGTGAACAACTGCCTGTCGATTGCTCAACAGTGGTACATCACGCGTAAGATCGAAGCGGCGACGAAAAAAGCCGAGGCGTAACTTACTCTGTGGATAACACCACTCAAAACGCCCCCTAGTGGGGCGTTTTGCTATCTGCCACTTTTGTCTGGATACCGGTTTATGAGCGCACCTCGTGAAACCATCGCAGCCGTCGCTACCGCCCAGGGCCGTGGCGGCGTGGGCATCGTTCGAATTTCCGGGCCGCTGGCCAGCGTTGCGGCCAAAGCCATCAGCGGCCGCGAACTGAAACCGCGGTTTGCCCACTACGGCCCGTTCTTCAGTGACGATCAACAGGTGCTGGATGAAGGTCTGGCGCTGTATTTCCCCGGGCCGAACTCGTTCACCGGTGAAGATGTGCTGGAACTGCAGGGCCACGGTGGTCCGATCGTCCTCGACATGTTGCTCAAGCGTTGCCTGGAACTGGGCTGCCGTTTGGCCCGTCCCGGCGAATTCAGTGAACGCGCGTTCCTCAATGACAAACTCGACCTGGCTCAGGCCGAGGCCATCGCCGACCTGATCGAAGCCAGTTCTGCACAGGCGGCACGCAATGCCTTGCGCTCTTTGCAGGGTGCGTTTTCCCAGCGTGTGCATAACCTCACCGAACAACTGATCGGTTTGAGGATTTATGTCGAAGCGGCAATCGACTTCCCGGAAGAAGAAATCGACTTCCTCGCCGATGGCCACGTGCTCAGCATGCTCGATAAGGTTCGTGACGAGTTATCCACCGTCTTGCGCGAAGCCGGACAGGGTGCATTGCTGCGTGACGGCATGACCGTGGTGATCGCCGGTCGTCCGAATGCCGGCAAATCCAGTCTGCTCAACGCATTGGCCGGGCGAGAAGCCGCGATCGTGACGGAAATCGCCGGTACCACCCGGGATATCCTGCGCGAACATATCCACATCGATGGCATGCCGCTGCACGTCGTAGACACCGCCGGCCTGCGTGATACCGACGACCATGTGGAAAAGATCGGTGTCGAGCGAGCATTGAAGGCCATCGGCGAAGCCGATCGAGTGCTGTTGGTGGTCGATGCAACGGCTCCGGAAGCCGCTGATCCGTTCGCGTTGTGGCCGGAATTCCTTGAAACCCGACCAGATCCGGCAAAGGTCACCTTGATTCGCAACAAGGCCGATCTCACCGGCGAAGCCATTGCCCTCGAAGTCAGTGATGATGGCCACGTGACCATCAGCCTGAGCGCCAAGTCTGCCGGTGAAGGTCTGGACCTGCTGCGTGATCACCTGAAGGCCTGCATGGGTTACGAGCAGACCTCGGAAAGCAGCTTCAGCGCACGCCGTCGCCACCTGGAAGCGTTGCGTCATGCCAGTGCGGCCCTTGAACACGGTCGCGCGCAGTTGACCCTGGCGGGTGCCGGCGAACTGTTGGCAGAAGATTTGCGCCAGGCTCAGCATTCCCTCGGGGAAATTACCGGGGCGTTCAGCTCCGATGATCTGCTGGGACGGATCTTTTCCAGCTTCTGTATCGGTAAATAGCCCTTCCGTTGTCCACAGACAGGTCCATTCGCGACCTGTCTGTCCCTCCTCTTTGACTTCCCTTCCTTCAGTCCCGGACAGATTTTCTGTTCCTGAGTGGATTTTCCGCGTCCGCGATTCCTTCATTCGTCCGATTTCTGTGGATTAAGCCCTGTGAATAACTGCCGCTGAGGGCAGTTGATAACAGGGCCTGAAAACTGAACATAACTGCCTCTGTGGATAACCACCTCATTCATCCACAGGCTTACACCGGTTATCCAAGGGCCTCATGACCACATGGGCACAGGGTTTTGAATCGCTGTACATATTGAATATTAAGGCCTGTAGCAATCTATCCACAGAAATGTGGAGCAGTAAGAATAAGCTTTAAAACAAAGGTTTTATAAATTTCTCTCTTTTTTATTCTTTTAACCGCGAGTTCTCCACAGCTGGTTAAATTTTGTGCAAAGGGTTCTTTAGGAAGGGCGAAGTCCCTATACTTGTCGACCAGGTCCAGAAACCTGATCTCAAACTATTCCTGAATTACCTACTTAAGCAGGCACGAGGTGCGTGGTGGATTTCCCTTCCCGTTTTGAAGTGATCGTCATCGGCGGCGGTCATGCCGGTACCGAGGCAGCACTGGCCTCAGCACGCATGGGTGCAAAAACCCTTCTGCTGACGCATAACGTGGAAACCCTCGGTGCCATGAGTTGCAACCCGGCCATTGGTGGCATCGGCAAAAGCCATCTGGTCAAGGAAATCGATGCCCTCGGCGGCGCGATGGCCATGGCCACCGATAAGGGCGGCATCCAGTTTCGGGTGTTGAACAGCCGCAAAGGCCCGGCTGTACGGGCGACCCGTGCGCAAGCCGACCGGATTCTGTACAAAGCCGCTGTCCGCGAAATTCTGGAAAACCAGCCGAACCTGTGGATATTTCAACAAGCCGCTGACGACCTGATCGTCGAGCAGGAACAAGTACGCGGTGTTGTCACGCAAATGGGTCTGCGTTTCTTCGCTGATTCCGTGGTGTTGACCACCGGTACGTTCCTGGGCGGACTTATCCACATCGGTTTGCAGAATTTTTCCGGCGGTCGCGCCGGTGATCCGCCTTCGATTGCCCTGGCGCATCGTCTGCGTGAACTGCCGCTGCGTGTCGGTCGCCTGAAAACCGGTACGCCACCGCGTATCGACGGCAAGTCTGTGGATTTCTCGGTGATGACCGAGCAGCCAGGCGATACGCCGATCCCGGTGATGTCGTTCATGGGCAACAAGGAACAACATCCACGGCAAGTCAGTTGCTGGATTACCCACACCAACGCCCGTACCCACGAAATCATCGCCGCGAACCTCGATCGTTCGCCGATGTATTCCGCTGCCGGCGAGATTGAAGGCATTGGTCCGCGTTATTGCCCTTCGATTGAAGACAAGATCCACCGCTTTGCCGACAAGGAAAGCCATCAGGTGTTCATCGAACCGGAAGGTCTGACCACCCATGAGCTGTATCCGAACGGGATATCCACAAGCCTGCCGTTCGACGTGCAATTGCAGATCGTGCAATCGATCCGCGGCATGGAAAACGCGCACATCGTGCGTCCGGGTTATGCGATCGAGTACGACTACTTCGATCCGCGCGACCTGAAGTACAGCCTGGAAACCAAAGTCATCGGCGGTCTGTTCTTCGCTGGCCAGATCAACGGCACCACCGGTTACGAAGAAGCCGGCGCCCAGGGTTTGCTGGCCGGCGCGAACGCCGCGCTGCGTGCGAAAGGCAAAGAAGCCTGGTGCCCGCGTCGCGATGAGGCATACATCGGGGTGTTGGTCGACGACCTGATCACACTCGGCACCCAAGAGCCGTACCGCATGTTCACTTCCCGTGCCGAGTACCGCCTGATCCTGCGTGAGGACAACGCCGACCTGCGTCTGACGGAAAAAGGTCGCGAACTGGGTCTGGTCGATGACGCGCGCTGGGCGGCGTTCTGCAAGAAACGTGAAAGCATCGAACTCGAAGAGCAGCGCCTGAAAAGCACTTGGGTTCGCCCGGGTACCCAGCAGGGCGATGCGATTGCGGAAAAATTCGGTACGCCGCTGACTCACGAATACAACTTGCTCAACCTCTTGAGTCGTCCGGAAATCGACTACGCTGGTCTGGTCGAAGTGACCGGGCAGGGCGCCGAAGATCCACAGGTCGCCGAACAGGTCGAGATCAAGACCAAATACGCCGGTTACATCGACCGTCAACAGGACGAAATCGCCCGTCTGCGCGCAAGCGAAGACACGAAACTGCCTGTGGATATCGATTACACCAACATTTCCGGTCTCTCCAAGGAGATCCAGAGCAAGCTTGGCGCGACGCGTCCCGAGACGCTGGGCCAGGCTTCGCGGATCCCGGGTGTGACCCCGGCAGCGATTTCGCTGTTGATGATTCATTTGAAAAAACGCGGCGCGGGCCGTCAGTTGGAGCAAAGCGCTTGAGTTCTAAGGTCACTTCGCAACACGCCGAAGAGTTATCCACAGGAGCCCGCGAGCTCGGTGTCAATCTCACTGAAACCCAGCACGAATTGCTGCTGGGTTATCTGGCCCTGTTGATCAAATGGAACCAGGCCTACAACCTGACCGCCGTCCGCGATCCGGACGAAATGGTTTCCCGTCACTTGCTCGATAGTCTCAGCGTGATGTCGTTCATCGAAAACGGCCGCTGGCTGGATGTCGGCAGCGGCGGCGGCATGCCGGGGATCCCTTTGGCGATCCTGTATCCGGACTCGCAAGTAACCTGCCTGGACAGCAACGGCAAGAAAACCCGCTTCCTGACCCAGGTCAAACTCGAACTCAAACTGGATAACCTGCAAGTTATCCACAGTCGCGTCGAAGCGTTCCAGCCTGCACAGCCGTTCAACGGGATCATTTCCCGAGCGTTCAGCAGTATGGAGAACTTCACCAACTGGACTCGCCACCTCGGCGACGCCGATACACGCTGGCTGGCAATGAAGGGCGTCCATCCGGCCGATGAGCTGGTAGCATTGCCGGCAGACTTCAAACTCGATAGCGAACACGCCCTGGCCGTACCCGGTTGCCAAGGCCAACGCCATCTGCTGATACTGCGCCGCACGGCATGATTGGGAACACAAGCAAGAATGGCTAAGGTATTCGCGATAGCGAACCAGAAGGGTGGTGTGGGCAAGACCACCACCTGCATCAACCTCGCAGCATCCCTGGTCGCGACCAAGCGCCGGGTGCTGTTGATCGATCTCGATCCACAGGGCAACGCCACCATGGGTAGCGGTGTGGATAAACATGGCCTGGAAAACTCGGTCTACGACCTGCTGATCGGCGAATGCGACCTGGCCCAGGCCATGCACTACTCCGAACACGGCGGTTATCAACTGCTGCCGGCCAACCGCGACCTGACGGCGGCCGAAGTGGTGCTGCTGGAAATGCAGATGAAGGAAAGCCGTCTGCGCAGCGCGCTGGCGCCGATCCGTGAAAACTACGATTACATTCTGATCGACTGCCCGCCGTCGCTGTCGATGCTCACGCTGAACGCACTGGTCGCCGCTGACGGGGTGATTATCCCCATGCAGTGCGAGTACTTTGCGCTCGAAGGTTTGAGCGACCTTGTGGATAACATCAAGCGTATCGCCGAACTGCTGAACCCGAACCTGAAAGTCGAAGGCCTGCTGCGGACCATGTACGACCCGCGTCTGAGCCTGATGAACGATGTATCGGCGCAGCTCAAGGAACACTTCGGCGATCAGCTTTACGACACGGTGATCCCGCGCAACATCCGCCTGGCCGAAGCCCCGAGCTACGGCATGCCGGCGCTGGCTTACGACAAGCAATCGCGTGGCGCGCTGGCCTATCTGGCCCTGGCGGGCGAGATGGTTCGCCGTCAGCGCAAAAATTCACGCATCGCCGCTGCTCAGCCAACTTAAGGAATCCCCATGGCCGTCAAGAAACGAGGTCTCGGACGAGGACTGGATGCACTGCTGAGCGGTCCGACTGTCAGCTCGCTGGAAGAACAAGCGGCGCAGGCTGACAGCCGTGAGTTGCAGCATCTGCCACTGGACCTGTTGCAGCGCGGCAAGTATCAGCCACGCCGGGACATGGATCCGCAGGCGCTGGAAGAGCTGGCGCAGTCGATCAAGGCCCAGGGCGTGATGCAGCCGATTGTGGTTCGCCCGATTGGTGGTGGCCGCTTTGAAATCATCGCCGGTGAACGTCGCTGGCGTGCAAGCCAGCAGGCCGGTCAGGAAACCATCCCGGCCATGGTCCGCGATGTGCCGGATGAAACCGCGATCGCCATTGCGCTGATCGAGAACATCCAGCGCGAAGACCTGAATCCGATCGAAGAAGCGGTGGCCCTGCAGCGCCTGCAGCAGGAATTCCAGCTCACCCAGCAACAGGTCGCCGAGGCTGTGGGTAAGTCCCGCGTCACCGTGGCCAACCTGTTGCGCCTGATTGCGCTGCCGGAAGTCATCAAGACCATGCTGTCCCACGGCGATCTGGAAATGGGCCATGCCCGTGCATTGCTCGGTCTGCCGGACAATCAGCAGGTTGAAGGGGCGCGACATGTTGTCGCACGCGGCCTTACCGTGCGCCAGACTGAGGCACTGGTTCGTCAGTGGTTGAGTGGCAAACCCGAGCCTGTCGAACCCTCCAAACCCGACCCGGATATCGCTCGCCTCGAGCAGCGTCTGGCCGAGCGCCTAGGCTCTGCGGTGCAGATCCGCCACGGGAAGAAGGGGAAGGGTCAGTTGGTGATCGGTTACAACTCCCTCGACGAGCTTCAGGGTGTGCTCGCACACATCCGCTGAAACAATTCCTCTTGTAGCGCGCAGTCGGAAATCACTACCTGACAGTTGAATAGGGGCAGAACCGCCCCTATACTCTGCGCGCATTTTGTCGGCACAAATTATGCCAAGTTATTGAATTTCGGCAGCCGACCATTGGAGAGCAATCGTGATGGAAACCCGCAAGCCAAACCGCCTGCCGTTCCATCGCCTGGCGGTTTTTCCGGTGTTAATGGCTCAATTTGTCATTTTGCTCATTGCCGCTTTGGCGCTCTGGCAATGGCACGGAGTCGTTGCCGGATACTCGGGACTTTGCGGAGGCCTGATAGCCTTGCTGCCCAATGTTTATTTCGCTCACAAGGCATTTCGGTTTTCCGGCGCCCGAGCAGCCCAGTCCATCGTCCGGTCGTTCTACGCCGGCGAGGCAGGCAAACTGATTTTGACGGCAGTGCTGTTTGCACTGGTGTTTGCAGGTGTGAAGCCACTGGCGCCGATTGCTGTATTCGGCGCCTTCGTGCTGACTCAGTCGGTCAGCTGGTTCGCTCCCCTGCTGATGAGAACAAGACTTTCGAGACCTTAGGGCGTTTGAGGCAACCATGGCAGAAACAACCGCTTCGGGCTATATCCAGCACCACTTGCAGAACCTGACCTTCGGTCAGCTACCCAACGGCGGCTGGGGCTTTGCCCACACCGCAGCAGAAGCCAAGGAAATGGGCTTCTGGGCTTTCCACGTCGATACCCTCGGCTGGTCGGTCGCGCTGGGTCTGATTTTCGTTCTTCTTTTCCGCATGGCGGCCAAGAAGGCGACCTCCGGTCAGCCAGGTGCACTGCAGAACTTCGTTGAAGTGCTGGTCGAATTCGTCGATGGCAGCGTGAAAGACAGCTTCCATGGCCGTAGCCCGGTGATTGCACCGCTGGCACTGACCATCTTCGTCTGGGTGTTTCTGATGAACGCCGTCGACCTGGTACCGGTCGACTGGATTCCTCAGCTGGCCATCCTGATTACCGGCGACCACCACATCCCGTTCCGCGCCGTGTCGACTACCGACCCGAACGCGACCCTGGGCATGGCGTTCTCGGTTTTCGCACTGATCATTTTCTATAGCATCAAGGTCAAGGGCCTCGGCGGCTTCATCGGCGAGCTGACCCTGCACCCGTTCGGCAGCAAGAACATCTTCGTTCAGGCGTTGCTGATCCCGGTGAACTTCCTGCTGGAATTCGTGACCCTGATCGCCAAACCGATCTCTCTGGCTCTGCGTCTGTTCGGCAACATGTATGCCGGCGAGCTGGTGTTCATCCTGATCGCTGTGATGTTCGGCAGCGGCCTGCTCTGGCTCAGCGGCCTGGGCGTTGTTCTGCAGTGGGCGTGGGCTGTGTTCCACATCCTGATCATCACCCTGCAGGCGTTCATCTTCATGATGCTGACCATCGTCTACCTGTCGATGGCGCACGAAGAAAACCATTAAGACCAGTCTCGACTAGTCTGATGTCCTTCCCGGTAAAACGGGAAGGGGCTCCTCACGGGGCACCATGAAACGATTTGTTTTACCGCTTTAATCTAAAAAACCTAAACCATACGACGTAAAAGTCGGGAGGAAAGATGGAAACTGTAGTTGGTCTAACCGCTATCGCTGTTGCACTGTTGATCGGCCTGGGCGCACTGGGTACCGCAATTGGTTTCGGCCTGCTGGGCGGCAAGTTCCTGGAAGGCGCAGCGCGTCAGCCAGAAATGGTCCCAATGCTGCAAGTTAAAATGTTCATCGTTGCCGGTCTGCTCGACGCCGTAACCATGATCGGTGTTGGTATCGCTCTGTTCTTCACCTTTGCGAACCCGTTCGTTGGTCAGATCGCTGGCTAATCATTCGGATCTTCCGAGTGATTTGATGTGATGGACAACGTAACTGCGAGGTGTTGGCGTGAACATTAATGCGACCCTGATTGGCCAGTCCGTTGCGTTCCTGATTTTTGTACTGTTCTGCATGAAGTTTGTATGGCCTCCGGTCATCGCAGCTCTGCACGAACGTCAAAAGAAGATCGCTGATGGTCTGGACGCTGCCAGCCGAGCAGCTCGCGACCTGGAGTTGGCCCAAGAGAAAGCGGGTCAGCAACTGCGCGAAGCGAAAGCTCAGGCAGCTGAAATCATCGAGCAAGCCAAGAAACGCGGTAACCAGATTGTCGACGAAGCCCGTGAACAGGCTCGCGTCGAAGCTGACCGTGTGAAGGCTCAGGCTCAGGCCGAGATCGAACAGGAACTGAACAGCGTCAAAGACGCGCTGCGCGCCCAAGTGGGTAGCCTGGCCGTTGGCGGTGCTGCGAAGATCCTGGGTGCCACAATCGATCAAAACGCGCACGCAGAGCTGGTTAACCAACTGGCTGCTGAAATCTAAGCGAGGGCGATCATGGCAGAACTGACCACGTTGGCCCGACCTTACGCTAAGGCGGCCTTCGAGCACGCTCAGGCCCACCAGCAACTGGCCAATTGGTCAGCCATGCTCGGCCTGGCAGCAGCGGTGTCGCAAGACGACACCATGCAGCGCGTGCTCAAGGCCCCGCGACTGACGAGCGCAGAAAAGGCCGCCACGTTCATTGACGTGTGCGGCGACAAGTTCGATGCCAAGGCACAGAATTTCATTCACGTCGTTGCCGAAAACGACCGTCTCCCGCTTCTGCCGGAGATCGCCGCTCTGTTCGACCTGTACAAGGCCGAGCAAGAGAAATCGGTAGACGTGGAAGTAACCAGTGCTTTTGCATTGAACCAAGAACAGCAAGACAAACTCGCCAAGGTTCTCAGTGCACGACTCAACCGGGAAGTGCGCCTGCAAGTTGCGGAAGATTCATCCCTTATTGGGGGTGTTCTCATTCGCGCCGGCGACCTGGTTATCGATGGCTCGATTCGCGGCAAAATCGCGAAACTTGCCGAAGCATTGAAATCTTGAGTTTGAAGGGGCAGCAGAGCAATGCAGCAACTCAATCCTTCCGAAATAAGTGAAATTATCAAGGGCCGCATCGACAAGCTCGATGTGACCTCCCAAGCCCGTAACGAAGGCACTGTCGTCAGCGTATCTGACGGCATCGTGCGGATTCACGGTCTGGCCGACGTCATGTACGGCGAGATGATCGAGTTTCCGGGCGGCGTCTACGGTATGGCCCTCAACCTGGAGCAAGACTCTGTAGGTGCCGTTGTATTGGGCGCATACCAGACTCTGGCTGAAGGCATGAGCGCCAAGTGCACCGGCCGCATCCTCGAAGTTCCGGTTGGTAAGGAACTGCTGGGTCGCGTTGTCGACGCACTGGGTAACCCTGTTGACGGCAAAGGTCCACTGGGCAACACCTTGACCGACGCGGTCGAGAAAGTTGCTCCGGGCGTGATCTGGCGTAAGTCGGTAGACCAGCCTGTACAGACTGGCTACAAGGCTGTCGATGCCATGATCCCTGTCGGCCGTGGCCAGCGTGAGCTGATCATCGGTGACCGTCAGATCGGTAAGACCGCTCTGGCGATCGACGCGATCATCAACCAGAAAGACAGCGGCATTTTCTGCGTCTACGTTGCAATCGGTCAGAAACAATCGACCATCGCCAACGTGGTTCGCAAGCTGGAAGAAAACGGCGCCCTGGCCAACACGATCATCGTGGCTGCCAGTGCTTCGGAATCTCCTGCGCTGCAATTCCTGGCACCGTACTCCGGTTGCACCATGGGTGAATTCTTCCGCGACCGCGGTGAAGACGCGCTGATCGTTTATGACGATCTGTCCAAGCAAGCAGTGGCTTACCGCCAGATTTCCCTGCTGCTGCGCCGTCCACCAGGCCGTGAAGCTTACCCAGGCGACGTGTTCTATCTCCACTCCCGTCTGCTGGAGCGCGCATCCCGCGTTTCGGAAGAATACGTAGAGAAGTTCACCAACGGCGCAGTGACCGGCAAAACCGGTTCCCTGACCGCACTGCCGATCATCGAAACCCAGGCTGGCGACGTTTCCGCGTTCGTTCCGACCAACGTGATTTCCATCACCGACGGTCAGATCTTCCTGGAATCGGCCATGTTCAACTCGGGCATCCGCCCTGCAGTGAACGCCGGTGTTTCGGTATCCCGTGTGGGTGGTGCCGCTCAGACCAAGATCATCAAGAAGCTGTCCGGTGGTATCCGTACCGCTCTGGCTCAGTACCGTGAACTGGCGGCATTCGCCCAGTTCGCTTCTGACCTGGACGAAGCGACCCGTAAGCAACTTGAGCATGGTCAGCGCGTTACCGAGCTGATGAAGCAGAAGCAATACGCACCAATGTCGATCGCTGACATGGCGCTGTCGCTGTATGCCGCTGAGCGTGGGTTCCTGACTGACGTTGAAATCGCCAAGATCGGCAGCTTCGAACAAGCGCTGATTGCTTTCTTCAACCGCGATCACGCCGATTTGATGGCGAAGATCAACGTGAAGGGTGACTTCAATGACGAAATCGACGCTGGCATGAAAGCCGGTATCGAGAAGTTCAAGGCCACCCAAACCTGGTAAGCCGCAGCGGGAGCCGCAAGGCTCCCGCTTGCTAACCTGATAGGTGTTACATGGCAGGCGCAAAAGAGATTCGCAGTAAGATTGCGAGCATCAAAAGCACGCAAAAGATTACCAGCGCCATGGAAAAAGTGGCGGTCAGCAAAATGCGCAAGGCACAAATGCGCATGGCTGCTAGCCGTCCTTATGCGGAGCGTATCCGCCAGGTAATTGGGCATCTGGCCAACGCCAACCCGGAATACCGCCACCCGTTCATGATCGACCGCGCCATCAAGCGCGTTGGTTATGTCGTAGTGAGCAGTGACCGTGGTCTGTGCGGCGGCTTGAACACCAACCTGTTCAAGGCCCTGGTCAAGGACATGGCGGTAAACCGCGAAAACGGCGTCGAGATTGATCTGTGTGTCGTTGGTAGCAAGGGTGCGGCCTTTTTCCGCAACTTCGGCGGTAACGTCGTTGCAGCTATCAGCCACCTGGGTGAAGAGCCGTCGATCAATGATCTGATCGGCAGCGTCAAGGTGATGCTGGATGCTTATCTGGACGGCCGTATTGACCGCCTGTCCGTGGTATCCAACAAGTTCATCAACACCATGACGCAACAGCCTACCGTGGAGCAGTTGATTCCACTGGTGGCAACCCCGGATCAAGACCTCAAGCACCACTGGGACTATCTCTACGAACCGGATGCCAAGGAGCTGCTGGACGGCTTGATGGTCCGTTACGTGGAGTCGCAGGTCTACCAGGCGGTGGTCGAGAACAACGCGGCTGAACAAGCTGCGCGGATGATCGCGATGAAGAACGCTACCGACAACGCCGGTGATTTGATCAGCGATTTGCAGCTGATCTACAACAAGGCGCGTCAGGCTGCGATCACCCAAGAGATCTCGGAAATCGTCGGCGGCGCTGCCGCGGTTTAACGGTTCAAATATTCAGAGGATCCAGCTATGAGTAGCGGACGTATCGTTCAAATCATCGGCGCCGTTATCGACGTGGAATTTCCACGCGACAGCGTACCGAGCATCTACAACGCGCTGAAAGTAGTGAGCGCGGCTGAAACCACTCTGGAAGTTCAGCAACAGCTGGGCGACGGCGTGGTTCGCACCATTGCGATGGGTTCCACCGAGGGCTTGAAGCGCGGTCTGGAAGTTACCGATTCTGGCGCAGCCATCTCCGTACCGGTCGGTAAAGCGACCCTGGGCCGGATCATGGACGTCCTCGGTAACCCGATCGACGAAGCTGGTCCGATCGACACCGACGAGCGTTGGGGCATTCACCGTCCAGCGCCTTCGTTCGCTGAACAGGCAGGCGGCAACGACCTGCTGGAAACCGGCATCAAGGTTATCGACCTGGTTTGCCCGTTTGCCAAAGGCGGTAAAGTCGGTCTGTTCGGTGGTGCCGGTGTAGGCAAAACCGTAAACATGATGGAACTGATCCGTAACATCGCCATCGAGCACAGCGGTTATTCCGTGTTCGCTGGTGTGGGTGAGCGTACTCGTGAGGGTAACGACTTCTACCACGAGATGAAGGACTCCAACGTTCTGGACAAAGTGGCACTGGTTTACGGTCAGATGAACGAGCCGCCGGGAAACCGTCTGCGCGTAGCACTGACCGGCCTGACCATGGCCGAGAAGTTCCGTGACGAAGGTAACGACGTTCTGCTGTTCGTCGACAACATCTATCGTTACACCCTGGCCGGTACTGAAGTATCCGCACTGCTGGGCCGTATGCCTTCGGCAGTAGGTTACCAGCCGACCCTGGCTGAAGAGATGGGCGTTCTGCAAGAACGTATCACTTCGACCAAGGAAGGTTCGATCACTTCGATCCAAGCGGTATACGTACCTGCGGACGACTTGACCGACCCGTCGCCAGCGACCACGTTTGCTCACTTGGACGCCACCGTCGTTCTGTCCCGTGACATCGCTTCCCTGGGTATCTACCCAGCGGTAGACCCACTGGACTCGACTTCGCGTCAGCTGGACCCGAACGTGATCGGCAACGATCACTACGAGACCGCTCGTGGTGTTCAGTACGTGCTGCAGCGTTACAAAGAACTGAAGGACATCATCGCGATCCTGGGTATGGACGAGCTGTCGGAAGCCGACAAGCAGTTGGTAAACCGTGCTCGTAAGATCCAGCGTTTCTTGTCGCAGCCGTTCTTCGTGGCTGAAGTCTTCACCGGTGCATCGGGTAAATACGTTTCCCTGAAAGACACCATTGCTGGCTTCAAAGGCATCCTCAACGGTGACTACGACCACCTGCCAGAACAAGCGTTCTACATGGTCGGCGGCATCGAAGAAGCGATCGAGAAAGCCAAGAAACTGTAATCCCGGCGCCCGGCAACGGGCGCTCATTTAGGTTGAGGCAATCAGATGGCTATGACAGTCCATTGCGATATCGTCAGCGCGGAAGGAGAAATCTTTTCCGGCCTGGTCGAGATGGTGATTGCGCACGGTGCTCTGGGTGATCTTGGTATCGCTCTGGGCCACGCGCCGCTGATCACGAATCTCAAGCCGGGTCCGATCCGCCTGATCAAGCAAGGCGGGGAAGCCGAGGTGTTCTACATCTCCGGTGGTTTCCTCGAGGTTCAGCCGAACATGGTCAAGGTGCTTGCCGATACCGTGCAACGTGCCGCCGACCTGGATGAAGCTCAGGCTCAAGCAGCTCTCAAGGCTGCCGAAGCTGCTCTGCATGAGAAGAGCGCAGATTTCGACTACGGAGCTGCGTCCGCACGTCTGGCCGAGGCTGCAGCTCAGCTGCGCACCGTCCAGCAGATCCGCAAGAAGTTTGGCGGTTAATCCGTCAGCCACTTGTTGTGCGATTGATAAAAAAGGGTAGCCTCGGCTACCCTTTTTTCTTTTCCGACTTTCAAAAACCCGGTCGCAGTTGCTGACCACCCAGGATTGGTAGCCAGTCATGTCTCTTGAAATCGTTATCCTCGCGGCCGGTCAAGGCACCCGTATGCGTTCGGCACTGCCGAAAGTGCTGCACCCGATTGCCGGTGACTCGATGCTCGGCCATGTTATCCACAGTGCCCGTCAACTTGATCCCCTGCGCATTCACGTGGTCATCGGCCATGGTGCCGATGTGGTGCGCGAGCGGCTGGCCGCCGATGATCTCAATTTCGTGTTGCAGGACAAGCAATTGGGCACAGGCCACGCGACTGCCCAAGCCGTGCCGTTCATCACCGCCGACACCGTTCTGATTCTTTACGGTGACGTGCCGCTGATCGAAGTCGAAACCCTTCAGCGTCTGCTCAAGCACGTTGTGCCAGGGCAGATGGGGTTGCTGACCGTCGAACTGGACGATCCGACCGGTTATGGCCGCATCGTGCGTGATGCCAGCGGCAAGGTCGCGGCGATTGTCGAGCACAAGGACGCCAGCGAAGCACAACGCGCGATCACCGAAGGCAATACCGGCATTCTCGCGGTGCCTGCCAGCCATCTGGCTGACTGGATGGGTCGTCTGTCGAACAACAACGCCCAGGGCGAGTATTACCTGACCGACGTGATTGAAATGGCGGTCGGTGATGGCCTGGTGGTTGCGACCGAGCAGCCCCATGATCCGATGGAAGTGCAGGGCGCCAACGATCGCAAGCAACTATCCGAACTGGAGCGCCACTATCAGTTGCGCGCTGGCCGCCGCCTGATGGCTCAGGGTGTGACCCTGCGCGACCCTGCGCGCTTCGATGTGCGTGGTGAAGTGACCGCCGGTCGCGACGTGCTGATCGACATCAACGTCATTCTCGAAGGCAAGGTGGTCATCGAAGACGACGTGGTGATCGGCCCGAACTGCGTGATCAAGGACAGTACTCTGCGCAAAGGCGTGGTGATCAAGGCCAACAGTCATATCGAAGGTGCAGTGCTCGGTGAAGGCAGCGATGCCGGCCCGTTTGCACGCTTGCGCCCGGGCACCGTGCTGGAGGCTCGCGCCCATGTGGGTAACTTTGTCGAACTGAAAAACGCCCGCATGGGCGAGGGTGCCAAGGCCGGACACCTGACCTATCTGGGCGATGCCGAAATCGGTGCCCGCACCAATATTGGCGCCGGCACGATTACCTGCAACTACGATGGCGCCAACAAGTGGAAAACCGTGTTGGGCGAAGATGTGTTCATCGGCTCCAACAACTCGCTGGTGGCACCTGTGGATATCTCCGCTGGTGCGACGACGGCCGCCGGTTCGACCATCACCCAGAATGTGGATAACGCTCAGTTGGCTGTAGGTCGTGCACGGCAGAAGAACATCGATGGCTGGAAGCGGCCGGAGAAGATCAAGAAGAGCTGAGTTATCCACAGCGCTTCAATCTGAAAGATCGCTGCCTACGGGCAGCGATTTTTTTTCATCCCCGTCTTGACGGTTTTGCTGCGATAGGTTTTGATTGCTTTCATTATCTTTCGAATCGAAACTTAGCGCGCCATGTCGAAACGCAATACACCCCAACGTCGCCACAACATTCTGGCCTTGCTCAATGAGCAGGGCGAAGTCAGTGTCGACGAGCTCGCCAAGCGTTTCGAAACCTCGGAAGTTACGATTCGCAAGGATCTGGCCGCACTGGAAAGCCATGGTCTGCTACTGCGCCGTTATGGCGGAGCGATCACCATGCCCCAGGAACTGGTGGCCGACGTCAGTCAGAACGTTTCCAAATACAAGCAGGCGATTGCCCGCGCTGCGGTCAGCCGCATTCGCGAACACGCCCGCATCATCATCGACAGCGGCAGCACCACGGCCGCGATGATTCCCGAGCTCGGCCAGCAGCCGGGCCTGGTGGTGATGACCAACTCCCTGCACGTCGCCAACGCCTTGAGCGAACTCGAACACGAACCTGTCCTGCTGATGACCGGTGGTACCTGGGATCCCCATTCGGAATCCTTTCAGGGCCAGGTCGCCGAGCAGGTACTACGCTCTTACGACTTCGATCAGTTGTTTATCGGTGCCGATGGCATCGATCTGGTGCGTGGCACCACCACGTTCAATGAACTGCTCGGCCTGAGCCGGGTGATGGCGGAAGTGGCGCGGGAAGTGATCGTGATGGTCGAGGCCGACAAGATCGGCCGCAAGATTCCAAACCTGGAGCTGCCATGGAGCAGTGTCCATACCCTAATCACCGATGATCGCCTGCCGCAGGAGGCACGGGATCAGATTCAGGCTCGCGGTATCAATTTGATTTGCGCGACGGTCAGTCAGGAGAAATAAGCATGTGTGGAATTGTCGGCGCGGTAGCTGAACGTAATATCACCGCCATCCTGGTCGAAGGCCTCAAGCGCCTCGAATACCGGGGTTATGACAGTGCCGGTGTGGCGGTGTACACCAATGACGGCACTCTGGAACGCACCCGTCGCGTGGGCAAGGTCAGTGAACTGGACGCAGCCCTGGCGGAACATCCGCTGATTGGCCGTCTCGGTATCGCCCACACCCGCTGGGCAACCCATGGCGCGCCGAGCGAGCGCAATGCCCACCCGCATTTCTCCGGCAACGTCGCCGTGGTGCACAACGGCATCATCGAAAATCATGAAGCGCTGCGTGAGCAACTCAAGGCGCAGGGTTACGTGTTCTCTTCCGACACTGACACCGAAGTCATCGCCCACCTGCTGACCGAAAAACTCAAGGCGCTGCCGGACCTGTCCGACGCCCTGAAGGCAACGGTCAAGGAACTGCATGGCGCCTACGGTCTGGCGGTTATCCACGCGCTGCAACCGGATCGCCTGGTCGCGGCTCGCAGTGGCAGCCCGCTGGTGATCGGCCTGGGTCTGGGCGAGAACTTCCTCGCTTCCGACCAACTGGCCCTGCGTCAGGTCACCGACCGTTTCATGTACCTGGAAGAAGGCGATATCGCTGAAATCCAGCGTGACAAGGTGCAGATCTGGGACGTGACCGGTAAAGCCGTCGAGCGCCAGACCGTGCAGTACACCGACGGTGCCGAAGCCGCTGACAAAGGTGAATTCCGCCACTACATGCTCAAGGAAATCCACGAGCAGCCATCCGTGGTGCAACGCACGCTGGAAGGTCGATTGAGTTCGGATCAGGTGCTGGTGCAGGCGTTCGGCCCGCAGGCCGCCGAGCTGTTCGCCAAAGTGCGCAATGTGCAGATTGTGGCGTGCGGCACCAGCTATCACGCCGGCATGGTTGCCCGTTACTGGCTCGAAGAGCTGGCCGGGATTCCGTGCCAGGTCGAAGTCGCCAGTGAGTTCCGCTACCGCAAGGTGGTGGTGCAGCCGGACACACTGTTCGTCACCATCTCCCAGTCCGGCGAAACCGCCGACACCTTGGCCGCCCTGCGCAACGCCAAGGAACTGGGATTCTTGGGCAGCCTGGCAATCTGCAACGTCGGCATCAGTTCGCTGGTGCGCGAATCCGACCTGACCCTGCTGACTCAGGCCGGCCGCGAAATCGGCGTGGCCTCGACCAAGGCGTTCACCACGCAACTGGTCGGCCTGCTGCTATTGACTCTGTCCCTGGGCCAGGTGCGCGGCACTCTGGAAAAAGGCGTTGAAGCCCGACTGGTCGAAGAATTGCGTCGCCTGCCAACTCGCCTGGGCGAAGCGCTGGCCATGGACAGCACCGTAGAAAAAATCGCCGAACTGTTCGCCGACAAGAACCACACCCTGTTCCTCGGTCGTGGTGCGCAATACCCGGTAGCGATGGAAGGGGCGCTGAAGCTCAAGGAAATCTCTTACATCCACGCCGAAGCCTATCCGGCCGGCGAACTGAAGCATGGCCCGCTGGCGCTTGTGGATAACGACATGCCGGTGGTGACCGTGGCGCCGAACAACGAACTGCTCGAGAAGCTCAAGTCCAACCTGCAGGAAGTCCGTGCACGTGGCGGCGAACTGATCGTGTTCGCTGACGAAAAGGCCGGGATGACCAACGGCGAAGGCACCCACGTGGTGCAGATGCCGCACATCCACGACATCCTGTCACCGATCCTCTACACCATCCCGTTGCAACTGCTGTCGTACTACGTCGCTGTGCTCAAAGGTACCGACGTGGATCAGCCGCGCAACCTGGCGAAGTCGGTGACGGTGGAATAAGTTATCCACAAGGGTAACCCGTAATAAACGGTCACAGCCTGGAGACCCATTGAGGCCTCCAGGCTGTGGCATGTTCCCCACTTTTTGTTACCGAACACCCCAGCGCGGCGCAACGCCACGCTTCTGTAACAGTATCCCGCCGCTCAAAACACTCCCTGTAAAAAAACTGAAATACGCCGAAACCCTTGATTTTGGCGCTCTCCAGCCATGTCTGCGGTTCTTGTTGGATAGCTTCTCAGCAAGTTGGCCGTTCAATTGCATATGCTTGTATGTACAAGTAAAGACGTATGCATACGAGTTGAAAGAAACCGAGCATCACGTCCACTGATTCGCTTGTCGCGCATTGAAGCGCACAAGCCGCTTGCCCATCACCAGGGTTGGTTTGAATTGATCGCTGAGGAGTCTTTTTCGTGACTGACAATACCCAGAAACCTACGAAGTATCGTGACGTTGAAATTCGTGCATCGCGCGGTAACAAGCTGACCGCCAAGAGCTGGCTGACCGAAGCGCCGCTGCGCATGCTGATGAACAACCTCGACCCGGAAGTGGCCGAGAACCCGAAAGAGCTGGTGGTTTACGGTGGCATCGGCCGCGCCGCGCGTAACTGGGAGTGCTACGACAAGATCGTCGAAAGCCTGACCAACCTGAACGACGACGAGACCCTGCTGGTGCAATCCGGCAAGCCGGTCGGCGTGTTCAAGACCCACAGCAATGCGCCGCGCGTACTGATCGCCAACTCCAACCTGGTGCCGCACTGGGCGACCTGGGAACACTTCAACGAACTCGACGCCAAGGGCCTGGCCATGTACGGCCAGATGACCGCTGGCAGCTGGATCTACATCGGCAGCCAGGGCATCGTCCAGGGCACCTATGAAACCTTCGTCGAGGCCGGTCGCCAGCATTACAACTCGAACCTCAAGGGCCGCTGGGTCCTGACCGCCGGCCTCGGCGGCATGGGTGGCGCCCAGCCACTGGCTGCAACATTGGCCGGTGCTTGCTCGCTGAACATTGAATGCCAGCAAGTGAGCATCGATTTCCGCCTGAAAAGCCGTTACGTCGACGAGCAGGCCAAAGACCTCGACGACGCCCTGGCCCGCATCGAGAAGTACACCAAAGAAGGCAAGGCGATCTCCATCGCCCTGCTGGGCAACGCCGCGGAAATCCTCCCGGAACTGGTCCGTCGCGGCGTGCGCCCGGACATGGTCACCGACCAGACCAGCGCCCACGACCCGCTCAACGGCTACCTGCCGGCCGGCTGGACCTGGGACGAATATCGCGCCCGCGCCAAGACCGAACCGGCTGCGGTGATCAAGGCTGCCAAGCAGTCGATGGCGATGCACGTCAAAGCCATGCTGGACTTCCAGAAACAAGGCATCCCGACCTTCGACTACGGCAACAACATCCGTCAGATGGCTCAGGAAGAGGGCGTGGAAAACGCCTTCGACTTCCCGGGTTTCGTTCCGGCCTACATCCGTCCGCTGTTCTGCCGTGGCATCGGCCCGTTCCGCTGGGCGGCGCTGTCGGGTGATCCACAGGACATCTACAAGACCGACGCCAAGGTCAAAGAGCTGATCCCGGACGACGCCCACCTGCACAACTGGCTGGACATGGCCCGCGAGCGCATCAGCTTCCAGGGTCTGCCGGCGCGGATCTGCTGGGTCGGCCTGGGCCAGCGCGCCAAGCTCGGTCTGGCGTTCAACGAAATGGTCCGTCGTGGCGAGCTGTCGGCACCGATCGTGATCGGTCGCGACCACCTCGATTCCGGCTCGGTATCGAGCCCGAACCGCGAAACCGAATCGATGCAGGACGGTTCCGATGCAGTCTCTGACTGGCCACTGCTCAACGCGCTGCTGAACACCGCGAGCGGCGCGACCTGGGTGTCGCTGCACCACGGTGGCGGCGTCGGCATGGGCTTCTCCCAGCACTCGGGCATGGTGATCGTCTGCGACGGTACGGATGAAGCGGCCGAGCGTATCGCTCGCGTGCTGCACAACGACCCGGGCACCGGTGTGATGCGTCACGCCGATGCCGGTTACCAGATCGCCATCGACTGCGCCAAGGAGCAGGGCTTGAACCTGCCAATGATTACTTCGGTTAAAGGAGCCTGAACATGACTGCACTGAACCTGATCCCTGGCCAACTGAGCCTGTCCCAACTGCGTGACGTCTACCAGAACCCGGTCAAACTGAGCCTCGATTACAGCGCTGCTGCGCAGATCGAAGCCAGCGTCGCGTGCGTCGAGCAGATCCTCGCCGAGAACCGCACGGCCTACGGCATCAACACCGGTTTCGGCCTGCTGGCCTCGACGCGCATCGCCAGCGAAGACCTGGAAAACCTCCAGCGCTCGCTGGTGCTGTCCCACGCTGCCGGTGTTGGTCAGCCGATCAGCGATGAGCTGGTGCGTCTGGTCATGGTGCTCAAGGTCAACAGCCTGAGCCGTGGTTTCTCCGGCATCCGCCGCGTGGTGATCGACGCGCTGATCGCGCTGATCAACGCCGAGGTTTACCCGCACATTCCATTGAAAGGTTCGGTCGGTGCATCCGGTGACCTGGCACCGCTGGCGCACATGTCGCTGGTGCTGTTGGGCGAGGGCAAGGCGCGTTACAAGGGTGAGTGGATGGAAGCGACCGAGGCGCTGAAAGTCGCCGGTCTGACCCCGCTGACGCTGGCGGCGAAGGAAGGTTTGGCGCTGCTCAACGGCACGCAGGTGTCCACCGCATTTGCCCTGCGTGGTCTGTTCGAAGGTGAAGATCTGTTTGCCGGCGCGCTGGCGCTGGGTGGTCTTACAGTTGAGGCGGTATTGGGCTCGCGTTCGCCGTTCGACGCGCGTATCCACGCTGCCCGTGGCCAGAAAGGCCAGATCGACACCGCTGCTGCCTATCGCGATCTGCTCGGCGAGCGCAGCGAAGTCTCCGATTCGCACCAGAACTGCGAAAAGGTTCAGGACCCGTACTCGCTGCGCTGCCAGCCGCAAGTCATGGGCGCCTGCCTGACCCAGTTCCGTCAGGCCGCTGAAGTGCTGGTCATCGAAGCCAACGCCGTGTCCGACAACCCATTGGTGTTCGCGGCTGAAGGCGACGTGATTTCCGGCGGCAACTTCCACGCCGAGCCAGTGGCCATGGCCGCTGACAACATGGCGTTGGCCATCGCCGAAATCGGCTCCCTGAGCGAACGCCGCATCTCGCTGATGATGGACAAGCACATGTCGCAACTGCCGCCGTTCCTGGTGGCCAACGGTGGCGTGAACTCCGGTTTCATGATTGCCCAAGTGACTGCGGCCGCACTGGCCAGCGAGAACAAGGCACTGGCCCATCCGCATTCGGTGGACAGCCTGCCGACTTCCGCCAACCAGGAAGACCACGTGTCGATGGCCCCGGCCGCCGGCAAGCGCCTGTGGGAAATGGCCGAGAACACGCGCGGGATTCTCGCGGTGGAATGGCTGGCGGCGGCGCAAGGTCTGGACCTGCGCAACGGCCTGAAGACCTCGACCAAACTGGAACAGGCCCGGGCGATTCTGCGTCGCGAAGTGCCGTTCTACGAGAAGGACCGCTTCTTCGCGCCGGACATCAATGCAGCGACCGAGCTGCTGGCTTCGCGCACGCTGAATGAGTTGGTTCCAGCGAATTTGTTGCCGAGTCTGTAAGTGCCTCATCGCCAACAGGCTGTCTTCCACTCTGCGTGGAGGCCGGCCTGTTGGCGTTTCGATTTTTGCGTCGAATAACAATAAATAAGGACGAAAAATGCAGCAGCCAGCAAAAGGTTTGAAACGCGGGCTTTCGGCCCGACACATTCGCTTCATGGCCCTGGGATCCGCAATCGGTACCGGGTTGTTCTACGGTTCTGCCTCGGCCATCCAGATGGCCGGTCCTGCGGTTCTGCTCGCTTACCTGATCGGTGGCGCGGCGGTGTTCATGGTCATGCGCGCCCTGGGCGAGATGGCGGTGCACAACCCGGTCGCCGGCTCGTTCGGGCATTACGCGAGCACCTATCTCGGCCCGATGGCGGGCTTCATCCTCGGTTGGACCTACGCGTTCGAAATGGTCATCGTCGGCATGGCCGATGTGACGGCGTTCGGCATCTACATGGGGTTCTGGTTTCCGGAAGTCTCGCGCTGGATCTGGGTGCTGGGCATCGTTTCGGTGGTCGGCGGCCTGAACCTGTGCAACGTCAAAGTCTTTGGTGAAATGGAGTTCTGGCTGTCGTTGCTCAAGGTCGCGGCTATCGTCGCGATGATCCTCGGCGGCTTCGGCATCATGTTGTTCGGTATCAGCACGGCTCCCGGTCAGGCGACCGATATCAGCAACCTGTGGACCCAGGGCGGTTTCATGCCCAATGGCATAGGTGGCCTGATCGCCTCGTTTGCGGTGGTGATGTTTGCCTTCGGTGGTATCGAAATCATCGGTGTGACTGCAGGTGAAGCCAAGGACCCGCACCGTGTGCTGCCCAAGGCGATCAACGCCGTGCCGCTGCGCATCCTGCTGTTCTATGTGCTGACGATGCTGGTGCTGATGTCGATCTTCCCGTGGCAGCAGATTGGCAGCCAGGGCAGCCCGTTCGTGCAGATTTTTGACCACCTGGGCATCAGCTCGGCGGCCACGATTCTGAACATTGTGGTGATCTCGGCGGCGGTGTCGGCCATCAACAGCGACATTTTCGGTGCGGGCCGCATGATGTACGGCCTGGCTCAACAAGGGCATGCGCCGAAAGGCTTCGCTCAGCTGTCACGCAATGGCGTGCCGTGGCTGACGGTGATTGTGATGAGCTGCGCGCTGCTGCTGGGCGTGTTGCTGAACTACCTGATCCCGGAAAACGTGTTCCTGCTGATCGCTTCCATCGCGACCTTCGCCACGGTGTGGGTCTGGCTGATGATTCTGTTCACCCAGGTGGCCATGCGTCGTTCCATGACGGCCGAGCAGGTGGCGCAACTGAAATTCCCGGTACCGTTCTGGCCGTATGCACCGATCGCGGCGATCGCCTTCATGCTGTTCGTGTTCGGCGTGCTGGGTTACTTCCCGGACACTCAGGCTGCATTGATCGTCGGCGTGGTCTGGATCGTGTTGCTGGTGCTGGCTTATCTGACGTGGGTCAAACCGGCGGCCGGGGAGGCTGCGCGGGTGACCAGCGATCAGCCCGTTTCTCAGCCTTGATCTGATCGAAGGGGCGTCCGGGATTTGCCGGCGTCCCCTTCACGCATCACTTCTTCGGCGATTTGCTGCCGTTGGGGATGTGCAGGTAAGACATCACGCTTTCGGTCAGCTCGGTCGCCAGTTTGACCGCTTCCTTGTTGCGCGCCATTACGCCCGCGACCAGTCCCTCGATCAATGCCAGCATGGCCACGTTGGAGCTGGTCAGCACCGGATGATCGCAGGGTGCAAACAGCACATGCTCGGCAATGCCGGTGAGCGGCGAGGCCGGTGAATCAGTGATGGCCAGTACCGACGCACCGCGTTGGTTGGCGAATCGCGCCAGTTGCAGGGTGTCGAGGGAATAGCGCGGCAGGGAAATCGCCAGCAACACATCCTGATCGGTAATCGCGGCCAGTCGGTACGCGGCGTTTTCGTTGCCGCCCTCCATGCTGATGGCGGTGGCGTCGGCGCAGAACGGCATCAGGGTCGAGGCGGCGAGGCCGGCGAAGTAGACGCTGTTGCCGAACCCGAGGATGTAGATCTTGCGCGCAGTGGTCAGCCGGGTGACGAACGCTTCGAAGGCTTCGGCATGGTTGTTGGTCGCCGCCGTGGCCAGGTTGCTGCTGGCGCTCTCGATCTGTTCATGCAGGCCGAACGCTCCGCCCGGACGATGAGCCAGTTCATTGCGCAGCTTGTCGACCGGCGACACCATCTGCTGCAACGTCGCTACCAGTTCAGCCCTCATGCCCATATAACCACCGAGGTCCATCGCCTTGGCCAGTCGGTTGACGGCGGCGGGCGAGGTCGATGTTTCGTGGGCCATTTCTTCGATCGTCAGCGTCGCGGCTTTCAGTGGATGACGCAGGATGAAGTCAGCCACCTTGCGCAGCGACGGCGGCAAATCGGCAACGATTTCCGCCAGTTTGCGCATGACCGGTGCGGCGTAGACCGTGGTGTCTTTCGATGGGCTGGGCATATCCGGATCAACAGTTCCTGAAAGTGAGAGAAGGGCTGCGCCTGACAAGGTTGGCTGGAGTGTATCCGAAGCCAACCGTTGCAGGACAACGCCGAGCGAAGCGGTCGGGCTTACTTCAGGCTCCCGGCCAGAAACTGCTGGAGGCGTTCTGACTGCGGATTGACCAGAACTTCACGTGGATCCCCGCGCTCCTCGACCAGCCCTTTGTGCAGGAACACCAATTGATTGGACACCTCGCGGGCGAAGCCCATTTCGTGGGTCACGACCACCATGGTGCGGCCCTCCAGAGCGAGATCCTGCATGACCCTTAGCACTTCACCCACCAGTTCGGGATCGAGCGCCGAAGTCGGCTCGTCGAACAGCATCACTTCCGGTTCCATGGCCAGTGCGCGGGCAATCGCCACACGCTGCTGTTCGCCACCCGACATGTGGGCGGGCCAGGCATCCTTGCGATGCGCCACGCCGACTTTGTTCAAATAGTGCTCGGCCTTTTCCCGGGCCTCTTTCTTGCCCACACCCAGCACATGCACCGGGGCTTCCATGACGTTCTCCAGGGCGCTCATGTGCGACCACAGGTTGAAGTGCTGAAACACCATCGACAACCGTGAGCGCATGCGTTGCAACTGCCGAGGTTCGGCAGCCTTGAGCCCGCCCAGTTTGTTGGCCACCAGTTTCAGCGGTTCGCCATTGAGCACGATGCTGCCGGCGTTGGGTTGTTCCAGCAGGTTGATGCAACGCAGGAAGGTGCTTTTGCCCGAACCACTGGAGCCAATGATGCTGATCACGTCACCGGCCTGGGCCCGCAGGGACACGCCTTTGAGCACCTGGTGGGCGCCGTAGCTTTTGTGCAGGTCCTGAATTTCAAGTTTGTACATGGTGTGAACTCTCTGGCATCAGTCGCTGAGCAAGCGGCCTTGGCGAATAGGGGTGAAACCGGCGACCTTGGCCAGCCACAGGCCGGGCTGGGCAAAGCGCAGGCGTTCGCGGGCATAGAGCACGCCGTCGGTGCAGGCGCGGACAATGCTGTGGCGGTCGTTGAGCGGGTCATGGACTTCGAACAGCGGATCGCCGACCTTGACCCGCGCCCCCAGCGGTTGCAGGAAACTGACCACGCCCGGATGCGGCGCACAGGCGTACTGCGCGCCGGCGAACGGCATCGCTTCGCAACGACTCGACGGCGCTGGCGGCCATTCACCGTTGATCAATCCCTGTTCGGCGAGGTAGCCGAGAATCGCCTGCGCACTGTGGGTGCATTGCTCGCGTTCGGTGTCGGCCATGCCGCGCAATTCGATGGTGGTCGCCGCGCAGGCCAAGGGAATGTTGGCTTCCGGGAACAGCTCGGTCAGACGCAGCCACGGCACCGCACAGGCCTCGTCGAAAGCACTGCCGCCAGCGTCTTCGGCCAGCAACGTGACCTCGGCACCGAGGCGTGCGGCCAGTGAATGCAGGCGTCCCCAGTGTTGCGGCATGGTGTAGAGCAACATTACCGACTCGAAATCGCAGTGCAGGTCGAGCACCACATCGGCGTCGCAGGCATGTTGCAGCAACAGGCGACGCAGGCCATCGAGTTCCGAGGTCGGTGGCGGCATGTCGGCGAGGGTGTCGATCAAGGCGCGGCGGATCAGCGCGACGTTGGCGTCGGCGTCATCGCCCAACCGACCTTTGAGCAATGGCGCCACGGCTTCGGCCAGCTCCGGGAAGTCGCGATTGAAGTTCTTGCCGCTGGCGAACTCGAAGCGACCTTGATGGGTGGCCTGGAACATCTGGGCGATGCCGATCGGGTTGGCCATCGGCACCAGCTCGATCACACCGTTCAGGCGGCCTTGTGCTTCCAGTTCCAGCAGGCGGCGCTTGAGCTCGACGGCCACGCGCATCCCCGGCAGCTCGTCGGCATGCAGGGAGGCCTGGATGTACGCCTTGCGCGGGCCGGCGCCAAACCGGAACACCGACAGTGTCCGTTCGGTGCCCGAAGCGCTCCACGGCAACAGGTATTGAATCTTTTCCATGTCAGCTCCTTAGTGCTTGCGCGGTGCCTGGTAGGCCAGCCAGCGGCGTTCGGCCAGCTTGAACAGGCGCACCAGAATGAAAGTCAGGGCGAGGTAGACGAGGCCGGCGGTGATGAACGCTTCGAACGGCATATAGAACCGCGAGCTCACCGTGCGCGCCGCGCCGGTGATATCCACCAGCGTGACGATGGAGGCCAGGCTGGTGGTTTGCAGCATCATCAACACTTCGTTGCTGTACTGCGGCAATGCCCGGCGCAAGGCTGAGGGCAGCAAGATGCGGCGGTACAGGGTCAGGCGGGACATGCCCATCGCCCGGGCGGCTTCGATTTCGCCGTGAGACGTGGACTTCAGGCTGCCCGCCAGCAACTCCGCGCTGTAGGCGCTGGTATTGATGGCGAACGCCAGGCAGGCACAGAACGTGGCGCTGGAGAGGTAAGGCCAGAGCACGCTTTGACGTACCGATTCGAACTGCGCCAGGCCGTAATAGATCAGGAACAGTTGCACCAGCATCGGCGTGCCGCGAATCACGTAGGTGTAGAGCCACGCCGGGAAGCTGAGCAGCGGCGAACGCGACACCCGCATCAGCGCCAGCGGAACCGCCAGGACCAGCCCCAGGCCCAGGGAAATGAGCAGGACTTTGAGGGTCAACAAGGCGCCGTCGAAATACAGCGGCAGGTTTTCCCAGATCAGGTTGTAGTCGAGAATCATCGGCAGGTTCTCCTCACAACTCGGCGGCTTTGATGCCGACCGAATAGTGTTTTTCCAGAGCACGCAGCACCAGCAGCGACACGCTGGTGAGCATCAGGTAAAGCGCCGCCACCGCGATGAAAAACGTGAACGGCTCATGGGTGGCGTCGGCGGCGTTCTTGGCCTTGAACATCATGTCCTGCAGGCCGATGACCGAAATCAGCGCAGTGGATTTGGTCAGCACCAGCCAGTTGTTGGTGAATCCCGGAATGGCGAAACGGATCATCTGCGGCACCAGAATCCGCCAGAACACTTGCGTGCCGCGCATGCCGTAGGCCGCACCGGCTTCTGCCTGACCTTTGGGGATGGCCATGAAGGCACCGCGAAAGGTTTCCGAGAGATAGGCACCAAAAATGAAGCCCATGGTGCAGACGCCGGCGATGAAGGGATTGATGTCGATGTAGCGGGTGTAACCGCACGCAAGTGCGATGCGGTTCACCAGATCCTGGCCGCCATAGAAGATCAGCAGGATCAGCACCAGATCGGGAATGCCGCGAATCAGGGTGGTATAGCCTTCCCCGAGCATGGCCAGCCATTTGAGCGGCGACAGGCGAAACGCCGCGCCGATCAGGCCCAGGGCAATGGCCAGGGACATGGAGGTCAGGGCCAGGTTGATGGTCAGCCAGGCACCATCGAGAATGCTCGATCCGTAGCCGTGGAGCATGATGAAGTTCCTCAAGCGTGCGCCCGAAGGCGCGCAAGACAAGCCCGAAGGGCGCCTGCAGCGGGCCGGCGCCGGGCGGAGGCGACGGTTTATTCGCCGTAGATATCGAAGGCGAAATACCTGGCCATCACTTGCTGGTATTTGCCGCTGGCGCGGATGGCGTCGATCGCCGCGTTCAGGCGCGCCGTGTTGGCGACGTCACCCTTGCGCACCGCGATCCCGGCGCCGCGACCGAAGTATTTCGGGTCGTTGATGTCCGGCCCGGTCAGGGCGAAACCTTGTCCGGCGGGTGTCTTGATGAAGCTTTCATCGGTGTTGACGATGTCGGCGAGGGTGGCGTCCAGGCGACCCGAAGCGAGGTCGAGGAAGGCTTCGTTCTGCGAGCCGTAGCGCACCACGACGACGCCGGCCTTTTCCAGTTGCTCGGAGGCAAACCGGTCATAGGTCGATGAGCGTTGCACGCCGAGTTTCTTGCCTTTGAGGTCCACCAGCGGGTCGTTGATCACGCTGCCGGCCTTCATCGCGAACTTGCCCGGCGTGTGGTAGTACTTTTTGCTGAAGTCGACCGACTTCATCCGGTCTTCGGTGATCGACATCGACGACAGCACGGCGTCGATCTTGCGCACCTTGAGCGACGGAATCATGCCGTCGAACTCCTGAATCACCCACTCGCACTTGACCTTCATCTCTTCGCACAAGGCGTTGCCGATGTCGTAGTCGAAGCCGCTGACATTGCCTTCCGGCGTTTTGTAGGAAAAGGGTGGGTAGGCGGCTTCGATACCGATACGCAGGCTGTCTTCATCGGCATGGGCCATGAAGCTGAATGCGCACAGCGCCAGAGCACCTAGAAGTTCTGTCTTGTTCATTTTGTCGACTCCTGGGAGGGCGTTAGGAAAACAGGTGCCCGCCATCCTGAATGGCGCGCTGGATCATTCCTGTGATCGGCGAGGCTATAAATGACACGAAATAAATCATTCATCAAGATAACTGAAAATAAAAATATCAATTCTGGATCGACGGTCGTTCGCCTCGCCCGTTGATGAGCGGGTGCTGCCTATAATGCGAGGCGGTTTTTCATCCACTTCGGGGACACCATGGATCGCTTCCAGGAAATGCAGGTCTTCGCGGCCGTTGCGCAGGAACAGGGTTTTTCCGCGGCGGCGCGGCGCTTGGGTCTGTCGGCGGCCAGCGTCACCCGGGCGGTGGCGGCGCTGGAGCAGCGGATCGGTACGCAATTGCTGATTCGCACCACCCGCAGCGTGCATCTGAGCGAGGCGGGCCAGCGTTACCTGGAAGACTGTCGGAGGATTCTTGCCGAGGTGCAGGAAGCGGAAGACTCCGCCGCCGGCAGCCACACCCAGCCCCGTGGGCAATTGACGGTGACCGCGCCGGTATTGTTCGGCGAGCTGTTTGTAACACCGGTGATGGCGGGTTATCTGACGCAGTACCCGGACGTTTCCATCAACGCCTTGCTGCTGGATCGCATGGTGAGCATGGTCGAGGAAGGGGTCGATGTGGCGATCCGCATCGGTGATTTGCCGGACAGTAATCAGCATGCGATCCGGGTCGGTGAGGTGCGCCGGGTGATCTGCGGCTCGCCTGGGTATTTTGCCGTTCACGGTCGGCCAACCCATCCACAAGCGCTGGCGGGCGCGCCGGTGGTGGCGACTTCAGCCATCGGCCAGCTGCGCAGTTGGCCGTTCCTGGAAGACGGTGAACCCTTGAGTGTCAGGCCCGAGCCTCGGCTGGTGGTCACCGCCAATCAGGCCGCGATTGCGGCCGCTTGCCTGGGACTTGGGCTGACCCGGGTGCTGTCTTATCAGGTTGCCGGCAAGATCGCCTCCGGTGAGCTGGAAATCGTTCTCGCCGAGTACGAGTTGCCGCCCTTGCCGATCCACGTGGTGTATCAGGGCGGGCGCAAGGCGCCGGCCCGGGTGCGCAGTTTTGTCGATTACACCGTGAGCGCCTTGCGTGAGCATCCGGCCTTGAAAAACGCGGCGTTATTTCATCCAGAGAAATAATGGATTGCGTTTGCTGGTGATTCTGTTGTTTTCGCGATAGGTGGAAGATGGCTGCCACGGCCGCCGACCCTCCTGAGCGGCACCTAAGCCCTGCGGAGTCGACCATGCAAGCGATCAAACTCTACAACTTCCCGCGTTCCGGCCACGCCCACCGGGTCGAGCTGATGCTGTCCCTGTTGCAACTGCCGACCGAACTGATCTTCGTCGACCTGGCCAAGGGCGAGCACAAACAACCCGACTACCTGGCGATCAACAGCTTCGGGCAAGTGCCGGCCATTGATGACAACGGCGTGGTGCTGGCCGATTCCAATGCGATTCTGGTGTATCTGGCGCAGAAGTACGGCAACGGTCGCTGGCTGCCGAGCGACCCGGTCGGCGCGGCGCTCGTCCAGCGCTGGCTGTCGGCAGCGGCCGGGCCGATTGCCTTTGGCCCGGCGGCGGCGCGGCTGGTGACGGTGTTCGGGGCGAAACTCAACGCCGATGAAGCGATCACCCGTGCGCACAACCTGCTGAAGGTGATGGATCTGGAACTGGGCAAGACCCCGTATCTGGTCGGAAACGAGCCGACCATCGCTGACGTCTCGGCCTACAGCTACATCGCTCATGCGCCGGAAGGCAATGTGTCGCTGGACGACTATGCCAACGTGCGCGCCTGGCTGGCGCGGGTTGAAGCATTGCCCGGTTTCATCGGCATGCCACGTACCGTCGCCGGTCTGCAAACCAGCGCCTGAGGTTCACCATCCAGACTGCGCCGCTGGCGTGGGGGAGAGGTCGTCATGGAACGTTCACCCTGGCACGCCGGCGAGCGACAACTGCAAGCGCAGGTCGGCGTTGCCGAGCGCATGGAGGAATTCGGTCGTAAGGTGATTCGCACCTGGATGCCGGATCAGCACCGTCAGTTCTATCAGCAATTACCCTTCATGCTGTTCGGCGCGGTGGATGCCGATGGCCGCCCATGGGCCAGTGTGCTGGAGGGCGAGCCGGGTTTCGCTCACTCTCCCGAACCGACGCAATTGCACTTCGAGAATCTGCCCGCCACCGATGACCCGGCGCAGTTGCAGGCCGGTGCGGCCATCGGCCTGCTCGGCATCGAGTTGCACACCCGTCGGCGCAATCGCCTCAACGGCCACATTGGCAACCTGGGTACGAGCGGCTTCGACTTGACGGTCGATCAGTCCTTCGGCAACTGCCCGCAGTACATTCAGTTGCGCCAGTTCCAGCGGGTGCCGCTGGCAGACCCGCAAACCCGGCGTGCCGAGCATTTCGATGGGCTGGATGACGCGGCGGTCGCGCTGATCGAAACAGCCGACACCTTCTTCGTCGCCAGTTACGTCGATGTCGACGGCGAGCGTTCGGTGGATGTTTCCCACCGTGGCGGCCAGGCCGGTTTCGTGCGGGTGGAAGGCAATCGCCTGACCATCCCGGATTTTGCCGGCAACCTGCACTTCAACACCCTCGGCAACCTGTTGCTCAATCCCCGGGCCGGCTTGTTGTTCATCGACTTTTCCACAGGCGATCTGTTGCAGCTCAGCGGCCGCACCGAGGTCATTCTCGACGGGCCGCAGATCGCAGCCTTTCAGGGCGCCGAGCGGTTGTGGACGTTCGAGGTGGAAAAAGCGGTGCGGCGTCCGGGTGCGTTGGCCCTGCGCTGGCGCTTCGACGGCATGTCGCCGACCAGTCTGCTGACCGGCACCTGGGCTCAGGCTGATGCACGTTTGCAAGCCCAGGCTCTGGGTGACAGCTGGCGGCCGTTGCGGGTGACGCGGATTGAAGCGCAGAGCCAGCACATTCGTTCGTTCTACCTCGAACCCGTGGATGGGGCCGGTTTGCCGGTGTTCCAGGCCGGGCAGCATCTGCCGTTGCGTTTCACCCTCGATGGCGAGGTGTACATCCGCACCTACAGTCTGTCGGGTGCGCCATCCGACGACTTCTTCCGGATCAGCGTGAAACGTGAAGGGCGGATATCGACGCATCTGCACGATCAGGTGCGCGTCGGTGATGTACTGGAGGCGCGCTCGCCTCAAGGGCATTTCACCGTGGCACCGCTGGAGCGTCGGCCCTTGGTGCTGCTGGCGGCCGGGGTCGGGATCACGCCGTTGCTGTCGATGTTGCGTGAGGTGGTGTATCAGGGCCTGCGCACCCGGCGGATTCGTCCGACCTGGCTGATCCAGAGTTCTCGCAGTCTTGCCGACCAACCGTTTCGCGCGGAGCTGGACCGCTTGTTGGAGGACGCCGGCGATGCGGTGCGGGTGTTGCGCCTGCTCAGCCAGCCGGAGCCCGATCTGGTGGAAGGCGAGGATTACGACCTGCACGGGCGCATCGACGGCTCATTGCTGAGGAACCTGCTGGACGTCGAGGACTTTGATCAGATCGACTTTGTGCTCTGCGGCCCCGGCGGTTTTACCCAAGGCCTTTACGACAGCTTGCGTGAACTGGACGTGCGCGACGACCAGATCCACGCCGAAACCTTTGGCCCCTCGACCCTCAAGCGCCAGGCCGATCCGGACGCCATCGTGATCGAACAATTGCCGGCGGCCACCACCTCGGTGCCGGTGGTCTTCGAGCGTTCGGCCAAGGAAGCGCGGTGGCAGCCCGATGGCGGCAGCCTGCTGGAGCTGGCGGAAAGTCGTGGCTTGCGTCCCGAGTTCAGCTGTCGGGGTGGTTCGTGCGGCACCTGCAAGACGCGGCTGATCAGCGGCGCGGTGAATTATCCACAGCCCCCGGCCGAATTGCCGGAGGAAGGACAAGTGCTGATCTGCTGTGCGGTGCCGGCGCAAAGTGCCCAGCCGCTGGTGCTGGATCTGTAGAGGATCAGGCGTAGGACAGCGCCTTTTCCTCCAGCAGTTCCTGATACAGCGCCGTCCACTTGCGGCCCATTTCGTCGGCTGTGAATAACTGCCGGTAACGGGCTTCAGCCTTGACGCCCATTTCAGCGGCGCGAGTCGGGTTTTCCCACAGGGTGCGCATCGCTTCGCGAAACGCCTGTGGATGACTTGGCGGCACGACCAGCCCGGTTTCGTTGTGGATATTGATGTAGCTGGTGCCGGTGCCGATCTCGCTGGAGATCATCGGCTTGCCGTACATCGCGCCTTCCAGCAGCGAAATGCCGAACGCTTCCGAGCGCAGGTGCGACGGGAAGACGATGGCGTAGCTCAATTGCAGCAGGGCGACCTTGTCTTCATCGCTCAGGCGTCCGAGGAAGTGAATATTGCGCAGCCCCAGCGCAGCGGCCTGGGCGTGCAGTTCCTGCTCCAGCGGGCCGGCGCCGACGATCACCACCGGGTAGTCCACGTCTTTCAAGGCTTCGAGCAGGATGTGCAGGCCTTTGTAATAGCGCATCACCCCGACGAACAGGAAAAACTTATCCCCAAGCTGCTGGCGCCAGCGGTTCATGCGCTCGACGTCGGGTTGTGGATAACCGGCCTTGTTCAAGCCGTAGGGGATGACGCGGGTCTTGTCCTGGAACTGCTGCAGCACATCGCTGGTGTGCAGGTAGTTTGGCGAGGCCGCGACAATACGGTCGGCGCTGGCGAGAAAACGGTTCATCAGCGGACGATAGAGTTTGAGCAGGTTCTTCTGGCGAATGATGTCCGAGTGATAGGTCACCACACTCGGTTTGTTCATGCCGCTGGCGAAATGCACCAGGTCCATGAACGGCCACGGGAAGTGATAGTTGATCACGTCGGCTTCGGCGGCCAGTTCACGAAACTGTTTGAACACGCTCCAGGAAAAACCGGTGGAGGCGAATTGGATGTCGAGCCTGGCGCGATGCACTTCGTGCTGGCCCAGTTGCAGCACCGCCGGCTCGGGATTGGCGCTGAGGGTCAGCACCTGGCCTTCGATACCATGCTGGGCGCCGCTTTCGCAGAGCTGGAAGATCACTTGCTCGATGCCGCCGACCGAGTCAGGCAGGTACGTCTTGAAAAAATGAAGAACTCGCATTCAACCTCCCAAAGCCTGGCGGTAGGCGCCGGCCGTGGCCTGCGCGCAACGCTTCCAGGAAAAAAGCCGTGCCTGCTGCAATCCGGCTTCTCGGCATGCCTGCCAATGCACTTGATCGTCGATCAGGCGGCTCAGCGCATCGCGCAAGCCTTCTGCATCGTCAGCTTCAATATAGTTGCCGGCGGCACCCGCGACTTCCGGCATCGCCGAAGATCGGGTGACCACCACGGGCGTGCCACTGGCCATCGCTTCCAGCACCGGCAGGCCAAAACCTTCATACAACGAGGGGAAAACCAGCGCCCGGGCGCCGGCCAGCAATTGCGCGACCTGCTCATCCGGCAAGTAGCCGAGCAGGCACACATGACCGCTGGCCAGGGCCTGACGCAATTCGTCACTGAATTGTTCGCGCTGCCAGCCGGCCATGCCGACGATCAACAGCGGGAAGCGCTGGCGCACGGCTTCGGGCAATAGCGCGTGGGCGCGCAGGGCCAGGTTCAGGTTCTTGCGCGGCTCCAGGGTGCCGACACACAGGAAATACTCCCGCGCCTCCACGGCATGGGCCTTGAGCACCGCGTCGATGGCTTGCGGCTCGCGCGGATGAAAGCGCTCGGCGACACCCAGGGGCGCCACCACGAAGCGTTCGGCGGGCAGTCCGAAATAGTCTTGGGCTTCGTCGGCGATGGCTTGCGAGTCGGTCAGAATCACCCGCGCCTGCCGGATGCCGTCGGCTAGCCGACGTTCGATTTCCCTGAGTCGTGCCTGCGGCTGGGTGTCCGGGAAATGCAGGTGCGTCAGGTCGTGCAGGGTGATCACGGTCGGGCCGTCGAAGGCCAGCGGCCACAGGCTCGGTTCGTGGTAAAGGTCGATGTCGGGCGTGCGGCCCTGATCGAAGCGTTTCTGCTCCAGCCAGCGGCGGGCTTGATAGGCGCCGGGGATCTTGCGCAGCATTGGGGTCAGGCGCGAGTAACCGGGCATTGCCGCTTCCGGCAACTGCGAACTCCAGCCCCAGCCGTGGAACAGCGCCACGTCGATATCGGTCTCGGTGTGCAGGGCATTCACCAGTTCGGCGACGTAGTGGCCGATTCCGGTGCGCGGTGCCTGGAGAATCCGCGCGTTAAGGGCTATGCGCATGGGACCTCGCTTGCGCCGCGGGCGCTTGCAGCACGTGGCGTGCGGTGCGTTCGGCCAGTTGCTGACTGGCTTCGCGCCAGCCGATCCATTGCCAGTCGGCCACATTGCGGGCAACGGGGAATTGGCCGCTGCGCTCGAAGGCGATCACCAGGTCGGCGAGGCATTGCGGGTCCTGCAAATCGAAATAGGCCATGAACTCGCCGCCGATCTCACGGAACACCGCGATATCGCTGCCCATCGCCGGCAATCCGCGCTGCATGGCTTCCACCAGCGGCAGGCCGAAGCCTTCGACGAACGACGGGAACACCAATGCGCTGGAATGGGCATACGCGTGTTCCAGGCTGGTGTCGCTCAGGTCGTTGAACATGAACAGGCGCCGGTTCAGTTCGCCGTGGTTGCGCACCCGGGCGAGCAGGGCGTCGCACTTCCAGCCGATGCGCCCGGCAATGCACAGCCGAGCATTCGAACCGGCCGCCCAGGCACGTTCGAAAGCATCCAGCAGATAGTCGTGGTTCTTGCGCGGCTCGATGGTGCTGACCATCAGGAACACCGGCTCCGGTGTGGCGAACAGACGTTCCAGGCGCGGCTCGACGGCGGCCTCGACGCTCTGCAGATCCAGCTCCGATCCCAAGTGGAAGTAGTCGAACCAGCATTTCTCGACCTGTGCCGAACCGAGGCGGCGCTGCACTTCTTCGCGAACCTGATCGCGCACCGTGGCGGAAATCGCCAGGTAGCCGTCGGCGGTGCGGGTGATCCAGTCGAACCATTCGCTGAAAACCTGCACCAGCCGCGTGTCGTAAAACTGCGGGTGAGTCAGGGGAATCAGATCGTAGATCACCGCAACGATGCCCACGCCTTCGCGTTTGAGCCGTTCGGCATGCAGGAAAAAGTCCGAGTGCCAGGAGGAATCCAGCAACACCAGTTGATCGCCGGGCTGGTGTTGCAAAGGTTCGCAGCGTTGGGGCAACTGATAGCGGTTGACCAGCTCGACCAGCCGAAGCGGGATACCGAACAGGCCGAATGATGTCAGGCGGTAGGTGACGTATAGCGCGCGTCGCGTCAGCTTGCTCCGGCAACGACTGTCGAGGCGCTGATGCAGTTGCCAGAAACGATGGGCCAGCCGCTCCAGGCGCTCGCCAAACGTGACGACGGCGTTGAGCAGCGGCGAATCCAGTGGCGCCAGGCGCGTCACGCGGTACAGCTTGCCCTTGAGCAAGACCACCGGCACGCACTCGACCCCTTCAGCGCTCGGCGGCAATTGCTTGATGACGTTGCGCACCACCCGCTGAATCCCCGAATTGACTTTCGGGTGGCGGAACACGTGGGTGCATTCGACCAGCAGGCGAGTCATGGCGTGTGCTCTGTCAGCGCAACACCGGCATCGCGGGTTATCGAGGCCTTGGCGTTGAGCCACGAGCCGCCGACAAAGTCCTCCTGGCGGCCGTTGATCACATGAAACACCAGGCCATAGTCGCGCCACTCGAAGTTTCGATCCAGATGAGAGTCCAGGCGCGAAAGACTCAGCGATACCGAGTAGTTGCCCTTGCCCAGTCCCATCACGAAAGCAAAGCGATAGGTGAAACGCTCTCCGGCGTGCAGATCCGTCAGTGCCTTGTCGAGGCGATGGGTATTGATGCCATACATCATCATGCCCAGGCGATCCTTGATCAGAAAGCCGAGCACCAGTCGTTCAATGTCGCTGCGTACTTCGACCTGCACTTCCAGCACCACCGGCTGACCGACCTCGACAGCATCGATGGATCGCTCCTGTTCATCCAGCAGGCGCACCCCGAGAATGACGGCTTCACCGGTGCCGGACACGGTCCGCACTTCGCCGCCGGTGAGTTTTTCCTGACGAACGACCTGGCCTTCGCGCTCGGCCATCAGGGCGTTGTAATAATCGAGTACCACTTCCGGCTTGTCGTACATGGCCATGTGGCCATCCTTGAGCAGGATGGCCGAGTCGCAGATCGACTGGATCGCAAAGCGGTCATGGGACACGATCAACAACGTGGTGCCAGCCTTGCGGAAGCTGCGGATGCGGTCGAAGCTCTTGTGCTGGAAGTAGGAGTCACCCACCGACAGGGCTTCGTCGACGATCAGAATATCCGGTCGCCGTGCGGTGGCGACGCTGAAGGCCAGGCGCATCTGCATGCCGCTGGAGTAGGTGCGGACGGGATGGTCGATGGCCTCGCCGATTTCTGCGAAATGTTCGATGTCGGGCATCAACGCTTCGATTTCGTCGACCTGCATGCCCAGCAGCTGCCCGGCCATGATCGCGTTCTGGCGACCGGTAAAATCCGGGTGAAACCCCATGCCCAACTCCAGCAATGCGGCGACGCGACCTTCAGTCTCGATCTTGCCGCAGGTGGGTTGGGTGGTGCCGGTGATCATCTTCAGCAACGTGCTTTTACCCGCACCGTTGGCGCCGACGATGCCCACCGCCTCACCGGGGGCGATCTCGAAAGCGACATCCTGCAGCACCCAATGCGGGTGGTGGCGCTGAGGGGAAAACGGGATCAGCCATTCCGCCAGGCGACTCCAGCGTGTCGGATATTGTTTATAGGCCTTGCCCAGGCCGGTCACGCGAATATGCCCCATCAGAGTTCATCCACCATTTCACCGACGCGCCTGCGAAACAGGCGCAGGCCGATCAGGCACATCACCAGCGCGGCAATGAACACCGGCAGCAGGGAGCTCCAGACGGGCCACTGCCCGTACAGGAACAGGTTCTGATAGCTGCCGATCAGGTTGGTCAACGGGTTGAGTTGCAGCAGGCGCTGGACCCACTCCGGGAGGATGCTCATCGGGTACACGATCGGCGTCAGCCAGAACCAGAATTGCAGGCAGATGGCGAAGAGCTGGCCGACATCGCGAAAGAAAACGTTCAATACGCCGAGGACCATACCCAGCCCTGCGCAGAACATCATCTGCAGCGCAATAAGGGGGATCAGCGCCAGCAGTGCCATGCCCGGCCAGCGCCCGGTGATCAGCAGAAACCCGAGGAACAGGCCGATGATGATGGCAAAGTTGATTGCGGCGTTGCAGAGCACAATCACCGGCAGGCAGATTCTGGGGAAGCTGATTTTCTTCAGCAGGTTGGCGTTATCCAGAAACATGTTCTGGCTGCGCAGGGTGATTTCGGAAAACAGCCCCCATGCCAGCAGACCGGCGCAGAGGTAAATGCTGTAGGCCATGCTGTCATCCACGCCCGGCAGGCGAGCGCGCATGATGTGGGAAAAGATCACGGTGTAAACGATGATCATCGACAGCGGATTGAACACTGGCCACAAGGCACCCAGCAGTGAATTGCGATACCGCGCTTGAAACTCTCGCTTGACGCTACCGAGGATGAAACCCCGATAGTCGTGCAGCGAGCGGTACAGGGAAAGCAGCATTCACACCGTCCTGCCGTATTGGTCTTCGAAGCGGACGATGTCGTCCTCTCCCAGGTATTCGCCACTTTGCACTTCGATGATCACCAGGTCGATCACGCCCGGGTTTTCCAGACGATGCTTGTGGCCGGCGGCGATGAACGTCGATTCGTTCTTCGCCACCAGTGTGGTGCCACTGCCGTTGTTGGTGACCTTGGCCATGCCTTCGACCACCACCCAGTGTTCGTTGCGGTGATGGTGCATCTGCAACGAGAGCTTGCCACCGGGCTTGACCACGATGCGCTTGATCTTGAAGCGCGGGCCTTCCTCGAGCACGGTGTAGGTGCCCCACGGACGGCTGACCGTGCGATGCAGGCGATAGGCTTCGTGGGATTTGTCCTTGAGCTGCTTGGCCACCCGCCGTACATCCTGCGCACGGTCGGCGTGGGCCACCAGTACGGCGTCTGCGGTGTCGATGACGATCAGGTCTTCCACACCCACGGCGGCCACCAGCCGGCCTTCGCTTTGAACGAAATTGTTGCGGCTGTCGATGAAGATCGCTTCGCCGCTCGCGCGGTTGTTGTCGGCATCGGCCGGCACCAGCGCCGCGACGGCGCCCCAGGAACCGATGTCGCTCCAGTCGAAACTGGCGGGCACGACCACGACTTTTTCCGAGCGCTCCATCAACGCGTAGTCGATGGAGATGTCAGTGATCTCGGCGAACAGCGCCGGTGACAGTTCCTGTTGCAGGTAACCGGTGGTTTCCAGCGGCTCGCTTGCCGCCATGCAGGTGCGGGTCTGTTCGAGCAGTTCGGGAGCGTGCAGTTGCAGTTCGGCGATCAGCGTTGCAATGGAGAAACAGAACATCCCCGAGTTCCACAGGAAATTGCCGCTTTCCAGGTAATGGGTGGCGGTTTGCAGGTCGGGTTTCTCCACGAAACGCTGCACTTTGGCCGCGCCCCTGGCATCCAGCGGCGCCCCGGTCTCGATGTAGCCGAAGCCGGTTTCCGGGGCGGTCGGCACTACGCCGAAGGTCACCAGATAACCGTCCTTTGCCAGGTTGACCGCGTGTTCGACCGCACTCTTGAGCGCGTCTTCGTTGACGATCAAGTGGTCGGCGGGCATCACCACCATGATCGCCTCGTCGCCGTGCAGGGCTTGCAGTGCCAGCGCCGCAGCCGCGATGGCCGGGGCGGTGTTGCGCCCGGTGGGCTCGAGCAGGAAGTGCCCGCGATGCCGGGACAGGCGCGCGGCCTGATAGTGATCCTTGCTCTGGAAGTAGTACTCGCGGTTGGTCACCGTGACGATGTCGCCCCAGCCGTCCAGCAGGCCGGCGGCGCGCCGATAGGTCTTGCCCAGCAGCGACTGGCCGTCGGGCAGGGTCATGAACGGCTTCGGGTGGCCCTCGCGGGACACCGGCCACAAACGGGTACCGGCACCGCCGGACAGAATCACGGGGATCAGCATGGCCTACTCCTTGGCGACGCGTTTCATGTCCGCATCCATCATCATGCGGATCAGGGTGTCGAGATCGGTTTTCGGTTTCCAGCCCAGCACGCGCTGGGCCTTGGCCGGGTTGCCGAGCAGCACTTCGACTTCGGCCGGGCGGAAGAACGCCGGGTCGATCTTCACGTAGTCGCGGTAGTTGAGACCCACGTGATCGAAGGCGATGCGGCACATTTCGCGCACGGTGGTGGTGACACCGGTGGCGACCACGAAATCGTCAGGCTTATCCTGCTGCAACATCAGCCACATGGCCTCGACGTAGTCACCGGCGAAGCCCCAGTCGCGCTTGGCGTCGATGTTGCCCAGGGCCAGCTCCTGCTGTTTGCCCTGCTTGATCCGGGCGGCCGCGTCGGTGACCTTGCGGGTCACGAACTCGATGCCGCGCAGTGGCGATTCATGGTTGAACAGGATGCCGCTGCTGGCGTGCAGGTTGAAACTTTCGCGGTAGTTGACGGTGATCCAGTGGCCATAGAGTTTGGCCACGCCGTAAGGGCTGCGCGGGTAGAAGGGGGTGTTCTCGTCCTGTTGCTCGGCCTGGATCAGACCGAACATTTCGCTGGTGGACGCCTGGTAGAAACGCGTGTGCGGGCTGAACTGGCGGATCGCTTCAAGCAGGTGAGTCACGCCCAGGCCATCGACGATGCCGGTGGTCACCGGTTGATCCCAGGACGCAGCGACGAAGCTTTGCGCCGCGAGGTTATAGACCTCGTCCGGCGCCGACTTGATCACCGCGCGCTGCACCGAGCAGGCATCGGCCATGTCGCCGTCCAGGTACACGATGTCGGCTTCAACGCCCATTTCCCGCAGGCGCCAGCGCGAGTCGCTGCTGCGCCGCGCCACCAGGCCGTGAACCTTGTAACCCTTGTCGAGCAGCAGTCTGGCCAGATACGCGCCGTCCTGGCCGGTGATCCCTGTGATCAATGCACTTTTTGTCATTCTTGTCGTACTCGCTTCTCCCAGTCGGACAGGATCGCCCGCAGGGATTGTTGTATAGAGATTTGCGGCGTCCATCCTGTGGTCTGGGCGAGCCGTTGATGGCTGCCGCAGACACGACGCTGATCCGCGCGACGCATGCGCGCGGGATCCTGAACCAGTTGCAGCTCGACCTCGGCCAGGTCGCCCATCTGTTCGATGAGACTGCGGATGCTTTGCTCATGGCCTGAGCAAATGTTGTACACCTGTCCCGGCGTGCCTTTTTCCAGCAACGCGAAATAGGCCGAAACCACGTCGTCGACATCGAGGAAGTCCCGGGTGACATCGATGTCGCCGACTTCCAGTTGCGGCGCTTGCAGCCCCTGCTTGATGCGGTTGATCTGCCGCGCGGCGCTGGCGATGACGAAGCTGTCTTTCTGCCCGGTGCCGATGTGGTTGAACGGACGCGCCACCAGCACTGGCCAGCCCTCGCTCAGGCCCCATTGCAGGCTGAGGAATTCGGCGGACAGTTTGCTCACTGCGTAGGGATTGCGCGGGCAGGGCGGTTGCTGTTCGGTGATCGGCAGTGCGGACTCGTCGACCTGACCGTACACGTCGCCGGAGCTGACATACAGGAACGGGCCCTTGAAGCCTCTGGCCTTGAGCGCCTGCAACAGGTTCAGGGTGCCGAGCAGATTGATGTCGAAGGTGCGGGCCGGATCGCGGAACGCTTCGGGGACGAATGTCTGACCGGCCAGGTGAATCACGGCGTCAGGCATTTGCGGCCAGAGGTCGATGAGGTTTTGCGGGTCCGTCAGGTCAAAGGGCGAAGCGGCAGGCAGCAGTTCCCATGCCGAGTCATTGCGCCCCAAACGCGACTGGATATGTTGTCCCACGAACCCACTGAGGCCCGTGATGAACAGACGTTTTTTCAAACAGCGACCCCTTGGTCTTTAACTTTCACCGCTTCCCACAGGCTTTGAGGGGATGTCTGTCAGACCGGGAGAAATTCCGGTCGCAAGACGGGTGAAGTCGTTGTTGTAGTTGTTTGGTTGCCAATCTGTGCCAATTGCTCGGCAATTTCAACCGACCAAACCGTGACCGGTCAGTTCTCGTCAGCGTAGCCCGGTTTTTCTCGCCGGGCGGTTCACGAATCCTGAACGGATGTGTTTAGAATGCCCCTCGTCGCGGTTTCCCGAGCGTTGCCAAAGTGGTTGCGCAATACGGTGAAACTGACCACTAAAACAAGAACGACGACGTGCTTCGGACACAGGACGAATGTCGGCCATGCCGACCCGATCCGATGCCTGGCCGTCATAGCGTGAGGCTGCCGGGATGGCGGTCGCACCGTGGGATGCCATGAATTTCATTCTCTACTCGGACGTCAACGACCGCTCCATCAGCCAGAGTCTCGGGCGTCCCGAATACAGCTATTACTTCGTGCTCAAGGCCTATCGCCCGGTGCTCGAAAGTCTGGGGCGGGTGCATGTGGTGTCCACTCGCACCGAGGTCGACCCACTGTATCGACAACTGCTCGCCTCCGGTGAAAGCAGTGTTTTCCTGTCCTTCACCCCGCCGCAAAATACGCCGACCGATCTGGAATGCCCGACGATCTGCGTGATTGCGTGGGAATTCGATTCGATCCCCGATGAGTCGTGGGACGGCGATCAACGTCAGGACTGGACGCAGATGCTGGCCCGACAGGGACGGGTCATCACGCTGTCGAGCCACACTGCCCGGGCAATCCGCCGAGCCATGGGCGAAGACTTTCCGGTCCTGGTATTGCCGACCCCGCTGTGGGAAAACTTCGCGGCCATTCGTGAGCAACATGTCAGCGCGCCGATCAATCCCGGGGCGACGCTGGCGATCAAGGGCTGCATTTTCGACAGCCGCACGCTGGCGCTGTCCGCCGATGATCTGCTGCCCAAACCGCTGACCGCCGAGCAACTGGCGGACATCGAGGCGCGCCGTCCGCCACCGCTGACACTCAAGCGTCGACTGGTCATTGCCCGTCATTACCTGCGTCTGTGGGCGTTGAATCCGAGCGATCAACCCGAGCCCATGGCCCGCGTGAAATATCTGCATCACGGCTACTGGGAAGGGTTTCGCGATCTGTTCTCGGACAAGGCCCATGCCTGGCTCGAACGAAGTCTGCCGAACATTGCCGGTCCCCATGAAGTGGCGGTGGACGAACCACCACCACTGGACCTGCCGGAGACCTCGGGGGTGGTCGAAACCACCGTCGATGGCGTGATTTACGTCACCGTGTTCAACCCCAAGGATGGCCGCAAGAACTGGCATCACTTGATCACCGCGTTCTGCTGGGCCTTTCGCGAAACGTCTGACGCAACGCTGGTGCTGAAAATCACCCAGAACGATCTGGCGTCCTACTACAGCGAACTGATGACCTTGCTCGCGCAACTGACGCCGTTCGCCTGCCGGGTGCTGGTGCTGCACGGCTACCTGGACGATCCGCAGTATGCGCGGCTCTATCAGGCCGCCAGTTTTTACGTCAACGCGTCACGTTGCGAAGGCCTGTGTCTGCCGCTGATGGAGTTCATGTCCAGCGGCAAACCGGTGATCGCTCCGGATCACACGGCGATGGAAGACTACATCGATGACTCGGTGGCCTTTGTCGTCAAGTCCAGCGAAGAGCTGACGATCTGGCCCCAGGATACCCGCATCATCTACCGCACTCTGCGTCACCGGCCGGACTGGGGCTCGCTAAAAAGCGCCTACGAAAACAGTTACCGGATGGCCAAGGCGCAACCACAGGACTATCGCCGAATGTCGGTCGCCGCCGTCGAGCGCATGCACGACTACTGCGCCTTCGCCCCGGTACAGCAGCGCCTGGCGGACTTCTTCGGCCTGGTGCCAGCGGCTGCCGATGCCGCCCTCGTGACGGACAACGCCTCATGCTGATCATCATTCATTCGGAAACCAACCAGCACACCATCGCGCAGAACCTCGGTCGTTCCGAGTACAGCTATTACTTCGTGCTCAAGGAGTACCGGCCGGTGCTCGAGCGCCTTGGGCGGGTGGTGGAAGTGACGGACCCGGCCCGCGAAGTCGATGCGCTGTACCTGGAATGCGTAGCCCGCGGCGAGCCGTGCGTGTTCCTGTCGTTCTCGCCGCCCCATCGCACGCCGATTCATCTGGCCTGCCCGACGTTGCCGGTGTTCGCCTGGGAGTTCAGCACTATCCCCAACGAGCCTTTCGACGGCGAGCCACGCAATGACTGGCGCACGGTGTTGCGCGCCTGCGGGGCGGCAATCACTCACTCCGGTTACACGGTCAACGCGGTGCGCGAGGCCATGGGCGCCGACTACCCGATTGTCGCGGTGCCGGCTCCCGTGTGGGATCGCTTTGCCGCCCGGGGCGCCCAACTGCAAGGCCAGCCCTCGACGGGGCCGGTGCGCTTGAAGATCAAAGGGCTGGTGGCCGACAGTCGCCAACTCAATCTCGACGCCTTCGGCCCGAAGCATCTGCGCCGTGGCAAAGGCATCGACTTCGAGGCGCCGGTCCGCGAGCAGGAGTTGTTGCTGGATGGCGTGGTGTACACCTCGGTGTTCAACCCCGGCGACGGACGCAAGAACTGGGAAGACATGCTCAGTGCGTTCTGCGTGACATTCCGTGAGGTCGAGGACGCAACGCTGGTGCTCAAGCTTACTCACCACGATGCCGAAGAGGCCCTCAGCGACATCCTTCATCACCTGTACAAAAATCGCTCCTACCGCTGCCGCATCGTGCTGATCTACGGCTACCTCGCGGACGCGGACTACGAGCGACTGGTGCAGGCCACCCGTTACGTGGTGAACACGTCCTACGGCGAGGGCCAGTGCCTGCCGCTGATGGAGTTCATGTCCTGCGGCAAACCGGCAGTGGCGCCGCGCACCACGGCGATGATCGATTACCTGAGCGAAGACAATGCGTTTCTGGTCGAGGCCACCGATGAACTCACCGCGTGGCCCCACGATCCGCGCAAGGCGTTTCGCACGCTGCGTTACGTGACCAACTGGGCGTCGGTCTGCGTCGCCTACCGCGACAGTTACGACGTGGCGAAAAACCAGCCACAACGTTATGCACGAATGTCGTCTCAAGCCGTCCTGAGCCTGCAAGGATTCTGCAGCCAGGCCGTGGCCGAGCAGCGCTTGCAGGACTTTCTGGCGCAGCTGTTCGAGCATCGTGCGATGACAGCCGTCGAGGTCTCCGGCTCATGATCCGCGTGCTGACTCGAAGCTTGCGACCTCGTCAGGTGATCATCGCCCGCCAACCGCTGCAAACCCTTTCGCCCACCGCCGACCCTTTTTCTGGAGCCAACCCATGCTGAGACTTTTGAAGAAACTCACGGCATCGACGCCTGCACAGCCTGCCGCGCCGGTAGTCGAGGACGTCGACACGTTCCAGCTCGGCTTGCGCGATGCGATGCTCAGCGGCTGGTTCAACCATGACACCGGCGAGCTGTACAAAGGCTTCACGGTGGGCCCCGAGGACACGCTGGTCGACGTCGGTTGCGGCGACGGCGGCAACATGCAGTTCTGCGGCATGCGCGGCGCGCGGATCATCGTCGCCGACATCGACGCGGCGAAGATCGAAGCTGCCCGCCAGCGGCTCAGCGAAACCTCTGCGCGCAGCGTCGAGTACCACGTCACTGATGGCAATCCGCTGCCGATCGCCGATGGCACCGCGACCCGCGTGGTGTCCACCGAGGTGCTTGAACATGTCGACGATCCGGCACAATTCCTCGCCGAACTGGTGCGGATTGGCCAGCCGGGCGCCCTGTATCTGCTGAGCGTCCCGCACCCCAGTTCCGAAGATGTGCAAAAAGGCATCGCCATACCGGAGTACTTCGAAAAGCCCAACCACATTCGCATCATCAGCGAGGAGCAGTTCAAGGCCATGGTCAGCGAGGCGGGTCTGGAGATCGTCAGCCACAGTCAGTACGGTTTCTACCGGTCACTGTGGATGCTGCTGTTCTGGGAAGCCAACGTGGACCTGGGCAGTCCCGATCATCCGTTGCTCAATCAATGGACCAAGACCTGGGAGGCCGTGCTCAACTCGCCACGTGGCACGCAGATCAAGCATGCGCTGGACAGCGTCATGGCGAAAAGTCAGGTCATCATCGCCCGTAAACCGTAGCGCGTTTTTTCCGGGAGCGGCCGCGCTCCCGTCGGTTTTGTGTAACCTTGCAGCCTTGTGTTGCCAGGGATTTGCACGTCATGCGGTTTCTTTTCGGGCTGTCAGCATTGCTTGCCGCAGCCCTGTTGCTGTCTGCCTGCGAGCGTCAGGAAGCAGCACCTCTCGATCAACAACTCTACGTCTGGCAACGCCAGTGGACGCCGGGCCATGTGGCGGCGATCAACGACAGCCGTGCGGATTTCTCGACCCTGCGCGTTCTGGCATTGCAGGCTTTCCCACAAGCAGGCTGGAGCCGGGCGCGGATCGATCCGCCGTTGCTGAAGAGTGATGGCCGGCCGCTGATCGCGGTGATTCGCCTCGATGGCCAGCTCAAGGCACTGGATCAGGAGCAGGTCACGGCGCAGATCCTTCAGGTGATCGATGACTGGCAAACCCAGGGACTCACGCTGGCCGGGGTCGAGATCGATCACGATGCCGGCAATGCGCGGCTGCCCGCGTACGCCGACTTCCTCCTTCATCTGCGCGCAGCGTTGCCGTCTTCACTCCCCTTGAGCATCACTGCATTGCCGGCCTGGCTGGACAGCCCGCAACTGCCGGCGCTGTTGGCGACGGTCGACAGCAGCGTGCTGCAGGTACATGCGGTCAGCGATCCGCGACGCGGTCTGTTCGACCCTGAGCTGGCGCGCGACTGGGCGGAGCGTTGGGGGCGGATCAGCGACAAACCGTTCTACCTGGCCCTGCCGGCTTACGGTGTCGCGTTGTTGCCGGACAGCGGTGGCGCACCGGTGGTGGAAAGCGAAGTGACGCTGGAGCGGGGCGGAGAGCGCCGCGAATTGCTGGCCGATCCGCAGCAACTGAGCCGACTCGCCAAAGCACTGCGCGAGGATCGACCGGCGCACCTGACCGGGCTGATCTGGTTCCGCCTGCCGCTGGCCAATGATCGCCGGGCCTGGAGCCTGACTACGTTGGGTGCAGTGGCCCGCGGCGATGCGCTGTCCAGCAAACTCGATTTGAGCTTCAAGGCGCAGGATGGCCTCTACGACATCACGCTAGGTAACGCCGGCAACCTTGATAGCCCCTGGCCTGCGCGCTTGCTGGTAAAAGCCAGCGGCTGCGAAGGCGCCGATGCGCTCGCCGGTTATGCATTGCAACAGTCCGCGGATCTGCTTACCTTCACCCGCCTGCGCGACGGCCGATTGCCGGCGGGCGGGCAGCGTGCGATCGGTTGGGCACGTTGCGCAAATATTGATCAAGGAGGTTCGCATGTTGACCCGTAACTGGCCCCGCCATCTGCTTTGCCTGAGCCTCAGCCTGCCGCTGGGATCGGCGCTGGCCTGCGGCCCGGATTTCCCGATGCGTCTGCTCGATGATCGCGGGCAATCGCTGGCGGAACTGCCGGAGGGCAACTTCAAGTTCGAGATCAATCGCCTCGGCAAGACCATTGCCGGGCTGAAGAACGTCACGGCGGTCACCTACAATCCCGACGACATCTATGGCGAACCGAAGGAACCCGCTGAACTGCGTGAGAAGGCCGAGCAGCAGGGCCTGAGCGCGGAGCAGCAGGCGCTGGTCAAGCAACTGCGCAGCCTGACCGATGCGCGTCAGGTCGAGGTACAGGGCGCGAGCCTGCCGGCGGAGCTGCGTCTGTATGTGGCGGGCGCCGTGGCGTTCGGCGCCGGTGATCATCAACTGGCCGTCGAGTATTTCCGTCAGTTGCTGGCGCTGCCGGCCGATCAACGCGCGTTACGCAGCACCTGGGCCGCTTATTCGCTGGGCCGGGCTTTCTTTGCCATGAGCAGCGAAGCAGGCGATGCGCTCGACGCGTTGGAAAACGCCATCGAAGCCTTCCGCCAGACGCGGCAACTGAGTATCGACGGTTTCAGCGATCCGCTGGAGCTGGGCGTGGCCAGCCTCGGCGAAGAAGCACGAGCGCTGCGCACAGCGGGCAGTTGGGACAAGGCCATCGAACTCTATGCCACGCAAAACCTGCATGGCTCGAACGTCGGCTACACCTCGCTGAAGCTGTTGATGAACGATCTGGCCGAAGAACCCGAGGATCGACTGGAAAAGTTGCTGCGCGGCAAAGCGGTGCAGCAACTGGTGACCGCGTCGCTGATCAGCCGGATCGGCTGGTCATTCGGCGATGAGCCGCCGAACGAGAAAAAACTGATCAAAGCGCTGCAGGAAAGTACGAGCGGTAGCCTCGACAACGCTGATCGTCTGGCGGCCATGAATTATCAACAGGGCGATTACGCCAGCGCCAAGGCGTTCCTCGAACACGCCGGTGACAGCGGCCTGGCGTGGTGGCTGCGGGCGAAACTGGCGGTGCGCGATGGCGACAAGGACGCGGCGGCTGCGGCCTATGCGAAAGCTGCGCAGGCCTTCCCGCAGGGCGAATCCTGGGGCGAGCGGCGTACCGCCGACTGGAATCTTGAATCCCTTCAGCCCAAATGCCGGGTTGAGGGTGAAAGTGCGATTCTGGCGCTGCAACGTGGCGAGTACCTGCAGGCCTTCGATCAGTTGTATCGCAGCCAGAGCATTTACTGGTTCGACGCCGCGACCGTGGCCGAGCGGGTGCTGACGGTTGATGAACTGAAAAATTATGTCGATAAAAATGTGCCGGCGCCGCCCGCGCTGAGCCAGCAGGATCGCGACAATTACGTTCCGCTGCCGGTGGCCGCGAGCCTGCGCAATTTGCTGGGCCGGCGTTTGTTGCGTGAAGGGCACTACGAAGAGGCGGTCGGCTATTTCGACAATGCCGATTTGCAGCACAAGGCTCGGTTCTATGGCGAGCAACGCCTGAAGGCTGATTCGGCGTGGTGGCCGACCAAGCGTGCCAGTGCGCTGTTCAATGCGGCGTGGACGGCCCGCGAGTGGGGCATGGACATCCTGGGTTACGAAATGGCCCCGGATTACGCGACCTTCGGCGGTAACTACAGCCTGGAAAACACCGAGCTGAAAGTCGGGCCGCTGGTGAGCGAGGCTGAAGTGCAACGCCAGAAGGCCAGTGAAGCGCAGCCGGATGAGCGCTATCACTATCGGTTTGTTGCCACAGCGCTGGCCAGCCGTGCGGCGGATAACTTGCCGCACACCAGCCAGGCGTTCGCCGCCGTGTTGTGTTCGGCCGCCGGTTTCAATAGCAGCCTGCAAGAGCAAAGCGCGCTGTATCAGCGATATGTGAAAGAAGGTCCGTACATGGGCTGGGGCGGTTATTTCGGCCAACAATGCCCTTATCCGGACTTCGCCAACGCCGACAAACGCTACGTCACCCAGGTTGTCGACGCGGTACGCGGAGTATTGCGACCCTACAAGCGTGCGGTGCAGATCGGCGCCATCGTCGGGTTGACCGTCATTGCGCTGGTGATCATCACCCGCCGTCAGCGCAAGGCCCGCAAAGCCTAAGCCTGCTGCACGAACGTCAGGCGCACGGCAAAGCCGATCAACAGGCTGCCGAACAACCACTGCTGCACCCGTTGGGCCGTCGGGCTGTCTTTCAGCCAACGGCCCAGCGCCGTGCCGAGCAAGGCATAGGCACTGTCGAACAACAATCCAGCGGCCACCAGCATCGCGCCGAGCACCGCAAATTGTGTCAGCACCGGTGCGCCATCCGCCACGATGAACTGCGGCAGCAGCACCGAGCAGAACAGCAAGGCTTTCGGGTTGAGCAGATTGGTCAGCAGGCCACGACGGATCGCTGCGCGCCACTGCCCATGGCCGTCCGTTACGGTGCCGGCGTTCAGATCCGGCAGCAGCGTGGTGCGCAGGCATTGAATGCCGATCCACAGCAAGTACGCCGCCCCGGCCATTCGCACCGCATCGAACGTCCACGGCGCAGCCTTGAACAGCGCCGCCAGCCCCAGCGCCGCGAGTGCGACATGACAGCCTCGGGCGACCGCCAGACCCACCGCCGTGGCGAGCGCTGCGCCGCGACCCTGACGGGCACCGGTCTGCAGCAGCAGGATCATGTCCGGGCCGGGCAGCAGATAGACCACCGCCAAAGCCAGGAAAAACAGCCAGAGACTCGCCATGTCGCACCCCTTTCGTTGTCGATTCGGTGCAATCAGTCTATGACTGAGGGGCAGGGCAGGTGCTTGCGTAGTTCGCTTCTATAACTGTTGAGATTGGCATAACCTGCTTTCTTTTTGCGGTTACACCATCAGGATCTGCCAACCATGAAACTCGACGCCTTCGATCGCAAGATTCTCGCCGCGCTGCAACGGGACGGGCGCCTGAGCAATGTGCAACTGGCGGACGAGATCGGTTTGTCCGCGTCGCCGTGCCTGCGCCGGGTGCGGATGCTCGAAGAGGCCGGGGTGATTCGCGGTTATCAGGCGAACCTGGACCGTGACGAGGTGGGGCTGGGGCTGACGGTGTTCGTCGGGGTGAAGGTGGAACGGCACAACGATGAACAGGCCGAAGCGTTTCACCGGGCGGTGACGGCGTTGCCGGAGGTGATTTCAGCGTTTCTGGTCTCAGGGGAATCGGACTTTCTGCTGCAAGTGGTGGTGCCGGACTTGCGCGCCTATGACCGTTTCCTCACCGGTTGCCTATTGAAGCTGCCGGGCGTGAGCGACATTCGCAGCAATTTCGCGATTCACACGGTGAAGACCCCGGGAGCGTTGCCCCTGGGGCATTTGCCGTCCTGACACTTCCCGCGTCGCGCGGGAAGTATCCACGGACTGCTTACATCTGCGTCGCCATGCCCTCGACATTCATTGCCGCCTGGCGCAGCGCCTCGGAACGGGTCGGGTGAGGGTGGCAGGTCAGCGCAATGTCTTCGGCCGATGCGCTGAATTCCATGGCCACGCAGTACTCACCGATCATTTCACTGACGCTCGGGCCGACCAGATGCACGCCGAGGACTTCGTCGGTGTGCGCGTCGGCGAGGACTTTGGCAAAACCTTCGGTTTCGTGATTGATCTTCGCCCGGCTGTTGGCGGTGAACGGGAACTTGCCGACCTTGTAGGCCCGGCCTTCAGCCTTGAGCTGCTCTTCGGTCTTGCCGACGCTGGCCAGTTCCGGTCTGGTGTAGATCACGTTGGGGATCAGGTCGTAGTTGACCTCGCCCGCCTTGCCGACGATCTGCTCAATGCAGGCCATGGCTTCGTCTTCGGCCTTGTGCGCAAGCATCGGCCCTGACGTGACATCGCCGATCACCCAGACGCCAGGTGCTTCGGTGCGATGGTGTTTATTGGCGAGCATGCCGCGTTTGTCGGTGCTCAGGCCGACGTTCTCCAGGCCCAGGCCTTGGGTGTAAGGACGGCGACCGATGGCGACCAGCACGTAATCGGCTTCCAGCAGTTCGGCAGCGCCGCCGGCTGCCGGTTCGATGCTCAGTTGTACGCCGTTGGCCGAGGACGTGGCGTTGGTGACTTTCGAACTCAGTTTGAAGTTGATGCCTTGTTTGCTCAGCGAGCGTTGCAGTGTCTTGCCGGCCTCGCCGTCCACGCCGGGGCAGATACGATCGAGGTATTCCACCACGGTCACCTGCGCGCCGAGTCGGCGCCAGACCGAACCGAGTTCGAGGCCGATCACGCCGGCACCGATCACCACCAGATGTTTGGGCACTTCGCTCAAGGACAACGCGCCGGTCGAGTCGAGGATGCGCTGGTTGTCGATTGCCACGCCGGGCAGGGGAGTGGGCTCGGAACCCGTAGCGATGACGATGTCGGTGGCGGTCAGTTCGATCCGGCTGCCCTGATCGCTGGTCACGCTGACTTTTCCGGGGCCGTCGATGTGGCCCCAGCCCTTGATCCAGTCGACCTTGTTCTTACGGAACAGGAACTCGATGCCTTTGGTCAGGCCGGCGACGCTTTCGTCCTTCTGCTTCATCATTTGCGCGAGGTTGAGCGTCGGTTTGACCTCGATGCCGAGGTTGGCAAATTCCGCTCCCATCGCCGCGTCGTACAGTTCGGATGCATGCAACAGCGCCTTGGACGGCATGCAACCGACGTTGAGGCAGGTGCCGCCCAGCGTGGCTCGGCCTTCCACGCACGCGGCCTTGAGGCCCAACTGGCCGGCGCGGATCGCCGCGTTATAACCGCCGGGCCCACCGCCCAGAATCACTACGTCATAGTTGCTCATGCGCTTACTCCTGACTGAAGAATGCGGATCGCTAAAAATTACGTACGTAATATGTGCGTTTCCGGACATTTCGGTCAAGGCTTCAGGAACGCGACAGGTTGGGCATCCTTGAATGTGAAATTGAGTACAAATATTTCACGCATTTCGTTATATCGTAACGAGTTGTGCAGTGAGCCAAGGGTTTTGGGGGGTTATGCAAGTCGATCTGGACGTTGATGGCACGCAAGTGACCGGTTTGCCGCGCTTTCAGCAGGCGGCGGCTCAGGGTCGCCGATTGCGCCGGTTGGCCATCGGTCTCGGCGGGTTGGCCGTGGCCGGGGTGGTGCTGGCGTTTTTTGTTGGCCTGTTCGCCTCGCAATCGCTGTGGCCGGCGCTGTTGGTCAATCTGAGCGCGGCGCTGCTGGTGTTGGTCGCCGGGCTGCAATCGGCGTGGTGGGTGGCCGATTGGCGGGCGCGGGTGATCAACCCGGTGGTGCCGGTGACTGTCGAGGCAGAAACGCCGGGGCCGGACGGCTGGTACGAGCGACTGCTGGATCGATTGAGCCGACGCAGCCTGCATGTGCTGGGACAGATCGGCGCGGCAACCTTGTGGCTGGGCGGTCTGGCGCTGTTGGCGTTGCTCGGCATCGAGCAGGTGTGGAACCTGGCATTGCCTTCGGCTGCGGTGGGTTTGTCCGCTTCCGTCAGCGCGGCGATTGCGCTGCTGCTGGCGTTCGGTCTGCTGGTGCTGGAGCGGCAACTGGCTCAGGAAAATCCGGCGCAATGGCCTGAGGCGGGGGCGCTGGCGCAGCTGGTTCGAGTGGTCATCATCAGTCTGGTGTTGGGTGCATTGTGCTTGCTGTTTGCCAGTGAGAACTCGATCTGGCCCGTGCGACTGGCGGTGTTGATCGGCATCTTGCCGGGTCTGGTCGCGCTGGAGTTGTTGCTGCGTGCCGTGCTGTCGCTGTTCAGTCCGCGCCGCGAACAACTTGAACCGGTGTTGCTGGCCCGCAGTTTCGTCGCCGATCTGCTGCGCTGGCCGCCGCAACCGTTGCTCGCCTTGCAGCACGAATTGCACAACCGTTTCGGTATCGATCTGCGGCAGATCTGGGCCTTCAGTTACATGCGCCGCGCGTTTTTGCCGGTGTTGGTGCTAGTGACAGCCGTCGGCTGGTTGCTCACCGGCATTCATGAAATCCCGCTGCAAAGCCGTGGCATCTACGAGCGCTTCGGCAAACCGGTGCAGGTGTTCGGCCCCGGATTGCATGCCGGCCTGCCATGGCCGCTGGGCCGGGTGTTGAACGTGGAGAACGGCGTGGTGCACGAACTGGCGACCAGCGTCGGCGAGAACCCGGCGCCGGTTCAGCCGGATCCGGCGGAAGGTCCGGCCCCGATCACCGCCAACCGCTTGTGGGATGCCAGCCACGTCAACGACAAATCCCAGGTCATCGCCAGCAGCCGTGGCGAGCAACAGAGCTTCCAGATCGTCAACATGGACGTGCGTTTCGTCTATCGCATCGGCCTCAGCGATCAGGCAGCGTTGGCCGCGACGTATAACAGCGCGGATGTTCCGACGCTGATCCGCAGCACTGCGAGCCGGATTCTGGTCCACGATTTTGCGTCACGCACCCTCGACGGTTTGCTGGGGCAAGACAGGGTAGGGCTGGCAGATGAAATTGGCCGCGCTGTGCAAAACGATCTTCAGAAGCTCGACAGCGGCGTAGAAATTCTCGCCACGGTGGTCGAGGCGATTCACCCACCGGCCGGTGCTGCCAACGCGTACCACAGCGTACAAGCGGCACAGATTGGCGCTCAGGCGTTGATCTCCCGGGAACGTGGCGCGGCTGCCGAAGCGAGCAATCAGGCGCAGTTGCAGGCCAGCCTCGCGCGCGATCAGGCCAGTGCCAATGCCCACGAAACCAGCTCGACCGCCCGCGCGGCGGATCTGAAATTCAGCGCCGAGCAGAAAGCCTACGCCAGCGCGGGCCAGGCCTTCGTGCTGGAGCAATACCTCAGCCAGCTCAGTCAGGGACTGGGCAAAGCCAAACTGTTGGTGCTCGACCATCGTCTCGGCGGTAGCAGCAATGCGCCGACCATCGACCTGCGTACGTTCACGCTGCCGGCTGACCCGACGCCGGCGCGCTCCACCGCTCAACCAGGAGCCACCCATTGAGCCAGTCGCATACACACGATCACCATGACCACAGCGGTCACGACCATGCTCATGGCGGGCATCACCATCACGGGCATCACCACCACCATCATGGTGCACCGGAAGAGGCGGGGCCTTTCCCGTGGCGACGCATGGGCTGGGCTGTGTTGCTGGTGGCGTTTGCCATCGCAGCGGCAAGTCTGGTGCAGGTGCGTTCCGGTGAAGCCACGGTCATCACCCGCTTCGGCAATCCGTCCCGGGTGTTGCTCGATCCGGGTCTGAGCTGGCGCTGGCCGGCGCCGTTCGAAGCGGCGATCCCGGTGGATCTGCGTCTGCGCACCACATCGAGTGGTTTGCAGGATGTCGGCACTCGCGACGGTTTGCGCATCATCGTGCAAGCGTACGTCGCGTGGCAGGTGCAGGGCGACGCGGACAATGTTCAGCGTTTCATGCGCGCAGTGCAGAATCAGCCGGACGAAGCGGCGCGGCAGATTCGCACCTTTGTCGGCTCGGCACTGGAGACCACCGCCAGCAGTTTCGACCTGGCTAATCTGGTCAACACCGATGCCAACCAGGTGCACATCGCCGATTTCGAAGCGCAGTTGCGTCAACAGATCGATCAGCAGTTGCTCGCCACTTACGGCGTGCGCGTGGTGCAAGTGGGCATCGAGCGATTGACCTTGCCGTCGGTGACGCTCACCGCAACGGTTGACCGGATGCGCGCCGAGCGTGAAACCATCGCCACCGAACGTACTGCAATCGGCAAGCGTGAAGCAGCGCAAATTCGTTCTGGTGCCGAGCGTGATGCGCGAATCGTCCAGGCCGACGCCACCGTGAAAGCGGCCGAAATCGAGGCGCAATCACGGGTCGAAGCGGCGCAGATTTATGGCCGCGCTTATGCTGGATCGCCGCAGCTGTACAACCTGCTGCGTTCGCTGGACACCCTCGGCACTATCGTCACGCCGGACACCAAATTGATCCTGCGCACTGACGCCGCGCCATTCCGTGTGTTGGTGGACGGTCCTCCGAATATGGACAGCAAGACCGGAACGCAGCCATGAGTGAAGTTCCACGTGGAACAAATTCGTTGAACAGTCCGTGGATTCAGGCGGGACGTCTGGCGTTTTTTGCCCTGTACGCGGTGACGGTGCTGGCGGCGTTGGCCTGGGCGTTTTCCAATGTGCGGCAGATTGATCCGCAGAACCGCGCAGTGGTCATGCATTTCGGTGCACTGGATCGCATCCAGAATGCCGGGTTGTTATTGGCCTGGCCGCAGCCATTCGAACAGGTTGTTTTGCTGCCGGCGGCGGATCGGGTTATCGAGCGTCGAGTGGAAAACCTGCTGCGCAGTCCTGCTGCAATACAGGCCGATCGCGTTGCGACATTCGCCACACCGTTGAGCGATGCATTGGCCGGTTCCGGCTATTTGCTCACCGGTGATGCCGGTGTTGTACAGCTGGATGTGCGGGTGTTCTACAAGGTCACCGATCCCTATGACTTCGTGCTGCAAGGCGACCATGTGCTGCCGGCACTGGATCGACTGGTGACCCGCAGTGCGGTGGCCCTGACGGCGGCGCGGGATCTGGACACCATTCTGGTGGCGCGCCCGGAACTGATCGGCGCCGACAATCAAGCCGCCGAACGACGTGAACGCCTGCGCGGCGATCTGGTTCAGGGCATCAATCGTCGCTTGGCCGAATTGAAAGCGAGCGGGCAGGGCATTGGTATCGAAGTGGCGCGGGTCGATGTGCAATCGAGTCTGCCCGAACCGGCGGTCGGTGCTTTCAACGCCGTGCTGACCGCCAGCCAACAGGCTGACAAAGCGGTGGCCAATGCCCGCACTGACGCTGAAAAAATCACCCAGACCGCCAACGAACTGGCCGACCGCACCTTGCAGGTCGCCCACGCTCAGGCCGGTGAGCGCCTGGCAAAAGCCTCCGCCGATACCGCGACCGTCATGAGTCTGGCCCAGGCCCGACAGCAGGGCACCGACCCGCAAATGCTGCTGCGCCTGTACCGCGAACGGATACCGAAGATTCTCGGCCAGGCCGGTTCGGTCACCACGGTCGATCCGAAAGACGATTCCCGCCTGATCATTCAGGGAGCCAGTAAATGACCGCCACTACTGCCGCACCGAGTCTGTTGTCCTCGGCCGAGCAACGCCGCGCTGCGCGCCAACTGACCCTGGCGATGCTCGCCCTTGGCTTGCTGGGGCTTGGTTTGATCTGGCGCTGGTTGATGCCGGAGCAAACCGGCGTCAGTCAGTTGCTGCTGGGCGTTGCTTCTTTGCTGGTCGCAGTGCCAGTGATGCGTTCGGCGTGGTTCAGCCTGCGTTACCCGAGCCTGCACGGCATCACCGATCAGTTGATCGCACTGGCGATGCTCGGCGCCTGGGCCACCGGTGACCTGCTCACCGCCGCGCTGCTGCCGATCATCATGATCTTCGGCCATGTGTTGGAGGAGCGCAGCGTGATTGGCTCGCAGGAGGCGATTCACGCGTTGGGTCAACTTACTCGCAGCCATGCACGGAAAATCCAGGCGGACGGCACCGTCATCGAAGTCGATAACGGCACACTCAAGGCCGGTGACACTGTTGAAGTGCGGGCCGGCGATCGGGTGCCGGCGGACGGTCGAGTGTTGTCCGGCCAGGCCAGCCTCGATACGGCGTCGATCACCGGTGAGTCGGTGCCGGTGGAGGCGGGCGTCGGAATGACGGTTTTCGGTGGTGCGATCAACCTCGATGGTTTGCTGCGTATCGAGGTGACCCGCACCGGCGATGAATCGACCTTGGGCAAAGTCATCGCCCTGATGCAGAACGCCGAGCGCTCCAAGCCGCCGATCACCCGGCTGCTGGAACGCTACGCCGGCAGTTACATGGTGCTGGTGTTGCTGCTGGCGGCGGTGACCTGGTTTGTCACCAACGATGCGCAAGCGATGTTGGCGGTGCTGGTCGCAGCCTGTCCTTGCGCGCTGGTGTTGTCGGCACCGGCCACGGCGATTGCTGGTGTGGCGGTCGCGGCGCGGCACGGGATTCTGATCCGCAGTTCGGCCTTCCTTGAAGAGTTGGCTGACCTCACGTCCCTGGTGGTCGACAAGACCGGCACACTCACCTACGGCACGTTGCGTTTGCAGTCGATCAACAGCGCGCAGGCGGATCACGATTCGGTGATGGCGCTGGCTGCCAGTCTTGGCGCTGCCAGCAGTCACCCGGTCAGTCGTGCACTGGCGGGTCTGGTTCATGCGGACAACGTGCTGGTACTGACCGACATTCACGAACGACAAGGTTTGGGTGTGGTCGCCAAGACGGAGCAAGGTGAAGCGGCACTCGGTCGCCCGGAGCTGTTTGCGCAACTTGGCATCCCGACCACATCGGTTCCCGATCACGACGGACCTATTGCCGGTCTGGCGTTGAACGGTGAATTTCTCGCCTGGCTGTTACTGGCTGACAGCGTCAAACCGGAAGCACGCTTCGCCTTGAGCGAACTGCGCGAGTTGGGCCTCGGTCGGCAACTGTTGCTGACCGGTGACCGTCAGAGCGTGGCGCAAACCCTCGCACGGGATGTCGGCCTGCATGAAGTCGAAGCTCAAGCCTTGCCCGAAGACAAACTCAATCGCGTGCTGAAGGAAATCGACAACGGTTTCCGGCCGATGGTGGTCGGCGACGGCATCAACGATTCGCTGGCACTCAAGGCCGGTGTGGTAGGGGTTGCGATGGGGGCGGGCGGCGCGGACATCGCGTTGGCATCAGCCGACATCGTACTGATCGGCAGCGACTTGCGTCGTCTCGGCACTTGTGTGCGCCTGAGCCGCCAATGTCGGCGCACGCTGCAGGTGAACGTGATCATCGGTCTGGGCTGGACGCTGGCCATCGTCGTATTCGCTGCGTTCGGCTGGCTGGGCGCCGCCGGGGCGATGATCGCTGCGCTGCTGCACAACCTCAGCACATTGCTGGTGCTGGGCAATGCCGGTCGCTTGTTGCGATTCCAGGAGCCGCTGTTGAAGCTGGACGAGCAGAACTGATCATTTTTCGAACTGTGCGTCGGTCTTGAAGTCTTCTGAGAAGGCGCACTGAAGCACGGAGATCGGTGCCGTTGCAGCCACGTTGGCTGATAGGTGGCGACTATCGAATCGATAGCCTGCTAATTTTCAAGGATGGTCTACCCTCAGATCAGACGTCTGAAACCAGGGGGATATTCCATGCTCGCGCAACTTCCACCGGCCTTACAGAATCTGCAGCTACCGCTTCGCCTGCGACTCTGGGACGGCCATGAATTCAATCTGGGCCCGGCGCCCAGCGTCACCATTGTGGTCAAGGACCCGTCGATGGTGACCCAGTTTACCCATCCAAGTCTTGATGCGCTGGGGGCGGCGTTCGTCGAGGGCAAGCTCGAACTCGAGGGCTCGATCAGCGAGGTCATCCGGGTCTGCGATGAGTTGAGCAACGCGTTGCTCGACGAGGACGAAGACAGTCAGCCGGTGCGAACCGTGCACGACAAGGAAACCGACGCCAAAGCCATTTCCTACCACTACGACCTGTCCAACGCGTTCTATCAGCTGTGGCTGGACAGCGACATGGCGTATTCCTGCGCCTATTTCGAAACTGGCAGCGAAACCCTGGAGCAGGCCCAGCAGGCCAAGTTCCGGCACCTGTGTCGCAAGCTGCGCCTGCAACCGGGTGACTACTTGCTGGATGTGGGTTGCGGTTGGGGTGGTCTGGCGCGTTACGCCGCCCGTGAGTTCGGTGCCAAAGTCTTCGGTATCACCCTGAGCAAGGAACAACTGGCGCTGGCTCGGGAGCGCGTCAAAGCCGAAGGCCTGGAAGACCAGATCGAACTGCAACTGCTCGATTACCGTGATCTGCCGCAGGACGGTCGTTTCGACAAAGTGGTGAGCGTCGGCATGTTTGAGCACGTGGGTCACGCCAACCTGGCCGAGTACTGCAAAACCCTGTTCGGCGCGGTGAAAGAGGGCGGTCTGGTGATGAACCACGGCATCACCGCCAAGCACACCGATGGCCGTCCGGTGGGACGCGGTGCCGGGGACTTCATCGAAAAATACGTGTTCCCCAACGGCGAGTTGCCGCACCTGGCGATGATCTCGGCCGAGATCAGCGAGGCCGGTCTGGAGGTCGTCGATGTCGAAAGCCTGCGTCTGCATTACGCGCGCACGCTGGACCACTGGAGCGAACGGCTGGAGGACAACCTCGAAGCGGCCGGCAAACTGGTGCCGGATCAGGCCCTGCGTATCTGGCGCCTGTACCTGGCCGGTTGCGCCTACGCGTTTGCCCGGGGCTGGATCAATCTGCACCAGATTCTCGCGGTGAAGGCCCACCCCGATGGCAGCCATGAACTGCCGTGGACCCGCGACGACATCTATAACCCTTGAGCTAGAGAATCGGTGAAATCAGCCGGGCGATCCGCATGCCGAGTTGTTGCAGGCGGTGGATCTCCCGGCCTTCTTCCTTGGCGATTTCGTAGGCCTGGGCGAAGTCTTCGTTGAGCATCTGTTCCACGTGGCCGGCAAATTCGCTGTCGACCGTCAGCAACATCACTTCGAAATTCAACCGGAACGAACGGTTGTCCAGATTGGCGCTGCCGATGGCGCTGATTTCGCTGTCGACCAACACCACTTTCTGATGCAGGAAACCCGGTTCGTAGCGGAATACCCGCACCCCGGCGCGTACCGCTTCGAATGCGTAAAGACTCGATGCGGCGTAAACGATGCGGTGATCGGGGCGTGAGGGCAGCAGCAGTCGCACATCGACACCGCGCAGGACTGCGAGTCGCAATGCAGCGAACACCGCTTCGTCAGGAATGAAGTAGGGGCTGGTGATCCACACGCGTTCAGTCGCGGCATGGATGGCTTCGACGAAGAACAGCGAACAGGTTTCGTAGGCATCCGCCGGGCCGCTGGCCAGTAGTTGGCAGAGGACGCCATCCTCAGGGTAAACGTCTGGCAGGATCAGCGGAGGCAGCGTACGCGCGGCCCAGAACCAGTCTTCGGCAAATGACTCCTGCATGCACGCGACCACCGGGCCGCGCACCTGAACGTGGGTGTCGCGCCATGGCGCCAGTGGCGGTTTTTCACCCATGTATTCGTCGCCGACGTTGTGTCCGCCAACAAAACCGGTCATTCCGTCCACCACGACGATCTTGCGGTGGTTGCGGAAATTTACCTGGAAGCGATTGAGCCAGCCGCTGCGGGTGGCGAATGCTTTGACTTCAACCCCGCCATCGCGCAGGGCCTGCACGTAACTGTGGGGCAGGGCGTGGCTGCCGATGCGGTCGTACAGCAGATGAATCGCGACGCCTTCTGCGGATTTCTTCAGCAGCAGTTCGCGCAGGCGCTGGCCGAGGTGATCGTCGTGAATGATGAAAAACTGAATCAGCACGGCTTCCCGTGCCTGGTCGATTGCATGGAAAATCGCTTCGAAGGTGGCGGTGCCGTTGATCAGCAATTGCACTTCATTGTTGGCCAGGCACGGCATGCGTCCCAGCTTCGGCATCGCCCGCAGGGAGTCGTAGGCGTTCGAGGCGCGGGCGGTCAGGGCTTCTTCTACCCAGGGCCGCCAGTTCAGTTCGGAAACGGCCTGACGCATTTGTTCGTTGGCCTGACGCCGGGCCTTGATATAACCGTCGAAGGTGCTGCGACCGAACACCAGATAAGGAATGAGGGTGAGATAGGGAATGAAGATCAGCGACAGCGCCCAGGCGATCGAGCCTTGCGCGGTACGGACGGTCAACACCGCATGGATGGCGGCAATCGTGCCCAGGCTATGTATCAGCGCGATCAGATAACCGAAGATGTGCGGTCCAAAATAATCCATGGGGCAACCTTGCTCCTGAAGATTCAATGCTTAACAGACCATGTTCCTTTGCGGTTGTCGCTATTTTCTTTTTAGCCATGAAAGCAGGCCATGAACCGAAACAAGCGGCCGGCGTCTAACGGCCACTACTGATCAGGAGTTTTTCAATGAACGTTCGTCTGCTGGGTTTGGCGCTGGGTCTGGGGTTGGCCTTGCCGTTGGTTGCTCAGGCGCAAATGCTGCAGCCGGGGTTGTGGGAAATGACGTCGAGCAATGTGAAAGTCGATGATCAGGCCATGGACGTGCAATCGATCCTCGGCCAGATTCAGGGCCAGATATCCCCGCAACAGCGGGCGGCGCTGGAGAAGCAAGGGATCAACATCGGTGGCAAAGGCATCCGTGCCTGCCTGACACCGCAGCAAGTGGCGACCAATGATATTCCGCTGGCAGACCCGCAGTCGGGCTGCAAACAGCAGATCACTGAGCGCAACGGCAACCAATGGAAATTCCGTTTCAGTTGCCCGCGAGCCTCGGGCACCGGTGTGGCGACGTTCGTCAGCGATCGTGAGTTCACCACCATCGCCAACGGCACGTTCAATGCCATCGGGATCAACCAGAAGGGCAGTCTGGAAACCCGCGCCGTGTGGTTGGGCCAGGATTGCGGCACCGTCAAACCAAGAGCCTGAAAATCGAACCGCCCCCACAACAGTGTGGGGGCGGTCTTTTTTAGCGCATGAACCGCAACGGCAATCCCTGACACCCGTCGTGCAGCCGATTGTCGTGCCACGCAACCTGTCCCGACACCAGCGTCGTACTCACCCGATGGCGAAAGCTTCGACGAGCAAACGGCGTCCATCCGCACTGTGACAGGATCGGTTGTCGTGATACCGCGACACCCTCGGGCTCTGGCTGAATCAATACCAGATCCGCCCAATAACCTTCCCTCAAATAACCGCGATCCGGAATGGCAAACAGGTCGGCCACCCGGTGGCTGGTCTTTGCCACCAGCGTGGTGATCGGCAGCACGCCATCCGCTACCAGTTCCAACAACGCCGGCAACGCATGTTGCACCAGAGGCAGGCCGGACGGTGCCTGGGCATACGACAGCTGTTTCTCCGCCCAGGTATGCGGGGCGTGATCGCTGCCGATCACGTCCAGTCGATTGCTCAACAAGGCCAGACGCAGGGCATCGCGATCCGCCTGGCTTTTGATCGCCGGGTTGCATTTGATCTGGTTGCCGAAGTCCGGATAGTCGCGATCATCGAACAGCAGATGATGCAGGCAAACCTCCGCCGTGATGCGTTTATGCACCAGAGGTTTGTCCTCGAACAGTTGCAGCTCGCGGGCGGTGGTCAGGTGCAGCACGTGCAGGCGAGTGCCATGGCGTTTGGCGAGATCCACCGCCAGCGAAGAGGAGCGATAACAGACGTCGGCATTGCGGATCAGCGCATGGGCGTCGGGAGGGAGATGTTCGCCGAACTGCTCGCGCAATCTGGCGGTGTTGGCCTCGATGCTCGGCGTGTGTTCGCAATGGGCCAGCAGGATCGTCGGCACCTCGGCGAACAATCGCTCCAGCGTTTTGGGGTCATCAACCAGCATGTTGCCGGTCGACGCCCCCATGAACACTTTGACCCCGGCCACTTCGCTTGGATTGAGCGCCGCGACGGTGTCCAGGTTGTCGTGACTGACGCCGAAGTGAAAGCCGTAGTTGGCCACCGAGTTTATCGCCGCTCGACGCTTTTTGTCGGCCAGCGCTTCGAGGGTGAGGGTGGCCGGGTTGGTGTTGGGCATGTCCATGAAACTGGTGATGCCACCGGCCACGGCTGCGCGGGATTCGGTGTAGATGCTGCCTTTGGTTGGCGAGCCCGGTTCACGGAAATGCACCTGATCGTCGATCATTCCCGGCAGCAGCCATTGGCCGTTGGCGTCGATTTCCAGCGTGGCGTTTTCACCTTCGATGCTGCGGCCGATCTTGACGATGCGACCGTGGCTGACCAGCAGATCGGCGTCGAACTCACGCCCTTCATTCACCAGCCGCGCATTGCGAATCAGCACACTGTTCATGGGATCAGAACTCGTTCTGCAGGGCTTTGTAGCCGCGCACCAGATCGACATTGGTGCGCGCCACGTCTTCGGAAAACTCCGAAGCGCTGACGCTCACCGGCGGGAATTGTGAGAGGTCGGTGCCCGGCCCGATGCGGGTGGTGGAGGGCACGTAAAACGCATCCGGCAGATCCCGGCCATCGACCACCGAGTTGTGCCGCACCACGCAACCGTTGCCGACCACGCAGTTGAACAGCACGCTGTTGAAACCGATGAACACTCGGTCGCCGACCTTGCATGGCCCATGCACGATCGAGCGGTGGGCGATGGAGCTGAACTCACCGATGGTCACCGCCGCGCCGGATTTGGAGTGAATCACCACGCCATCCTGGATGTTCGAATTGGCGCCGATGGTGATCGGCTCCATCTCGCCCGAGGCGTCCACTTCATCGGCGCGAATGACCGCATAGGGGCCGACGAACACGTTTTCGCCGATCACCACTTTGCCGCAGATGATCGCGGTTTTATCGACGTAGGCAGACTCGGCAATTTGCGGCAGATCGCCGGAAGGATTTTTGCGGATCATGGTTGGCTCAGGGCGTCGTAAAGGGTGTTGAGGTTGTATTCGAAGAGTCCGGTGAACGTGCTGGCCGGACCCGACGCGGCGAGGGCGTCGGAGTACAGCGTGCCGCCGATGTGTGCGCCGCTTTCATCGGCAATCTGTTTGAGCAGGCGGGCGTCCTTGATGTTTTCCATGAACACCGCTTTGACCTTGGCCTGACGGATCTGGGTGATCAGTGCAGCGACTTCGGCAGCGGAAGGTTCGCGCTCGGTGGACAGACCTTGCGGCGCCATGAAGTCGATCCCGTAGGCTTGGCCGAGATAACCGAAGGCGTCGTGGCTGGTAACGATCTTGCGATTGCCCGGCGGCAGCGAACCGAGCTTGGCCTTGGCTTCGGCGAGGAGGGCGTAGATTTGTTTCAGGTAAGCCTTGCTGTTGCGTTCGTAGTCGGCTCTGTTCGCCGGGTCGGCGGCGATCAGTGCCTTGGTGATGTTGGCGACATACAGCTCGGTATTGGCCAGGTTGTGCCAGGCGTGAGGGTCGGGAACGGTTTCTCCGTCTTCATCCAGAGAGCGGGGGATCACGCCATGGCTGGCACTGATGACGGTGGCTTTGGTGTCAGTGCTGGTCACCAGTCGGTCCAGCCATGGCTCGAAGCCCAGTCCGTTTTTCACGATCAGTTTCGCTTTCAGAAGTGCCTTGGCATCGTCGGGCGTCGGTTCGTAGGTGTGGGCGTCGGCGTCGGGACCGACCATGTTGGTGATCTGGATATGCTCGCCGCCGACCTGATGCACCATGTCGGCAAGGATGCTGAAACTGGTGACCACCGGCAGTTTCTCCGCCGCCGACAATGACATCGACAGCATCAGGCTGAACAACACAAGTAGAGCGCGCATCGGGAAACACCTCATTGGGATGTGAGCAAGGGCGGGCGGCGCAGCAGGCCGTGAACCGGCCCGAGCACCACGGACAACAGGTAACCCATGCCCGCGACCAGCACGATGGCCGGACCGCTGGGCAGCGAGTAGTAGAACGACAGCAACAGACCGAGCCACACCGACAGGCAGCCGATCACGGCGGCGATGGCGATCAGGATCGGCAGGCGTCGGCTCCAGAAACGAGAAGCGGCGGCGGGCAGCATCATCAGTCCGACCACCATCAGCGCGCCGATGGCCTGGAAACCGATGACCAGGTTGAGCACCACCAGCGTCAGGAACACACCGTGGGCAATCGGGCCGAGTCGGCTGACGGTGCGCAGAAACAGTGGATCGAGGGTGTCGAGCAGAAGCGGGCGGTAGATCAGCGCCATGGCCATCAGACTCAGCAGCGAAACGCCCAACATGCCGTTGAGGGTCGGTCCGTCGACGGCCAGTGCCGAGCCGAACAGCAAGTGCAGCAGGTCGAGCCGTTTGCCGGCGATGCCCAGAATCAGCACGCCACTGGCCAGAGAGATCGGGTAAATCGCGGCGAGACTGGCGTCCTCGCGCAGGCCGGTTCGGCGGGTGATCCATGCGGCGAGTCCGGCCATGCTCAGACCGGCGCCGAGGCCACCGAGGGTCAGCGCGGGAAGACTCAGTCCGGCAAACCAGAAGCCGAGCGCGGCACCGGGAAGGATGCCGTGGGCGACGGCGTCGCCGATCAGGCTCATGCGTCGCAGGATCAGGAACACGCCCAATGGCGCAGTGCTGCACGCCAGCAGCAAACCGCCGAGCAGTGCCCGGCGCATGAACACGAACTCAAGGAACGGTTGCCAGAAATGCGCGGCGGCGTGCATCAGGCCACCTGCACGTTGGGTGTTTGCTGGATCAGTTCGACACTGGGACCGAACACGCAGCCGCTGTGTTTGATCAGCAGCGTTTGTGGAATGTGTTGGCGGACGGCGGCGAGGTCGTGGCCCACCATGACCAGTGTCCGGCCTTGCTCATGCCAGGTGTGCAGGTGTTGCCAGAGCAATGCCTGACCCAGTTCATCGAGAGCGGCATGGGGTTCGTCGAGCAGCAGCAAAGGCGTGTCGGCGAGACTCAATCGAGCGAGCAGGGCGCGTTGCAGTTCACCGCCGGAGAGGGCCATCAATGGGCGCTGTTCCAGACCACTCAAGTGCCAATCTTCAAGTGCCTGGGTGAGGCGTTGTGCTCGCAATTGCGTTGACAGTCGACGTCCCCAGAAACCAGCGGCAACCAGTTCCTGAAGGCTGATCGGGAATTGTCGATCCAGGTGCTGCTGTTGGAGGAGGAATGACAAACCACTTTGGCGGGGAACACCTAATGCGACGGCGCCGGCCAAAGGTCTCTGCAGTCCGGCGATGACTTTGAGCAGGCTGCTTTTACCACTGCCGTTGACGCCGATGATGGCGGTCAGGCTGCCGCGTTCCAATTGAAGGCTCAGCGGTGGAGTGAGGGGTTGGCCGGGTGATCCCCAACTAACGGACTGGAAGCGAATCATTCGGTCTCCCGGCGCCAGTGACTTTCAGCGACTGCATCGTGGGCGTGGAGGCTTTCGGCGTGAATCACGCATAGGTGGAATTCGCGGATGCCGGGTGAGCGACGCAGCGCCAGATTCAGGCGGCGAGCGGCGTCTTCGCAGAACATCAGGTTCTGGCCATTGGCGAGGGCGAAGGCTTGTTCGTCGGCGCGTTTAACGGCGGTTTGCACGGCGGTGCCGAGAGCTGCTTCGGCGTCGTTGATGGTCGAGGTCAGCGGCAAACCATCGACGAATTCATCCAGGTGCAGATGCAGTTGTGCCGTGCTGCGTTGGCTGTGGGGCGTTGCGACGATCCCCTGAGTCGAGCCCAACCAGGCCAGAACCTCGGCATGTTGCAACGGCTTGTTGGCGAAATCGTCGACGAATCGCTGCTGGATCAATTGCCTCGCCAGAGCGGCAGAGCAGGGGCAAGTCGAGGAGTAAGCCACCTCGATTTTCAGTTCCACGTGGAACACTGTGTTTTTCAGAGTGGCTGCAATGGTCACCGGATAGGTTTTCCATCCTGCCAATGGGCTGACCAATGCGGGCCTTCTGAGCAGCAAATCCGTATGGATATTCAGATAGGCGTTGGTGGCCAAACCTTCATGGCTGTCGAGAAAATGCTGCAAAACCTGGTGCAGAAGTGCGGGAGTGAGGTTCTGTTGTTCCAGCCTTTCCAGCGCCAGATACAACCGTGACATGTGAATGCCACGGGCTTCGCCGTCATCGAGGCTGACACCCGCATCGGCTTTTGCTGCCAGGCGTTGGCCCTCGATAAAGACAGGTAGAGCGATGCCACGCATCCCCACCCAATCAAGCGGCAAAGCTTGGCGGGCGGCTTGCGCGGCGATATCCGGCAGCGTCAGCGCATTCATGTTCAGTACCATCGTGTTGATTGAATTTGATGTTACATTATAACAATTCAAATCACGATGCCTTTTTCATGAACGGGCTTTCATATGCACAGACGCCATTTGCTTAACCTGATGTTGGCCAGCGCTGCTTTGGCTTTTCCTTTCAGTGTCAGCGCCACACAAATTCGCAATGCACGCCTCTGGCGTTCGGATGACAAGCTTCGGTTGGTCTTCGATTTGAGCGGGCCAGTGAGCTACAAGACGTTCACGCTGAGTGCGCCGGATCGTCTGATCATCGACTTGAGTGGTGCCAGTTTGAGTGGCGACTTCAGCCAATTGGCGCTCAGCGAAACGGTTATTCGCAGCATCCGCTCCGGGCACTTTGGTAAGGGCGATACCCGAATCGTCCTGGATTTGAGTGGTCCGGTGCAGCTCAATACCTTCCTGCTGGCACCTCAGGATGGGCAGGGGCATCGCCTGGTTCTGGATCTTTTGAGCGATTCAAAAGTGGCAGTGCCGAGCGTTCCACGTGAAACACCCGGAAAAACCAATCATCCAAAACGAGACATTATTGTCGTGGTCGACCCTGGTCATGGCGGCAAAGATCCTGGTGCAGTCGGTGCAAAAGGCGAGCGAGAAAAGGACGTTGTGCTCTCGATTTCACAGCTGCTGGCACGACGGTTGAAGCGGGAAAAAGGCTTCGATGTGAAGCTTGTACGCAACGACGACTTCTTTGTGCCGCTACGCAAGCGCGTTGATATTGCCCGTCAGCACAAGGCCGACATGTTCATTTCGGTGCATGCGGATGCCGCGCCGCGCCTGACCGCTTCTGGCGCATCTGTGTATTGCTTGTCTGAAGGTGGCGCGACGTCGGCCACTGCGCGCTTCATGGCGCAGCGGGAAAACGGCGCAGATCTGCTCGGTGCAACCAGCCTGCTGAATCTGAAGGACAAGGACCCGATGCTCGCCGGGGTCATCCTCGATATGTCGATGAACGCCACCATCGCCGCCAGTTTGCAGCTGGGCAGCACGGTGCTGGGGAGTCTGGCGGGCATCACCACGCTGCATCAAAAGCGTGTGGAACAAGCAGGATTTGCGGTGCTGAAGTCACCCGATGTGCCGTCGATTCTGGTGGAAACCGGGTTCATTTCTAACGCGCGGGACAGTCAGCGGCTGGTCACGGCACGCCATCAGCAAGCGGTGGCTGATGGATTGTTTGAAGGGTTGCAGCGCTATTTCCAGAAAAACCCACCGACCGACAGCTATATCGCCTGGCAGCAGGAGCAGCAACAAGCGCGTGTCTAGCAGCCTGTGAGTCGGCTGCAGGTGAACTTCCCGGTGCTTCCGCCGGAGCTGGAGAAGCGGTTGATCGTCGTCCAGCCCACCCGGCGGTTGTAGCCGACCCAGGCTTCGCCGTCGGAAGCGATCCCGGTGAAGAACGTCAGTTGCCCGTAAATGCTGTTGGTTTGCGCCCAGTAACGTTGGCCAATCTTCTCGAAACCCCGCAAATAAATCGTCTTGCCGGCGGTGTTGACGCTATAGGCGTTGCCATTGGCATCGACACACGCCAGCAGGTTAGCGCTGCGCGTGCAGGTAGCGAGCCCCGGGACTTGTGCCCATACGTCGAAGGCCAGCAAGGCGAGACCGAGGAGTGAGCATTTCAGCGCAGTTTTCATGAGGTAGCCCGGGAGCGAAGTGTTTCCAGCTTCCAGCCCTTTGTCATTTCCGGCAAGAAGAAAGTGGATCTTTAATATTGTTATACTATAACATAAATTCAATCGGGCTTTCCGTGGCTCCTGTTTTCAAGCGTCTGCTTCTCTGACGGTCTCGTCGAAGCCCAAGAACGCCTGCCGCCGAGAGCGTTTCCTGCGTTTAGCTACCGTTTGATGAGGTTTACCCCATGTCTTCCCCGCTTCCCGTGACCGTTTTATCCGGCTTTCTCGGCGCCGGAAAAAGTACACTTTTGAATTACGTACTACGTAACAGAGACGATCTGCGTGTGGCGGTGATCGTCAATGATATGAGCGAAATCAATATTGATGGCAGCGAAGTTCAGCGTGATGTCGACCTGAACCGCGCAGAAGAAAAACTCGTTGAGATGAGCAACGGCTGTATCTGCTGTACGTTACGCGAAGACCTTCTGGAGGAGGTCGCCAAACTGGCCCGTGAAGGCCGATTCGATTACCTGCTGATCGAATCCACCGGCATTTCCGAGCCATTGCCGATAGCCGAGACCTTCACCTTCCGAGACGAGCAGGGCCAAAGCCTCGCTGACATCGCTCGCCTCGACACCATGGTCACTGTAGTCGACGGCCTGAATTTCCTGCCTGACTTCCAGGCCGCTGAAAGCCTGGCTTCCCGTGGCGAAATTCTTGGAGAAGAAGATGAGCGTTCGATCACCGATCTGTTGATCGAACAGATCGAGTTCGCCGACGTTCTGTTGATCAGCAAGATCGATCTGATCAGCAGCAACGAACGGGAAGAGCTGATGGCGATCCTCAAGCGGCTCAACGCTAACGCCGAAATCATCCCGATGGTGATGGGTGAAGTGCCGCTGGAGAAGATCCTCAACACCCACCGCTTCGACTTCGACAGGGCCGCAACCGCCCCGGGCTGGCTACAGGAATTGCGTGGCGAGCATGTGCCGGAAACCGAGGAATACGGCATCGCGTCCACGGCTTACCGCGCGCGCCGACCCTTTCACCCTCAGCGTTTTTTCGACTTCATCGATCGGCCCTGGCTGAACGGCAAGCTGCTGCGCTCCAAAGGTTTCTTCTGGCTCGCGAGCAAACCCACGGATGCCGGTAGCTGGTCGCAGGCGGGCGGTTTGATGCGCCACGGTTTCGCCGGGCGCTGGTGGCGTTTCGTGCCGAAGAATCAGTGGCCACAGGATCAGGAAAGCACCGCTGCGATCATGGAGAACTGGACCGCCAGCGTAGGAGACTGTCGTCAGGAGCTGGTGTTTATCGGCCAGAACATCGATTTCGCACAACTCAAGTCAGCCCTGGACGACTGCCTGCTCACCGATGCCGAGATGGCGCTCGGTGTCGAAGGCTGGCGATTGCTGGCCGATCCGTTCGGCCCCTGGCATGACGAGGCCGCGTGATGCTTGCCCTCAAACCGTTGCAAAACAGAACGCGTCAGCAAGTCCTCGGCCCGACCCCACAAGCGCTGACGAGCATCCTGGAAGATGAAATCAACCTTGCCGTCTGGCAGCGGCAGCTTCCGCTGCATGTCGCCGATTTCGCGAGATTGTTGCTGTCATTGGATGAGCCCTACGCCGAAGCGCTGAGCCTTGAATTACACGACGAAGATACCGAACCGGACCTCACTGGCCTGGCCAGTGGATTCCGTGATCTGGAAGGCTACGAAGGTTTTATCGCCGACCTGAAATGGCTGGTCGGCGCCTTCGCCTGCCTGCTCGGGGCACGGCGGATCGGCCTGCGCTTGCGTGTGCTGGACAAGGCGATGTGCCCGCGTTTTCACGTCGATCATGTGCCCGTCCGGCTGATTACCACCTACGCCGGTATTGGCAGCGAGTGGCTGAAGGAAGGGGAAATGGATCGCCGGCAACTGGGAAAACCACTCGCCGAACCGCAGGAAAAATCGCGGATTCAGCAACTGGTCAGCGGCGAAGTGGCGCTGCTCAAAGGAGAAAAGTGGCACGGCAACGAAGGTTTCGGCCTGATCCATCGTTCTCCGCAACCGGCTTCGGGTGAACGGCGTCTGATGCTGACCCTCGACTGGCTGGGCTGATGCCTCAAGGCTTGAGCCAGTTGCCCTGGCTCTGGCTTTCACAGTACGGCTTCAAATAGGCCGCATCGGTGGGCACGCCGTAATAGTGGATATCCTGGCGATAAGGCATATTGGCGACTTGCGCGTTGCTGCACACGCCAAAAGCCCCGGTAGGGCACTGATCGACGTACTGCACGTCGACTGTCTGCCCCGCCAGAGTGGGTTTGCAGAAGCCGTCATTGAACAGTTTCTCCGGGATGTTGCGGTTCTGCTGGCAGACCTTCACGTCGAGGCGTTCCGCCTGGCTGTGCACCACACAGGCCTGGGCCAGCGCTTCGCCCGACACCAACGCCAACAGCAACGACCATCCCATCCACCGCATTCCCGACCTCCAGAAAACCTTGATCATGTTGCAGAACATTCCCACCCACGTCATCGCAGGTCCCTTGGGCACCGGCAAGACCAGCCTGATCCGCCAGCTCATGGCGCAGCGACCGGCCGGTGAGCGCTGGGCGGTACTGATCAACGAGTTCGGCCAGATCGGCCTCGACGCTGCGCTGTTGACCCGGGACGCCGATGGTATCGCACTGGGCGAAGTGGCCGGAGGCTGTTTGTGTTGCGTGAACGGTGCGCCGTTTCAGATCGGGCTGGGCCGTTTATTGCGCAAGTCTCAGCCGGATCGCCTGTTCATCGAGCCCTCCGGTCTGGGGCATCCGGCGCAGTTGCTGCAACAACTGAGCGAGGCCCCATGGCAAGGCGTTCTCGCCGTTCAGCCCTGCGTTCTGGTGCTGGACGCCCAGGCACTGGCGGCGGGCAAAACACTGCCGCCGGCTCAACAGGAGGCGATCCCGAATGCCGGCCTGCTGGTGTTGAACAAGGCAGAAAGCCTCGATGAATCCGAGCGTGAGCTGATCGCCCGCCAGTTGCCGTCCGTCAGGTTGATCTGGACGCAGCAGGCGACGTTCCCCCTGAGCGAATTGCCAGGAGTGGCGGCTCAAGCGCAAGCCGGTGTGGATAAGTTGATCGTGCCCAAGGGGCTGGGGCAGATGCCGGCCGTCTGGAGCGATCCGGCTTTGCCGATTTGCCTGAGTCAGGCGCAGGAGGGCGGCTGGAGCATCGGCTGGCGCTGGCACCCAAGCCAGACGTTTGACGTGATTCGCATCACTCAGTGGCTGGAATCCCTGCACTGGCTCCGGGCGAAATTGGTTATCCACAGCCAGGATGGCTGGAAATCAGCTAATGCCCTGGATAACGCCAAACTGGACTGGCAGCCCAGCGAGTGGCGCAAGGACTCTCGGATCGAGCTGATTTTCGACCAGCCGCAGGCGATCGATGAGTTGCAGGCTGGATTGGCCGGTTGTCGGATTCAAGCGGCCTGAGTCAAGGCTTCCACTTGGTGTGTTCCTGGCGCCACTGGCTCAGCTCGATCACTTGTGCGGTCGGCCTGGCCACTTCCACCACGGGTGGGGTGTCGTCGAACGGTGCCGGGTAGGGCGCCAGTTCGATCTGCGCACTGTGGGGGCCGAACTGAGTAATGGTGCCGTTGTGACGGGTTTCGCCGGTCACGGTGAATTCGAAGTTGTAGACCCGGGCCAGACGCCGACGCCCGCTGGCATCTTTGATGAATCCGATCTTCTTCAGCGCCACGTTGCCGTCGAGCAGTTCGACGCCGACATTCACGCAATGCTGCTTGACCCGTTCCAGCGCCCGCTCACGCAGGCCGTGGTTGTGCCACAGCCACGCGCCGGCAACGGCGAACAGCATCAGCACGAAAATGTTTTCCAGGGTCAGCATCAACAAGAAACTCCAAAAGTTGGCATCAGCTTAACTGCGTCGCCGGTCTGTCGTACAGGCTCCGTTTCGTCGCATACTGCGCGGCTTGAATTTCAATCGTTTTACGGAAAAACCCGAATGAAACGTACGCCTCATCTGCTCGCCATCCAGTCCCATGTGGTGTTCGGCCACGCCGGCAACAGCGCTGCGGTTTTTCCGATGCAGCGGGTCGGGGTCAATGTCTGGCCGCTCAACACCGTGCAGTTTTCCAACCACACCCAGTACGGCCAGTGGGCCGGGGAGGTGCTGGCACCGCAGCGGATCCCCGAACTGGTTGAAGGTATCGCCGCCATCGGTGAATTGGGCAATTGCGACGCAGTGCTGTCCGGTTATCTGGGCAGTGCGGCGCAGGGCCGGGCGATTCTCAGTGGTATCGAGCGGATCAAAGCGGTCAATCCCAAAGCCCTGTACCTGTGCGACCCGGTGATGGGCCATCCGGAGAAAGGTTGCAGCGTGCCGGCCGAAGTCAGCGACTTCCTGCTCGACGAAGCCGCAGCGGTGGCGGACTTCATGTGCCCGAACCAGCTCGAGCTGGACAGCTTCTCCGGGCGCAAGCCGCAGTCGCTGTTCGATTGCCTGGCGATGGCGCGCGCGCTGTTGGCGCGAGGGCCGAAAGCGGTGCTGGTCAAGCATCTGGATTACCCGGGGAAACCGGCGGATGGCTTCGAGATGCTGCTGGTGACGGCCGAGGGCAGTTGGCATCTGCGACGTCCGCTGCTCGCGTTTCCGCGTCAGCCGGTCGGTGTGGGCGATCTGACGTCCGGCCTGTTCCTGGCGCGGGTGCTGCTCGGCGACAGCCTGGTGGCGGCGTTTGAATTCACCGCAGCGGCGGTGCATGAAGTGCTGCTGGAAACCCAGGCCTGCGCCAGCTATGAGCTGCAACTGGTGCGGGCGCAGGACCGGATCGCTCATCCGCGGGTGAAGTTCGAGGCGACAGCGATCAGCCTCTGATCATTGCAGCGCTCGCAGGCATGGCCCGCGAGCGCTCTGTCACTCAGGCGTCGCCCTTGATTTCCTGATAGCGCTTTTCCAGCTCCTGGCGAATCTGCCGGCGCTGCTGGGCCTGCATGTAGCGACGTTTGTCTTCGCTGTTCTGCGGTTGCAGCGGCGGTACGGCGGCCGGTTTGCGCTGATCGTCCACCGCAACCATGGTGAAGAAGCAGCTGTTGGTGTGGCGCACCGAGCGCTCGCGAATGTTCTCGGTCACCACTTTGATGCCGACTTCCATCGAGGTGTTGCCGGTGTAGTTGACCGACGCCAGGAAGGTCACCAGTTCGCCGACATGGATCGGCTCGCGGAAAATCACCTGATCCACCGACAGGGTCACCACGTAGCGGCCGGCGTAGCGGCTCGCGCAGGCGTAGGCCACTTCGTCGAGGTATTTGAGCAGGGTGCCACCGTGGACATTGCCAGAGAAGTTGGCCATGTCGGGGGTCATCAGTACCGTCATCGACAGCTGGGCGTTTCCGGGTTCCATAACGTTCTCACGGGTCAAGGCAGGGTTGCTGGAAGAAGCACCTCTGCGGGTGCCTGGTCGCTTTTCAAAACCACCGTTATCGGGACGCCGGGCAACTGGCCGCCGTCACGCCCGGATCGATCTGTTTCCATATATTGCACCGCCTTTCAGCCGGAAGTCGCGGTGTTACCCTGCAAAAGCCCACCCCAAGGGCGATTCCTACACCTAAAGCGGATTTTTATTCAGCTCGCCCAGACGTTTTCAGACGCCTGCCGCGAGCATCGTCATTCAAGGAGCCCACGCCATGCATGCCATCAGCTTTATTCAGGATCTGGCAGTGATCATGCTGGTCGCAGGCGTGGTGACCGTACTGTTCCACCGTTTCAAACAGCCGGTAGTGCTCGGCTATATCGTCGCCGGCTTCATCATCGGCCCGCACACCCCGCCGTTCGGCCTGATCCACGACGAAGAAACCATCAAGACTCTCGCCGAGCTGGGGGTGATCTTCCTGATGTTCTGCCTGGGTCTGGAGTTCAGCCTGCGCAAGCTGTTCAAGGTGGGTGCCACGGCGTTTATCGCGGCGTTCCTGGAAATCATCCTGATGATCTGGATCGGCTACGAAATCGGCCGCTGGTTCGACTGGAACACCATGGATTCGCTCTTCCTGGGCGCGATCCTGGCGATTTCCTCGACCACCATCATCGTCAAGGCACTCAACGACCTGAAGATGAAGAACGAGCGCTTCGCCCAGTTGATCTTCGGTGTGCTGATCGTCGAGGACATTCTCGGTATCGGCATCATTGCCTTGCTGTCGAGTATTGCGGTCAGCGGCACGGTGAGTTCCGGCGAAGTATTTTCCACGGTCGGCAAACTCTCGCTATTCATGATCGTCGCGCTGGTCATCGGTATTCTTCTGGTCCCGCGTTTGCTGGCCTATGTCGCGAAGTTCGAAAGCAACGAGATGCTGCTGATTACCGTGCTCGGGCTGTGCTTCGGCTTCTGCCTGCTGGTGGTCAAGCTTGAATACAGCATGGTGCTCGGCGCATTCCTGATCGGCGCGATCATGGCCGAGTCGCGGCAATTGCTGAAGATCGAACGCCTGATCGAACCGGTTCGCGACCTGTTCAGCGCGATCTTCTTTGTCGCCATCGGCCTGATGCTCGATCCGATGATTCTTCTGCAATACGCGTGGCCGATTGCGGTGATCACCGTAGCCGTGGTGCTGGGCAAAATGTTGTCCTGCGGCCTCGGTGCCTTTATCGCCGGCAATGACGGACGCACCTCACTGCGGGTCGGGATGGGTCTTTCGCAGATTGGCGAATTCTCCTTCATCATCGCCGCGCTGGGCATGACGCTGCAGGTCACCAGTAACTTTCTTTACCCCGTTGCGGTGGCGGTCTCGGTCATCACTACGTTGCTGACGCCGTACCTGATCCGCGCGGCTGATCCGCTGTCGATCAAGCTGTCTGCTGCGATGCCGCAGCGTCTGGGGCGGGTGTTCGGGATGTATGGCGAATGGCTGCGCAGTATCCAGCCGCAGGGCGAGGGCGCGATGCTGGCGTCGATGATCCGGCGGATTCTGTTGCAGGTCGGGGTCAATCTGGCGTTGGTGATTGCGATCTTCTTTTCCGGCGCCTTCTTTGCCGGGCGCCTCTCGACATGGCTGGAGGACTGGATCAGCGACCCGAGCTGGCAGAAGGCGTTGATCTGGGGTTGTGCATTGCTGCTCTCGCTGCCGTTCCTGATTGCGGCCTATCGCAAGCTCAAGGCGCTGTCGATGCTGCTGGCGGAGATGGGCGTGAAGCCCGAGATGGCCGGGCGTCACACACAGCGAGTGCGTCGGGTGATCGCCGAAGTGATCCCGATCCTCTCGCTGCTGGTGATTTTCCTGCTGCTGGCAGCCTTGTCGGCCAGTATCTTGCCGACCAACAAGCTGCTGGTGCTGGTCGCCGTGGTCGCGGCCGCCGTGGCGGCACTACTCTGGCGCTGGTTCATCCGGGTACACACGCGGATGCAGGTGGCCCTGCTGGAAACCCTCGACAACCACAAGGAATCGTCGGGGCATTGATCCAACGGGGCGGCTGGGGGATCAGCTTTCCAGCCAGACGTCCCGTGCCCAGTGCCAGACCGATTCCCAGGACTCTTCGGTGATCAGCTCTTCTTCGCCGGACCACAGCACCACGGTGCCGTCTTCTTCGACGCAGTAGTAGTTGTCGCCGTCCTGGCAGATCGGGATCAGATCGCGCGGCACACCGGCGTCCCAGGCGTTGGCGGCCACATCCGGGAGGTAGGTGTGGGACTGCGGGTCGGTGACGGTCACCGGCTCCAGGCTGCCGTAAACCACATCGCTGACGGTCAGCAGAAATTCTTTGAAGACAAACGGAATATTGATGAAGAGTTCTTCTTCGACTTCCACCAGTTGGTCTTCGTCGGGCAACTCCAGGGGAACCGGTACGGGTTCGTTGGCTTCGCGCAGTTGTTCGATGATTTCTTCCACGTCCGGGATCCTCTTGCTTGAATGGCGCGGTTTATATGGGGCGGTTTATACAGTAGCTCGCTATAGATGCAACCGCGAAATAGAAAACCCCGGCCGAGGCCGGGGTTTTTATTGCTGCGGGTAAAACGTCGGAGGTGATCAGCCGTTCTGGCGGATACCGGCGACCAGCCAAGGCTGGTTGTCGCCTTGCGGACGTTCCATGTTCCAGCTTTCGTTGAACACTTCGCCCTGGTCGAAACGCGAGGTTTTCGACACGCCGGTGAAGGTCAGTGTCGCAATGGTCTTGTCCGCACGATCATCCACGCCATCCAGTTGTACCTGAAGGTTGTCGATGTAGGTGGACTGGAAGCCATCACCCAGATCCGCGCGCTCACGCTTGAGGAAGTCGAGCATTTGCGGGGTCACGAACTCGGCGATCTTGTCCATTTCGTTGGCGTCCCAGTGCTGCTGCAACGCCTGGAAGTGGCTGCGGGCGGCTTCGAGGAAGCGCTGCTCGTTGAACCAGGCCGGCGCGTTGATCACCGGGCGGGCGGCAGCCGGAGCGGCCGAACCACCGAAGATCGAACCCATGGCAGCCGGCTTCTGCTCGAACACTTCACGCTGCATTGGCGCGCCGGCCGGAGCGAACTGCTCCTGCTGTTTGCGGCGACGAGCGGCGATGAAGCGGAAGATCACGAACGCGATCACGGCCATGATCAGGATGTCGAAGATCTGCATGCCCTGGAAGCCGCCGCCCATGAACATGGAAGCGAGCAAGCCACCGGCGGCGATACCGGCCAGAGGGCCGAGCCATTTGGAAGCGCCACCGGCCTTGGCGGCGGCGCCAGCGGCACCGGCAGCGCCCGCGGTCGCTGCCGCGCCGCCGACGCTTGGAGAAGAAGGAGCCATCTGGCTGGTCTGGTGCGTCGGCGCAGCGCCGGCGCTTTTGCCACCACCAAAGCGCTTGGCGTTGGCGTCGAGGCTCATCGTCAGGCCGATGCACAACGCCATGGCGATGCTAAGAAAACGTTTCATAAAGGGAATTCCCGTTTGTGGAGACACGCGCGCCATGTTGCACAGCTGAAATGTCACTGGCTAGCGAGAGAGTGTTTCGGGCTTTTGCCTGACAGGTTACGTTCAGCTCGGTCGAGGCAATAAGGCCATGTACTTTTGTCTGTAGGAAAAGGAGGTAGGTTCAGTGGGAAATTGATCAGCGTCGAAACGCCAACATCACCACACCAGCCGTGATCAGGCCAATGCCGCCCCATTGGCGCAGGTCGAGTTTCTCGCCCAGCAGGATCACACCGAGTACCGCCACGAGCACCACGCTGAGCTTGTCCACCGGGGCGACCAGCGAGGCCGGTCCGACTTTCAATGCCCGGAAGTAGCACAGCCACGAAGCCCCGGTACCCAGGCCCGACAGCAGCAGGAACAGATAGCTTTTGGCAGAGATCGATCCCAAGGACTGATATTGGCCCGTGGCGTACAAAATCAAGGCCAGACTGACGAGTACCACGATGGTGCGCAGGAGGGTGGCGAAGTCGGAGTTGACGTTTTCGATGCCGACCTTGGCGAAGATCGCCGTCAGTGCGGCGAAGGTGGCCGAGAGCAGGGCCCAGAATGTCCAGGAGGAAAAGAAGCCAGAGCCCATGTCTCGTACCTTTCAGGATTGAACCGTTGCCGTTTGATCGTTCCCACGTAGACGGTGCGACGCCTCGACGTGGGAACGATGAGCAACTTTAGATCGCTTCCAGCTTCGCGTAACCCAACATCAGCCACTTGCTGCCTTCGCTGAAGTTCACCTGAACCCGCGCCTGGGCGCCGGCGCCCTCGAAGTTGAGGATTACGCCGTCGCCAAAGATCGAGTGACGTACGGCCTGACCGAGGCTGAGACCGGTGTCCGGGATCTCGGCGCCGCTGAACAGGTTGCTGCCGCTCATCGACTGGTTGCCGCCGAACGGTCGGCTGACGCTGTTCGACAAGCGCACTTCCTGAATCAGGCCTTTCGGTACTTCCCGTACGAAGCGCGACACCTTGTTGTAGGTTTCGCTGCCGTACAGGCGTCGGGTTTCAGCGTAGGTCATCACCAGGTTCTGCATCGCCCGGGTGATGCCGACGTAGGCCAGGCGCCGTTCTTCTTCAAGACGTCCCGGCTCTTCCAGGCTCATCTTGTGCGGGAACAGGCCTTCTTCCATGCCCACCAGGAACACGTAAGGGAATTCCAGGCCCTTGGCGCTGTGCAGGGTCATCAACTGAATGCTGTCTTCGTGCTCGTCGGCCTGGGTGTCGCCGGCCTCCAGCGAAGCGTGGCCGAGGAATGCCGCCAGTGGCGTCAGGTCTTCGTCTTCTTCGGTGTTCTCGAAGTTGCGCGCGGCGCTGACCAGTTCCTCAAGGTTTTCCACCCGGGCCTGGCCTTTCTCGCCTTTTTCCGCTTCGTGGTAAGCGATCAGCCCGGATTGCTCGATGACAGTCTGAGTCATCAGGTGCAACGGCATCTCGGCGCACTTGGCGGCGAGGTTCTCGATCAGCTCGATAAACGCGCCGAGGGCGCCGGCCGCACGACCGGTCAGGCCTTTATTGGCCACCAGCTGGCGCATGGCTTCCCACATCGACACATCGCTGTGACGGGCATGCTCGCGAATGGCTTCGACGGTTTTCTCACCGATGCCGCGGGCCGGGACGTTGATCACCCGTTCCAGCGCCGCATCGTTGCCGCGACCTTCCAGCAAACGCAGGTAAGCCATGGCGTTCTTGATTTCCGCCCGCTCGAAGAAGCGCTGGCCGCCATAGATGCGGTACGGAATGCGTTCGCGCAGCAAGGCTTCTTCCAGAACGCGGGATTGGGCGTTGGAGCGGTAGAGAATCGCGATATCGCTGCGGGCCAGCCCGGTTTTCAGCGCGCTTTCGATGGTTTCGACAACGTAGCGTGCTTCATCGTGTTCGTTGAACGCGGCGTACAGGTTGATCGCTTCGCCGTCGCCGCCGTCGGTCCACAGCTCTTTGCCCAGGCGCCCCGTGTTGTTGGCGATCAAGGCGTTGGCGGCTTTCAGGATGCCGGCGGTGGAGCGGTAGTTCTGCTCCAGACGGATGGTCACCGAGTCCGGGAAGTCGGAGGAGTACTGATGAATGTTCTCGATTTTCGCGCCGCGCCAGCCGTAGATCGACTGGTCGTCGTCGCCAACCACCATCAGGCTGTCGCCGCCCTTGCCCAGCAGACGCAACCAGGCGTACTGCACGGCGTTGGTGTCCTGGAACTCGTCCACCAGAATGTGCCGGAAACGCTTCTGGTAATGCGCCAGCAGGCCCGGATGGTCGCGCCACAGGTCGAGGGCGCGCAGCAACAGTTCGGAGAAATCGATGACGCCGGCACGCAGGCAGGCAGCCTCGTAGGCTTCATAGATGCCGCGCATGGTGGCCAGGTACAGATCACCGCTGGCCTGAATGTGTTGCGGACGCAGACCTTCGTCTTTCTGCCCGTTGATGAACCACTGGGCCTGACGGGCCGGCCAGCGCTGTTCGTCCAGCCCCAGCTCACGGATCACCCGTTTGACCAAGCGTTGCTGGTCATCACTGTCGAGGATCTGGAAGGTCTGGCTCAGCCCGGCTTCCTGCCAGTGCGCCCGCAGCAGGCGGTGCGCCAGACCGTGGAAGGTGCCGACCCACATGCCGGCCGGGTTGATCCCCAGCAATTGCTCGATGCGGTGACGCATCTCGGCAGCGGCCTTGTTGGTGAAGGTCACCGACAGGATCGAGTGGGGCGAGGCGTTTTCGACCTGGATCAACCAGGCGATACGGTGCACCAGCACTCGGGTTTTGCCGGAGCCGGCACCGGCCAGGACCAATTGACGACCAACGGGAGCCGCTACGGCCTGGCGTTGGGCATCGTTGAGGGAGTTCAGCAGAAGGGAGAGATCATCGCGCATCGGGGCATTCTAGGGTGCGCCGCAGGCCCGGGCAAACCGAGCTTTGCATTAGCCGATGAAAGTGCTGCCAATGACGACCGGTCGGTCACCGGCTACAGGCGTTGGCCCGCCTCGCTTCGGGGCTTTCGCGGGTGTCGGAAGGTCGAAAAGTTTCGGCGAAATTATGATCTGGAGCAGTTTGGCAAGTGGTTGGGCTTGTGTATGCTCCGTCCACGTTTCCGGGCGCATGCTCACACTTATAAGAACAAGAACGTTGCCTATGACCCTCAGCTTCGACCTGTCGGGCCCCTCTGTGGAACCCCGGGTGATCCGCAAGCATTACGCCACCCAGATGGCGGTCGAGCGCACGCGCCTTCTTTATCAGGGTTCGCTGTTGCCCACCCTGTTCATGTTGATCAATGGTCTGGTCTGCGCCGGTCTGCTCTGGAGCCCGCAGCGTTACTTCGTGGTCAGCGTCTGGCTGGTGTGGCTGCTGTCGCTGGTGGCGCTTCGGGTGATTCAGGTCGCGGCCTTCGATTCGGCGATTCCCGATCGCCAGGCCCAGCCGATCTGGGGGCGGATGTTCCTGCTCGGTTCGACCATGACCGGCCTGACCCTGGCCGGCGCCGGTATCGCGTTGGTCCCTGCCGACAACTTCATGCAGCAAGCCTGGGTGTTCGGCCTGATCGGCGCCGCGACCCTGTCGGCCAGCGTGGCTTACGCCGTGAGCATCCCGGCCTTTCTTTCCTTTACCTTGCCGTGCCTGCTGCCGGCCATCGGCTATCTGTTCTGGGGCGGTGACGAACAGGCGCGGGGCTGGGGCTGGCTCGGACTGATTCTGCTTGGCTCCCTGAGCGTGGTGGCGTGGCAGGTCAACCGGCTGATCGATCGCGGCTTGTTGCGCCGCTTCCAGAATCAGCACCTGATCGAGCATCTGCAACAGGCGCAATCGCGCAGTGAACAGCTCAATCAGGAGTTGGCGAAAGAAATCGAGCACCGCCGCTGCGCCGAGGGCAAATTGCGCGAAGCCCAGGTCGAACTCGAGGATCGCGTGGCCCAGCGCAGCCGTGAACTGGACGCCGCCAATCAGGCCCTGAGCAAAAGCGAAGCGCGCCTGGCGCTGGCGTTGAAGGCCAGTGAGCTGGGGCTATGGGACTGGAACCTGCAGACCGATGAGGTTCACCACACGCAGATTCAGGAGCTGTTCGGCATTGACCCGGAATACGTCACCGGGCTGCTCAGGCACCTGCGGCCACGCTTGCACCCGGAAGACGTGCCGGCCCTCAAGCGAGCGTTGATCGAGCACCTGAAGGGGCGCACCGAGGATTATCAGATCGAGTACCGCGTGCGCCATGGCGACGGGCACTGGGTCTGGATCGAAGACCGGGGGCGTGCGGTGGAGCGCGACGATAGCGGGCGGGTGATCCGCATGGTCGGCACCCGGCGCGACATCAGTGTCAGCAAAAGTCTGGAAGCCCAGCAGCAATTGGCGGCCACGGTATTCGAGGCCGCCAGCGAAGGTATTGTGATCCTCGACCCGAATTATTCGCTGATCGCCATCAATCAGGCCTTCAGCCGGGTCACCGGTTACGACATCGACGACATGCTCGGGCGCAACGTCGTTGAACTGCCGTGCAGTCGCGATGCCCGCCGACATTACGTCGCCATCCGCCACGCGCTGGAGCAGCACGGCAGTTGGCAGGGCGAACTGGTGGAGACCCGCAAGAACGGCGAATTGTATCCGCAATGGCTGCAACTGAATGCGGTGCGCGACAGTCGAGGAAATGTGAGTCATATCGTCGGCTTCTTCGCCGATCTGTCGGCGCGCCGCGAATCCGAAGAACGCATGCGTTACCTGACCCACTACGACGAACTCACTGGCTTGGCGAATCGCTCGCTGTTTCGCGAACGCCTGCACGAAGCGCATCAGCGCGTACGGCAGGGCGGGCGCCGGAGTCTGGCGCTGCTGCACATCAATCTGGATCGCTTCAAGCTGCTCAACGACAGCCTGGGTCATGAAATTGCCGACCAGTTGCTGCAAAGGATGTCCCGACGCCTCGTCAGTGCCTTGCCCGAAGCCGACACGATTGCCCGGTTGTCCGGCGACGAGTTCGCGGTGTTGTTCGATGCCTATGGCAACCTTTCGAGCCTGGCGCGGGTCGCCACGCGGCTGTCGGCCAAACTGCGCCTGCCACTGACGGTAGAGGGGCATGAACTGGTGGTCAGCGCCTCGATGGGCATCAGCATGTTGCCGGACAACGCCCGGGAGATTTCCGCGCTGGTCAGCCAGTCGAACATGGCCATGCAACATGCCAAGCATCTGGGCGGCAACAACTTCCAGTTCTACACCGACAGCCTGCAAGCCAGCACGCTGGAGCGTTTGCAGCTGGAAAACCAGTTGCGCAAAGCCATCGAAGACCAGCAACTGAACGTGTTCTACCAGCCGAAACTGTGTCTGGCGACTGGCCGTCTAAACGCGGCCGAAGCGCTGGTGCGCTGGGATCACCCGACCATGGGTCGAGTGCCGCCGGGGGACTTTATCGGTCTGGCTGAAGAGACGGGGTTGATTGGTCCGATTGGCGAGTTCGTGCTGCGTCAGGCCTGTTGGCAGGCCTGCGAATGGCAGCGTCAGGGGCTGGCACCGATCCGGGTTTCAGTGAACCTGTCGGTGCATCAGCTGCGCCAGGGAAAACTGGTCAGCCTGGTGCGACAAGTGCTGGAGGAAACCGGGCTGGCGCCGCACTACCTCGAGCTGGAACTGACCGAAAGCCAACTGCTCGACAGCGTCGAACACATCATCGCCACGTTCCAGCAATTGCGGGATCTGGGGGTGAAGCTGGCGATCGACGATTTCGGCACCGGCTATTCGTCGCTGAGCTATCTGAAACGGATTCCGGTGGATTACGTGAAGATCGATCAGGCCTTTATCCGTGGCTTGGGCGAGGGCAGCGAGGACGCGGCGATCACTCGCGCGATCATCGCCATGGCCCATGGCTTGTCTTTGAAAGTGGTGGCCGAAGGCGTCGAACGGCCGGAGCAGCTTGAGTTCTTGAAGGCCGAAGGCTGCGACGAGGTGCAGGGCTATCTGATCAGCCGTCCGGTGGAGGCTGCCGGTCTGGCCGGGTTGTTGCGCCAGCAGGAAACTCCCCGGTAAAGGGCTACATGCAGCGCATGTCGCCTGATCCGGGGCGATCCAGTTACGCATTGAGCAGGCAAAATGCGGATTCATGTAGTATAACTACAAGCTTGCTACATCCTTGGCATCTGGCCAAAGCACATCTTTCCATAACAAGAGTCCAGCCCCTTGAATCTGCTGCAACACATCGCCCAGTCACGTCACCTGTTACGCAAGTCGGAGCTCAAGGTCGCCGACCACGTGCTGCTTGACCCTGCGGCAGTGATGCACAGTTCCATGGCCGACCTGGCCCACAGCGTCGGCATCAGTGAGCCGACCATCGTGCGCTTCTGTCGCGCCATCGGTTGCTCCGGTTTCCAGGATCTGAAACTCAAACTCGCGCAAAGCCTCGCGGCCGGCGCCAGTTTCGGTCAGTTCGCGATCCATGAAGACGATTCTGTCGCCGACTACAGCCTGAAGATCTTCGACACCACCCTGCACACGCTGATGGAGGTTCGCGAGAAACTCGATCCGCTGGAATTGCAGCGAGCGGTGACGCTGATGTCCCAGGCCCAGCGCGTAGAGTTCTACGGTTTTGGTGCGTCGGGCGCAGTGGCGGCGGATGCGCAGCACAAGTTCTTCCGTTTGCTGTTGACCGCTGCGGCGTATTCCGACCCGCACATGCAGGCGATGTCGGCGGTGACGCTGAAGCCGACCGACGTGGCGATCTGCATTTCCCAGTCCGGCCGTTCCAAGGACCTGCTGATCACCGCCAACCTCGTGCGCGAGAGCGGTGCATCGCTGATCACCTTGTGCCCGAGCCAGACGCCGCTGGCCGAGCTGTCGACCGTCAACCTGGCGATCGATGTTCATGAAGACACCGAAATCTATACGCCGCTGACCTCGCGTATCGCCCACCTGGTGGTGATCGACGTGTTGGCGATGGGCGTGGCCATGGCGCGGGGGCCGAGCCTGGTCAATCACCTCAAGAGCGTCAAACGCAGCCTGCGCAGCTTGCGCTTGTCGCCAAAATCGGTGAAAGCGCTGGATGACTGATGGTCATGGGGTGAAGGCAATCTTCATCTGCCTGTAACCCCGACGCAGCCAAACCGTCATCCCTCGCGCCTATCGTGAAACTCCCGTAATCGCCTTGGGAGACTCGAAATGGCTCAGCCTTACGAAGAACGCAACAGCGCCGCGAAAACCCGTCGTCAGCAGGAAGACCAGCGCCGCATGGAATTTCGCCGCGCTATCGAAGATCGCTTCGAACTCCGCCAGCTTCAGGCTGAAATCGGCGATTTTCCCGAGGACATCAATCACTGGCAGGCAGCGCCTTCAGCTTCCCGTCGAAGCGCTCAACCAGCGCGCTGATCTGCACCCGTTCGCTGCGGATAAACGCCAGGAAGGCGTGGGCCACCGGTGACAACCGTTTGGCTTTGGCTTGCACCAGGCACCAACTGCGCAACAGCGGCAACTCTTCGACCGGCAGCTCCACCAGGCCGCCGGTCGCCAGCTCCAGGTTCAGGGCGTGGCGCGTCAACAGTGCCAGGCCCAGACCCGCCAATACGCACTCACGCTGAGCTTCCGCCGACGCCACCTCCTGGGTCTGGGTGAAGTGCACGCGCTTCTCCTTGAAGTACTCCTCGCAAGCCAGTCGCGTTCCCGAGCCGGGTTCACGAATCAGTAGCGTGTAAGGCTCCAGATCCTGCAAACGCAGCGGCCCCATGTGTGCCAGCGGATGGTCCGGTCGCGCGGCCGCCACGATCGGGTTATTGAGGAAGGGGAGGAACTCCAGGCCCATGTCCTGCGGCACCATTGACATGATCACCAGATCGTCACGGTTGTCGGAGAGACGGCGGATCACCTGGCCGCGGTTGACCACTGTCAGTTGCAGGTTCACTTCCGGGTGCTGGTGTTTGAACGCCGCAAACAGGTGCGGCACGAAGTATTTGGCGCTGGATTCCACCGCCAGTTTCAACTGGCCCTGCAGCGAGCCCTGCATGTCCGACAGCTGCATGTCGAGGTTTTCCAGCCGGCCGAAGATGTCGCGACTGGCGCGCTGGAGTGCTTCGGCCGCCTCGGTCATGTAGAGTTTTTTGCCGACGTAATCGAACAACGGCTGCCCGATCAGCTCTTCCAGCTGACGAATCTGTAGGCTGACGGCCGGTTGTGTGAGAGACATTTCCTCGGCTGCCCGGCTGTAGGAGCGCAAATCACACACTTCGTTGAAGATCTGCAATTGACGCAATGTCATACGCATCAAGGACTTACGCATTTTCTACAGGCTCTGGCCGGTGGATGATGCAATGACTATAAGTCTTTACTTATGCCTGACCCAATTTTTATTCATTTTTGTTAATCCCTTGTGGGCGCTAGTGTGAAGGCGCGACCAGATTGAAACATTTGGTCACGCGTCGACCTGGGTCTAGCAGGTCGTGGGTACCACCGGCTCAAGGGAACCTCCAAGTGATAACAAAGATCCTGATCGCCAACCGTGGTGAGATTGCCGTACGAATCGTGCGTGCGTGCGCCGAGATGGGCATTCGCTCGGTTGCGATTTTTTCCGACGCCGACCGGCATGCCTTGCATGTGAAGCGTGCGGACGAGGCCCACAGCATTGGTGCCGAGCCGCTGGCCGGTTACCTGAACCCGCGCAAGCTGGTGAACCTGGCCGTGGAAACCGGCTGCGATGCGTTGCACCCCGGCTACGGTTTCCTTTCGGAAAACGCCGAGCTGGCAGACATCTGCGCCGAACGTGGTATCAAATTCATTGGCCCGTCGGCGGAAGTCATCCGCCGCATGGGCGACAAGACCGAAGCGCGCCGCAGCATGATCAAGGCTGGCGTACCGGTCACACCGGGCACCGAAGGCAACGTAGCAGACATTGCCGAGGCTTTGGCCGAAGGCGATCGCATCGGTTACCCGGTCATGCTCAAGGCCACCTCCGGTGGTGGCGGTCGCGGTATCCGTCGCTGCAACAGCCGCGAAGAACTCGAACAGAATTTCCCCCGGGTCATTTCCGAAGCCACCAAGGCCTTCGGTTCGGCGGAAGTGTTCCTGGAAAAATGCATCGTCAATCCGAAGCACATCGAAGCGCAGATCCTTGGCGACAGCTTCGGCAACGTGGTGCACCTGTTCGAGCGTGACTGCTCGATCCAGCGTCGCAACCAGAAGCTGATCGAAATCGCCCCGAGCCCGCAACTGACCCCGGAGCAGCGCGCCTACATCGGCGACCTGTCGGTGCGTGCGGCCAAGGCCGTGGGTTACGAGAACGCCGGCACCGTGGAGTTCCTGCTCGCCGAGGGCGAGGTGTACTTCATGGAGATGAACACCCGGGTGCAGGTGGAACACACCATCACCGAAGAAATCACCGGGATCGACATCGTCCGCGAACAGATCCGCATCGCTTCCGGCCTGCCGTTGTCGGTGAAACAGGAAGACATCCAGCATCGCGGTTTTGCCCTGCAATTCCGGATCAACGCTGAAGATCCGAAGAACAACTTCCTGCCAAGCTTCGGCAAGATCACGCGCTACTACGCCCCCGGCGGTCCGGGCGTTCGCACCGACACGGCGATCTACACCGGCTATACCATTCCGCCGTTCTACGACTCGATGTGCCTGAAACTGGTTGTATGGGCACTGACCTGGGAAGAGGCGATGGATCGTGGTCTGCGCGCCCTCGACGACATGCGTCTGCAAGGGGTCAAGACCACCGCCGCTTACTACCAGGAAATCCTGCGCAACCCGGAATTCCGTAGCGGCCAGTTCAATACCAGCTTCGTTGAAAGCCATCCTGAACTGACCAACTACTCGATCAAGCGCAAACCCGAAGAGCTGGCCCTGGCCATCGCCGCCGCCATCGCCGCCCACGCAGGCCTGTGAGGAATAGAACAATGACTAAAAAGATTTTCGTAACCGACACCATCCTGCGCGACGCCCACCAATCGCTGCTCGCCACCCGCATGCGCACCGAAGACATGCTGCCGATCTGCGACAAGCTGGACAAGGTCGGCTACTGGTCGCTGGAAGTCTGGGGCGGCGCGACCTTCGACGCCTGTGTGCGCTTCCTGAAAGAAGACCCGTGGGAGCGCCTGCGCCAACTGCGCGCTGCGCTGCCCAACACTCGTCTGCAAATGCTCCTGCGCGGGCAGAACCTGCTGGGCTACCGTCATTACAGCGATGACGTGGTCAAGGCGTTCGTCGCCAAGGCCGCGGTCAACGGCATCGACGTGTTCCGCATCTTCGACGCGATGAACGACGTGCGTAACCTGCGCGTGGCGATTGAAGCGGTGAAGGCCGCCGGCAAACATGCCCAGGGCACCATCGCCTACACCACCAGCCCGGTGCACACCATCGACGCGTTCGTCGCCCAGGCCAAGCAAATGGAAGCCATGGGTTGCGACTCGGTGGCGATCAAGGACATGGCCGGCCTGCTGACCCCGTACGCCACCGGTGAACTGGTCAAAGCCCTCAAGGCCGAGCAATCGCTGCCGGTGTTCATCCACTCCCACGACACCGCCGGTCTGGCCGCGATGTGCCAGTTGAAGGCCATCGAAAACGGTGCCGACCACATCGACACCGCGATCTCCAGCTTCGCCTGGGGCACCAGCCACCCGGGCACCGAGTCGATGGTCGCAGCCCTCAAGGGCAGTGAGTTCGACACGGGCCTGAACCTGGAACTGCTGCAGGAAATCGGCCTGTACTTCTACGCCGTGCGCAAGAAGTACCACCAGTTCGAAAGCGAATTCACCGCCGTCGACACCCGTGTTCAAGTCAACCAGGTACCGGGCGGGATGATTTCCAACCTGGCCAACCAGTTGAAAGAGCAGGGCGCGCTGAACCGCATGAACGAAGTGCTGGCAGAGATCCCGCGTGTGCGCGAAGACCTCGGTTTCCCTCCACTGGTGACCCCGACTTCGCAGATCGTCGGCACCCAGGCGTTCTTCAACGTGCTGGCCGGCGAGCGTTACAAGACCATCACCAACGAAGTGAAGCTCTACTTGCAAGGCGGCTACGGCAAGGCGCCGGGCACCGTGAACGAAAAACTCCGTCGTCAGGCCATCGGCAGCGAAGAAGTGATCGACGTTCGTCCGGCCGATCTGCTCAAGCCGGAAATGACCAAGCTGCGTGCCGATATCGGCGCACTGGCCAAGTCCGAAGAAGACGTGCTGACCTTCGCCATGTTCCCGGACATCGGCCGCAAATTCCTCGAAGAGCGTGCCGCCGGCACCCTCACCCCGGAAGTGCTGCTGCCGATCCCGGAAGCAGGCAAGGTTGCCTCGGCCGGCGGCGAAGGCGTGCCAACCGAGTTCGTCATCGACGTTCACGGCGAAACCTACCGCGTGGACATCACCGGTGTCGGCGTGAAGGCCGAAGGCAAGCGTCACTTCTACCTGTCCATCGACGGCATGCCGGAAGAAGTGGTGTTCGAGCCGCTCAACGAATTCGTCGGCGGCGGCAGCAGCAAGCGCAAGCAAGCTTCGGCACCAGGTCACGTCAGCACCACCATGCCGGGCAACATCGTCGATGTGCTGGTCAAGGAAGGCGACACCGTGAAGGCGGGCCAGGCCGTGCTGATCACCGAAGCGATGAAAATGGAAACCGAAGTCCAGGCCGCGATTGCCGGCAAGGTCACCGCCATTCACGTTGCCAAGGGCGACCGGGTGAACCCGGGCGAAATCCTGATCGAGATCGAAGGCTGAGATAACGGCCTCGATACAACGCTTTAAACCTCGGGGGGGCATGTGCTCCCCTTTTTTTTGCCTTTCAGGCGCTGCCGCAGTGAGCGGCAGCGCCCGACCGGGGCTCAGAACGCCATTCGCCACTGGCCCGATACGCCATGGTTGCGACTGTCGGTGCCGATCTCACCCGACAACCCAACACCGAGTGTGTGGCTGGACGAGACGGCCAGATCAAGCCCGGTGTCCAGCGTCAGGCTGTTGCGATCCAGCTCTGCGCCGTAAACGGTGTAGTCATGGCCGCCGGTGGCCAGACGTTGGCGGGTGCTGGTGTAGGTTTCGCCATAAACGTGTTTCCACCCGGCGCTGAATCGTGGTGTTAGGCGCATGCCGTTATTCAGCGTGCTGACTTTCGCCATTCGCAGGCCGACGGTGGTGTTGAAGTTGCCTTGGGATTGATCATCCACCCTGAGCGCCGCCGCGCCGCCTTTCTCGGTGTAGCCGTCTCGCTGGTAGCGTTGATAGCCGAGGCTGGCGAAGGGTTCGATGCTGACGTTGGCCCGACCCAGATTGTATCCCGACTCGATGAACGCTTGCTGGGTGCTGGCGTGGTAGTCGCCCTTGGGCCGGTCATTGAAGCGACCGAACGCGACTTCGCGGCGGGTGCTGCCTTCATGGCTGCTCCAGGTTGCGCCGAGCCGAAGTGATAACGGACCCGTTTGGCGCAAGGCATAAGCGCCCAGGTGCCAACTGTCGAGATTGCCGTCCAGCTCCTCGCTGTCCATGCGCGTGTCGGAGGTGCCGCCCATCAAGCCCAGACGCCATTCTTCGTCGAGGCGCCAGTCCGCGCCGAGCAGCAGTCCTTTGGTGGAGTGCTGCATGGGTTCCACATCGCGATCCAGTTTCCCGCCATGTCCGAGGGCTTGCAGCCAGACCCTGCCGGTGTCTGCGTTGCCGGCCGCATGGCGCGGTGAGTTTCGTTGGGTGTCGTGAATGTTATCGAGTTGATGCATGGCCGACAGCAGGCTGGCGCTGACCGGCGTGACGCTGCTCAGGGTTGCCTTGGCGAGGTTGGCGTTGCTGCCGCCAGCGAGTTGATCGTAGGCGAGGGCGGCTGTGGCCTCGTCGGTAGCTTGCAGGGCTGCGATGGCTGCATTGCCTGGAGGTGGAGGGGAATCCGATGACAGTGGCTGGTCAACCACTTGGGTTTGTTGAGTTGCGGGCGTTTCGGCCAGAACCGGTTCCGATGAGGGCGCTGGTTTTCCGATGCTTTTTTCGAGCGCGCTGCCGCTTTTTGTCGTGGCGACTTTCTTGGGTTGAATGTCATCGGATGTACGAGCGGGTACTGCCGGAACCTCAGTGCTGACGGGGCTTGTTTCTAGAGGTGGAACGGTCCTTTCTTCACGCGGTGTTTCTTCAGTGAGACCGAGCGGAGCAGGTTTCTCCTTAGGCTTGCGCGAGTTCTTGGGTTTCACCTCTTTCACGACGGGCGCCTCGGGCTCCGACTGTTCTGCCAACGAAAACTCTACGCAACCAATTGCCAGCGCAACCGCCAGGACAAGATGTTTGAGCTTGTATGTGTGTTGAATGGGCATTCAGTTCGACCTATCGAAGGATGAGGCCAAACTCTAAAAGTTGATGCCGGTGCGCCGATGCCGGGCAATTCCGAGCCGGATGCAGGTAATTGCGTCCGTTTCTGTAGCCCATCGCTGACGGGTTGTGAACCCGCCATGATTTCCCGATCGACCAGACGCTTTTACCTACAACTCCCGCTGAAATCCGGATTGGCGAAATCTCAAAAGCTCATCTGCCACTGCCCGATCAACCCGTGATTACGGCTGTTGCTGCCAATCTCGCCGCTGTAACCCAACCCCAGCGTATGCCGCGCAGAAACGCCCAGATCCAGCCCCGCTTCCAGCACCAGACTGTCACGATCCAGTGAGCTGCCATCGACGCTGAACGCCGTGCCGCCGACCACAAACGCCTGACGGGTCGAGCTGCTGACATCGCCGTACGTGTGCTTCCAGCCAGCGGCCATCCGCGGGGTCAGACTCATGCCATTGTCCAGCGAGCTGAGGTGCGCCAGGCGTACGCCGAAGGTACTGCTGAAGTTGTCCTGGGTCTGGCTGTCGACCTGCAACGCCGCCGCGCCACCCTTTTCCTGATAGCGGTCGCGGTGATAGCGCTGGTAGCCGAGGCTGGCGAACGGTTCGGCGCTGAGCCGCCCGCTGCCCATGGCGTAGCCGAGTTCGGCGAAGGCTTGCTGGCTGTTGGCGTCGTAATCGCCTTTGGGGCGGTCACTGAAACCGTTGAACGCGACCGTGCGTTTGCTCTCGCCCTGATGACCGCTGTAGGCCGCGCCCAGACGCAAGGCTATCGGGCCGTTTTGATGCTGGGCATAGACCCCGGCGTGCCAGCTTTCGACATTGCCATCGACGCCGGTGGCGTCCAGATCGGTCTTCGAATAACCACCGAGCACGCCCAGTCGCCATTGCGGATTCAGCGCCCAGTCGGCACCGAGTACGCTGCCCTTGGTACGTTGTTCCAGACTGCCATTGCCATGTTCGCCATCGAGCTTGCCGTAGCCGCCGATGGCTTGCAGCCAGAGCCGGCCCTGAGCATTGGGATCATTCAGGTTTCGCGCTTCGGCTGGTACGCCGTTGGCGGCGAGGATTGGTGTGTCACGCTGATCGAGGCCGACCATCAAGCCGGGACTGCCACCCATCTGTTGCATCGCCGAGAGCATGCTGCTACCGACCTGGCTGCTGGCGCCGAGGGTGGCGCTGGTCAGGTTGGCATTGCTGGCGCCGGCCAGTTGCTCGATGGCCGCGCCTGCACTGCTTTGAGTGGTGTTGAGCAAGGCGTTGTACAGCGCATTGTTCTTGCCGATCGAAGCCAAGCTATTGGCGGCGTTGCTACCGTTGCCGGTGGCGGCGAACTCATTGAACGCCACGTCATTGCGGGTGTAGGTCAGGTCGACCTGCGTAGGCGTGTAAGCGAGGGTCGGCGTGAGGAACGCGTAGTCGCTGGTGACCGCGCCGAACGTGCCGTTGACCCGCGCAGCCTGCAGCACCGTGTAATGGCTCTGCCATGGATAGGTGCCGCTGCCGGGATTGACCGCCAGCGTCGCGCCGTTGAGGTTGGCCGTGCCGCCGACCTGGACCGGCGCGCTGCTGCCATCGGCGTTGACGCCATAGGCGAGGGTGGATGCGCTGCCCATGTTCAAGTCGTGCACGATGGTTGCGGTACCGAGCCGGGTGTCAGTGCGCAACGTGCCATTCACGTTGAGGTTGCCCACCGAGCCGCCGCCGGCATACACACCGCCGGCATCGACGGTCAGGTTGCCGGCGATACCGCCCTGGTTGATCAGTGTGGCGCCGTTGCGTACGGCACCGCCGTCGCTGAAATCGCCGCTGCCGGTGAGGGTCCAGGCGCCTTGCTTGACCTCCAGCCATTCAAAGTTACGGCTGGCATCGAAGCTGCCGCCCGCCGCGTCGTCCATCACTACCCGGTCGTAACCGGTGCCACCATCGACCACGCCGACAAAACGACTGCCGTTGCGCAGTGTCAGGCTGTCGTTGCCACCGCCCAGGTCCAGCGCCAGGCCGTTGCTGCCGCTGATCGTGCCGCCGTTGATCACGTTGTCGATGAACTCACCGACGAACTTCACGCCGAAACCGTCGAGCCCTTGAATGGTGCCGTAGTTTTCCAGCGTGGTGGCCGCCAGTCCCGAACCGCCGCTGCCGTCGTCCACCAGAATGGCGCTGTTGGCACCGCTGATCAGGGAACTCTTGGCGTTGAGAATGTAACCGCCGCCGAGGGCGATACCTTCACTGCCATTGGCGAAACCACCCTTGTCCACACCGCCGGCGCCGACGCCTTGAATGGTGCCGTAGTTTTCGATGTGGGCGATCTTGTCGATGTCCACGCCGTCACCGTCGCCGTTGGGCTGCAACCCGGAATACGCACCAGTGATGGTGCCGTGGTTGATCACCGTGCCGTCGCCGTCAGAACCGAAACCGGAGCCGTTGCGCCCGGTGATCTGCCCGTAGTTGACCAGCGTCGCCCCGAGGTCGGTGGTGATGCCATGCCGGCCGCCGGAAATCACGCCGTAGTTGGTCACGCTGACACCGGTCGCGGTGTCGATATCGATGCCGTCGAACTTCTGGTCGGCGTTGTGCGAATCACCGGTCGAGATCTCGCCATAGTTGCTGATGGTCGCGTTGGCGCCGGTCTTCATGCCGTCGCTGGCGTCGCCGCGAATCAGCCCGCCCGCGCGGTTGATGATGGTGGTTTTCACTCCGTTGCTGCGCAACGCATCCAGATCCAGCCCCTGGCCGGTGGTCGAGCGAATGGTGCCGCTGTTGTCGATCAACAGGCTGCCGCTGACGAAGTTGCTGTCGATGCGAATCGCGTCGTTGGAGCCGAGAATCTGTCCACCGCTGCGGTTGTAGATGGCGTAATTGCGCGCCTGGGTCAGGTCGCCACTGCTGTCGATGGCCCGGCCACCGGTGGAGATAATCTTGCCGGCGTTGTCGATGATCACGCCGACACCGCTGGTGCCATCCTTGAGGCTCACGGCCTTGCCGCTGTTGGTAATGCTGCCCGGCGCCGAAATCGTCAGCGTGTCGTTGCCGCCCAATGTCTGCGACGCGGTGGTGGCGGTGTCGATCTGCACGGTCTTGCCGTGGGCGGCGCTGGTGGCGATCAACAGGGCGGTAGCGAGTGACAGGCGCTGAGGCGGGAACGACATGGTGAGAACGTCCTTTTTGTTATAAGCGAGGGCGTTCTGTATAGCGGAGGGTTTTTACAGAATGATGTCCGTGCCGAACTCGGCTGCATCTGCATTATTTTGCGTTTATCACGAAGTTCAGATGCTTTATCTGCACTTTACTGCAGATAGAATGCCTCATCTTTCTTCATGAATGCACTATATTGCAGTTTAGACCGACGAATTATTTGTCGAAATGCATTTAATTGCAGGTGATGACCGCATGCACAACCTGACACTGCAGATATTCGACGCCGGCAAATGGCACGACGCGATGGTGTTGAGTTTCGACTCGCCCGAAAAAGGCTTCGAAAGCCGTTGCAGCTTTGGTTACGAGACGGCATATCTGGTTGAAAATATTGAGGCCATTGGCTCTCCGTTTTCCAAGGCCGTGAGTGCGTTGTTCCCGCTGGATTGGGAAGGCCGGCGAGCCATCACGCCTGCCTTCGTGCATGACATTGCACCGGCAGGCGCCGCTAAAAGGTTTCTTCTAGCGCGTCTGGGACAAGAGAAACCTGCTGACATCAGTGCCGATCTTTATCTGCTCGGACGCTGCACTCCGGCTCCGATCGGCAACATGCGAATAAAAGAATCAGCCGAGGCTGTCGATGAGCGCAAACCCATCGGGTTTCAGCGCCAGGATGTCGTCAGCCGTGACCACCGGTTTCTTGAGTACGCCTACGAAATGGGGGCTGCGATTGGTGGTGCGACAGGGGCCGGAGGCGAAGCGCCCAAGATTCTTCTGGCTGAGGATCGTGCCGGTCTTTTGTACCCCGATGCAGTGCTGGATGATGAAAACGTCCGCCAGCATTGGTTTGTGAAATTCGCCCGGAATAAAGGCGGTCAAACCGATCAAGACATCCTTCGCAGCGAGTTCCACTACTACCAGGCGCTTCAGGCGCTTGGTATCGAAACCGTCGCAGCGGAAGGTCTGGCGTTAGAGGAAGCGAACAAGCCCAGCTTGTGGATGCAGCGTTTTGATCGTCAGGTGACAGAGCAAGGTGTAGAGCGTTTTGCCGTGGAGTCGATCTACTCGCTGGCCGAGGTGACGACGCCGGGAAGCGCCATGAATCATATGGATGTCATTCGCATGCTCGCCAAGCTCTGGCGCAATGCGGGGCAAGCGGATCAGATTCCGGCGCTGGTGGCGGACTATTTACGCCGGGACCTGATCAACAAAATTCTTGGCAACTCGGATAATCACGGTCGCAACACTGCAATCATTCGTGATGTGGACTCGTATCGTCTGGCCCCCATTTATGACTTGGCTCCCATGGTTATGGATGACGAAGGTGTAACTCGCACGACCAAATGGCCAAAAGAGCTGGAGAGGGCGGGTGATGTCGATTGGCGAGGTGTTTGTCGCGCATTGGCGGACATTTCCGATCCTGATGATCCATTGGCAGCGTTGTCCGACGCGCCGGAATCTTTCGAGCGATTGCGTGAAGACGCGCAGTGCCTGGCCGAGTTGCCGGACATTTTGAGTGCCGGCGGTTTGCCTGACCGAACCATGAATCATCCGGGCGTTCACCTGAAAAACCTGGAGCAACGATTGAAAGAGTGGGATTTGAAATGAGCATGACCGTTGCCGAGCGCACCGTGCTCATCGAAAGCATTCAGGAAGCACTGGCTCAAGGAACCGTAGAAATCGGTGAAGCCGTTCGCCGCTTGCGCGTGGAGGTGACCGGGTTACATCAGACCCAGTTTGCGAGGATGTGCAAGATTTCGGTGCGTACGCTGGTGCACATCGAACATGGAGAGGGTAATCAGACGCTTAAATCGCTGAACGCCGTGTTTCGCCCGTTCGGGCTGAAGATGGGTGTGGTGCGGGTTCGACGCGATAACAACTGAACCCGCAACGCAACATACTTTATTTCGATTGAGCTTTAAGCGCGGCACTCAACCAACCCTTTCTCCTGCCCCTCAGCCGTCTGATTCTCGTCGCTCAACCAGCGCTCGAACCCGGCCGCAATCGCGGGCCATTCCGAGTCCAGAATCGAGTACCACGCGGTGTCTCGGTTCTGGCCCTTGACCACCATGTGCTGGCGGAACACGCCTTCGAAGCTGAAACCCAACCGCTCGGCCGCGTATTTGGAGCGGGCGTTGCCGTTGTTGCATTTCCATTCGAGGCGGCGGTAGCCGAGGGCGAAGGATTCCTTGGCCAGCAGGTAGACCGCCTCGGTGCTTTTCGGCGAGCGTTGCATCGGCGCGCCGAAGGTGACGTGGCCGATTTCGATGCGGCCCTGGGCCGGGACGATCGACATCAGGCTGAGGATGCCTTGGACCTGGCCGCTGGCGCGGTCGATGACGCTGAAGAAATACGGATCGCTGTGGGCGGCGTGGTTGTTCAGCCAGTCATTGAAAGCGGCGCGCTCCGGAAACGGGCCGTAAGGCAAATAGTCCCAGAGTTTCGGGTCGGCGCCTGGGCCTTGCAGGGCGGTGAACAGGTCGTCGCCGTGACGCGCCGGGTCGAGTTTTTCCAGGCGGATGAAGCGGCCTTCGATCAGAGTGGTCGAGGGCGGCGGCACGCCTTTCCAGTCAGCAAGAGAAATCGTCATGCGCGTGGCTCCTTAAATGGCTTTGCGAAACTGGATGAAACCGGGACGCTCGGCGATGCGCTCGTAGAGCTGGATCGCGGTGGCGTTGGTTTCGTGGGTCAGCCAGTGCACCTTGCAGCAACCGTCGGCCTTGGCGGTGGCGTAGACGTGTTCGATCAGCAGGCGACCGACGCCGGTGCCACGGGTTTGCGGCTCCACCAGCAGGTCTTGCAGGTAGCAGGAGTTTTCGATGCTCCAGTTCGAACGATGGTAGATGAAATGCACCATGCCCACCGCTTTGCCGTCCGCCCAGGCGAGGGCGGCGTGGGTCGGTTCGTTCGGGTCGAGAAAACGCTGCCAGGTGCTTTGGCTGACCGCGTCCGGCAATTCAGTGTTGTAGAAGCGCAGGTAGGCCTGCCACAGCGGCAGCCAGGCCGCGTGATCGGCGGCGCTGACCGGACGGATGTCGATCTGACTCATGGTGATTTCCTTAACGCATCAAGTGAGCGAGGGTTTGATCGTTGATGTCTGGACTGGCGGCCAGGCCTTCGCGCACGCCGGCGATGTCTTCGGGGCTGCGGTTCTGGCTGAGCTTGCGCTTGCCTTCGAGGCGGTCGATCGGAATGGCAAACCCGACGATGGCCTTGAGCATGCCGTCGATGTAATCGGCCGGTGCATCGTCGACCGACCAAGGCTGGGCGCGGCCGGCCTCATGGCGATTGGTGAGGGTGCTGACGATGTCCAGCAGACGACCGCCATCGCTGAAGGTTTCGGCGTGGCCATAGGCATGCACGGCAACGTAGTTCCAGGTCGGCACGACTTTGCCGTGCTCGGCCTTGCTCGGATAAAAGCCCGGGCTTACATAGGCATCGGCACCGGGAAAAATCAGCATGGCCTCGGCGCCGTCGCGCAGGTCTTTCCACTGTGGATTGGCCTTGGCCAGATGCCCGTACAGCGTGCCGTTCGGGCCTTGTTCACGATGCAGCAGCACCGGCACGTGGCTGGCCTGCAAGCCCTGTTCGCCGTGAGTCACCAGAATGGCGAGGCGGGTGGCGAGGATCAGTTCGTGCAGTTGGGACAAGTCGTCGATGGCAAAGGCGCGGGGCGTGTACATGGAGAAATTTTCCTTGGCGAATGCCTGCATCGTAGGCAGGCTATTGGTCTGTTGTAAGAGCCATTGATGACCAATTTCATAGGTCCATTGCCATGCCCGATTCGACCACGCTGTCGCTGCCGTTCAACCCTGCCGGTATCGAACTCGATCGCCGCAAAGGCCTGAGCCGTCAGCTCTATCAGGCCTTGCGCCTGCGGGTGCTCGACGGACGCCTGGCCAGCGGCACACGCCTGCCGGCCAGTCGCGATCTGGCGGCGGCATTGACGATTTCCCGCAACAGTGTGGTGCGCGCCTACGATCAGCTATATGCCGAAGGTTTCATCGAAGGGCGGGTCGGGGACGGTACTTATGTGGCGCAGTTGCCCCAATCGACGACACCAACGAAAAATTTATCCACAAAACTATCCACAGGGTTTTCAACAGGCTTACCCACAGCCTTATCCACAAAATCGGTCGATTCCACTGGGGATTTATCCAGCAAAGTTATCCACAGCGGTGCGATGCAGCGGCTTGAACAGAACCATTTGCCAACGCCGCCGAGCGGTCCGCCACGGGCTTTCAGGGTGGGTGTACCGGCGTTCGATCTGTTCCCGTTCGACGTCTGGGCCAAGCTGAATGCGGCGTTCTGGCGTAAACCTGATTTGCAGCAACTGTGTTACGGCGATCCGGCGGGCGATGCGCGGCTGCGCGGTCTGATCGCTGCCTATTTGCGCAGTTCGCGCGGCATGCAGTGCTCCGCTGAGCAAATTGTGATCACCAGTGGCGCACAGCAGGGAATCAGCCTTTGTGCACAGTTGTTGGTGGAGCCTGGCGCCGGGGTGGGCATCGAGAATCCCGGCTACCGCGCAGCGGGTCATGCCTTCGCGCTGGCCGGCGGTCGATTGCACGGCATTGCGGTGGACGAAGAGGGCATCGATTGCGCAGCGCTGTCCGCCGCCGAAGATTGCCGGGTGGCTTATGTCACGCCGTCTCATCAATACCCGACAGGGGTGGTGATGAGCCTGGCGCGACGCCTGGAACTGCTGGCCTGGGCCGAGCGCACCGGGGGCTGGATCGTCGAGGACGACTACGACGGCGAGTATCGCTACACCGGGGCGCCATTGGCCCCGCTGGCTGCGCTCGACCGCCAGGGTCGCGTGCTGTACGTCGGCACCTTCGGCAAAGTCGCGTTTCCGGCGCTGCGTCTGGGTTATCTGGTGTTGCCGCCGGGGTTGGTGGAAGCCTTTGCGCAGCGGCGTGCGGTGGATGTCCGGCATTCCGAGGTGAGCACCCAGGCGGTGATGGCCGAGTTCATGGCGGCCGGGCACTTTCAGCGGCACATCCGGCGGATGCGCCGGGCTGCACTCAGCCGGCGCAATGCGCTCATCAATGGTTGGCCCCAGGGTTTGGCGGGTGTCGGCGAACTGCCGGCCGTGTCCGCCGGACTGCATCTGACGGTGGCGGTCGACAGCGTGGCCCGCGAACAGCAATTGATCGAACAGGCCGCCAGTGTAGAAGTGGAAGTCCACGGCTTGAGCAAGTACTGGCTGCGGGACTCGACGACGCCGATCGATCAGCGCGCCGGACTGGTGCTGGGTTTTGCGGCAGTGCCAGAGCAGGCGATCGAGTCGGCTCTGGCCCGCTTGCGCGAAGTCTGGCGCTAATCGTTATCGGGTGGCCACGGGTGCCGGCTTGAGGAACAGGTCGCGCACTGTCGGGTCGACGATCCTGCGCAACGCATTGTCGACCGCATCAAAGGTGTTCAGTGCCTGGCGGGTTTTGTCATCCAGCGTCTGCAGATAGGCATCGGCGAATTTCAGGTGGGCGATGGTGTACAGGTCTTCCGCATCCCCGAGCTGGTCGTAATGAAAGTGCGCCACCCACAGCGGTTTGTCTGCGTTGGTCTTGTCGAGAATCCGGTACTCCTGAAAATAGTCCCCGCGATGTCGGGTGTGGATGCGTCCGCGTGGGTCCTTGATCACATTGACCTGCCCGTTGTCGTGCAGCCAGTGGAAATAGGTTTCCCGAGGTTTGCGTTGTTTGAGCATGGCCGCGTAGGTCGCAATGCCGTCGGCTTGGGTGCGGGTTGCGCCTTCGCGCAGGTTCGGGATGAGGGAGGCAATGGGCCAAGGGTCCTTCCTGGCATTTTTTCTTCGGGTGATCGTGCTGTCGACGTCGATGGCCATTTGTTTGAGGCGTTCGACTTGCTGTTCGAACATGTCGCGGATATCAGCAGGAATACGCCCGGGTCGCTTGGCATCCTCACGGGTTTTCCTGTTGAAGCTGTCGATGTTCGCTTCAAGCGCCATTGCCGCTGAAAGAATATCCTCGTCATCGGCGGGCGCCATCGGTTCAGGTCTTGGCGCGGTGAGTTTGACGAACGTTGTCTCGGCCTCCGACTCGCCGCTCTGGGCCACGGGGGCCGATTCGCCTGTTTCGGGTCGTGGACGACTTTTGCTCACCTTCACTTTCGGCTGCAACGTTGAAGGCTGCGGCCGGGATTTGACGGGCGCCGGTCGTTCTTCCGGTTCGGGCAATTCCGTGGTCAGGCGTTCGCGAGCCACTGCATGAAACTCGCCGATCAACTCGCGAACCCTGTCGAGTCTGGCCTGAACGAACTGGCCGGGATGGGCCGCAGGCAAATGCTCCACGCGTTCACCGAGGCTGGTGAAGAGGTCGTTCCACTGCGATAAACGTTCGATCCGCGCCGGTTGCCCGTCTGCGATCACCGCGGTTTTGCTCAGCAGGGTCAGCTCATGACTGGCGTCGGCAGCCGCGGCCGTAATGATCCCGATAGCGACGCGGGCGGCGTCCATGGCGGCTCCCGGCTTCTCCTCCACACAGCGCTCGTAGGACATGCCGATTTCATTGGCCTTGAGGTCGAGAGTGTTGAAGTCCGGCAGCAGCAATTCCAGCCTCGTGGCCACTTCTCTGGCCTTGGCCGAATGGCTGTTCAATATCTGGAGCGAGCGATCCAGGGTCTGCAGGGTGCCAATCATTTCGTTGCTCAACGCGGTGGCGACGGTGGCGATTTCGATCTGTTGCTTGCGTGGTACCAGTGTGTGTTGGTTCGCGCTGTCGACAAAGATCTGTGTGGTCTTGGCGTACATCCGCATTTTCACCCGCAGCCACGAGCCGAAACAGCGGTGCTGGCCCAGGGTCAGGCTCATCAGTCTGGCCTGGTGTACCGAGCCACCGCCACCCGCCAGACGCCAGCTTTCGAGCTGGTCCAGCGCTTGGGTGTACTCATTGCCCAGCTTCGTGGCCCTGTCCAGATAGATGGATGCGGAGTGCCCGAATCCGGCTTCGCTGGTGTCCCGTGGAAGGGCCACCAGCGCTCGCAGCAGTTGTGTTTTCGCCTCGGTTTCGCGTGCTTCAAATTGCTCCAGCTCAGTCCAGGCAGCCTCCATTGCCTGTCTTTTGGAGCGGCGGAACGCCTCGATCCGGCTTTTCGGCATGCCGCCGCGCAAGCGCAGTTTCGGGTCCCAGTACCATTGCCCGGCGGTCTCGTCGTATGTCAGCGCCATGCCGATACGCATTGGATCGGTCGGATCGACGATATGCACCGGTTCGTCTGCCCGGGCGATCACCTGGAACCAGCGCGTACCGACCCGGGCGCAGGTCTTGCCGTCGAGGGTGTACAGGTGAGTGACTGGTGAGGCTTGTTTCCCGCTCAAGTCAGGTGTGGCGATCTTGAAGCGGTCGAGCATCGCGATGAAACGTGCGCTGGTGTCGGGTCGCACCAGTGTCCCCTGCTCGAGTTGGGTGAGATGCGTGGCAGGCACCTCGCCAGTGATGGACACCGGATCGAGCGTGACTGACGGCGTGACTTCTGGTGCGGGTTCTTCTTTCTCCGGCGCCCGTCGGGCCGTTTCGCGGGCCTCCTTCAGGCGTGGCAGCCATGAGCGGTTGCGTCGCGCCACGACGCGTTGGGTCAGGATGATGCCGAGCGTCAGCAGAACATCGGCGGTGGATTGCCAGGCCACCAGGGTGTCGTCGCGTTCATGGGCATCGATCGCCTGCTGGATCTGTGTGATGGTCTGCCAGACCCACACGGCTGTACCCGCCGCGCCGCTCATGAAATTCGCAGCGACGCTGAAAATCGCCCAGCTGCTGTCCGCCAGAAGCGCCCAGCGTCGTTCGCTGTTGGATTGCGACTGGCGGTTCGCAAGGTCGACCAGTGCCTGACTGTTGGCGGTGTACAGCGAGGCAAGGATGTCGCCGCCGAGGGGGGCGTCCGCCAGTTCGATCGGGCCGGTCAGGTCAAGGTGCATGAACGGTTCGGTGGCCAGTTGAGTGACGATCCACGGCGAGGGCAGACCGACCGGGAAGGCGTACTGCGAGTACTCGAAACTCAGTGCTGCACTGCCCAGCCAGGCCAGTACCGAATTGCGCAGTTCCCCATCCTGATACAGCGCGTACATCAGGTTTTGCAGAGAGGCGAACTGCATCAACGGGGTGTCCAGCAGCGGCCGGTACAACAGGCAAGGACCCTGGGTATGGTCTCGCGGACAGATAATGAACATGTTGGCGACAACGTCCGAACGCCTGCTCAAGCGGCGACGAGGGACGAATGCCAACGGACGGATCGTCACCGAGTGTTCGGCTGTTGGAAGTTTGCGGGTGATGGCATCCATCAATTGGCAGACGTAGGCATAACCTCGCTGATCGACGTCGCCCTGGTGCTTGAGCTTGCACTCCAACGCCAGCATCGGCAGAAGTGTCGGCAGCTGGCGCATGTAGCGGGTCTTTTGCTCGGCCGCCCGGATCGGGTCATCGATCAGTGCGCGTTTGATCAGTTGCGGGTAATGACCGCCTATGTCGACTTTTTCCGCGGTTGTGGTGAGAAAGTCCACAGTCAGCCAGGCTGGTACGGTTCGGCCATCGTCGAAAGCAATCGTGGCCTGATAAGGCGGGGCGTTTTGCAGGGCGAACTCACCCAGGGTTTCGTGTATTCGGTCAAATGGGTTGGGCAGGGTGAAACCACCGGTTTCGAAGCTGTTGGTCACCGTGATTCGCAGGTGGTCCAAAGGTAGGTCGGTGGCATCCACGGCACTTTTGTCGGCGATGATTGCTTCGCGCATCCGGCGTTCGGCGTAGGGCTTGATCAGGGGAATGTCGTCATCTCTGAAAACACCCTTCTCGACGTCGTCACGCAAGGTGCCGAGCTCGGCAATGTAGCGACTGTAGTCCTGCAGATCATGGAGGGAGCCGGCCTGCAGCCAATCGGGAATGGCCTCTTCCAACTGGTCGAGCCGGGCTCGTTCAAGCGGATTGAAACGACCGCGGCTCTGTCTTGAGGGGGAGGCCTGGGCACTGATCGACTGGTTGGCGGGGTCCAGTGCCTCGATCGCGCCGAGCTGATTGCTGATCAGCGCCTGTGCAACGGCGTCGAAGATATGCCCCTCGGGTTCGATCAGGCGCCATTTCAGGGAGCGCTCGGACCGCTCGGGATCGAGTCGCTGTGGCAATGTTTCGCCCAGCGCGACCAGCGACTCGAAGGACTCATAGCCATCGGCAACGGTGTACATCAGGATCCGTTGCCGCTGTTTGACGGTGGCGGTCAGCACCAGTGCGCCGGCAATGAGCAGGTGCGTGCTGTCCTTGCCGTCAACCAGGTCGATGTCCATCAGGCAGGCTTTCAGCCCGCTGAAATCGCTGTTCACTGTCGAGCGTTCTGCCCGCTCCGGATGCTGCGCAACAAATCGCGCCAGCGCGCACTCGTCGGCATCCCAGCCACTGGCCGATTGCACATTGGCGGCCGAACACAACAGATCGGACAGTTCCTGCCAGCGTGGTTGGGAGCTGGCAGACTCATTCCAGTAATCGAGCTGGCGCTGCTGGTATTCGAGAAACAGAAAGGGTGCGTGGTCGTTCACCAGCGAGGTGATGTCATCCATGCTCACCGGCAAGAGGATGGGCGGAGTGGCGTCGGGTGTGCGGGTCAGGAAGTGTTCGCCTTCGATGTAGTCGGCCGTGGTTCTGTTCAAGCAGTGCTGGATAAAGGCATGGGTCAGGGATTCGAAGGCGAAGACCCCGGTGGCGTTCTGTGTGGCATCGGTTTCGCGCAGAGGCGTCGCGAGCATCGTGCGATCCGGATCGATGCGTTGGTCGGGATGGCTTTTCATCAGTGCTTCGCGCAACAGCGCCGAGGCGACTTGATGCAGCGAGTAGCCCCGGCCGGTCAGTTCGACCAGCCGGCTCTGTTTCAGCAAAGGAGGGGAAACGCTGGGCGTAGTGGCGGCAGCAGGTTCAGTCATGGTCGTGTCCATGGGAGAAAACCGGCACATTAAAATTCCGGCCACGGCACGCGGCGGTACATAGATCTTGCAGGCAAAAAAAGACCCGCGGAGGCGGGTCTTTTGGGGGCAGGAGGTTTCAGGTGCCGGACTTGATCTTGGTCCACGCCCGGGTGCGTGCGCGTTCCGCATCACGCGGCAACGGTTGCAAGGTGTACAGCGTATTCATCGCCGCATCCGTCGGGTACAGGTTGGGGTTGTTGCGGATCGCCGGGTCAACATGTTCGGTGGCGTCCTTGTTCGGGTTCGGGTAACCGACAAAATCGCTGACCGGCGCGATCACCTGCGGTTGCAGCAGGTAGTTGATGAAGGTGTAGGCATCCTGCGGGTTCTTCGCGCCTTTCGGGATCGCGAGCATGTCGAACCAGATTGGCGCGCCTTCCTTCGGCAGACGCATGTCGACCACCACGCCGTTCTTCGCCTCTTTGGCGCGGTTGGCGGCTTGCGAGAAACTGCCCGAATAACCGACCGCGACACAGATGTCACCGTTGGCGATATCGGCCATGTACTTGGACGAATGGAAGTAGGTCACGTATGGACGAATCTTCATCAGCAACGCTTCGGCCTTGGCGTAGTCCGCCGGGTTCTTGCTGTTGGGGTCCAGACCAAGGTGTTGCAGGGCCAACGGCAGGATCTCCGATGGCGAGTCGAGCAGGGCGACGCCGCACTGCTTGAGCTTGCTGATGTTCTCTTCCTTGAAGATCAGGTCCCAGCTGTCCACCGGCGCGTTGTCACCCAGTGCAGCCTTGACCTTGGCCGGGTTGAAGCCGATCAGAATAGTGCCGTACATGTACGGCACGGCGAACTTGTTGCCCGGGTCGTTGGCCTCGATCAGCTTCATCAGTTTCGGATCGAGGTGGTTCCAGTTCGGCAACTGGCTGCGATCCAGCGGCTGGAACACCCCGGCTTCGATCTGCTTGGCCAGGAACACGTTGGACGGCACCACCACGTCATAGCCGGAGTTGCCGGTCAGCAACTTGGCCTCCAGTGCTTCGTTGGTGTCGAAGATGTCGTAGACCAGTTTGGTCTGGTTGTTCTGCGCCTTGAAATCTTCCAGTGCCTTGGGGGTGATGTAGTCGAACCAGTTGTAGACGCGCAGGGTGCGTTCTTCCGAGTGGGCCGCGCCGCTCAGCAGCGCCGCACAAAGCGCAGGCGCGACGAAGTGCTTGAGTCTGTTCATTGTTCGAAACCTTCGAGCACGTTCACCGCGTTGATGCCGATTTCTTCCACCGCGTAGCCACCTTCCATGACGAACAGCGTCGGTTTGCCGAGGGCGGCGATGCGCTTGCCCATGGCCAGGTAATCCGGGCTGTTGAGCTTGAACTGCGAGATCGGATCGTCCTTGAAGGTGTCGACGCCCAGCGACACGACGATGATGTCGGCGCCGTAGTTGTCGATCTCCTGGCAGGCCTGATCCAGCGCCGCACTCCAGACATCCCAGCCGGAACCCGCCGGCAGCGGATAGTTGAAGTTGAAGCCTTCACCGGCGCCTTCGCCGCGTTCATCTTCGTAGCCGAGAAAGAACGGGAATTCCGCTTCCGGGTGGCCGTGGATCGAGGTGAAAAGCACATCGCTGCGCTCGTAGAAAATCGATTGGGTGCCGTTGCCGTGGTGGTAGTCGACGTCGAGGATCGCGACCTTCTTGTGTCCCTGATCGAGGAACGCTTGCGCTGCGATGGCGGCGTTGTTGAGGTAGCAATAACCACCCATCAAATCGCCGGCAGCGTGGTGTCCCGGCGGACGGCACAGGGCGAAGGCCCCGCGCGCGCCGCGCTGGATTTCCGCTTGAGCGGTCAGCGCTACTTGCGCCGCGCTGTACGCCGCTTGCCAGGTGCCGGCGGTGATCGGCGCGCCGCCGTCGAAGCTGTAATAACCGAGTTGGCCGTGCAGGCTGGTCGGTTTGACCTGACGCAAGGTGCGCGCCGGCCAGGTGTAGGGCAGCAAGTCGCCGTCGGTGTTGAATTCGGTCCAGCGCGCCCAGGCGCCTTTGAAGAAGTCGAGGTAGTCGCGGCTGTGGATGCGCTCGATCGGCCCGAGGCCGAAATCCTTCGGTGCTTCGACCGGGCCGAGGTTTTGGTTTTTCACCCGTTGCAGCACGTGGTCGGCGCGCGACGGCATCTCGAAACAAGGCTTGAGCTGGCCGTCGATCAATTCGCAGCGGCCATGGTGCAGGTGGTGATCGTCAGAGTAGATCGTCAGCATTTGTTGTTCTCCGCAGGGCTGATTCGGTTGACCCCAGTGTTGCGGCGCGGGGCGAATCGGAGAACGTCAGGAGCGGCCAAAAGGGGATCGATATGGCCAAAAGAACTGACCGAAATTCGCCCCTTGGACGGATAAAGCGCCCCAGGAAGGGGCGCCGTTCGGATTCAGAGGCGAGTCGCGGTTTTGCCAATGGCGGCTTGATGGCGATCAAGTACCTCAAGCCAATCCGGACGCTGTCGTTGTTCCAGCATCTTGCGCAATGCGCTGTAGGCATCGCCCGTACAGGGCTCACCCAGCGTTGGGTCGGCCCCTTTTTCCAGCATCAGCGTGAACAGCTCAAGGACCTGCTGGTGGTCGATCTCTCGATCCATGTCGCCTCTGGGGGCCTGGCTGGCGAGGAGGTACAGAACCGAATCCAGGCGGTCTCGTTCATGGCAACGTCCGGCAGGGTAGACAAAATTCAGTTGCGCACCGGCTTCAACCAGACGTTTTGCTGCCGAATAGTTGTTGCGGTAGATCGCTTCGTACAACGCGGTTCGCTGTTCTTTGCTTTGTCGGCGATCAAGGTTTTGCGGATGCTTGAACAGCCAGTTGAACAGCTCGTCATCTTTACGCGATGTACGTTGCATCAGCAGGGTCTCACCCCGCGCATCGGGCTCGTCGATGGCGGCGCCGGCATTGAGCAGAAACTCGGTTCGCTGGCCCTGTTGCGGATCCTTGTCGGCTTTGAGGTCTTTGTTGAATGCTTGCATCACCAGCGGTTCGCTGCCGTTGATGCCGCTGGTTTCAGCCCCACGGTCGAGCAGCAGGCGGGCGATGGCGAAGTTCGGCGAATCCAGTGCGTGCAACAAGGCACTTCGGCCGTCCTCGCCCAGGGTTTTGGCCTGGAGGCCACTGTCGAGCAACTGTCGTACGCGCGGCTCGTCCTGCTGGTCCACGGCCTCGATCAATGGCCATTGTGCCTGGCAGGCCTGAGGTTCGGCCTGGGCTAGTCCCAGCTTCTGAACCACGCGCTCCGGAACGCTCAGATTTCGCTGCAGGCGCAGACCGCAGTAAATCCGGTAATACTCCTGCGCCAATGCGTATTGGGTCGTGTAGGCAGGTGCTTTTTCATAGCCTTTCCAGGCCTGATCCGCGAGGTTGAGATAGACCGGAATGCGTTGTGGTGCGCGACGTGCTACTTCCAGCAGCCATTGCCGGGAACCTTCGTCTGGCGCCAGTTCACTTTTCCAGTAAGCAATGTCGTTGAGCTGGCCGGGGAAGTCTTTCTGATCGGCACCGATTCGGCGGAAGTCCTGGTTCAAAAACAGCTCATCGACTTTCTTCAGTCCAGGGCCTTTGTCGCTGGCCTTGCTCAGTTGCTGGTGCAGCTCCCACAGTTGCAGGGCGCCGTCGCCAGCCTGGTAGGGCTGTGGATCGACTTCGATACTCAGAGGGGCGTCGGGTACGCTGTAACGCATGGCGTCCCGGGCTCCTTCGATGCCTTTGAGCCAGGTGTCGAGCACCGGTGCAGAGGTTTCCTGCAGTGGCTGGAAGGACAGCAGGTGATCGTTGCGCACCCGCCCCAACGCCATCAACGGCTCACCGGGCGTGCGCCAGTCGATCAGCAGGTAGCGCTTGGTTTCCCAGCCACTGGTTTTGACACAGTCGAAACTCAGGGTATCGACCACGATACCCGGCGCGATGTCGGTGCGCATGGCCGACGAGCTCAGATTCATGTACTGAAACTCGGTGATGCAGCTGTGAAACTCGTCGGCAGTGAGCAATGGGATCGGTCCCAGTTTGTGCACACGTTCGCGGTAGTTTTCATCGCTGTAAACGTTCAGGTAGAACAGGCCGCGAAAGCTGCTGAGCAAGCCTGTCAAAGGCTTCGCAACTCCGGGCGTTTCAGCCGCGGCGGGGATCGGCATGATGGTTTTGCCATATTCGGGTGCGTCGACCACCGAGTGTGGCGGGAGCCCCCACCAGTTCAGTTCGATGGCCTGCGCGGCCAATGGCAGGTTGAGCAGTGCAGCGAGCAAGGCAAGGCGTGAATAGCGACGGAAAAGAAGCATCAAGCAAAAACACCGGCAATGGGGGCGGGCCGCGTAATGTAGTGCAGTCAGTGGCGCGTTGCCTGATTTATCTCAAGCGCGGAACTGACTCGGCGCCACGCCGCTCCAGCGCACGAACGCATGGCGGAAGCTCGCAGTCTCGCTGAAGCCGAGGGTTTCGGCAATGCGGTAGATCGGTAACTGATCCTCGCAAAGCATCTGCTTGGCCCGCTCGAAGCGCAGTTCGTCGAGCAGTTCCTGATAGCTGCAACCCATGTCCTTCAGATGCCGACGCAGGGTGCGCGGCGAGCAGTTCATCTGTTGCGCCAGACCTTCCAGCCCCGGTGCGGCGTTGAGTTGTGCAGTGAGCAACTGACGAATCCGCCCGAGCCACGCCTGTCGGCCGGTGAACTCGGTGTTCTGTTTGCGGCAGCGTTCGGCCATGGCCTGGTGGGTGATGATGTCGGCCAGCGGCAGCGGTTGATCGAGCCAGCGCCGGTCGAAGGCAAAGGCGTTGTCCTTGGCACCGAAGTGCAGGGGTGCGTTGAAGTGTTCGGCGTAGCTGTCGCGGTAATCCGGCGCGGCGTGTTCGAAACGGGTGGCGAGTAGTGGCAGTGGATGGCCGAGCAGGTCGTCGCAGATGACTTTCAGCGACACCAGACAGAACTCCGCGTTGAACACCGCCATCCCCGGACTCTCGCGGTAATCGGCAGCGACGAACCAGATGCGTTCGCCGTCGTCCTCCAGGCTCAGTTCGAAAAGTGTTCCCAGCAGCGCCGGATAACGGATCGCCAGACGCAAAGCGTCACCGAAGGTGGCACAAGTCAGCAGCGCGTAACCGAGGATGCCGTAGCAGGAAACGTGCATGCGCCGGCCCAGCTCCAGGCCGATGTCGTGCTTGAGCGCGACTGCGTTGGCGCAGACCTGCATCTCCTGATTGGTGGTGATGCGGGTGTCGGCCCGGCTCAGATCCGCCGCGCTGATGCCGCTGCCGGCCAGCAATGCGTCGCTGGACAGACCTTGATCCCTGAAGGTGTTGAGTACCAGGGAGACGGCGTTGAGGGTGGTGAGGTGGGAGTGGAGCATCGGGGACTTCCAGCCTTGGGATGCTGGAAACGGCAGCAAGTTGCATGCCGGGCTGTGGGAGCAGAGCTGCTCCCACACTCTGTTGCGATCAGATGAGTTCGCCGCACAGATCGAGTTCGATCAGGCGCCGCACTTCGGCCGTTTCAAGGCCTGAGCCCAGCAAAGCATTCAACTTGCCGAACGCCGCCTCACGGGTCATGCCGCCACCGGACAACACACCAACGCCACGCAAGCGGCTGCCCGCTTCGTAGATATCCAGTTCCACACCACCTTCATGGCACTGCGTGACCGCAACCACGACGACACCTTTATCCCGCGCCCGGCCGAGGCTGGCGAGGAATTGCGGGTTGTCGCTCGGCCCGGTGCCGCTGCCGTAGCACTCCAGCACCAGACCCTGAATGCCGCTGTCGAGCAGGCCGTCGATGATCTCGGCGCCGATGCCCGGGAACAGCGGCAACACCGCCACCCTGGCCAGTTGCTTGGGCTGGTTGTAGTTCAGCGCGACTGGCAGCGAGGTGACTTTCACGCCGCCGCCCTGACGCTCCAGACGTTTGAACGGATGACGGCCGAAGCTGCGCACTTTCGCGCAACGGGTCGGCGCCAGCAGTTCGCCGTGGAAATACAGATGCACGCCCGGCGCCAGGCCCTGGCCGAGGGCGACCAGCGCACCGCTGAGGTTTTCCCAGGCATCGCTGTCGGTGACGCCGGCCGGCAGCATCGAACCGGTGAAGCACACGCGGGCATGCAGGCCGAGCAACTGGAAGCTCATGGCGGCGGCGCTGTAGGCCAGGGTGTCGGTGCCGTGCAGGATCAGCACGCTGTCGCAGCCCTGTACATCAACGGCGTCGACCACCGCTTCACGCAGTTGCTGCCAGTAGGTCGGGGTCATGTTGGCGCTGTCGATCAGCGGCGACATCTCGCGAAAACGCCACTGCGGCACCACCAGCTCAGGCTGACTGTGCAGGTAATCGCGCATCCGCGCTTCGAAACCGGAGGCCGGGGCCAGGCCGTTCGCGCTGGCCTGCATGCCGATGGTGCCACCGGTGTACAGCACCATGACGTGCTGGGCGGCAGGGTAGGTCGAGGAATTCATGGGGAGTTCTCCTGAACGAAGACAGCATGCGGTCGAGCATGACGCCGACCGCTGCTTGTGTCACGCCGGGCGCAAGACCTGCGCCCGGTTTTTACCCGATCAGCGTTGCGCTGCAGGGATGCCTTGCGGCTGAGCGTTTGCCTGAGTGTCGGTCGACGGATTGGTCGGCCAGGCCTTCAGGTCCAGGTCCAGATCGGCAAATTTGCTGGAATCGAACACTGGTTGTTTGACGCCGGCGCGGCGCTGCTCGTCGTAGTCGCGCATCACACGCATGCCGACCTTGAACAGCAAGGCCAGGGCCATCAGGTTGACGAAGGCCAGGCAGGTCATGGTGATGTCGGCAAAGGCGAACACGGTCGACAGGTCCTGCATCGAACCCCAGACCACCAACGCCAGCACCAGGCCACGGAACGTCATCAGCGCAGCGCGGTTGCGGGTGAGGAACTGCAGGCTGTTCTCGCCCAGGTAGTAGTTGTAGAGGATGCAAGTGAAGACGAACAACGACAGCGCAACGCTGACGAACATGCGGCCCCAGTCACCGACTACGGCGGCCAGCGAGTTCTGGGTCAGGACGATGCCGTCACCTTCGAACCCCGGGGTGTAGAAGCCCGACAGCAGGATCAGCAGCGCGGTGCAGGTGCAGATCACGAAGGTGTCGAGGAACACACTGAAAGCCTGAACCACGCCCTGAGCGCCCGGGTGCTTCACGGCGGCCACGGCGGCGACGTTCGGCGCACTGCCCAGGCCCGCTTCGTTGGCGAACACGCCACGCTTCACGCCCATGACGATGGCGCTGCCGAGCAGGCCGCCGAAAGCCGGGTCGAGACCGAAGGCGCTCTTGAAGATGGTTTCCAGCATGGCTGGCACGTGTTCGATCTGGGTGCCGATCACGTACAGGGTCACGCCGATATAGGCCAGGGTCTTGATCGGTACCAGCAGGTCGGACACCGAAGCGATGCGCTTGATACCACCGATGAAGGTGATGGCCAGCAGCACTGCCAGGACGATGCCGGTGTGTTGCGGGTCAAAGGCAAAGGCGTTTTGCAGCGAGTGGGTCACGGTGTAGGACTGCAGGCCGATGAAGGCGAAGCCGTAGGTGACCAGCAGCAGGATCGAGAACACCACCGCCATGCCTTTGAGTTTCAGGCCGTGCTGGATGTAGTAGGCCGGGCCACCACGGTACAGACCGTCGCCATCGGCGCGCTTGTAGACCTGGGCCAGGGTGCATTCGAAGAAGCTGCTGGACATTCCGACCAGTGCAGTCACCCACATCCAGAACACCGCACCCGGACCACCGAGGGTCACGGCGATGCCGACACCGGCGATGTTGCCTGCACCGACGCGGCCGGCGAGGCTGAGCATCAGGGCCTGGAACGAGCTGAGTTGCCCGGCGCTGCCTTTGAGGCTGTCGCGGAACACCGCGAACATGTGGAAGAAGTGACGCAATTGAACGAAACGCGAGCGAATCGTGAAGTAGCTACCGAGCCCGACAATGAGCACGATCAGTACTTTCCCTGAGAGGAAGTCGTTGATGACTTCGAGCATGGATTTTTCCTCGCTGTTTTTTGTGTAAGCAAATACTGGATGGTCGGAAACATCGCGTTACACCGGTGTGCGTTCGGCACGACAGGCGAGGCGAGGGTTTCGTCCCGGTTCCATTTCGCGGGTTTGTTATTAGTTCGGGTTTCGCATGGGTTATGGCCTCGTTACCGACGACCGCTCACGCGAAGAGGGGCGGCACTATACCGATCAGTGCGGCGCCCGTCTGCACGGTTGTGGTGCAAGCGACGAAACGAGGCTTTGAAACACCCGACGTTACCGGCGTCGGGCTTTTGCGGGATGGCTCCCACAGAAGACGTTTGTCCTTTCAAATAGTTAAAAAAAAGGGCTTGGAGAATGATCTCCAAGCCCTCAAAAGGTGAGAGGTGTCTAGTCCCTCGACCTGGTGAGCGGTGCTACAAGTAACGCGTCGGATCAGCCTTTCAGAGGCACCAGACGCGGAGCAATCATGTTTTCCGGGCGCAGGATGTCGGCGAGCATGGCTTCGTCGAGCAGACCTTCTTCGCGCACCAGTTCCAGCACGCCGCGGCCGCTTTCAAGGGCGATACGGGCGATGCGGGTGGCGTTTTTGTAGCCGATGTACGGGTTCAGTGCGGTGACCAGACCGATCGAGTGTTCGACCAGTTCACGGCAGCGCGCTTCGTTGGCGGTGATGCCGACGATGCAGTGCTCGCGCAGCATGTCCATGGCGCGTTGCAGCAGACGGATCGAGTCGAGGATCTTGAAAGCGATCAGCGGCTCCATCACGTTCAGTTGCAGTTGGCCGCCTTCGGCTGCCATGGTCAGTGCCAGATCGTTACCGATGACCTGGAATGCCACCTGGTTCACGGCTTCCGGAATAACCGGGTTGACCTTGCCTGGCATGATCGAGCTGCCTGGCTGACGCGCCGGCAGGTTGATTTCGTTGATGCCGGTACGCGGGCCGCTGGACAGCAGGCGCAGGTCGTTGCAGATCTTCGACAGCTTGACCGCGGTGCGCTTGAGCATGCCGGAGAACAGCACGAAGGCGCCCATGTCGGAGGTGGCTTCGATCAGGTCGGCGGCTGGAACCAGCGGTTGACCGCTGATCAGCGCCAGGCGCTGTACGGCCAGGGCCTGATAGCGCGGGTCGGCGTTGATGCCGGTGCCGATCGCAGTGCCGCCCAGGTTCACTTCAGTCAGCAGTTCCGGGGCCAGCGTCTTCAGACGGGCCAGGTCTTCGCCCATGGTGGTGGCGAAAGCGCGGAACTCTTGACCCAGGGTCATCGGCACGGCGTCTTGCAGCTGGGTACGACCCATCTTCAGGACGTGGTTGAATTCTTGACCCTTGGCCGCGAATGCCTGAATCAGGCTGTCGAGGCTGGCCAGCAGCGCGTCGTGACCCAGCAGCAGACCCAGGCGGATCGCGGTCGGGTAGGCGTCGTTGGTCGACTGCGCCATGTTGACGTCGTCGTTCGGGTGCAGGTACTGGTACTCGCCTTTCTGGTGACCCATCGCTTCCAGAGCAATGTTGGCGATCACTTCGTTGGCGTTCATGTTGGTGGAGGTACCGGCGCCACCTTGAATCATGTCGACCACGAACTCTTCGTGGAAGTCGCCGCGGATCAGACGTGCACAGGCTTCGCTGATGGCAGCGTGCTTGGCTTCGCTCAGGTGACCCAGCTCGCGGTTGGCGTCAGCGGCGGCCTGTTTGACCATGGCCAGACCGACAACCAGCTTCGGGTAGTGCGAAATCGGAACGCCCGAGAGGCGGAAGTTGTTCACCGCTCGCAGGGTCTGGATGCCGTAATACGCTTGAGCAGGGACTTCGAGGGCGCCAAGCAGGTCGTTTTCTGTGCGGAATGATGCAGCGGAGGACATGATAGAAATCATCTCGATATGGACCCGGTCTGTGCCGGAACGCTGCGAATGCTAGGCTTGTGGGAAATTTTGGGCCAATGCTGTTAAACACTGCCCTATGCACATTCGGCATAATGCCCGTGTGACGCCGCGTGCGCGGCAGACGTGTGACCTGTTTTGGTGCGTGTCCGGGAGGACGTGATGAATCTGGAAAGCAAATGGCTCGAGGACTTCAGTGCTCTGGCCGCCACCCGCAGCTTCTCGCAGGCGGCCGAACGGCGCTTCGTGACGCAGCCGGCCTTCAGTCGGCGGATCCGCAGTCTGGAAGCGGCGCTCGGGCTGACGCTGGTCAACCGCTCGCGCACGCCGGTCGAACTGACGGCGGCGGGGCAACTGTTTCTGGTGACCGCGCGCACGGTGGTCGAACAGCTCGGCGAAGTGCTGCGTCACCTCCATCATCTGGAGGGCGGGCAGGGTGAAGTGATTCAGGTGGCGGCGGCGCACTCGCTGGCGCTCGGTTTCTTCCCGCGCTGGATCGCGCAACTGCGCAACGAAGGCCTGAACATCGCCACGCGGCTGGTCGCGACTAACGTCGGCGATGCGGTGCACGCGCTGCGTGAAGGTGGGTGCGATCTGATGCTGGCTTTCTACGACCCGGACGCGGCGATGCAGATGGACCCGGAAATTTTCCCGTCGCTGCACCTGGGGCAGACCGAAATGCTTCCAGTGTGCGCGGCGGACGCCAATGGCAAACCGCTGTTCGATCTTGAAGGCGAGGCCAGTGTGCCGCTGCTGGCCTACAGCGCCGGGGCGTTTCTCGGGCGCTCGGTGAACGGCTTGTTGCGCCAGCGTGCGCTGCGCTTCACCACTATTTATGAAACCGCCATGGCCGACAGCCTGAAAAGCATGGCCCTCGAAGGCCTCGGCATTGCCTGGGTGCCGCAACTGAGCGTGCGCAACGAGCTCGCCCGTGGCGAACTGGTGGTCTGCGGCGGCCCGCAATGGCATGTGCCGCTGGAAATTCGCCTGTATCGCTGCGCACTGGTGCGCAAGGCCAATGTGAGGTTGTTGTGGCGTAAATTGGAGGGTGGCGCGGCGAGCGGCAATAACTGAGTGAAAGAAAGCAGAGGCGCAAGTTGTTTCTCGCCTCTGCCTGGCCGCCAGGAGAGCGCTCAGTCGCTGTTGACCAAAAGGACTGTGTTTCCAGATACCCCCGACAGCCTTACTGACTTTTCCTGTGGTTAACCCGGAGGGGTACAGGTTGTCAGGATATTTGTGATGTGGATTGGATGATCAGAATTGCCAGGGGGATGAGTCAGTTTCAGTCGTCATCATCATAATCGGGACGTGGCGTACTTTTTCTGATGATTGGCGCGTTCAGATAGTTACGAATGTTCTCTCGGTTTTTATCGCTAAAACGGTTGGCATCGCTACGAAGTGCGGAAGATTCAGCACTCATGATCGTTTCGCTCCACCAACCGTTGTACAGAACCTCGCTGTCTTCATGAGTTGCGCCGAACATGTGGCCCGCTTCGTGAGCAGGGGTCATGTCACTTGTTATCGAAGCTATACCCGCAGAGCCCTTGAATTGAGCAATACCCAATATGCTGGGGTTTATATCAGTGCGGGTCAGCAATAAGTACTTGTTGAATCGTGCGTGCGAGTCATCCAGGAGTTGGGAGCCAAAATGGTTTTTCAGCTTTTCTCCCCAGGCGTTCAAAGAAACAGCGGCAGAGATGTTTTTATAATAAAAGTCACTCAAGGACTTTGCTTCTGACGGGCTGAACATATTGACTGAAATTTTACGGCCGGAGAGGCTCTGGATTTCATCGGAAAACCAGGAGAAATGGGTTTCGTACAATTTGTATCTGCTGTAGTTCGATAAGTCCTCATGGATGAAGACATTCAGTGTTAAAGACTGGTTGGTCATGTTCAAATCCTTTTGATGGTTTCAATTGACTTGGTGGTTGTAAGCAGGTGTGAGGGTTCCGACTATTAGACCGCAACGATTTTGAAAGTGATTGAAATATAAGTTTGTTGCTGTCAGTTGTTCGTGGTTTTGTTTTTGGTTTTTTGATTTTCCTGTGTTTTAGTTGTGTGGTTGCTTATATAGCATTTAATTTTTGTGTGGATCTGACGGATGTTTTGAATTTTATTGCATGAAGCCATACGGGAGTTTAAGTAAGCTTTCCATTCAACCCGTTGACCATTCTTTCGCACATGAAACATCGAAGAAATATTCTTGAACCTCGAGTCAGCAAAATGTGGGGTTCCGGGCAGATGACAGATGGTCGCAACGGGGGCTGTTTATTGCTTTCTTTGCGGTATACTGCGCGGCCTTCGGCCGGTTCGTCCGGCCATTTTTCCTACAACAAGCCACGCACTCTGCGTGGCTTGTTGTTTTTGACGCGCCTGCGGGCGCCCAGAGAGAAGAGGCGCGACGATGAGTGCACTGGTTGGCGTGATCATGGGCTCCAAGTCCGATTGGTCCACCCTTAGCCACACCGCCGATATGCTGGAAAAGCTCGGCATCCCGTACGAGGTCAAGGTGGTTTCCGCCCACCGCACCCCGGATCTGCTGTTCCAGTACGCTGAAGAGGCTGAAGGCCGCGGCATCGAGGTGATCATCGCCGGTGCCGGTGGCGCGGCTCACCTGCCTGGCATGTGTGCGGCCAAGACCCATCTGCCGGTGCTGGGCGTACCGGTGCAGTCGGCGATGCTTTCGGGCGTCGATTCGTTGCTGTCGATCGTGCAGATGCCGGCCGGCATCCCGGTTGCCACCCTGGCTATCGGCAAGGCGGGCGCGATCAACGCAGCCTTGCTGTCGGCGAGCATCCTGGGCGCCAAGCATCCACAATTCCACGCGGTGCTGAAGACCTTCCGTGCCGAGCAGACAGACAGCGTCCTGGACAATCCAGACCCACGTATTGCCTGAGGTTGTTGAGATGAAGATCGGTGTAATCGGTGGCGGCCAGTTGGGTCGCATGTTGGCCCTGGCGGGCACCCCGCTGGGCATGAACTTCGCTTTCCTCGACCCTGCGCCGGACGCTTGCGCCGCTGCACTGGGCGAACACCTGCGGGCCGATTACGGCGATCAGGATCACCTGCGTCAGCTGGCCGATGAAGTCGATCTGGTGACCTTCGAGTTCGAAAGCGTCCCGGCTGAAACCGTGGCGTTCCTTTCGCAATTCGTGCCGGTCTACCCGAGCGCTGAAGCCCTGCGCATCGCTCGCGACCGCTGGTTCGAGAAGAGCATGTTCAAGGACCTGGGGATCCCGACCCCGGCGTTCGCCGACATCCAGTCGCAAGCCGATCTGGACGCCGCCGTCGCTTCGATCGGCCTGCCTGCCGTGCTGAAAACCCGCACCCTGGGTTACGACGGCAAGGGCCAGAAAGTCCTGCGCAAGCCTGAAGACGTGGTCGGCACATTCGCCGAGCTGGGCAGCGTGGCCTGCCTGCTGGAAGGCTTCGTGCCGTTCACCGGCGAAGTGTCGCTGATCGCCGTGCGCGCCCGTGATGGCGAGACGAAGTTCTATCCATTGGTGCACAACACCCACGACAGCGGCATTCTCAAGCTGTCCATCGCCAGTACCGATCACCCGTTGCAGGCCCTGGCCGAAGACTACTCCAGCCGCGTCCTCAAGCAGCTGGACTACGTTGGCGTGATGGCGTTCGAGTTCTTTGAAGTCGACGGTGGCCTCAAGGCCAACGAAATCGCCCCGCGCGTGCACAACTCCGGGCACTGGACCACCGAAGGCGCCGAGTGCAGCCAGTTCGAAAACCACCTGCGGGCCGTAGCCGGTCTGCCGCTGGGTTCGACCGCCAAGGTCGGCGAGAGCGCGATGCTCAACTTCATCGGCGTCGTTCCGCCGGTTGAAAAAGTCATCGCCATCGACGATTGCCACCTGCATCACTACGGCAAGGCTTTCAAGGCCGGGCGCAAGGTCGGTCACGCCAACCTGCGTTGCAAGGACAAGGCGACGCTCGAGCAGCAGATCCTCAAGGTCGAAGCGCTGATCGCCGAGTAACAACAGTTTCATGTGGCAGCGGCGGAACCATTAGGGGCCGCCGTTCTCTGATGGCAGGATGCCAAAGTCTGGCTAGGCTATAGCCAATCAATCAGAGGGAAATGCCATGGGAATTATCGGAACCATTTTTATCGGCCTGATCGTTGGCCTGCTGGCACGGTTCCTGAAACCGGGCGATGACAGCATGGGCTGGATCATGACCATCCTGCTGGGCATCGGCGGTTCGCTGGCAGCCACTTACGGCGGCCAGGCCCTGGGCATTTATCACGCGGGCCAGGGTGCAGGCTTCATCGGTGCGCTGGTGGGCGCGATCATCCTGCTGGTGATCTACGGCCTGATCAAAAAGAACTGATCCAAAGCGACAAAGCCCTCTCTGCCAAACCGGTGGAGAGGGCTAGAATGCTCGGCGATTTACTGTTTCCTCCTTCCTACGAGCATCTTCATGCGCCGTCTTCTGTTGACTCTCCTTTTGCTGGGTAGCGGTCTGGCCCACGCCGGCGATCTGCCGGAAACCGACTGGCTGGAACTGATGCCCAAGTCGGATCAGAAAGCCCTCGAGGCCATGCCTGAAATCGACCACAACTCCCCGGAAGCCACCGGCACCTTCACCGAGAAGGGCGGGATGAAACAGGCCAAGGGCCTGCCGGCAGTGATGTATTCGACCAAGACCGTGGCGTCGATGAACGACAAGCACATCCGCATCGGCGGTTATCCGGTGCCGCTGGAGTCCGACGCCAAGGGCCGCAGCACGTTGTTCTTCCTGGTGCCGTACCCTGGCGCTTGCATCCACGTGCCGCCACCGCCGCCGAACCAACTGGTGCTGGTGCGTTATCCAAAGGGTTTGAAGCTGGATGACATCTACACACCGCTGTGGGTGACCGGCACGTTGAAGATCGAAAAGGTCAGCAATGACCTGGCCGATGCGGCCTATGCGCTGGAAGCGGACAAGGTGCGGGTGGTGCAGGAAAAGGATCTGTAATCCCGAGCAGCAAAAAAATCGCAACCCAAGGGCTGCGATTTTTGTTTTCAGAGTGGCTGGCTGCCGACGCTGACACCCATGGTGTGGCTGGCGTCCGGTGCCAAGGTCACCACATCGTCCATCACGTTCGCCGTCTCGATGCACAGCATGCGCTGCCAGCCATCGTTGTCCATGTCGCTGAACGCGGCGGCGCGGTCGATCCACGGGTTCCAGATCACCGCCGTGCGTGAACCGGTAGCGGTCAGCACAATACGCCGTTCCCAGGCCGGATCGACGATGCTCAGGTGCGGCGGAGCGTCGAGGTAGATGCGGTCGGTTTCCCCGGCAAAGCGCAAGTCACCGTGCTGGTTGTGCGTCTTCCAGTCATCCAGGGTCTCGATGTAATCCAGGCCGTCCAAGCCTTCGACGCGCACGTTGCGCACATCGCTGACGGCGAAGTAGCTGTGCAACGCCTGACTGATGCTGACGGTGTCGGTGCCACGGTTGTGGCTGGTCAGGTTGATGTGCAGTTGATCATCGAGGCGCAGGGTCAGGGTCAGATCGACCTGATGCGGCCAACCCGGGAAACCACCTTCGGGGTAGGGCAGCTTGAACTCCACTTTCAGGCTTTCGCCCTCGGTTTCGATACCGCCCAGCTCCCAATCCATCGCCCGGACAAAACCGTGAGCGGCGGCCGGCTCTTCGCTCACACGCATCGCCTGAACGCTCTGCGGGTTGCGGGCGAAGACGCCGAACCACGGCCAGCACACCGGCACGCCGGCGCGGATGCTCTTGCCGGTCTTGAACACGGCCTTGTCGTTCAGCCAGATCAGCGGCGGCTGGCCGTCCACCTGATAACTGAGGATGTGCGCGCCTTGCTGGGCGACCAGCACTTCGGCCTGACCGTGGCGGATGCGCCAGCAGTTCAGTTCATCCAGTTTCACGGCTTCAACGTTGGGCGTGTTCATGGGACAACTCTCGAATCAGCAACTTGGGACGACTATCGACCTTCAAACGGCCGCGAGGTTTAACGTGCGCGTGGCGGAACCGAACGGGTGCGACCGCTGCCATCGATGGCCACGAACACGAACACCGCTTCGGTCACTTTACGCCACTCGCTGGACAGCGGGTCGTCGCTCCACACCTCGACCATCATCTGGATCGAGCTGCGACCGATTTCCAGGGTCTGGGTATAAAAGGACAATTGCGCGCCGACAGCTACCGGCACCAGAAACGCCATGCGATCAATGGCAACGGTCGCGACACGGCCACCGGCGACGCGGCTGGCCATTGCAGTGCCGGCCAGGTCCATCTGTGCTACCAGCCAGCCGCCGAAAATATCGCCAAAGCCGTTGGTTTCGCGAGGAAGCGCGGTGATTTGCAGGGCCAGGTCGCCTTGCGGGATCGGATCTTCTTGTTCGAGCTCTATCATGCCGGGGGTGCCTCTGACCCGTGACTCTTCGTTGGGTATTGCTGGTGGTAGCCGTCTTCAGGAAAAACGATTCAGCACCGAACATACTACGTTCGTCACGTTTTCCATAAGGCGCCTAAAGGGAAACTCTGCGAAACCGGCTGGATCCACGCGCCAAGGCGACCAACGACGTTTTCGCACAGCAACCCCTTACAAGCAGGAGCAGGATTGCGAGTATATCGGTCGGTAGACTCCGCGACGACCGTCCGGTTCTCATTTCGACCGTCAAAAACGCGCCTCTATGTGCTTTTTCGAACAATTTGCTATGGTGCCGAACCTGCCCAAGCCACAGCCAGCGTTGTTGTGGCGGCAGATCCGACTATAAGAGAAGACCTTGCCATGACCACAGCGCCCTCGAGCCTCGCGCAGCCCGACCAACCCGCACGACCGTTGACCCGCAATGACTACAAGACTCTGTCGCTATCGGCCCTGGGGGGCGCGCTGGAGTTTTACGATTTCATCATTTTCGTGTTCTTTGCCACCGTGGTCGGCAAGTTGTTCTTCCCGGCCGACATGCCTGAGTGGCTGCGCCTGATGCAGACCTTCGGCATCTTTGCTGCCGGTTACCTCGCGCGGCCGTTGGGCGGGATTGTCATGGCGCACTTCGGCGACCTGCTGGGGCGCAAGAAGATGTTCACCCTGAGCATCTTCATGATGGCGGTGCCGACCCTGATCATGGGCCTGCTACCGACTTATGCACAGATCGGCATGTGGGCGCCGATCCTGCTGCTGTTGATGCGCGTCATCCAGGGTGCGGCGATTGGCGGAGAAGTGCCGGGGGCGTGGGTCTTCGTTTCCGAACACGTACCCGGGAAGCACATTGGTTACGCCTGCGGGACCCTGACCAGCGGCCTGACCGCCGGCATTCTGCTGGGCTCGCTGGTCGCCACCGCGATCAACAGCATCTATACGCCAGTGGAAGTCTCGGATTACGCCTGGCGGATTCCATTCCTGCTCGGTGGCGTGTTCGGCCTGTTCTCGGTCTACCTGCGCCGCTGGCTGCACGAAACCCCGGTGTTCGCCGAACTGCAACAGCGCAAGGCCCTGGCCGAAGAAGTGCCGCTGCGCGCGGTGCTGCGTGACCATCGCGGGGCCATCGCCATCTCGATGCTGCTGACCTGGCTGCTGTCCGCCGGCATCGTCGTGGTGATCCTGATGACCCCGACCGTGCTGCAGACGGTCTATCACTTCTCGCCGACCACCGCGCTGCAATCCAACAGCCTGGCGATCGTATTCCTGAGCCTGGGCTGCATCATTTCCGGTGCACTGGCGGATCGCTTTGGTGCCGGTCGAGTATTCGTGTTCGGTTGCCTGGGGCTGCTGATCAGCTCCTGGACCTTCTATCACAGCCTCGCCGATCACCCGAACTGGCTGTTCCCGCTGTATGCGCTGACCGGTTTTCTGGTCGGCACCATCGGCGCGGTGCCGTATGTGATGGTCAAGGCGTTCCCGCCGGTGGTGCGCTTCAGCGGTCTGTCCTTCTCTTATAACGTCGCTTACGCCATCTTCGGCGGCCTGACCCCGATGGTGGTCAGCCTGCTGCTGAAGGAAAGCGCGATGGGGCCTGCCTATTACGTGGCGGTGCTGTGCGGGATGGGGATCCTGGTCGGCGCCTGGTTGTGGAGCAAGGGCCGCTGAATCACGCCGCTGAATCAGCCTCACACGTTCGGTTACAACTGAAAGGCCAGCCTTCCGACAGGGGATGCTGGCCTTTCATCCAATTGTCATATTTCAGCCATAGAGTGTTCACACGGCCTGCTGATACTTGGCCCCGACTTAACACCCCCTATCTGCTAGGAGTAAGGCATGAAACTGAAGCGTTTGATGGCGGCAATGACTTTTGTCGCTGCTGGCGTTGCGACCGCCAACGCGTTCGCCGCTGTTGACCCGTCGATCCCGAGCTACACCAAGACCACTGGTGTGTCGGGCAACCTGTCCAGCGTCGGCTCCGATACCCTGGCCAACCTCATGACCTTGTGGGCCGAGAACTACAAAAAAGAATACCCGAACGTAAACATCCAGATTCAGGCCGCTGGCTCCGCCACCGCGCCACCTGCGCTGACCGAAGGCACCTCCAACCTGGGCCCGATGAGCCGCAAGATGAAGGACACCGAACTGGCGGCCTTCGAACAGAAGTACGGCTACAAGCCAACCGCTATCCCGGTTGCCGTGGACGCCCTGGCTGTATTCGTGCACAAGGACAACCCGATCCAGCACCTGACCATGGAACAGGTTGACGCGATCTTCTCGTCCACCCGTCTGTGCGGCGCCAAAGCCGAAGTGAAAACCTGGGGTGACCTGGGCGTGACCGGCGACCTGGCCAACAAGCCGGTTCAGCTGTTCGGTCGCAACTCGGTATCCGGCACCTACGGCTACTTCAAGGAAGAAGCCCTGTGCAAAGGTGACTACAAGCCTAACGTCAACGAACAACCAGGCTCGGCTTCGGTCGTGCAGTCGATCAGCTCCTCGCTGAACGGCATCGGTTACTCGGGCATCGGCTACAAGACCGCCAGCGTGAAAACCGTTGCTCTGTCGAAGAAAGGCAGCACCGATTTCATCGAAGACACCGAAGAAAACGCCCTGAACGGCAAGTACCCGCTGTCCCGTTTCCTGTACGTATACGTCAACAAAGCCCCGAACAAGCCTCTGGCCCCGCTGGAAGCCGAGTTCGTGAAACTGGTTCTGTCGAAACAGGGCCAGGAAGTGGTAGTGAAAGACGGCTACATCCCACTGCCAGCCAAGGTTGCTGCAAAAGCACTGGCTGACCTGGGCCTGCAGGAAGGCGGCGCTGAAGTCGCAAAAAAGTAACAAACTGAGTCAGGGGTGAACCCCGCCTGACTCACGTGTGGGGCCCGGCCCGCAAGCGGCCCGGCTCCCACACTCCCCGAATTCTTTTATCCACTGCCAGTGCCCTGCTGGCGGCGGATTTGGTGCGTCACTGCATTGTCATCTTTCTGTCATACAGGATCGCTAGGGTGTGCGCATGAATGATCTGGCCAATTCCAAAATGACTACGAACCCTCCCAAGCGCATTGACTTCAATACGCCTGAGTTGCAACGCAAGCGCCGCATTCGCGCGCTCAAGGATCGCTTCACCCGCTGGTACGTCCTCGTTGGCGGTCTGGCGGTGCTGGCAGCCATCACCCTGATCTTCTTCTTCCTCGCCTACGTGGTCGCGCCGCTGTTCAAAGGTGCTGACCTGACTGCGAAAGATGCAATCACCCCGGCCTGGATGCAGGACGCTGGCAAGCCGCTGATGATTTCGCTCGAAGAGCAGAATCAGGTGGCCATGCGCGTTTCCGACAAGGGCCAGGCGCTGTTCTTCGACATCGACAGTGGCGCTGAATTGAAGCGCGTCGATCTGCCGGTTCCGGCCGGCGCCAGTGTGACCTCCATCGGTGAAGACCAGCCGGGTCATCCGCTGGTGGCCGTGGGCCTGTCCAACGGTCAGGCGCTGGTGTTCCGTCACACCTATAAAGTCAGCTACCCGGATGGCAAGAAAACCATCACTCCGGCGGTCGAGTTCCCGTACGGCGAGACGCCGATTGCGCTCAACGAGAGCGGCGGTGCGCTGGAGCACGTCAGCCTCAACGCCACCGACTCGACCCTGATGCTGGTCGGCTCCACCGGTTCGCAACTCAATGTGCTGTCGCTGACCAGCGAAGAAAACATGATGACCGGTGAAGTCACCAACGAGCAGAAGCGTATCGATCTGCCGCAGATGACCGAGCCTGTGAAAAACATCTTCGTCGATCCGCGTCAGCAATGGCTCTACGTGATCAACGGTCGTGCCCAGGCCGATGTGTTCAGCCTGCGCGACAAGAGCCTCAACGGTCGCTACAAACTACTGGAAAACGCCGATGCGCAAGTTACCGCTTCTACCCAACTGGTGGGCGGTATCTCGCTGATCGTCGGCGACTCCACCGGTGGCCTGGCCCAGTGGTTCATGGCTCGCGACACCGATGGCGAACTGCGCCTGAAGCAGATCCGTACCTTCCAGATGGGCAAGACGCCGATCGTTGAAATCACCGCTGAAGAACGTCGCAAAGGCTTCCTGGCACTGGATGCCAGCGGCAAGCTCGGCGTGTTCCACAGCACCGCGCACCGCACCTTGCTGGTCGATCAGGTGGTCGAAGGCGAGGGCCTGTTCGGTCTGTCGCCACGCGCCAACCGTGTGATCGTCGAGGCCGGCGGCAAGCTGCAACCGCTGCTGCTCGACAACCCGCACCCGGAAGTCTCGTGGAGCGCGCTGTGGAGCAAGGTCTGGTACGAGAACTACGACGAGCCTAAATACGTCTGGCAATCGACCGCCGCCAACACCGATTTCGAACCGAAACTGAGCCTGTCGCCACTGACTTTCGGCACCCTGAAAGCCGCGTTCTACGCGATGCTGCTGGCTGCGCCACTGGCCGTCGCCGCTGCGATCTACACCGCGTACTTCATGGCCCCGGGCATGCGCCGCAAGGTCAAGCCGGTGATCGAGCTGATGGAAGCGATGCCGACGGTGATCCTCGGCTTCTTCGCCGGCCTGTTCCTCGCACCGTATGTGGAAGGGCATCTGCCGGGCATTTTCAGCCTGCTGATGCTGTTGCCGATCGGCATCCTGGTCGCCGGTTTCACCTTCAGCCGCCTGCCTGAGTCGATCCGCCTGAAAGTCCCGGACGGCTGGGAAAGTGCACTGCTGATCCCGGTGATCCTGTTCGTGGGCTGGCTGTCGCTGTACATGAGCCCGTTCATGGAGAACTGGTTCTTCGGCGGTGACATGCGCATGTGGATCTCCCACGACCTGGGCATCACCTACGACCAGCGCAACGCACTGGTGGTCGGTCTGGCCATGGGCTTCGCGGTAATCCCGAACATCTACTCCATCGCCGAAGACGCCGTGTTCAGCGTGCCGCGCGGCCTGACCCTGGGCTCGCTGGCCCTCGGTGCCACGCCGTGGCAGACCATGACTCGCGTGGTGATCCTGACCGCCAGCCCGGGCATTTTCTCGGCGCTGATGATCGGCATGGGCCGTGCGGTCGGTGAAACCATGATCGTGCTGATGGCCACCGGCAACACCCCGGTCATGGAAATGAACCTGTTCGAAGGCCTGCGCACCCTGGCCGCCAACGTCGCGGTGGAAATGCCGGAGTCGGAAGTCGGCGGCAGCCACTACCGCGTGCTGTTCCTCTCGGCGCTGGTGCTGCTGTTGTTCACCTTCGTCATGAACACCCTCGCGGAACTGATTCGTCAGCGTCTGCGCAAGAAATACTCGTCGCTTTAAGAAAGGTAGAAGTCTGTGAAACAGAACTCCCTGAATGGATGGTTCAAGAGCGGCGCCCCGGGCGTCTGGATCAGCGGTGGCGCGGTGTCCATCGCGGTCATCATGACCATTGGCCTGCTGGCGGTGATTGCCGTGCGCGGTCTGGGTCACTTCTGGCCGGCGGATCTGGTGCATGCCAGCTACGACGTGCCGGGCCAGGCCAATCACCTGGTCGTCGGCGAAGTGGTGCAGAAAGAAGAAGTGCCGCGTGCACGTCTGAAAAGCGCCGGTCTGCCGGTGCCGGACGCCGGCCCGGAATTCATGACCCGCGAGCTGATCAAGGTCGGCAACCGTGACCTGAACGGCAACGACTTCACCTGGATCGTCGGCGAGTGGCTGACCAACCAGACCACGCCACCAGAACTGATGGCGATCGAGCGTCGCGAGTGGGGCAACTTCTACGGCTACCTGGTCAACGTCAAACAGGACGGCAAGGTGATCACCGAAGGCGAAGCGGCCTGGCCTGAGCTGCAAGCGCGGATCAACCGCGTGAACGGCCTCGCCGCGCAGCTGAAGTCGCTGGAAAAAACCGACATCGGCGCGATCAACGCCGGTCTCGAGCGCATCCGTCTGCACGGTCGCAAACTGGAGCTGGAAGGCAAACTCGACGCCACCGCGCAAGCGGACATGGATGCCGAGCGCGCCGAGCTGAACGCCCGCTATCAAGACGTAGAAGCACGCCTGGCCGACCTGCACGCGCAGTTCAACCGTGACGCTTTGACCGCTCGTGATGCCAACGGCAAGGAAATCGAAATCGGTTTGGGCAAGGTGGTTCACGCCTACCAGCCGAACGCCATGAGCACCTTGACCAAGGTCGGTTTCTACTTCAGCAAGATCTGGGAGTTCCTGTCCGACGACCCGCGTGAAGCGAACACCGAAGGCGGGATCTTCCCGGCGATCTTCGGCACCGTGATGATGACCCTGATCATGGCGATGATCGTGACCCCGTTCGGCGTGCTGGCGGCGGTGTACCTGCGCGAATACGCCAAGCAGAACGCCCTGACCCGGATCATCCGGATCGCGGTGAACAACCTTGCTGGCGTTCCGGCGATTGTCTACGGCGTGTTCGGCCTGGGCTTCTTCGTCTACGTACTCGGTGGTTCGGTCGACCGCTTGTTCTTCCCGGAAGCGCTGCCGGCGCCGACCTTCGGTACGCCGGGTCTGCTCTGGGCTTCGTTGACCCTGGCGCTGCTGGCGGTGCCGGTGGTGATCGTGGCCACCGAAGAAGGCCTGGCGCGGATTCCTCGCACCGTGCGTGAGGGTTCGCTGGCACTCGGCGCGACCAAGGCTGAAACCCTGTGGAAGATCGTGATCCCGATGGCCAGCCCGGCCATGATGACCGGCATGATCCTCGCGGTGGCCCGCGCCGCCGGTGAAGTGGCGCCGCTGATGCTGGTGGGTGTGGTGAAACTGGCGCCGTCGCTGCCGGTGGATGGCAACTACCCGTACCTGCACCTGGACCAGAAGATCATGCACCTGGGCTTCCATATTTATGATGTCGGCTTCCAGAGCCCGAACGTCGAAGCCGCACGACCGCTGGTGTACGCCACCGCGTTGCTGCTGGTGCTGGTGATTGCGGTGCTCAACCTGTCGGCGGTGTGGATTCGTAACCACCTGCGCGAGAAGTACAAGGCACTGGACAGCTGATCGCCGTTACAAGAATTGAAGGGCTGCCGGCCTGATTCCCGGCAGCCAACCGAACCGAATTTGTTAGCACAGGGAGCCTCCCATGCAGCACGAAACACATACCCACGGCATCAACATGTCTGCCCTGGGCCGCGACAAGCAGAGCCTGAACCTCGAGCAGGAAACCGTAGCCATCGAAGTGCCGGGCCTGAGCCTGTTCTACGGCGAGAAACAAGCGCTGTACGACGTCAGCATGAACATTCCGAAACAGCGCGTGACTGCCTTCATCGGCCCGTCCGGCTGCGGCAAGTCCACGCTGCTGCGTACCTTCAACCGCATGAACGACCTGGTGGACGGCTGCCGCGTTGAAGGCGCGATCAACCTGTACGGCAACAACATCTACCGCAAGGGCGAAGACGTGGCCGAGCTGCGTCGCCGGGTCGGCATGGTGTTCCAGAAGCCTAACCCGTTCCCGAAGACTATCTACGAGAACGTGGTCTACGGCCTGCGCATCCAGGGCATCAACAAGAAGCGCATCCTCGACGAAGCCGTCGAGTGGGCGTTGAAAGGCGCGGCCCTGTGGGACGAAGTGAAAGACCGTCTGCATGACTCGGCTCTCGGCCTGTCCGGTGGTCAGCAGCAGCGTCTGGTGATCGCCCGTACCATCGCCGTGGAGCCGGAAGTGCTGCTGCTCGACGAACCGTGCTCGGCCCTCGACCCGATCTCGACCCTGAAAGTCGAAGAGCTGATCTACGAGCTCAAGTCCAAGTTCACCATCGTCATCGTGACCCACAACATGCAGCAGGCGGCGCGGGTGTCCGACTACACGGCGTTCATGTACATGGGCAAACTGGTGGAATTCGGCGACACCGATACCCTGTTCACCAATCCGGCCAAGAAGCAGACCGAAGACTACATCACCGGTCGTTACGGCTAGCAGACACTGGTTGTTGCTCACTGAATTGACGCTGCGGCCCGCCGCACCTTACCGGACGCTCCAAGGACGCCAACATGATTAGTAAAGAAGGCCTTACCCACCACATTTCCGCGCAGTTCAACGCCGAACTGGAAGAAGTGCGCAGCCACCTCCTGGCCATGGGCGGGCTGGTCGAGAAGCAGGTCAATGACGCGGTCACCGCGCTGATCGAAGCCGACTCGGGTCTGGCCCAGCAAGTGCGCGAGATCGACGACCAGATCAACCAGATGGAACGCAACATCGACGAAGAATGCCTGCGCATTCTGGCCCGTCGTCAACCGGCGGCGTCCGACCTGCGTCTGATCATCAGCATCTCCAAGTCGGTGATCGACCTGGAACGCATCGGTGACGAAGCGACCAAGATTGCCCGTCGTGCAATCCAGCTGTGCGAAGAAGGTGAAGCGCCGCGCGGTTACGTCGAAGTGCGTCACATCGGCGACCAGGTGCGCAACATGGTCCGTGATGCGCTGGACGCGTTTGCCCGCTTCGACGCCGATCTGGCGTTGTCGGTGGCGCAGTACGACAAGATCATCGACCGCGAATACAAGACTGCCCTGCGTGAGCTGGCGACCTACATGATGGAAGACCCACGCTCTATCTCGCGGGTCTTGAGCATTATCTGGGTGCTGCGTTCGCTGGAGCGGATCGGCGATCACGCGCGCAATATCTCGGAACTGGTGATTTACCTGGTACGCGGCACCGACGTGCGCCACATGGGCCTCAAGCGCATGAAGGAAGAAGTTGAAGGAACAAGTGGTGAAACCGCTAATGTTCCGGGCGATGCTGACGATAAGTAAGATTGCCTGAGAAAAGCGCCCGGCCCTTTGGCCGGGCGTTTTTGTTTCTGCTTTTCAGAAGGCAGAACCGAGTTAAAAAGCGAATTAAAAAGCAGCACCCGCGAACGAAAAGTCCCGGCGTGACTGAAGAGTTTTGGCAATGTGCCATCAGCCAGCGTTATGCTTGCCGGGATTTTAATAGGGGTGTTGGATGAGCAAGATCAGTGTGTTGGTCGTGGACGATGCATCGTTCATTCGTGACCTGGTGAAAAAGTGCCTGCGTAATTACTTCCCGGGGATCCGCACCGAGGACGCCGTCAACGGTAAAAAGGCTCAGGCCATGCTGGCCAAGGAAGCGTTCGACCTGGTCCTGTGCGACTGGGAAATGCCGGAAATGTCCGGTCTTGAACTGCTGACCTGGTGCCGTGAGCAGGACAATCTCAAGACCATGCCGTTCGTCATGGTCACCAGCCGTGGCGACAAGGAAAACGTAGTACAGGCGATTCAGGCCGGCGTTTCCGGCTACGTCAGCAAGCCGTTCACCAACGAGCAACTGCTGACCAAGGTCAAGCAGGCCCTGAACAAGGTCGGCAAGCTCGACACCCTGATGAACAGCGCCCCGACCAAGATGAACTCGGCGTTCGGCAACGACTCCCTGAGCGCGTTGACGGGCGGCAAGGCAGCAGTCATCGGTTCCGCACCGGCGGCAGCTCCCGTGAATCCGTTTGCCAAGCCTGCCGCTGCGGCCCCGGCACCAGCCGCCGCGCCACAGCGTGGCCTGCTCAACAGCCCGCCCGTGAAAGCACCGACAGCCTCCGCCGCTCCGGCCAGCGGTCGTGGCCAGGGCCAACTGCGCCTGCCAAGCGGCACCCAGCAGTGCGTGATCAAGGCCCTGAGCATCAAGGAAGCGCTGTTGGTAGTGAAACGCACCGACACCCTGCCGCAGATCCTCGACAGCGCCGTGCTCGATCTGGAGCAGGGCGACAACGCCGAAATCGCCCGCCTCAACGGCTACCTGCACGCCATCGTGGCGCATGAGCAGAAAGCCGACAGCGACTGGCTGCAACTGACCTTCCGTTTCGTCGACCAGGACGCGCAGAAGCTCGACTACATCTCCCGCCTGATCGCACGCGGCACGGCGCAGAAGCACTTCGTTCCGGGCGCGTAAGCGTCGCGGCCAAAAAGGTCGCAGCCTGTGGCATCCCCCGCAACGGATGGTATTCCGATGCGGGGGATGCCTTGGGCTGCGACCTTTTGTTTTGTGCTGTGCCAAATTTGAAACATCTGTCGACTAGCCTGGTCTGCTTCAGCTGCTAGGCTCAATCCCAGGCCTCACTCGACAGAACTTTTGCCCATGCCCCTGCGCCTGCTGTTTTTCTGTGGTCTGTTCATGGCCTCCACCTCGACCGTGGCCATGACGATCTACAAATCCACCGATGCCAACGGAGTGGTTTCGTACAGCGACCGTCCGAGCAAAGGTTCCCAGGTGTTCGTATTTCAGGACCGGATGGTCGAGCGCCTCGAACGCCAGGTCTATCTCGACATCAAGAAGCAGAAGGGCACGGACGTGGTGTTCGTGCGCAACGACCTGTATGCGCCGGTCGAGGTTGCACTGGCGTTTACCGGGATGAGCAACGTGCGTGGCGCACCGGCTGAAACAATCCGCCGGGTGCTGCCGGCGCGCAGCAATACGCGGCTGGCGTTGCTGACGGCGGTGTCCGGTGGCAAGCCGCTGGTGTACACGCCGATGTTCCAGTATTCCCTCGGCGACCCCGCTGGCGCCGCTCAGAGCTATCGCTATCCGTTTCCGTGGCGTGGCGGGCCATTCCGTCTGAGTCAGGGTGCCAATGGCGACTACAGCCATTACGGGCCGAAGAACAAATACGCGATGGACATCGCCATGCCGGTCGGCACACCGATCATCGCGGCGCGGGCCGGGGTGGTGGTGAAGACCGAGAATTCCCAGAGCGGGCGCGGCACCGATCCTTCCGGCAATTTCGTGCGGGTGCTGCACGACGACGGCACGATGGGCGTGTACCTGCACCTCAAGCAAGGGTCGGTGGGTGTGCGGGAAGGTCAGCGAGTGGCGGTGGGCAGTCCGCTGGCGCTGTCCGGCAATACCGGCAACAGCAGCGGCCCGCACCTGCACTTCGTAGTGCAGCGCAATACAGGAGGGGGGCTGGTATCGATTCCGTATCAGTTCAACCAGCCGCTGGGGGCGTTGCCCAACTTTGCGTTGGGCAAGCGGTAATCCCCGTCAGTCGAGCATCAGTACCTTGGCCAGAATGATTTTCGGGCCCTTCATCTTCTTGATGATGATCCGCAGGCCTTCGACTTCCAGCACTTCTTCCTCTTCCGGCACCCGTTTCAGGGTTTCGTAGATCAGCCCGGCGAGGGTTTCGGCTTCGATGTGATCCAGGTCGATACCCAGCAGGCGCTCGACCTTGAACAGCGGCGTATCACCCCGCACCAGCAACTTGCCCGGCTGATAGGCGAGGATGCCGCGCTCGGCCTTGCGGTGTTCGTCCTGGATATCGCCGACCAGCACTTCCAGCACGTCTTCCATGGTCAGGTAGCCGATGATGTTGCCGTCGGCCTCTTCGACCACGGCGAAGTGCGAGCCGCCCTTGCGGAACTGCTCCAGCAACTGCGACAGCGGCATGTGCCGCGATACGCGCTCCAGCGGACGGGTCAGTTCGGCGAGGTTGAACGACTCGGGGATGTGATCCAGCGCCGCCAGTTCCAGCAGCAGATCCTTGATGTGCAGCAGGCCGACGAACTCCTGGCGCTCGCTGTCGTACACCGGATAGCGGCTGAACTTGTGGCGACGGAACATCGCCAGGATTTCTTTCAGCGGGGCGTTGAACTCGAGGGTGATCAGGTCTTCCCGGGAGTTGGCCCAGTCGACCACTTCCAGCTCGCCCATTTCCACCGCCGAGGCCAGCACGCGCATGCCTTGGTCGCTCGGGTCCTGGCCACGGCTGGAGTGCAGGATCAGTTTCAGTTCTTCACGGCTGTAGTGGTGCTCGTGATGCGGGCCGGGTTCACCTTGCCCTGCGATGCGCAGGATGGTGTTGGCGCTGGCGTTGAGCAGATAGATCGCCGGGTACATGGCCCAGTAGAACAGGTACAGCGGCACCGCCGTCCACAGCGACAGCAGTTCGGGTTTGCGGATCGCCCAGGATTTGGGTGCGAGCTCGCCGACCACGATGTGCAGGTAGGAAATGATGAAGAACGCTGTGAAGAACGAGATGCCTTTGACGACTTCGGCCGACTGCACGCCGACCGCGCTCAGCAGCGGCTCGAGAATGTGCGCAAACGCCGGCTCACCGACCCAGCCCAGACCGAGGGAGGCGAGGGTGATACCGAGCTGGCACGCCGAGAGGTAAGCATCGAGCTGACTGTGCACCGTGCGCAGGATGTGCCCGCGCCAGCCGTGCTGTTCAGCGATGGCTTCGACCCGGGTCGAGCGCAGTTTGACCATGGCGAACTCCGCCGCAACGAAGAAGCCGTTGAGCAGAACCAGGATCAGAGCGAAAAGAATCATGCCGAAATCGGCGAAAATGGTAGCGAGGGACAAGCCAGGGGAAGGGTCCATGATGGAGTTTTGCGGGTTCCGTGTGATTCGTAAGAGAGAAGAAATCGCGCCTGAAAGGCAGGCGCAAGTCAGCCAATGTAGCGGCTGACCTGGCGATTGCCTAGTCCGGCATTACTCAGCGGCGCTGATGACCCGTGCCTGAGCGACCTGCGCCGGGGCGAAATGGCAGGTGAATGTGCTGCCGTGGCCGGGCACGCTGCTGATCTCCATCCGCGCGCGGTGGCGCAGCAATACGTGTTTGACGATGGCCAGACCCAGGCCCGTGCCGCCGGTATTGGAGTTGCGGCTGGAGTCGACGCGGTAGAAGCGTTCGGTCAGGCGCGGCAGGTGTTTGCTGTCGATGCCGATCCCGGAATCCTGCACGCTCAGGTGCGCGCCCTGATCGTCGCCCCACCAGCGGATGCGGATATTGCCTTCGGCCGGGGTGTATTTGACGGCGTTGAACACCAGGTTGGAAAACGCACTGCGCAGTTCCGCCTCGCTGCCCTTGAGCAGGATGCGGGTGTCGGCTTCCAGGGTGATGCGCTGATTCTTCGAGCCTGACAACTGCTGCGCATCGCTCTTGATCGACTGCAGCAGGGTGTCGATATGCACGGGCTGGTTGTCCGACGGGTAATCGGTGGCTTCCAGTTTGGCCAGCAGCAGCAAGTCGTTGAGCAGGGTTTGCATACGCCCGCCCTGTTGCTGCATCTGCTGCAGGGCGCGGCTCCAGCGCGGGTTCACTTCCTCGACGTTGTCGAGCAGGGTTTCCAGGTAGCCACAGATCACCGTTAGCGGGGTACGCAGCTCATGGGAGACGTTGGCGATGAAGTCTTTGCGCATTTGTTCCAGCTGATGGATGCGCGTGACGTCGCGCACCAGCATCAAGTGTTCGTTGTTGCCGTAGCGCGTGAGGTACAGCTGGATGCGTACGCGATCGTTGGTCGGCGAGGGGATTTCCAGCGGTTCGGCGTAGCTTTCCTGCTCGAAGTATTCCTTGAAGCGCGGATGGCGGACCAGGTTGGTCACCGGTTGGCCGCTGTCCTGTGGGGTTTTCAGACCGAGCAGGGTTTCGGCGGCGCGGTTCCACCATTCCAGGTTGCCGTCGCTGTCGAGCATGATCACTGCGTCTTTCAGCGCGGCGGTGGACTCTTGAACGCGGTCGATCACCGCTTGCAGGCGTCCGCGTACCCGTTGGTCGCGGCGTTGCAGGTGGTAGATGCTGTCGAACACTTCGCCCCACAGGCCATAGCCGTCGGGCGGTGCTTCATCGGGTTGGTGCAGGCGCAGCCATTCGTGCAGGCGCAGCAGTTGCTTGAGCGTCCAGGCCAGGTACAGGCCCAGTCCCGCCGCCAGACTCCAGCCGTAGTAGCCGGTGATCAGGCCGATCACCAGGCAGCCGGTGACCAGCAACAGCATGTGGCGAATCAGGGTGCCATGCCAGTTTTGGTTCACGGAAAATGCGGTCCTTGTCTGCGGGGAGGGCGCTCGGCTCAGGCCTTGGTGGAGAACCGATAGCCAGTGCCGCGCACGGTTTGTACCAGATTTTCGTAGGCGTCGCCGAGCGCCTTGCGCAGGCGTCGGATGTGCACGTCGACCGTGCGCTCTTCAACATAGACGTTGCCGCCCCAGACCTGGTCCAGCAACTGGCCACGGGTGTAGGCGCGTTCCTGGTGGGTCATGAAGAATTGCAGCAGACGGTATTCGGTCGGGCCCATCTCGGCAGGTTTGCCGTCGATGGTCACGCGGTGGCTGATCGGGTCGAGCAGCAGGCCGCCGACTTCGATCGGCGCTTCGCCATCGGTCGGACCGGCGCGACGCAGCACGGCCTTGAGGCGTGCTACCAGTTCGCGTGGGGAAAACGGTTTGGTGATGTAGTCGTCGGCGCCGACTTCCAGACCCTGGATCTTGTTGTCCTCTTCGCCCTTCGCGGTGAGCATGATGATCGGGATGTCCCCGGTCAGCTCGTCACGCTTGAGGCGGCGGGCCAGCTCGATGCCGGAGGTGCCGGGCAGCATCCAGTCGAGCAGGATCAGGTCCGGTTTACGGTCGACGATAATGGCGTGCGCCTGCTGCGAGTTCTCTGCCTCGAGGCAGTCATAGCCGGCCATTTCCAACGCAACGGCGATCATTTCGCGAATGGGCGCTTCGTCGTCGACGATCAGAATGCTCCTGCCAACCATGCCTTAATCCTCTTGTCATTTAACTGTCTTGCGCCGCATTAGATAACGGAATTATTGCAGTCGTGTGACAGTATTTTAGTCCGGCGGCGATTGTGCAGATCCTGAACTAAGCTCTAAGTCCGAATCCTGACAACCACAAAAGAAGGTTTCCATGACTCAAATGACTGCTTCCTTTAAGGCTTTGCTGATGGCTGCCGCCCTGACTCTGCCTGGACTGGCGATGGCGGCCGAGCCGGCCATGATGAAAGACGGCATGATGGTCGATCACAAAGGCATGACCGTTTATACGTTCGACAAGGACGCTGGCGGCAAGTCGATGTGCAACGGCGATTGCGCCAAGAACTGGCCGCCGATGATGGCTCCGGCGGGCGCCAAGGCCGAAGGCAAATGGACGGTCATCAAACGTGATGACGGCATGATGCAGTACGCCTACGACGGCAAGCCGCTGTATACGTTCATGAAGGACGAGAAGCCTGGAGAAATGAAGGGCGATGGAATGAAAGACGTGTGGCACGTGGTTCACGAACACAAGTAAGCCATTCAGTGAAACCGGATCGCGGCCCGCAGGCATTGCCCCGGGCCGCGATGCTTTGAGGTCAGCGGAACGCGTAATCCAGCACGATCCCGACGAAAATCGCCAGTCCGGCCCAGTGGTTGTGCAAAAACGCCTTGAAGCAGCGCATCCGGTCGCGATCGCGGGTGTACCAGAACTCCCAGGCGTAGCACCCGGCCGCCACCAGCAGGCCGAGGTGGAACCACATTCCCAACTCGAACTTCGATCCGGCCAGCAACAGGCATCCCAGCGACAGGGCCTGCAAGGTCAGGATGATCACCCGGTCCGCTTCGCCGAACAGGATGGCCGTGGATTTCACGCCGATCTTCAAGTCATCGTCGCGGTCGGTCATCGCGTAATAAGTGTCGTAGCCCACCGTCCACAGCAGGTTGGCGATCCACAGCAGCCAGGCGGTCGCCGGCAGCTCACCGGTTTCGGCGGTGAACGCCATCGGCATGCCCCAGGAAAACGCCGCGCCCAGCACCACCTGCGGGTAATAGGTGTAGCGCTTCATGAACGGATAGGTAAACGCCAGCGCCAGGCCGCCCAGCGACAGCCAGATGGTCGCGGCGTTGGTGCACAGCACCAGCAGGAAACTCACGCCCATCAGCAGGGCGAAGAACACCAGCGCCTCTTTCGAGCTGATCCGCCCGGCGGCCAGCGGGCGTTCGGCGGTGCGCTTCACATGGCCGTCGACCTTGCGGTCGGCCCAGTCATTGATGACGCAGCCGCCGGCACGGGTCAGCACCACGCCGAGAACGAAAATCACGACGTTGGCCAGCGAAGGCGAACCTTTACCGGCAATCCACAGCGCCCAAAGCGTCGGCCACAGCAGCAGATAAATGCCGATTGGCTTGTCCATCCGGGTCAGTTGGATGAAGTCCCAGGCGCGTGGGTTCAGGCGATTCAGGGATTTGAGCAGGCTTTGGTACATCAGCAGTTCTCCGGACGGGCGCGGACGGCTTCCCACAGCGTAGGCAGGAAAATCTCCGCCACCAGTACGCTCAATGCACCACGGTCGAAACGCGAACGACGCCCCCACAGTCCGGCGGCCCGGGAATCCTCGGGCAGCCAATGTTCCGGGTAATGGCAGACTTCGATGGCGCGGCGCTGGAACGCGTGATCGCAGAACAGCAGTTCGCCCAGCGAGCGGCTGCCCAACTCATCCATATGCAACCCGTCGCCCTGCAAGGCACTGCGCGACGCCACGCTGCGGGCGAACACCCATGCCTCGCCATGCCCGCGCAAATACACCTCACGCACCCAGCCTTCGCTGCCTTCGGCCAGGTTCAGCGCCGCGCATTCGTCGTCGCGCAGGGTCTGCCAGCCTTCGAACAGCGGCGTGACGCTGAAGCCGTCATCGGACAGACGCGTCAGGCGGCGGGTCAGGGAGCCTTCGTCGAACAGCCAGTCAAGCGTGGATGTGTCGGGGAGGGGATTCAGGTGGCTTTGCAGGCGCCACAGCGGGGCGTTTTTGAGTTGCACAATGAGTCATTATTGGCAGCAAATGAGGCGGCGAGCTTACCATGGCGAACCGCGAGTTTGATTGATCCGGGCCGCCATTGCGCCGAACAGGCTTGCATCTGGCCGGTACCATCAGTACAAAACGCCCTGAGCCGGACGGCAGCGCTGCACCATCGACCGTCCGCGCCGGCTAAAGCCTGAATCCTGAGGAAGTACCTGAATGAAGAAGTGGCAATGTGTGGTCTGCGGCCTGATCTATAACGAAGCCGATGGCTGGCCGGACGACGGCATCGCGCCGGGCACCCTGTGGCAGGACGTGCCGGAAGACTGGCTGTGCCCTGACTGCGGCGTCGGCAAGATGGACTTCGAAATGATCGAAATCAACTGAGAACTCACAAGGAGTAAGGCATGAGCGCACCTGTCGTAATCGTCGGCACCGGGCTGGCGGGTTACAACCTGGCCCGCGAGTTTCGCAAACTCGATGGCGAAACCCCGCTGCTGTTGATTACCGCCGATGACGGTCGTTCCTACTCCAAACCGATGCTTTCCACCGGCTTCGGCAAGAACAAGGACGCCGACGGCCTGAGCATGGCCGAACCCGGCGCCATGGCCGAGCAATTGAAGGCCGAGATTCGCACGCACACCCGCATCAGTGGCATCGACGCGGGCCACAAACGGTTGTGGATTGGTGAGGAAGCGGTGAGCTATCGCGACCTGATCCTCGCCTGGGGCGCCGAAACAGTGCGTGTGCCGATCGAAGGCGATGGCGGGGATCTGGTATTCCCGATCAACGATCTCGAAGATTACGCACGTTTTCGCGCCGCGGCGGCAGGCAAGCGTCGAGTGTTGCTGCTAGGTGCCGGCCTGATTGGCTGTGAGTTCGCCAACGACCTGATCCTCGGCGGCTATGAAGTGCAACTGGTTGCGCCGTGCGAGCAAGTGATGCCAACCCTGCTGCACCCGGCCGCTGCGGCAGCGGTGCAGGCCGGGCTGGAAAGCCTCGGTGCGCGTTTCCACCTCGGCCCGGTGCTGACCCGACTGCAAAAAGTCACCGATGGACTGGAAGCCCACCTGTCCGACGGCCAGGTTGTCCCTTGCGATGTGGTGGTGTCGGCTATCGGCCTGCGCCCACGGATCGATCTGGCGGCGGCAGCCGGTATCCAGACCAATCGCGGCGTGATGGTCGACCGCCATCTGCAAACCTCTCACGCCAACATTTACGCCCTGGGTGATTGCGCCGAGGTCGACGGGCTGAATCTTTTGTACGTGATGCCCCTTATGAGTTGTGCGCGAGCGCTGGCACAAACCCTGGCCGGCAACCCGACGGCGGTTAACTACGGGCCGATGCCGATTACCGTGAAAACCCCGGTCTGCCCGCTGGTGGTTTCGCCGCCGCCACGGGGCCGCGAAGGCGTCTGGACGGTCGAAGGGCAGGGTGCCGACGTCAAGGCGCTGTGCCACGACGCCGAGGGGCAATTGCTCGGTTATGCCCTGACGGGCGCGGCGGTGATGGAAAAACTCGCACTGAACAAACAGCTTCCGGCCTTGCTGGCGTAAATACCGGTCGTTCTGTCGGAATCACCCCGCTTTTGCCCCCACAAAGGTCGCGGGGAGACTGGCGCCGCCCTTAACCGCGTGCCATCCTCACTCCCGTCTGCCGCAGAGTAGAGCCTGCGGCGCCTTGGGCGCTGTTCCAACGAGAACAGCACGGACATAACAACAAAAAACCGACTCAAAGGGGCTTCACTAATGCGTAAACCAGAACTCGCCGCTGCAATCGCTGAAAAAGCGGATCTGACCAAAGAGCAGGCCAACCGCGTTCTCAACGCCGTCCTCGAAGAAATCACCGGCGCCCTGCATCGCAAGGACAGCGTCACGCTGGTGGGCTTCGGCACCTTCCTGCAACGCCATCGCGGTGCCCGCACCGGCAAAAACCCGCAAACCGGTGAGCCGGTGAAGATCAAGGCCAGCAACACTGTTGCGTTCAAGCCGGGCAAGTCGTTGAAAGACAGCGTCAATCCATAATTGCGGCGCACTCCCTGAATAGCGGGGAGAACCGTAATGAAAAAATGGGCACACCGATCAAATCGGGTGCCCATTTTTTGTGTCTGGAGGATTCCAGAGACCGCCGATTCTCATCTGGCCGTCATTCCTGTTTTGGTTGAGTGTATGTTGTCTTGATATTCATACGTTATCAGCCAGTATCCCGTGTATTGTCTAGTTATGTAGACATTGTTGGTGTTGCGTATATTGTGAATATTGCTGAGATCCAATGCCTTTAAATTGAGACATAAGGGCCATTTTATTCATTAGTGCCCAGATTTCAGTACGCAGGGATGCCATTGGGTGTGATGCAGATCGATCCTTCTGCAATGTCTAGTATTGAATACACACACATCGTGATTTGCACATTCGCTCCAGGAATTTAGACACTATGCGCCTCCAAGCCATGACCGACGATGCGATTGCCAGCGCCATTGGTGCCCGGCTCCAGGAACTGCGCCTGAAGAAAAATCTCAGCCAGGACCATGTCGCCAGGGAAGCCGGCATCAGCCGCCAGACCTTGATCAACCTTCTCCATGGCAAAGGCACCCTGGTGAATCTGCTGGCCGTCCTGCGTGTCATTGGCGAGCTGGAAAGAGCGGCTTCACTTGTAGAGCCTGTTCGGCCGAGCCCGTTGCAAGTGATCAAGATGGCCGGAACCCGGCGTATGCGGGCAACCGGCACGCGGGCGGTGGGCAAGGCATCGGCAGGGAGCGCAGGCGATCCAGTGTCCGGCAGCGAAGTCAAAAAGGAGGTTGATTGGTGATTACTGCAAAGGTGTATCTGTTCGACCGGTTTGTCGGGGGGCTGCTCTGGGATGAGGGCACCGAACTCGGATTGTTCGAATACGATCCTGAATTCGTCAAAACCGGCATCGAAATCTCGCCCATCCATATGCCCTTGGCAGCCAATCAGACTTACGCCTTTCCCGGCCTGAATCGGGAAACCTACAAAGGCCTTCCGGCTATCCTCGCTGACTCTCTGCCCGATGATTTCGGTAACGCACTGATCGACGCCTGGCTCGCTAAAGAGGGCCGTGACAAAGCGACATTCACTCCCGTTGAGCGAATCCTGTATCAGGGTTCGCGCGGGATGGGTGGGCTCGAATATCGGCCCGCCCTCACAGGCTCGGTTAACGCCAGTGAAAGTGTCCAGATTGACGCGCTGGTAGAGCTCGCCAGCGAAGTACTCTCGCAACGCGAAAGCCTGGCTGATCGCCTCGCAAAACACGATTCCGATGTCGATGACGAGGCACTTCAGCGCTTGATTCAGGTGGGTACCAGCGCCGGCGGTGCGCGGGCCAAGGCCGTTATTGCGATGAACGCGGCTGGCGAGATCCGTTCAGGGCAAGTCAAGGCGCCAAAGGGGTTCACCTACTGGCTGCTGAAGTTCGACGTTGCCAAAAACACCGATGTCCTGGCCGACTCGCAAGGTTTCGGACGTGTGGAGTACGCCTATTCGCTCATGGCCAAAGCCGCCGGCATCACCATGAGCCCGTGTGAATTGCTGGAAGAGGGTGGGCGTGCTCACTTTCTGACCAGGCGCTTTGACCGGACCGATGACGGGGAAAAGATCCACATGGCGACCCTGTGTGCCATGGATCATGCCGACTACAAGCAGCCGGGTGGCTACTCCTATGAGCAGGCATTCGGGGTGATGCGAATGCTCAGGCTCTCGCGCAGCGATGCAGTGGAGTACTTTCGGCGCATGGTTTTCAATGTGATCGGGCGTAATCAGGATGACCACACCAAGAACACCAGCTTCCTGATGGATCGGGCTGGCACCTGGTCTCTTTCCCCGGCCTATGACGTTTCGTGGTCGTACCAGCCTGGCAGTTTCTGGGTCGCGACCCACCAGATGACGATCAATGGCAAGCGCGACAAGTTTGAACTCGCGGACCTCGAGGCCGTCGCCAGACAGATCCGGGGCATCGACGCCCCGGCCATCATCAAAGAGGTTTGCGCTGCCGTTAAGCGTTGGCGCGAGATTGCCGGATCGGTAGGCGTTGCACCGCGATTGATCGACGAAATCGAGAAGACACACCGTCTCTATCTCGGTGAAACCCTCGCCTGATCAAGCGGAGAAAAAATACCGGGTCAGATGAAAGAAAATCGGTGCGGCGAAGCAGATCGAGTCCATCCGGTCGAGCATCCCGCCGTGGCCCTTGATCATCGTGCCCCAATCTTTCGCGCTCAGGCTGCGCTTGATCGCGGACATGACCAGGCCACCGAGGAAACCCATCACCACAATGACCAGCGACATCAGCAGCGATTGCCAGAAGCTGAACGGCGTCATCCAGAACATGCAGCCACCGATCAGCGTGGCGGACAGCCCACCACCGACCAGTCCCTCTACGGTTTTCGACGGACTCACCAGCGGTGCAACCTTGCGTTTACCGAAAAGCTTGCCGAACACGTACTGCAGCACGTCACTCATCTGCACCACGAACACCAGGTAGAACAGCAGCAGTGCGTTCTGGCCCTGGAAACCCCGCAGATCCAGCAACAACAGCGCGGGCGCATGGCTGATGCAGTAGATGCAGATCATCACACCCCACTGAATCTTCGCCGTGCGCTCCAGAAAACCCTCGGTGTCCTGGCTCAGCACGGCAATCGCCGGCAGCAGCAGGAAGGCGTACACCGGCACCAGCAGGGTGAACATCGAATACCAATGAGTGCCGATCAGCAGATATTGCAGCGGGATCAGAATGAAAAACGCCGAAAACAGCGCGTTATGATCACCACGCGCCGTGGGCGTCAGGGTGATGAACTCGCGCAGTGCGAACAGCGAAATGAAACCGAACAACACCACCGTCGCATTGGGGCCCAGGAGCCAGGACACGAAGAAAATAATGACCATCCCCCACCAGGCATTTACACGCTGGTTGAGGTTTTCGATGGTTGCGATCGAGCTTTCGCTCTTTGCGCGTCTGGCCAGTACGCCGCCAATCAGCGAAGCCACCGCCAGCAGCCCGGCGATTGCCGCGAAGAACCACAGGAACTTGGTTTCCAGACTCATTTCGACAACCTCACGATGGCGTCACGCGCCCGCTCCAGGAACACCTGTTTCTCCTCGCCTTCAATCCTTTGCAAAGGATCGCCGATGCGGATCGTGCAAATGATCGGCAGTGGCACGTGCTTGCCCTTTGGCATCGAGCGATGCAGGTTTTCCAGGTAGATCGGCACCAGATCGACCTCGGGGAAGGTCTCGGCCAAACGGAAGATTCCGGATTTGAATTCACCGGGCAACGCCTGCGTCGAGCGGGTGCCCTCGGGGAAGATGATGATCGAATGACCGGCCCGCACCACGTCGAAGATTGGCTCCAGCACGTTGGCGCCCGGCGCCGGATTGCGCTCGATCAGCACCGCATTCAAGCCTTTCTGCGAGATGTACGACAGGAAGCGGTTCTTGCCCCAGTAGTCGGCGGCGGCCACCGGTTTCACGTTCACCCGGGCTTCCGGAGGCAGCGCGGCGATGATCGCCAGGGTGTCCATGTGGCTGGTGTGGTTGGCGAAGTAGATGCGCTGGCGCGTGAGATCCGGCGGGCTTTCCCAGCGGGCGGTCACGCCGATCAAGAAGCGCAACACCGAAATCAGTGCATTACTGATCCACATGGGCGTTCCCCTTCAGTTGTCTGGCGATGGCCAGGGTTCGCGTCACGCAGGTGGCGACGGAGCCAAGGGCGATGATCACCAGCGCGATCAGCAAAGCGTAGTGCGTCGCGTAGTAACTGGTTTCGAACACGTTCAACACCAAGGCCACCGTCATCACGGCCATCCGGTGCTGCTTGGCCATCGGCCCCATGAAGCTTTGCGTGAGCCCGAGTGAACCGCCGAAGACCCGGACATACGCCGTCAACGCGGCGGCCAGCGCGGCAAACCAGCCAAGATCGGACTGTCCGATGGCAAAACCCAGCCCGACGATCAGCAGGCTGTCCGCCACCCGGTCCGGAAACTCGTTGTACAGGCTGCCAATGGCCGACTGCTTGCCGCCTTCGATCGCCACCATCCCGTCGAACAGATTGCACAACAGCCGCAACTGAATGCCGACGATGCACAGGATCGAACCGGCCACGCCGTTATCGATGTTCAGCGTCACGGCACCGAACAGCGCGAAAACCATGCTGACGACGGAAATCTGGTTGGGGGAAATATCCCGCTTGACCAGCACGTCCGTGAAGTGTCGCGCCCAACCCGCCGAGCGGGTCTTGATGGGCCTTCTGTTTTCATCCATTTGCCAATGTCCGTATCAGTGATGAGTTGCAGTGAGTTTATTGTGGTCGCTGGCGGTAGACGGTGCCTGACAATCGGGTGGTCACCAGGAATCGTAGGGGATGCCGAATTTTTCGATGTAGGCCTTGGATTCTTCATAGAGCTGCCTGTGTCTTCCGTTGGTCTTGCCACCGTAGGGACCTTTGGGATCGATCTTGCCCTGGACCCGCATGACTTCGGTCGACAAGAGACACTGGCCGCCCAGCCAGACTTTGGCGATGCCGCCTGGCGCGAGGCCGATGACCATCATATTTCGGTAATCCGTGATCCACTTGCCGTCAGCCCGACAGAAAACTCTCTCACCCTTGAGCATGATCTGGCGCACTGAGTCCGGGATTTTTATGAAGGCTTTGTAAGTCTGCGGTTCGGCCATAGACTGCCAGCGGACGAAGACCAGATAGGGCAGCGCGGCCCCGGTGACACGTCGACCTTTGCCTACCGGATGATCTGGCCATCCTGGTGCCTGCCCACGGAAAGTGGCGGGTACGCCTTTACTGTACGGTCGAGGATAGGCAAAGGCTGGAACTCCCCCGGCTGCGTCCAGAAACACGCGTTTGTTGACGTCCACGACGTCTGCAGTTTCGATCCAGGCCTCCATGTAGTCAGGTGTGAAAAACCTGAGCATCCAGCCGTCATAAGGCAGTGATCTTGTTCCACCTGATGTGCAGCCGCCCAGCAATACAATGAATATCAATGCAAAACCAATCTTGAACATGTACGAGTTCTCACGCATTGGGGTGCACCACACGAACAGACTGATCGGCGGGGCGATTGATAAACAGAATGCTCAGCCCGGTTTCGTTGAGTCCCTTCGCAGCATTCCAGTTGGATGACAGATGAATGTAGCGTTGAGCGAGTAGCGCATGCTCGTTCAGGCTCAGATCGAGACTGCGGGATTCACCCAGCGCAAACGTCATCATTTTTCGAGCGATACCTATGAGCTCTTCCGGTAACGGGTAACTCTGAGATTCTTGGCTAATCGTTTCGAACTCGACCCCGTGCCGGCTCGCCAGCTCCCGCATGATTCGCAGGTAAATCAGGGACAGGTCATTGCGCACGACTCGTTCGCTGTAGATCGCCGCATACACATTCTTTGATTTGCGCCGATCGCCCTTGACGTTGCTGACCGTTTCCACCGCCCAGGTTTTGACTTGAAGCGTCAGCCCATAGAGATGCAGTTGGTCCTGAAGCCTGCCGAGTTCTTGCTCGGCCAATCGATAAGCATTGGTCGACGACGAGGGGGTATCAAAATCCACGTCGCGACTGCAGCGCGGCTTGCTAAGCAGTACCCGTTCAACAAGATTCGGTAAGTATCCGCCGCCCAGGTCGGAGTGGACGCCCGGCAATACAATGTCGGCGTTTCCGGCGCTGTTGAGCGAAAAGTTGTGGCGGCGTTCGTCCCGGGCAACCAGGTGCACAACTTTCTTTGCAATGTCCGGCGCCAGATACAGATTGACGCCGGGGTTGTTGGCGTCATGGACGCTGAAATCGCCGTCAGCCATGCTGCCTATGGCGGCAGCGGTGTCGAAGATGCCGATGAAGTTGATGCTGACATCGATGTTGGCCCGCCAGGAGAAGCTCTCAAGGAACAGTGACGAGTCCGCGGGAAGTAATTGCGCCAGCGGGCTTTGCTCGCCTTTCATCACTTCATTGGCGAAGTGTCTAGCAGCAGCGGCACCGCGGCTGAAGCCGAAGATGTCGAACTGAACGGATTCCACTTTCAAGGTCGGGTTTGCCAGCTCAAAAACGCGAATCCCGGCAATGAAGCTCGCCGGGCTTTGCTTGACTCTCGCCACTACACCTTGTGCACCTGTGCCGGTCATTTGCGAAAACACCGAGTCGTCTTCATTCGCACTCGTACCTATGCCATCAAAGTAAATCGGTAGGTGCCAGATGGTTTCTTCTTCTGCCAGTCGCCGTCCTTGGTCATCGCGATACAACCTATACAACTTCGCCACATTGCTAGTGTCATTCCCATAACTGCTATCCGGCACATTGCCCTGTCCGTCATACCCATGCATCTGGCAGAACTGTTGAATGTCCTCGGCTTCCTCTTCAAGATTCACATCCCGCGCATAGCAACCTTTCACCTGTTCGCTGTTGAACAGATTGTTCCCCGTCCCATCGAAAAACACGCCGATCCGCAACGTAATCCCGGCAGGCTTTTCATCCTCCAACTCGACTTCTTCTTCCTCTTCTTCGAGTTCGCCGTTCTCCGGAACTTGAGTAGAGGCAGTCGCCTGTCCAGCGGCCAGGGCCGCCGCCATTTCGGTCGCTGGAACTTCAGTTGCTTCACCTGCGGATAACTTTCCACCCGTCACAATCTCGGTACTGCTGAAGATCCCGCCTTCGTCGATCACGATGTGATGACCGCCCGCGTTCAGCGTGATGCAGGCGCCCGCATCCAGTACCACGCTGGCGCCGGCCTTGATCTGCACCTGTTGTCCCGCCTCGACGGCAATGACCTTTCCGGCAGTCGTCTGGCTGCTGCCCTGGATGCTTTCCCATCGATCACGCCCGACTTCCAGCCGACTGTCATGGAGAATCTGCCGCTCCATGTCGCGTTGGGCACGCAGGTAGATCAGTTCCAGCCCGGCGCGATCTTCAATCGTCAGTTCGCTGTAACCGCCGGAGTCGGGCGAGCTGCGGCTGCGCAAAACGGTTCGGGTCTTGTGCTCGGGCAGCTTGTAAGGAGCGGGCGTGACCCTGTTGATCACGCAGCCGGTAATCAGCGGATGGTCGGGGTCGCCCTCCAGAAAGGTCACCACCACTTCCATCCCGACACGGGGGAGGGTGACGGCACCGAAGCCGTTTCCGGCCCAGCTCGATGACACTCGTACCCAGCAACTGCTGCGTTCGCTGTTGAACTCGGCCCGGTCCCAGGGGAATTCGATCTTCACGCGACCGAATTCATCGCAGTAGATCTCTTCACCTTTTGGTCCTGTCACCCGAGCGGTCTGGCTCACCAGCGGTGGCCGACGCGCAGGCAGTGGAGGGCGGAAAACCACATCGGCAGGAATGGCGCGGAAGCTGTTGCGGTATCCCTGGGTGAAACCGTCGGTGGGCTTGAGTTCGTTGGTGGCCGATTCCTCCAGCACTTGAGGTTGTCGCCCGGTGTGGGTGACTTCAAGCAACTGCCAAAGGCCGTTGCATTTCTTGCGGGTGTGTTCGGTCAGCTCGAACAGATAACCGCAGCGCAGGGTCGGCTGGTTGCTCTGGCCCTCGGCCATTTCATAGTCGGCGCGATGGCGCTCCAGGGCCTGACGGGCAAGTTGTTTGCCGCGTTTTTCGTTCTCCATCGCTAATGGGTAGCGATAGTCTTCAAGTCGCGGCGTGAACCCGGCGCTGAAGCGGCTTTCCAGCAAGAGATGCGGGCGTTTCAGGTCGTAGTCGCGGCGTGTGACATGACTGGTGCGTGTTCGGGCGTGCAGCGAAAACCGGCTGACCACCGGGTGCTCGGGCACCATCCCACAATCCTGCCGATAGGGAGTCGCACGCAGAGTTGGCAGGAACACCGTGTCATCGGTGAACAGCAGCAGATGCCCCTCGGCCGAGTGTTGGTGATGCCACGCCATACCTTCTTCGGCGCACAACCGCTGGATGAACTCGAAATCGGTTTCACCGTACTGGGTGCAATACCCACGTGGTGGCAAGGTCTGGACATGGAACCTGAACGCATCGGCAAGGATGCCGTGCCGTTTGAGCACTTGCGTGATGATCTGCGGGACAGTCTGGTTCTGAAAAATCCGTTGGTCGTGACTGAACTGCAAATAGTGAAGCTCTGGAACCAGTGTCAGGCCATAGTGCGACAGGCGCTTTTTCGACTCACCGGCCTGCACATTCTCGATGCGCCCATGAATACCTTCGCCGTCCAGCCCGAATCGAAGGAACGCCGGCTGACCCAGCAAACTTTCCACGTCGAAGTCAGGGACCTCACTGACGAGTTCAACCTTGATGGCATAAAGCGTGCTGACGGCCTCGGAACCCTCGAAAGCCAACACCTTGAAGTCGTTGCGAACGGCGGGGATCTGCAGCGTAAATCGCGCAGAACTGACAGCTCCAGACATGCGCTTGTCCTTAAGCAGGGAAGGGGATTTGGCGTGATGTCGAAACCCTCCCTGGTCAGCGCACGCGAACATTGCCCGGCACGCTAACAAGGTGTGAAACAAATTTATGTAAGAAGAATCTCTGGTTTAAGTCGGAGCGTTCCGCGTTGTAAAACAACGTTCCGATTGTGGGAAATGCCTGTGGGAAAGTGATTCAGGACGATAAAGCGCCCAAGCGATAATCCTGTGTGTGCAGGTATTCCAACAGTATTCAACATATGAATTGCCATCAATTTGATGGCACTTTTATTGTTCGCAGTTGTCGCCAGTCATTTGTTAATAGATGAGGGTGTATTTTCGGAAGCGTCCTACTTCAAATTTTTTCCGGATTTGTCATGCTTCCCTCGGTATTTATGGAACGGGCGTGCTAGTGCTGTCGTTTGTTTTCACTGGGTGCTCTAAATCAATGCTTCTGGGGGTTTTTGCCGAAAATGTGAAATATAAACCGATATCGGGGAAACCCCTGTCACATATAGGGCGATCTCCTACACACCCCAATGAACAGTTCGTCTTGTTGTTTAATCGGATGCTTGCTAGTGGCCATCATTGTGATTACGATGCGCGCACTTGAAAGAGCACACACTCAATTGGATGAGTCTTCTCACTGCTCTTCGATACTGTCCCCGCGCCGCTGCAACTCCAATAGGCGCACGACCGTAATCCAAATAAAGGCCATGGATGTCCTACTCAAGCAAACTTTCCGCCCATTACCTCGAACTCGCTAAAGTCTCTGTTTCCAAAGAGAATTTCGCGGGCGAAGACGTTCGTTTTTCGAGCGAATTCGAGGCCCTGGAAAGCGAGCTGGCCAAAGCCTCGTCGATGCACGAAAGCGGGCAGATCGACTGGCTGAAAATCCGCGAAAACAGCGAAAACCTGCTTCGTACCCAATCCAAGGATTTGCGTGTTGGCGCCTGGCTCGCCTGGTCGTTGTACCAGCGTGAATCTTTCCCCGGGCTGCTCGCCGGCCTCGGTTTGCTGCACCATTTGTCGGAAAACAACTGGGCCGAGGTCCATCCGCTCAAACCCCGCACCCGGGCCGCTGCCATCGGCTGGCTGGTGCCGCGTCTGGAGCAGGTGATCACCGAGAACATCGCGATCAAGGAACAGCTGCCGATGTTCCGGCAGTTGTCCGAGCATCTGTCCGGTCTCGACGCGGCCTGCACCGAGCATCTGGGCGATGATGCGCCGCTGCTGCTGCCGCTCTCCCGCCGCCTGAAAACCATGATCCAGCGCGCTGCCGACAACCAGCCGGCACCCGGCGTTGTGGGCGCGGCGGTGGCGCAGGTCAAACAGGCCGCCAGCCAGTTGCTGGCGCCCGGCGCGCCGATCGATAACGAGAAAGAAGCCCACAAGGCCCTGCGCGCCCAGCAGGAAAGCGCCCGCCCGTTGTGCGCCTGGTGGCTCAAGCAGAAAGCCACCGACCTGCGCGCCCTGCGCCTCAACCGCACCTTGCTGTGGATGACGATTGACGCGGTGCCCGAGCGCAACGCCGAGCAGATCACGATGCTGCGCGGGTTGCCGGTCGACAAGCTCAAGCAGTATCAGGACCGTTTCGACCAGGGCAAATACGCCGACCTGCTGGTGGAACTGGAGGCGAGCCTGGCGAAGGCGCCGTTCTGGTTCGATGGGCAACGAATGGTCTGGGAATGCCTCCAGAACCTCAACGCCGAGCTCGCCATGCGCGAAGTGGAAATCCACTTCGCGCTTTTGGTTCAGCGCCTGCCCGGCATCATCGAGTTGCGATTCCATGACGGCGCGCCGTTCGCCGATCCGTCCACCCGGGCGTGGATCGCCGGCAACGTCATGCCGCACCTGCAAAGCGCCAGCGCGCCGCGCAAGGTCGAGTCCGATGACGTCCAGACCCAGCCGGCCTGGGAAAAGGCGCTGGAAGAAGTCCAGCCGATCCTGCGCAAGGAAGGTCTAAAACCGGCGGTGCAGATCCTCAAGCAGGGCCTGCAATCGGCTCACGGCGGCCGCGAACGCTTCTTCTGGCAGTTCGCCCTCGCGCGGCTGTGCTTCCTGGCCAAGAAATACGAACTCGCCAAGAACCAGCTCGAAACCCTCGATCAGACATTACAGGACTCAGGCCTGCACGCCTGGGAGCCCGATCTTGCATTGGAAGTGCTGCACCTGCTGCACAGTTGCTGCGAGTTGTTACCGCAGAACCATGCAGTGCGTGAACGCAAGGAAGAGATTTATCGCAGGCTGTGCCACCTCGATCTCGAAGTGGTACTCGAATAGGCCCCAGGGCCACAACCGCAAGGAGAAAAGCCATGGCCAAAGAAGGCTCGGTAGCCCCCAAGGAACGCATCAACGTCACCTTCAAACCCGCCACCGGCGGTGCTCAGGAAGAGATTGAACTGCCGCTGAAGCTGCTGGCAATCGGTGACTACACCCACCGCAAGGACGATCGCAAGATCGAGGATCGCAAGCCGATCAGCATCGACAAGATGACCTTCGACGAAGTGCTGGCCAAGCAAGAGCTGCAGCTGACACTGAGCGTACCGAACCGTCTGCAGGAAGATGGCGAAGCTGACGAACTGGCCGTGCAACTGCGCGTCAATTCGATGAAGGACTTCAACCCGGCCAGCTTGGTCGAGCAAGTGCCTGAGCTGAAAAAGCTGATGGAACTGCGCGACGCGCTGGTGGCCCTCAAAGGCCCGCTGGGTAACGCACCTGCGTTCCGTAAAGCCATCGAAGGCGTGCTCGCCGACGATGAATCCCGCGGTCGCGTACTCGGTGAGCTGGGCCTGAACGCCGCAGCCCCGGACGCTTGAGACTCCAGCAGCCAAGGAAGCCAACACAATGAGCACTAGCGCAGCACAACAGAACGCCGCTGAAAACGGCGAGTACAGCATTCTCGACAGCATCATCGCCGAAACCCGCCTGACGCCGGACGACGAAGCCTACGACATCGCCAAGCGCGGTGTGTCGGCGTTCATCGAAGAGCTGCTCAAGCCGCAGAACAACGGTGAGCCGGTCAAGAAAGCCATGGTTGACCGCATGATCGCCGAGATCGATGCCAAGCTCAGCCGTCAGATGGACGAAATCCTGCACCACCCGGACTTCCAGTCGCTGGAGTCGTCGTGGCGTGGCCTGCAACTGCTGGTCGACCGCACCAACTTCCGCGAAAACATCAAGATCGAAATCCTCAACGTCTCCAAGGACGATCTGCTGGACGACTTCGAAGATTCGCCGGAAGTGATGCAGTCGGGCCTGTACAAGCACATCTACACCGCTGAATACGGCCAGTTCGGTGGTCAGCCGGTTGGCGCGATCATCGCCAACTACTACCTGTCCCCAAGCTCGCCGGACGTGAAACTGATGCAGTACGTGGCCAGCGTATCCTGCATGTCCCACGCGCCGTTCATCGCCGCTGCCGGCCCGAAATTCTTCGGCCTGGAAAGCTTCACCGGTCTGCCGGACCTGAAAGATCTGAAAGATCACTTCGAAGGCCCGCAATTCACCAAATGGCAGAGCTTCCGTACCTCGGAAGACTCCCGCTACGTTGGCCTGACCGTTCCGCGTTTCCTGCTGCGTAACCCGTACGACCCGGAAGAGAACCCGGTCAAATCGTTCGTGTACAAGGAAAACGTTGCCAACAGCCACGAGCACTACCTGTGGGGCAACACCGCTTACGCGTTCGGCACCAAGCTGACCGACAGCTTCGCCAAGTTCCGCTGGTGCCCGAACATCATCGGTCCACAGAGCGGCGGCGCGGTTGAAGACCTGCCTCTGCACCACTTCGAAAGCATGGGCGAAATCGAGACCAAGATTCCTACCGAAGTTCTGGTTTCCGACCGTCGTGAATACGAACTGGCCGAGGAAGGCTTCATCTCCCTGACCATGCGTAAAGGCTCCGACAACGCGGCGTTCTTCTCCGCAAGCTCGGTGCAGAAGCCGAAGTTCTTCGGCATCAGCGCAGAAGGCAAGGCTGCAGAGCTGAACTACAAGCTCGGCACCCAACTGCCGTACATGATGATCGTCAACCGCCTGGCTCACTACCTGAAAGTGCTGCAGCGCGAGCAACTCGGTTCGTGGAAAGAGCGTACCGACCTCGAGCTGGAACTGAACAAGTGGATCCGCCAGTACGTGGCCGACCAGGAAAACCCGAGCGCCGAAGTGCGTGGCCGTCGTCCGCTGCGCGCTGCGCAAGTGATCGTCAGCGACGTTGAAGGCGAGCCGGGCTGGTACCGCGTCAGCCTGAACGTGCGCCCGCACTTCAAGTACATGGGTGCCGATTTCACCCTGTCGCTGGTTGGCAAGCTGGACAAAGAGTAAGAGCGACTCATGGACGGATACGGCAGCCTTTTCGAACGCCTCAACGGCGACGCGGAACTACGCAAGGGCAGGAGCCTCGAGGCTTCTGCCATGGCGTCGGTGGCTGCCCATCTGGCCAAAATGCTCAGCACCCGGGCCGGCAGCGTGCAAACGCTGTCCGACTACGGGTTGCCCGATCTCAATGACATGCGCCTGAGCCTGCACGACTCCCTGAGTCAGGCCCGCCTGGCCATCGAAAGCTTCATCGAAGCCTACGAACCGCGCCTGAGCAACGTGCGTGTCATTTCCCTGCCGCGTGACCACGACCAGCTCCGCCTGGCCTTCAGCATCGAAGGCCTGCTGGAAGTCGAGGGTTTCAAGCGTCAGGTCAGTTTCGCCGCGCGCCTGGATGGCAGCGGTCAAGTGAAGGTGAATTAGGACCATGCGAGGGAACGCCGTGAATCCGGGTACATTGGCGAAGTGGGGGCGTGGCGTGTTGCTATTTCTCGCCCTGACGGCTGCTGCCCTGGTTTCAGCTGCCTGTTACGTGAAAACGACGGCGGCACGGCTGGCTCACGAGTACTCCACCGACTGGAACGATGCGGGTACCTGTTTCATCCGCTCCTACATTCCGCAGTATTCGGCCCTCGGCATACCGGGAATGATTTTCAAGCTGTTTGCCAGTGAAGCCTTTTTCCGGGTTTACGCAAAAGACGGCACGCTGCTGAAGTCGTCCGAATGGTTGCTCTGGCAGAACGAGTTCACCACCGATGAACGCTCGCAGTGGATTTATGGTCATGCGATCTATCCGACAGCGACGGGCTACGAGGGCTGGAATATTCCGGCGTGTGGCGAGCAATGAACCTGCGAAAGAGCGCGAGGGCGGCTGGCGTCTTCATGATCACGGTGTTTGTGCTGGCACTTTTCGTCGTCATTGGCGAGCTGACGCGTACCCCATCCCTGGTGACCGTCAGCCCTTCAGGCGATTACAGATTCGAGGTGGTTCCGGCCAGTTGGATGATCGGTGCATCCAACATGCTTTACCTCAGATTTGTTGACCTGAAGGACCCCGATCACATCTACCGCACGCCTCTGATGGTTCGTGAGTCGCTGTATATGCGCGACTACGAAGACGAAAAAGTCGTCGGTATTACATGGATCGATTTCAACAAGGCTGATCGAACATTCACGTGGTCGCTCCCGGGCTGGAAAGAGCATTGGGCCAACCGCGTGATCAGTAATACCCCCTATGAAGTGATAGAAAACTGATGGGTAGCCGACTCATCGGATTAGTCCTGGCTGCGCTGGCCTGCGTGCTCCTGGTCTTGTTGGGGCTGAAGATGTTCGCGGGCAGGATGGCTCATCCGTTGACTAAAGACTGGAGCGAATCGGGTCAGTGTTATGTCGTCATGTACGCCCCCGGCTATGGCGCACTGGGTATGGTCGGACGGGTGCTTGAGCTGTTCAGCAGTCCGTACTTTTTCCGTGTGTTCACAAAAGACGGCACCTTGCTCGAATCGTCCGAATGGAAGCTGTGGTTGAAAGAGGCTGAAGGCGTCGCCCCCGAATTCCACGGCCAAACGTTTTTTTTCCCTGGCATGCAGGGCTGGGAAACATGGACGGTGCCCGAATGCGCCTGATCGCCGGCTCGAACACTACTGAGAAGCGCGATGTGTGTACCGGGTGCACGCGATGACGTGGCTGCGCGCGTGGAAATGGCTCAATCATCTGCTGAGCCTGATCGGAGCGTTGGCCATCATCGCCGTCGTGATGGTCGCGATCAAATTGAGCTGGAGTCACTCGAAAAAGCCGGTATTGCCCGGTTATCCCGACGCGGTGTGGCGGGGTGCCGAGGATGGTGGCGACTTCATCGAGATTACTCGGTCGATGCCACCGGACTACTTCATTCAGGTGCGCTCAGAGGGCGGCAGTCTCGTCAAGGAAGGCTGGGTGCGCTTCGCCACTCAGGATGGAAAACCGTTGACGATGAACCGGGTCAGCGCTTTCGACGGTGAATACCTCTTCGTTGACTCGTACGTGCGGGTCACGACGAGCAAGGGAGGGCGTGTTCAGTGACATTCAGCGCCTGCATGACATCGCTGTCAGTGGTGGCTGGCCTGTTGTTGGCGGGCTGCACGACGCAGCTGGTTTATATAAACGACATTTACCTCGTCAACACCTGTGGCGTACCGCTTGAAGTGCAACCGCAGCATTCGACCAACTGGTTGCCGTCGATCACGCCGCGTCCGGTTGCGCCGGGCGAGCGAGTCAGTGTTGCCAGCTACAAGTCCTACGGTGAAGACATCGAAGAGCAAATCAGCAGTCGCTATTCGCTCACGATGAAAGGGCCGGAGCGGACGCGCCTCGTCAGCGCAGACGAGATGCGCTACGCCTTGTCCGACGCCAAACGCGAGCGCGATGGACTACAGCGCAGCTGGACCCTCAAGGACGGAGTGTTTTGCCCATGACAGCCGGACCTGACGAGATGCGCATGAACATGCCGGCCCGCATCGTCTGCTGCCTGTTGATCCACAGTCTTTTCTGTGTCGGTTACACGTTGCTGAATAACTTCGCGGCCGACTGGTACATCTCGACCTACGGCAGCTTGACATCCCGTGGTGTGAACATTCGCCTGACCAGCAAATTCCTTTACGAGTTTTTTCTCGTTTTCAACTGGGTGCTGGCGCTGATTCCCGTGCTGCGCGTGAAGTTGGTGATGTGGGCGATCTGGGTGGCGCTGGTGCTGTTCTGGATGCTGCCGCATCACCCGCTGCGGGCGCTGTTGTATGGCATTGGTCAGGGGGCGTTCACCTTGGCGGCGATCGTCGTTTGCGTCGGCCTGGAAGCGTGGTACATGCGCAAATTTTCCGGCGCAAAAGCCTCGAAACGCGCGTCGGAGGCTGGCCATGCTTAGTCGCGCGCAGCTGAGTTTCTTCATGGGTGCCTTGTGGGCGCCATTCCTGGTCATGTTGGCGTTTTCATCCTATGGCCTGTGGATTGGCGATTATTCGACATTCGATTCGTCCGAGACCCACTGGGTGTATCTGTTGTGGTTCGGCATGCCCGGGTTGCTGTTGTTTGCGCTATGGGGCTCGCGGGCCGCGAAGAGCCGCAATGAGCAGCAGGCGCTGCGGATGGTCTGGCTGGCGCCGTTGAAGTTCATCCCTTTCTACGCGGTGCCATGGATGCTTTATGGCTTGTGCAGTCTGGTTGCCGGGCCGTTCTACAGTGCTTTCATGGCCTACAGCTGGATCCTGCTCGTGCCGTACCTCCTGATCGGCGGTTACGTGTGTGCCGGCGTGACGGTCGCGCTCTACAGGATATTTTTTTGATGAGTTCCACTACCAGGCAGGTAACCCGTGTCCTTTAACCACTACTACCAAAGCGAACTCACCGCACTGCGCCAACTGGGCCGCCGTTTCGCCGAGCGTAGTCCGGCGCTGGCGCCGTTCCTGGGGCAGGCCGGGCGGGATCCGGACGTGGAGCGGTTGCTGGAAGGCTTTGCGTTTCTGACCGGGCGGCTGCGCCAGAAGCTCGATGACGAGTTGCCGGAGCTCAGCCATTCGCTGATGCAGTTGCTGTGGCCGAACTACATGCGCCCGCTGCCGGCGTTCAGCATTCTGCAGTTCGATCCACTCAAGCGTTCGGGGCCGGCGCTGAAGGTCGAGCGTGATACGCCGATTGAAAGCGTGCCGATCGAAGACGTGCGTTGCCGCTTCCGCACCTGCTACCCGACCGAAGTCATGGCGCTGGATCTGGCCGCGCTGAACTACTCGGTGAAGGGCGACGGTTCGTTGCTCAGCCTGCGCCTGGAGATGAGTGCCGACGGCCACCTCGGCGAGCTGGAACTGAGCAAGCTGCGCCTGCACTTTGCCGGCGAACGCTACATCAGCCAGATGCTCTACCTGAGCCTGCTGCGCAACCTCGACGGTATCGAACTAATCCCGCTTGACGGCGCCGGCAAGCCGATCGATGGCGTGAGCGGCAAACCGATGGCGTTCAAGATTCCGGGCGACCGCGTCAAGCCAGTGGGTTTTGCCGAAGAAGAAGCGTTGATCCCGTATCCGCTGAACACCTTCCGGGGCTATCGCTACCTGCAGGAATACTTCGCCTTCCAGGACAAGTTCCTGTTCGTCGATGTCCACGGTCTGGACATTCTCAAGGCGCTGCCGGAAGACACCCTCAAGCAGATGCGCGGCCTGGAATTGCGCTTCGACATCCGCAAGAGCGGCATCATGCGCATGCGTCCGACCCTGGATAACGTGAAGCTGTTCTGCACGCCGATCGTCAACCTGTTCAAGCACGACGCGCTGCCGATCCGCCTCGACGGCAAGCAGGACGAATACCTGCTGCTGCCGGCGGAATTCGATCTGGAAAACTGCGGCGTGTTCTCGGTGGAAACCGTGACCGGCTGGAAGCCCGGCGGCCTCGGTTATCAGGAGTACGTGCCGTTCGAATCCTTCGAGCACGACCCGAGTTTCGACGTGCCCAACAGCCGTCCGCATTACAGCATCCGCCAGCGTTCGTCGCTGTTGCACGACGGCCTAGACACCTATCTGAGCTTCGGCATCCGCCACACCGAAGCCCACGAAACCCTGTCGATCGAGCTGGTCTGCACCAACCAGAACCTGCCGCGCAAACTCAAGCTCGGGCAGATCTGCATGGCCTGCGAAGAGACCCCGGAGTTCCTGAGTTTCCGCAACATCACCCCGGCCACTTCCAGTTTCGCGCCGCCGCTGAACCGTGACTTCCTGTGGAAGCTGATCAGCAACATGTCGCTTAACTATCTGTCGCTGGCCGACGTCAATGCACTGAAGGTGATTCTCGAAACCTACGACCTGCCGCGCTACTACGACCAGCACGCGGAGAAGGTCAGCAAACGCCTGCTCGGCGGTCTGAAACTGATCAAGCATCACCACGTGGACCGGTTGCACCGTGGCCTGCCGGTGCGTGGCTTGCGCACCGAACTGACCATTGACCCGGAAGGGTATATCGGTGAAGGCGACCTGTTCGTCTTCGCCTCGGTTCTCAACGAGTTTTTCGCGCTTTACGCCAGTCTCAATTCGTTCCACGAGCTGCGGGTAAAAAGCACACAGGGAGAGGTGTACCAATGGACACCACGTATGGGTCTGCAACCCCTGCTTTAAGCGGGCTGACCCGGGTAATACGCGAGTACTCGCTGTTTCAGGCCGTGCTGCTGGTGATCGACCGGCTGCGCGACGCGCACCCGTACCTGAGCGAAGACGACCTGTACGACCAGCTGGAATTCCAGGCCAACCCGAGCCTGGGGTTCCCCGGCAGCGACGTCGATCGCGTGGAGTTTTTCGAAGAGCACGGGCAGATGCGTGCGCGCCTGCGGTTCAACCTGATCGGCCTGGTCGGTTCCGGTTCGCCGCTGCCGGCGTTCTACGGCGAACAAGCCCTGGGCGACAGCGAAGACGGCAACCCGACGCGCAACTTCCTCGACCTGTTCCACCATCGTCTGCAACGCCTGCTGCTGCCGATCTGGCGCAAGTATCGCTATCGCGCGAGCTTCCAGAGCGGCGCGGTCGACCCGTTCTCGTCGCAGCTGTTCGCCCTGATCGGCCTCGGTGGTGACGAGATCCGCCGCGCCAAGGAGCTGAACTGGAAACGCCTGCTGCCGTACCTCGGCCTGCTCAGCCTGCGGGCGCACTCGGCGGCGCTGATCGAAGCAGTGCTGCGTTACTACTTCAAGCACGAAGACCTGGTCATCGAGCAGTGCATCGAGCGCCGCGTGGAAATCCTCGAAGAGCAACGCAACCGCCTCGGCTTTGCCAACAGCGTGCTGGGTGAAGACCTGGTGCTGGGTGAACACGTGCGCGACCGCAGCGGCAAGTTCCGCATTCACATCACCGAACTCGACTGGGAACGCTTCCACGAATTCCTGCCCATCGGTTTCGGTTACCAGCCGCTCTGCGCGCTGGTGCGGTTCACCTTGCGTGACCCGCTCGATTACGACATTCGCCTGGTGCTGCGCCCGGAAGAAATCCGTGAACTGCGCATTGGCGAGAAGAACGACTGTCGCCTTGGGTGGACCAGTTGGCTGGGCTGCGAAAAAGCAGACGGCGTGGTGACCCTCGGCAGCAAAATTCATTAAGGACGTGAGCCATGATCAACGTAGACCTGCAACAACTCATCCAGGCGCTGGACGCCGAAACCCGTCGCGATCTGGAGCGTTCGGCCGAGCGCTGCGTCGCCCGTGGCGGCAGCAAGATTCTGGTCGAAGACCTGATGCTCGGCCTGCTGGAGCGCCCGAACGGTCTGCTCTCCCGCGCGCTGCAAGATGCCGACGTTGACGCTGGCGAACTGAGCGCCGCGCTGCAATCTCGAGTCGAGCACAGCGCTTCGCGCAACCCGGTGTTCGCTCCGGAACTGGTGCAGTGGCTGCAAGACGCGCTGCTGGTGGCCAACCTTGAACTGGGCCAGACCTCGGTCGAAGACGCGGCGCTGATCCTCGCGCTGCTGCGCAACCCGATGCGTTACGCCGGCAGCCGCTACCAGCCATTGCTCGCCAAACTGAACATCGATCGCCTGAAAGAATTTGCCCTGTCGCAACAGCCTCAGGCGGCGGCCAACGGCAAACCGGCCGCCCAGGGCGAATCGCTACTGGAGCGCTTCACCCACAACCTGACCCAACAGGCCCGCGACGGCAAACTCGACCCGGTGCTGTGCCGCGATGGCGCGATCCGCCAGATGGTCGACATCCTCGCCCGTCGCCGCAAGAACAACCCGATCGTGGTCGGTGAAGCCGGTGTCGGTAAAACCGCCATCGTCGAAGGCCTGGCCTCGCGCATCGCTGCCGGTGAAGTGCCGCAAGTGCTCAAGGGCGTCGAGCTACTGTCGCTGGACATGGGCCTGTTGCAGGCCGGCGCCAGCGTCAAAGGTGAATTCGAACGTCGTCTGAAAGGCGTGATCGACGAGGTCAAAGCCTCACCGAAGCCGATCATCCTGTTCATCGACGAAGCCCACACCCTGATCGGCGCGGGCGGCAATGCCGGCGGTTCCGATGCGGCCAACCTGCTGAAACCGGCGTTGGCCCGTGGCGAACTGCGCACCATCGCTGCGACCACCTGGGCCGAGTACAAGAAATACTTCGAGAAAGACCCGGCTTTGGCCCGTCGTTTCCAGCCGGTTCAACTGCACGAACCGACGGTGAATGAAGCGGTGACCATCCTGCGTGGCCTGGCTCAGGTCTACGAGAAGAGCCACGGCATTTACCTGCGCGACGACGCGGTGGTCTCGGCAGCGGAGTTGTCCGCCCGTTACCTGGCCGGTCGCCAACTGCCGGACAAGGCTGTCGACGTCCTCGACACCGCGTGCGCCCGCGTTCGCATCAGCCTCGCCGCCGCCCCGGAAAGCCTGGAGCGCCTGCGTGGTGAACTGGCTGAAGGTGGCCGTCAGCGTCAAGCGCTGCGCCGCGACGCTGAAGCCGGTCTGTTGATCGACCACGAAGCGCTGGATGCACTGGAAGCGCGCCTGGACGAAGCCGAAGACGAAATGGTCGCACTGGAAACCCTGTGGACCGAGCAGAAACAACTGGCCGAGCGCCTGCTGGAACTGCGTCAGCAACTGGCCAAGGCCCGTGAAGCCGCCGCAGTCGAGCCGACAGTGACTGTTGAAGAAGACGCCGAAGGCACCGTGATCGAAACTCACGCCGCCGAAGTCGACGAAGCCCTCAGCGTCGAAGCGCTGGAAGCACAACTCAACGAAACCCACAGCGCCCTGACCGCCGCTCAGGTCAAGGAGCGTCTGGTCAGCTTTGAAGTCTGCCCGCGTCTGGTGGCTGAAGTGATCAGCGCCTGGACCGGCGTGCCACTGGCGCAACTGGCCCGTGAACACAACGCCAAGGTCGCAAGCTTCGCCACCGACCTGCGCACCCGCATCCGTGGTCAGGAACAAGCCGTCCACGCACTGGATCGCTCGATGCGCGCCACCGCTGCCGGCCTGAACAAGCCTGACGCACCGGTCGGCGTGTTCCTGCTGGTGGGCCCGAGCGGCGTCGGCAAGACCGAAACCGCACTGGCACTTGCCGATCTGCTGTACGGCGGCGACCGCTTCATCACCACCATCAACATGTCCGAGTTCCAGGAGAAGCACACCGTTTCCCGCCTGATCGGTGCACCGCCAGGCTACGTCGGTTACGGCGAGGGCGGCATGCTCACCGAAGCTGTGCGTCAAAAGCCGTATTCGGTGGTGTTGCTCGATGAAGTCGAGAAGGCCGACCCGGACGTGCTCAACCTGTTCTACCAAATCTTCGACAAGGGCGTGGCCAACGACGGCGAAGGGCGCGAGATCGACTTCCGCAATACGTTGATCCTGATGACCTCGAACCTGGGCAGCGACAAGATCAGCGACCTCTGCGAAGACGGCGCGCGTCCGACCGCCGAAGTGCTGGAAGAAACCATTCGCCCGGTGCTCAGCAAGCACTTCAAACCGGCGCTGCTGGCGCGGATGAAAGTAGTGCCGTACTACCCGGTCGGTGGCCCGGTGCTGCGCGAGCTGATCGAGATCAAACTCGGTCGTCTGGGCGAGCGCCTGAACCGTCGTCAGCTGGATTTCAGCTGGTGCCAGAACCTCGTCGATCACCTGTCCGAGCGCTGCACCCAGAGCGAAAGCGGTGCGCGCCTGATCGACCACTTGCTTGACCAGCACGTGCTGCCGCTGGTGGCCGACCGCTTGCTCGACGCCATGGCCACCGGTGAAAGCCTCAAGCGCGTGCATGCGACGCTCGACGGCGACGCCAGCGTGACCTGCGAGTTCGCCTGAGGTGAGTGTGATGTTCACTCAAGTGCCGCAGCCACTGCTCTATGCCGAAGCCTTGCTGGCGCAGTTCGCCAGCCTGTCGCGCTCGGCGGACGGTGCTGCGCTGCTGGGTGACTTCGTGCGCGGTCTGGCCGGGCTGAGCGGTTGCGAACTGACGCAGCTGTATCTGCTCGACGCCACGCACACGTCGCTGGGGATGAACGCCGAATGCCTCGACGGCGTGCTGCAACCGCGCAGCGCGGCGAGCCTGCCGGCGGACTACAACGGCGAGCAACTGTTGCAGTTTGCCCTGTGCCAGAACCGCGTGGTGAGCTTCGACGACCTGGGCGGCAGCCTGCAAGAAACCAGTTTTCTGCCGGCGTCGTCCACGCCGTGGCAGTCGCTGTTGTGCGTGCCGCTGGTCAATCAGCAGAAGGCCGTCGAAGGCCTGTTGCTGTGCGCCAGCCGTCGCCACATCAACCTGCAAGGGTTTGCCGATTCCCTCGGTCAGCTCGGCTCGTTCGTGCTCGGTCAGTTGCATTTGCTGCAACGTCTGCGGCAACCGCAGGATGCAGCGGCGCCGATTGTGCGCAGCCTGCCGAGTGCCAGCGGCTACGGCCTGATCGGCAAGAGCGCGGCGATGCGCCAGACCTACTCGCTGATCAGCAAAGTCCTGCACAGCCCGTACACCGTGCTGTTGCGCGGCGAGACCGGCACCGGCAAGGAAGTGGTGGCGCGGGCGATCCATGATTGCGGCCCGCGTCGGTCCCAGGCATTCATCGTGCAGAACTGCGCGGCGTTCCCGGAAAACCTGCTGGAAAGCGAGTTGTTCGGCTACCGCAAAGGCGCGTTCACCGGTGCCGATCGCGACCGCGCCGGGTTGTTCGACGCGGCCAATGGCGGGACGCTGTTGCTCGACGAAATCGGCGACATGCCGCTGGCGTTGCAGGCCAAGTTGCTGCGCGTGTTGCAGGAAGGCGAGATCCGTCCGCTGGGTTCCAACGACACCCACAAGATCGACGTGCGCATCATCGCCGCAACGCACCGCGATTTGTCGGTACTGGTCAGCGAGGGCAAGTTCCGTGAGGACTTGTACTACCGCCTCGCGCAGTTCCCGATCGAGTTGCCGGCCCTGCGTCAGCGCGAAGGCGACATTCTCGATCTGGCCAAGCACTTCGCCGACAAGGCCTGCGCATTTCTGCAACGCGATCCGGTGCGCTGGTCCGAAGCGGCGCTGGATCATCTGTCCGGTTACACCTTCCCCGGCAACGTGCGCGAACTCAAAGGCCTGGTCGAGCGGGCGGTGCTGTTGTGCGAGGGCGGCGAGTTGCTGGCCGAGCATTTCTCGCTGCGCCTGGAACCGGCACCGGCGCCGGAAGACCACTGCGGCCTCAATCTGCGCGAACGACTGGAAGCGGTCGAACGCAATCTGCTGCTCGATTGCCTGCGCAAGAACGACGGCAACCAGACGCTCGCCGCCCGCGAACTGGGTTTGCCCCGGCGCACGCTGCTTTACCGGCTCGGCCGTTTGAACATCAATCTGGGTGACTTCGATGGGTAGGCAAAAGTCCGTCGGTTTCACCTCGTCCGCTTATATCAGCGCCGCCCGAAAGGGTCGGCGCTTTGTGCTTTGTCTACACCTGGAGACCCTCTGATGTCTGTTCGTCACTGGCACGCTGTCCTGCTGACCCTCGTCGTTCTATGCGGCCTTGGCGGCTGTAGCGGCAATTACAAATTCAACGATAACGATTACCGCCCATTGGGTGATCCGCAGGCGGTCAATCGCGGCAAGTGACCGCAAGGAGCATCAAACATGGAATTGGTTTTCGAAATGCTGAACACCAAGCAGTTCGTGCCCACCGAGCTGTGCCAGCGGACCTTCAAACAGGCCGGCGGCGTGATCGGGCGGGGCGAGGACTGCGACTGGATCATCCCTGACCGCAAGCGCCACTTGTCCAACCACCACGCGATCGTCAGTTATCGCGAGGGCACGTTCTTCCTGACCGACACCAGCAGCAACGGTGTCCAGGACGGCGACAGCGGCGCACGTCTGCACAAGGGCGAACCGGTGCGCATCGAGCACGGCAGCACCTACGTGCTGGGCGACTTCGAGATCCGCGCACGGCTGGTGCGTGACCCGGCGACCTTCGACGGTGAAGCGGGCCTGCCACGTGCCGCCGGCACCATCATTCCGGACGACGCGTTCCTCGACCTCGACCCGCTGAAGTCGCTGGAGCAACAAGAGCGCGTATACTCGGAATTCGAGGAAATGCTCGCGCCGGTCACCGACCCGGAAGACTCCCGTCAGCGCGCCGACTATGCGCGCATCGACATGGAAAGCCTGATGGTGCCGGAGCTGATCGTCGAGCCCAAGCCTGAACCTGCGCCGGCACCGAAAGAGGTCGAGCGTCAGCCACAGGGTTTCTGGGATCACTTCGGTGCAGCGCTGGGTGTCGATCTGAAAGGCCTGAGCCATGACGAGCGCGAAGCGCTGGCGGTCAATGCAGCACGTCTGCTGCGCCAAAGCATCGGCGGTCTGCAACAGAGCCTGCGCACCCGCTCCGAGCTGAAAAACGAACTGCGTCTGGCCCAGACCACCGTGCAAGGCACCAACAAGAATCCGCTGAAATTCGCCGTCGATCCGAGCGAAGCGCTGGACATCCTGTTGCAGCCGCACAAGCCGGGCCACTTGCCGGCCGAGCAGGCGATCTCCCGTGCGTTCCGCGACTTGCAGGCGCATCAGGTGGCGCTGCTGACCGCCAGCCGCGCGGCGGTGCGCGGCACGCTGGAACACTTCTCGCCGGAGCAGTTGACCCTGCGTTTCGAGCGCGACAACAAGCCGTTGCTCGCCACTTCCGGTGGCCGCTGGAGAGCGTTCAACCGCTACCACCACGCGCTGCGTCAGGACGATGAGTGGAGCGAGCGCCTGCTGGCCCGCGACTTCGCCCAGGCTTACGAAGAACAGATCCGCCTGATCTCCACCCTCCACACCGACCACCAAGGATGATGCGCATGTCTCGCCGCTCGACCGCTTTTTTCCAGACGCTGACCGCGCTCACCCTGTTGGTGCTGCTCGCCGGTTGCTCGTCGATGTCGCCGTATTCGAAAGTGACCAAGGTCAACCTCAAGATCACCGGCAGCGATCAGCTGAACCCGGACCTCAACGGTCGTCCGTCGCCGATCGTGGTGCGCCTGTTCGAACTCAAGCACCCGGTGACCTTCGAGAACGCCGATTTCTTCAGCCTCTACGAGCGCGCCAAGGAATCCCTCAACCCGGATCTGGTGGCCAGCGAAGAACTCGAACTGCGCCCGGGTGAAACCGTGGAACTGAAACTCAGCGTGGAGGAGGGCAGCCGCTACATCGGCATCCTCGCCGCGTACCGTGACCTGCCGGAAACCAAGTGGCGCCACACGTTCCCGATCACGCCGCTGGAAGTCACCGAAGCCGATCTGACCCTGGATCAGGCCGGTATCCGCAAGACCAACGAAGTGCTCGCCAAGGCGGATGACTGATCATGAATACCCATAAAGTCATCTGGCAGGAAGGCATGCTGCTGCGTCCGCAGCACTTCCAGCACAACGACCGCTACTACGATCACCAGATGAAGACCCGCACCCAGTTGCTGGGCGGCTACACCTGGGGTTTCCTGAACCTTGAGATCGACTTGCAGTTCCTCAACATGGGCAAACTGGTGATCAGTGAAGCCTCGGGGATCCTGCCGGACGGCAGCCTGTTCGAACTCGGTGGCAACACCGAACCGCTGGCGCTGGACGTGCCGCCGAACACCGGCAACATGCCGATCTACCTGGCGCTGCCGCTGGTTACCGGTAACCACATCGAGGCCCGCCGCCCGGAGCAGTCCGACGTGCTGGCGCGCTACACCGCCTATGAAACCGAAGTGGCCGACTCCAACGCCGGCGACGATTCGGCGAGCCAGGTCAAATGCGGTCGCCCGGATTTCAAGCTGTTGCTCGGCGAGCAGCAGAGTGACCAGGCTTACGTGAAGCTGAAGATCTGCGACGTGCTCGACACCACGCCGGACGGCGTGATCAGCCTCGATCCGGACTTCGTGCCGACCTACATTCAGGCCCACGCCTCCAGCTACCTGCTGTCCTGTCTGAAAGAAGTGATCAGCATGCTCGGTCACCGGGGCGACACCATTGCCGAGCGGATTCGTTCGAACGGCAAGGTCGGCGGCGCGGAAATCGGCGACTTCATGATGCTGCAACTGATCAACCGCACCGAACTGCTGCTGCGCCACTATCTGGGCCTGGAGCAGGTTCACCCGGAAGAGTTGTACCGCACGCTGCTGACCATGCTCGGTGATCTGGCGACGTTCTCCAGCGACAGCAAACGCCCGCGTCTGGACAGCCGTTACTCCCACGCCGACCAGGGTGCGAGCTTCCGCAAACTGATGGAGTCGATCCGTCAGGTGTTGTCGATGGTGCTGGAACAACACGCCATCGAACTGATCCTGCAAGCGCGTCAGTACGGGATCATCGTGTCGCCGCTGCACGACCACAAACTGCTGGGCTCGGCGTCGTTCGTGCTGGCAGCCAGTGCCAACTGCGACTCCGAAGAACTGCGCAACCGCTTGCCTGCGCACCTCAAGGTCGGCCCGGTGGAGCGCATCCGCCAACTGGTCAACCTGCACCTGCCGGGGATCAAGGTCAAACCGTTGCCGGTGGCCCCGCGGCAGATCGCGTTCCACTCGAACAAAACCTATTTCATCCTCGAACTCAGTTCCGAAGACCTGGCACAACTCGAGCGCTCCGGCGGCTTCGCGTTCCACGTGTCCGGCGAATTCGCCGAGCTTGAACTGAAATTCTGGGCCATCAGGAACTGACCGACATGATCAAGGACATGGAACACAACCAGGACGACAAAACCGTCCTGCTCGACCGTCAGGGCCATGGCCCGGCGGCGAGTCCGCTGACCGACTTCGCTGCGCCGCCGCGCTTCGAACAACTGGAAGAACGGATGATCTACGCCGCGCGCCTGCGCCCGGCGGAAGCCTTCAACATCAGCCTCAATTCGCTGGTGGCCGCCTCTTCCGAACTGCTGTCGGAAGTGGTGCGCCTCAAGCACAGCGAAACCCGCGAAGACCTCTACGCGCTCAACGAGCGCCTGACCGCCGGGCTCAAGCTGTTTGAAGTACGCGCCCTGCACAACGGCGCCGAAAGCAGCCAGGTGATGGCCGCTCGTTACGTGCTCTGCACCGTGGTCGACGAAGCCGTCGTGACCACGCCGTGGGGCAACGAAAGCGAGTGGTCGCAGATGAGCCTGCTCAGCAGCTTCCACAACGAAACCTTCGGTGGCGAGAAGTTCTTCCAGCTGCTCGATCGGTTGTCGAAAAACCCGGTCAAGCACCTGCCGATGCTGGAGCTGATGTACCTGTGCCTGTCCCTCGGTTTCGAGGGCAAGTACCGCGTGCAGGCGCGCGGCATGCTGGAACTCGAAGGCATCCGCGACGCCCTGTACCGGCAGATCCGTCAGTTGCGTGGCGACGTGCCGCGCGAATTGTCGCCGCAGTGGGAAGGCCTCAACGATCAGCGCCGCAACCTGGTGCGCATCGTGCCGGCGTGGATGGTGGTGCTGTTCACCTTCGTCTGCCTGGTGATGATGTATTCGGGCTTCGCCTGGGTCTTGGGCGAGCAGCGCGACACCGTGCTGCAACCTTATCAGCCGCTTGATCCGGCCGCGGTCCAGCCGCAGTCGCAGCCGTAAACAGGGACGTGTGATGAAAAAGTTTTTCAAGAAAGTCGGCGCCTTCCTGCGCCAGACCTGGGTCTGGACCTTGCTGCTGGTGCTGTTCGTGGCCCTGCTGGTGTGGTTTGTCGGCCCGCTGTTGGCGGTGGATGACTACAAGTTCTGGGAAGGTTCGACCTCCCGGTTGCTGACCATCAGCGTGCTGTTCCTGATCTGGGGCCTGACCATGGTCTTCGTCAGCTGGCGCGCCGGTATTCGCAAGAAAGCCGTCGAAGAAACCGAAGACGGCCAGGACCGTATCCGTCGCGACGACCTGATCGAAGAAGAGCAGAAAGAGTTGAAGGAGCGTTTCAAAGACGCCCTGAAAACCCTCAAGACTTCGAGCCTGTATCGCGGCCGCAGCGAGCGCTGGCGCAGTGACTTGCCGTGGTACTTGCTGATCGGCCCGCAGGCCAGCGGCAAGACCAGCCTGCTGGATTTCTCCGGGCTGGAATTCCCGATCAACAAGATCGACCGCAAGCTGACCCGCGACACTCACGGCACCCGTCATTGCGACTGGTACTTCGCCGACCACGGTGTGCTGATCGACACCGCCGGCCGCTACCTGACCCAGCCGGATTCGGAAGTCGACGGCAGCGCCTGGACCACTCTGCTGGAACTGCTGCGCAAGCGTCGTCGCGGTCGTCCGCTGAACGGCGTGCTGGTGACCATTCCGGTGGAAACCCTCACCAGTGGCAGCGAGCAGGACATCGACACCCTGGCTCGCCAGGTGCGTGCGCGTCTGCAAGACGTCTATCAGAAGCTGCACGTCGATGTGCCGGTGTATCTGGTGCTGAGCAAGGCTGACAAGCTGCTGGGCTTCGACGAGTTCTTCGACCAACTGACCCGCGAAGAAAGCGATCAGGTGCTGGGTACCAGTTTCCGCAAGGATCAGGTCGGCACCGACGTGGCTGTGCTGCGCAGCGAATTTGAAGAGCTGCTGCGTCGCCTCAACAGCCAGGTGATCATGCGCATGCACTCCGAGCGCGACACCCAGCGCCGTGGCCGCATCCTCGACTTCCCGCACCAGATGGGCCAGATCGGCGAGCGCCTGTGCCTGTTCGTCGACATGGCGTTCACCGGCAACCGCTACCAGCGTGCGACGCAACTGCGTGGTTTCTACCTGACCAGCGCACCGCACCTGACCCACGAAATGGATTCGACCACCGCCGGCATCGGCGCAAGTCTGGGCATGAGCGCCGGCGTACTGCCGACGCTGCGCAGCGGTCGTTCGCGTTTCATTCACCACTTGCTCAGCCGGGTGATTTTCCCAGAGGCCGATCTGGCCGGTCTGGACAAGCGCGAACGCAGCCGTATCCATTGGGGCCAGCGTGCGTTGTACGTCGGTGCACTGGGCGCGCTGGCGCTGTTCGGCATGCTCTGGGCGGGCGGTTTCTCGGCCAACTACGAGCGTCTGGAAAACCTGCGCAATCTGGCGCAGAACTGGACGCAGCAACGCACGGCACTGTCGCCGCGCGATGACGCCATGGGCACGCTGAAAACCCTCGACACCAGCTACGCCGCGACCCAGGTGTTCCCGAAGAAGGGCGACGCTGCGTACCACGAGCGCGTCGGTCTGTATCAGGGCCAGGACGTCAATCCGGTGGTCAAGGAGGCATACGAGCGCGAGCTTGAGAAGCAACTGCTGCCGCGCGTTGCCACCATGCTCGAAGGCCAGATCCGCGCCAACATGAAGGACCGCGAAAAGCTGATCAACAGCCTGCGCGCGTACCTGATGCTGAACATGAAGGATCGTCGCGACGCGGCTTGGCTCAAGGATTGGGTCGCCACCGATTGGTCGCAGCGCTACACCGGCAACACCGCCGTGCAGAACGGTTTGAACGCGCACCTGGAGCGTCTGCTGAAGCTGCCGTTTATCTACCCGCTCAACGAGCAGTTGGTGACTCAGGCGCGTCAGGTTCTGCGCAGTGAATCGCTGGCAAACGTGGTCTACCGCATGCTCCGTGAGCAGGCGCGCAACCTGCCGGACTATCGCTTCAGCCAACACCTCGGCCCGCAGGGCTCGCTGTTCATCGGCACCGAATACGTGATCCCGGGCTTCTACACCCAGACCGGTTATCAGCAGTATTTCTCGGTACAGGGCTCCGCGCTGGTTACCGACATCCTGCGTGATAACTGGGTACTGGGCGAAGGCGCGGGCATCAGCGACATGGATCTGCGTCGCCTGATGGTCGAGCTGGAACAGCTGTACTTCCGTGACTACGCCAACTACTGGAGCGAGGCCGTTGGCCAGGTGGCGCTGCCGCCGATCAGCGATGCCGGTGAAGGCGCCGAGCAACTGGCGGGCTTGACGTCGGCCAACTCGCCGGTGCTGGCGCTGCTGACCGAAGTACGCGAAAACACTCGCTTCCCGGCTGCTCCTGAGCCGGTGGACGAAGCCGGTGACGCCGCCGATGCGCTGGCGGGGCAGAAGGGCAAACTGGGCAAGGTCGGTAAACTCGCTTCTGCGTTGACGGACAAGGCTGCGGCCATGAACGTGGCGAAGAATCTGCCGGACACCGCCAAGAAGTCGCTGCAACGTCGCTTCGAACCGCTGCACAAGCTGCTCGACGACAACAACGGCCCGGCCGCTGACCTGACCCCGGCATTTGCCGCGCTCAACGACCTGCAACTGCAACTGGCGGGCCTCGCCCGTTCCAGCACGCCGGAGCAAGCCGCGTTCGAACTGGCCAAGACCCGCATGAGCGGCCAGCGTGATGCGCTGACCAACCTGCGCAATGCGTCCGGTCGTCTGCCGCGTCCGCTGAGCGTGTGGTTCAACGTGCTGGCCGAAGACTCGTGGCGTCTGGTGCTCAATGATGCCTACCAATACCTGAACGGTCGTTATCAGAGCGAGCTGTACAGCGTGTATGGCAAGACCATCAACCAGCGTTATCCGTTCAGTGCATCGAGCACCAGCGACGTGGCGATCAGCGATTTCCGCGAGTTCTTCCGGGCTCAAGGCACCATCGACCGCTTCTTCGACAGCTACATGCGTCCATTCGTCAGCGGTGATCCGGGCAGCTACCGGATGCGCAGCATCGACGGTCGCAGCCTGCCGGTGTCCAAGGTCTTCCTCGATCAGATGGCTGCGGCACTGAACATTCGCCAGAGCTTCTTCTCTATCAACCCGGCCGAGCCGACCGTGCAGTTCAAGCTGGAGCCGTACACCCTCGATCCGGCCGTCAGCCGTTCCGAGTTCAAGTTCGGCGACAAGACCATGGAATACCGCCACGGTCCGATCCTGCCGATGAACTTCAAGTGGCCGACCGATGCTGAAGACGGTCGCACCAGCCTGGTCATGGACAAGATGGCCGGCCGCCCGATCGGCATCGAGAAGAACTCCGGCCCATGGTCGCTGTTCCGTCTGTTCGACCTGATGCAGACCGAGTACCTGACCGGTCGCGACGTGCTGGTGCTGAAAGCCGATGTGGGTGGCCTGCGCGCCAACTACCTGCTGACCAGCCAGCGCACGCCGAACCCGTTCGACATGGGCGTGATGCGCACCTTCCGTATGCCGGTGCAGCTCTGATGCTGGTGGCCAGTCCCTGGCGCAGCGCGGCGCGAACCGACCCGGGCAAGGTGCGGTCGCGCAACGAAGATGCCTTCCTCGACACCCCGCAGCATGGGCTGTGGGTGGTCGCGGACGGCATGGGCGGTCATCAGGGTGGCGACATCGCCAGCCAGTTGATCGTCGCCAGCCTGGCTGAACTGCCGCAGCACGAAGACTTCGACGAACGCCTCAAAGCCATCCGCCAGTGCCTGCACTGGCTGAACCGGCGACTGGGGCAAGAGTTGACCGTCACCGCCGGGCGTCACGACAGCATCATGGGCAGCACCGTCGTGGCGCTGCTGGTGGACGGCAATCGCGCGGCCTGCATCTGGGCCGGCGACAGCCGTTGCTACATGTGGCGCGGGCAGCGCCTGTATCAGCTGTCGAAGGATCATTCGCTGCAGCAGCAACTGATCGACGAGCAACAGATGAGCGTCGAACAGGCAGCGGCGCACCCGGCCGCCCAGGCCTTGACCCGGGCGGTCGGCGCGGCGGAACAACTGACCCTGGATGTGCTGGAACTCGAGGTCTATCCGGGCGATGTGTTCCTGCTGTGCAGCGATGGTTTGTATCAAGGCCTGAGCAGCGATGCCCTCGGCAACGCCCTCAGCCTGGCGGCGCCACACGTGGCGCTGGAACGTCTGTTCGACGGTGCCCTGCGGGGTGCCGCTCGCGACAACCTGACTGCCGTGGTGATCCGCCAATGACTGAAATCGAATCCTCAGTCGACGACTTGCTGATGAGCGAAGAACAGGCCAACAACCTGACCTATTTCGCTTTTGCAAAGCAGCACAACGCCGAACCCGCGCTGGCGCCTACACGGGCCAGCGTCGGTGAACTGCCAGACGTTCTGGCAGGCCGCTACCACCTCGAGCGCCTGCTCGGGGCCGGTGGCATGGGTGCGGTTTACCGGGCCCGGGATCTGCTGCACGAACAGTTCGGCGATCCCGATCCTTACATTGCGCTGAAAATCCTCAGCGAAGAATTTGCCGAATCGCCGGACGCCAGTGCCTTGCTCTACAGCGAGTTCGCCCTGACCCGACGCCTGCGCCACGACAACGTGCTGCGACCGCACACGTTTGAAGTGGACACCGATTGCCAGCGGGCCTTCATCACCATGGAACTCATGCGTGGCCTGACCCTGGACAAACTGCTCTGCGAGCGGCCACTGGGCCTGCCGTGGAAAGAACTGCGCGACATCGCGCTGCCGCTGCTCGACGCGCTGGCCTACGCCCACCGTCGCGGCGTGCTGCACGGTGACATGAAACCGAGCAACGTCATGCTCTGCGAAGACGGCGTGCGCCTGTTCGACTTCGGTCTCGGGCAAGCCGAGGAGGGCATCCTGCCCGGCCTGCCGCACTTGAGTCGCGAGCGCTTCAACGCCTGGACCCCGGGCTACGCCGCCCCCGAACTGCTTGAGGGCCAACCGCTGTCGGCCAGCGCGGACGTGTACGGCGTGGCCTGCGTGATCTATGAACTGGCGGGCGGCAAACACCCGTTCCGCCGCTTGTCCTCGACCCAGGCCCGTGACGAACACCTGGATCGTGAACTGCAAGCCCCGCAGCACCTACCCAAACACTGTTGGCCAGCGCTGCGCACGGCGCTGAGCTTCAACGCGGCAGAGCGCACGATTTCTGCCGACCAATTGCGTGACGCCTTGGGCGCCACTTCGTCCTGGCTGCAGCGTTTGCGACTGCGGGCGTAACGGATGACATTCGAACAGGGAGCACTTTATGTTCAACCCAGCTAACGAAACGCACTTCAGCCTGACCGTTGAAGACTACGTAGGCGACCTGCAAGTCCTGTCGTTCACCGGCACCGAAGGCATCAGCCAGCCGTTCCGTTTCGACCTGGAACTGGTCAGCGAAAACCCGGATCTGGACCTGGAAAAGCTCCTGCACAAACAGGCGTTCCTCGCGCTCGACCCACAAGGTTCGGGCATCCACGGCCAGATCTACCGCGTCGCCCAGGGCGATGCCGGCAAGCGCCTGACCCGCTACAAAGTCTCCATGGTGCCGCAGCTGCAATACCTGCATCACCGCACCAACCAGCGCATCTACCAGCAGATGTCGGCGCCGAAAATCATCGCGCTGATCCTCGACGAGCACGGCATCAAGGGCAACGCCTACAGCTTCCAGCTCAGCCAGCCATGCCCGGATCGCGACTACTGCGTGCAGTACGACGAAACCGACCTGCACTTCGTCCAGCGCTTGTGCGAAGAGGAAGGGATTCACTACCACTTCCAGCACAACCCGAAAGGGCATCTGCTGGTGTTCGGTGACGACCAGACCGTGTTCCCGAATCTTGGCCAGCCGACCGCGTATGTGCAGGGCAGCGGCATGGTCGCCGAAGAGCCGGTAATCAAAGGCTTCCGGCTGCGTCTGGAAACCCGTACCAGTCGCACCACCCGCCGCGACTACGACTTCGAAAAACCGCGCCTGCAAATGGAAGCGGCCTACAAACCGGACGGCGAGAGCACTGAACCGGATCTCGAAGACTACGACTACCCCGGCCGCTTCATCGACCGCGCGCGCGGCAAGTTCCTCAGCCAGCGCGCCCTCGAACGCCACCGCGCCGACTACCGTCAGGCCGAAGGTCGCGGCGACCAGACCCGACTCGTCAGCGGCCACTTCATGGAAATGTCCGACCACCCGCGCAGCGAGTGGAACGACCTGTGGCTGCTCACCGAAATCTTCCACGAAGGCAAACAGCCGCAAGTCCTCGAGGAATCGGTGACCAGTGACACCACCGACAACAAGGACGACTTCCACCAAGGCTACCGCAACACCTTCCTCGCCACCCCGTGGGACGTGTTCTATCGCCAGGCCCTCGAACACCCGAAACCCCGCGTGCTCGGCAGCCAGACCGCCATGGTCACCGGCCCCAAAGGCGAAGAAATCCACTGCGACCAATACGGCCGCATCAAGGTGCAATTTCACTGGGACCGCGAAGGCCTGGCCGACGACAAGACCAGCTGCTGGCTGCGCGTCTCCAGCAGTTGGGCCGGCGACCGCTACGGCGCCATCTCCATCCCGCGCATCGGCATGGAAGTCCTCGTCACCTTCCTCGAAGGCGACCCCGACCAGCCACTGGTCACCGGTTGCCTGTACCACAAGGAAAACCCGGTGCCGTACGCCCTCCCGGCGAACAAAACCCGCAGCGTCTTCAAAACCCTCAGCTCCCCGGGTGGTGGTGGCTACAACGAACTGCGCATCGAAGACAAAAAAGGCGCCGAACAAATCTTCATCCACGCCCAGCGGGACTGGGATGAAAACGTCGAGCACGACCAGAAGATTCGGGTCGGCAACGAACGCCACGACACCGTCGAGAAGAACACCTACACCGAACTCAAGGCCGAAGAACACCGCACCACGATTTCCGACCGCAAGATCGAAGCGCGGATGGACGACCACCTGACTATTGGTGAGAGCCAGCATGTGAAGCTTGGTACGGCGCAACTGACCAATGCCGGGAAAGAGATACACATCAAGGCTGGGGACAAGATTGTCATTGAGGCGGGGACTGAGCTGACGATTCTCGGCGGCGGCAGTTTCATCAAGCTCGATGGTGGTGGTGTGACGGTGGTTGGGCCGGTGGTGAAGATTAATGCTGGCGGGTCGGCTGGGTCGGGGACCGGGATCGGGATTAAACCGCCGGTGCTGCCGGGGGCGGCGGATAAGGATAAGGCGGGGAGTTTGATGGATCAGGCGTTGTTGAATGCGCCGCCTGAGAAGGTTAAGCCGAAGGCTTTTTTTGTGTTTTCTGAGTGATCGACATGAATGGTTTTTTGAAGAAGAGGAATGGCTTTGCGGTAGCTGCTTTCACCGCCTCGCTGCTGAGCCTGTTTCATGGCAGCGCTTATGCGGATGAGTGTCCGTCTGAGGACTTTTCCCAGTTCCTGCCGGCGTTCTCTGCGAATGCTGAAACTCAGCAGCGGTTGACCGCGATGACGGTGAAGTCACTGGTTTTGAAACCGGTGGGAGAACATGGTGTTTTTGAGCCGCAAACGACGGGAGTCAAGAGCTCGACATTGGCCTTTCCACTGATGGCACCCGTAGCCACAGGCAAGACAGAAGGTGTCGAAGTCGAAGCGGTTGACGACAGTCATTTCAACGTTGTTGATAAGCGTGCAGGTAACAGCAACATCAAGATCTTTAACTTTTCTCGCCAGGCGTGTTGGGTGCTTGAGGGAATTGAAGATTGGTCGATCAGAGAGAAAGATCTCGTAGAGGGGAACAACCCCCGCATGGGCAAGACAGAAAATTTTTGCTTTCAGCGTGCAGAAGCCTTCAGAGGCCTAGGGGGGCTAGAGGAGTACCGACTCACAGGCGAGTTGTTCGAAGCGTCTCTGGAGAACTATTTATGCGCAGCAGCTTCCGGTGATCCTCAGTCCAGTCTGAGTGCTGCGAGTTTAAGTCTTTCTGGCATGGCTCCGCAGTTGGAAACGGAGAAGGTTGAGCAGCTGTTCAAGGCAGCAGCCATCACTTTGCCGGAGGGCGCTATGAGCCTATCGTTGTTTTATTGCGACGGTAACAACATTTCCTCTGACGGCCCGTGCCAGCACCCAGAACAAGCTGAAGAAGCGCTGACGCAAGCTGCCCGTATGGGAAGTGCCTTCGCAACAAATGCGCTCGGTCGCGCCTTCGAAACTGGAAAGTTTGCTACAAAGGACATATCCAGGGCTGTTGCTTGCTACCAACTGGCTGCCAAACATGGCAGTGAAGGGGCGGTCGCACATTTAGAACGTTTGAATAAACAGCCAACAGGTATTAAAGCCAGTTTTTGCTATTGATTATTGCAGGAAGCAGGAATGACAGAGCCACTCGATTTATCAGTCAATTATACAAGTGCTAATTATAGATATAAGGAGACTGGGGACGGTTATACCGTTGAGGACGGTAAAAAAATTGTTGACTGTTCTCATATGGTTAACTTGTTGCTTACTGGCGCTGGCTATGAAGTTCCTTATCAGAACACGGCGGGTCTAAATAGTGCGGCGGCGCTTCAGTATTATGATGTAATTAGCCCTGCTAATGTAAAGCGCGGCGATATTGTACTTTGGATTAACAAGACGTCTAATAGAGAAAACAAGACGTTAAATCATACGGGTATTGTAGAGTCCTATGATAGTACATTGAATTCTGAGTTTGGTAAGTTTTTTGGAGCGCAAAGTTCTGGTCCAGGTACTGCGAAGTTCGGCTCCTATGATAATGCCCATTTTTGGCCAGTCCCTACAAAATTCCTAAGGGTTAAGGAGTCGACTCGGACGGGAGAAGGATCCGCAGCGCCGCCCGCGCCCGCACCGGTAGAATCTACGCCATTAATGAACTTTCAGTACCCGTTTAGAAAAGCGGATGGATCGCAATTTAAGGATGCTGAAGAGATATTTAATGCTCTTGAGAGTGAAAGTTCAGGTAACTTTTTACTTGGGAATTATGGGTTTTGGCATGGCGGCATTCATATCACGCATACAACTGCTCCGCAATGTATGCGAGATGAGCCTATTCGTTGTATTGGAGACGGTGTCGTCGTAGCCTACCGTTTGAATGAGAATTATCTAGCGACTGCGTTTGAGGCATTAAATTCTACAGAAGCATTGAGATACTCAAATTCATTTTGTCTTGTTAGACACGACTATAAGTCACCTCCGAATAAGGAGGTGACACCTAACACTAAGAATGAGCTTGTATTTTATAGCCTGTATATGCATCTGCTACCATATGAAGGGTATGCGGATGACCCAGAGCAGCCAGGCACTCCAAAAATAAAGATGATTGCAAGTGGGTTTAAAGCGCGAAGCGATATTCTTGGCGCAATCGGCTGCGTCGAATATGGTTCAATTTCTGCTGGAACTGAAATTGAAATACTAGAAGAGCATGCTGACCACGTCCACGCCAAAGGTAAGCTGATTAAAGGTACTATTGGAGGGCGCACTCCAGGGCAAGATTTTTGGTTCGCCTATAAGCAAAACGGCATCGCCTATCCAAGAGGTGATGGAAGCGCGAGCTGGAAAGCAGTAACTGCACCAGAGCGAAAGAAACCAGACTACTGGAAGGGCAAAGTCAGAGCTGTAGTTTCCGGAACGGGGCTTACTTTGCGAGCGGCTCCCTCAACGCAAAGTCACGGTGCTTTAGCTGGGGCTGCAATTAGACAGGTAAATAGTCTAGGACAGAACGCAGACTTAGTTCTTTGTACAAATAGCATAATAGAATTTGATAGCGGGAAAGTTTATAGCCTGAAGATTGGCTCTAAGCTTTTCAAAATGGCGGAATGCTCCTTTGTACCGAGTACTTCCGGTGCTGCAACCGGTTTGAAAAGCCATTCCACTCCTGTGCCCGCCACTTTTTGGGCTTGTGTTGAAAAACCTTATGTTCAATTGCAAGGCTTGGTTCCGACTGAGTTTGATAAGATTGTGCCGATGGATACGGCAATTAAGGCAGGCGACACAATTGGTTTTCTTGGTTTAAATGAAACATTGGCAGATCCAGATGGTGGGGTTTCGAGAAGTTATCAAGTTCACGTGGAGATTTTTTCGGCTGATCCTAAGATTGAGGATTTTCTAAAAAATAAAGCAAATGTGAAACAGGGGAAACAATACCTGCATTTGCCAGCGAATACGAACTTAAGAAGCAAACCACCGCAAACCGGAGTGGTGACGATTTCTAATGAAAGCTTTGTAGAGCTTGGAAAGGCCGTTCTATATAAGGACACTGAAGAGTGGTACGAAGTTACCATCGTTGATAATGCGGAAAGTAAAACTGGCTTGCTCAAAAAAGAAGGCGCGATGCTCCTCAGTCAACATGATTGGGAAAAGCTAGGTTTTCGTGTGGTTAAGGAATCGAATTCAAATGCTGATGGGTTTCTAGATCCTGATGATATGCCGGATTTTTTCAAAGCCTTATATAAGGATTTGGACAGGCTTGGTAATAAAGATGAAAAAATTACTCCCGAAGACTTTCCCATCGCACTCAAGAATGTGGAGTTTAGGGAGCATTGGTCAAAACTTATTGCGCATCACCCAACAGAATGGAAGTCCAAGTCGGATTCTGCCAAATGGGCGCGATTGGATACACTGCTTGAAGACTATCCGTCTGTTCTAAAGCATGAGAAGGAACGGATAGATAGCTTAATATTTTGGGATGACCCGGTTGTACAATCTAAAGGGCTAGGCGACGGTTTGGTTTGGCACTTTCATCCAATAGCAATGCTCAAGAATTTAATTGGCGGAGGGTGCTGCGAGTTAACACTTGACAGCTTCAAGACTATTTTTGGTAGTCGGCCTCTATTTACTGCGAATAATATGTCGACGACATGTTCATCCTATAGTGTTGATCACCAAAAATTTGTAGACTTGTTGAATGCTGCATTCAAGAAGTTTAATTTCACTAATTGCATATATAAGATACATTTTCTATCTCAGTGCTATCATGAGAGTGATAAGTTTGCAACTACTAGAGAGTATGCGACGGGGAATGACTATGACCTGGCAACTTATCCTGCATCAATGTGTACTCTCTATGATGAGGATCACAAGAAATGCAAGCGGCACAGGCAAATTCTTGCTGAGGGAAATACCACGATAGGTGATGGGCCCAAGTACAAGGGTAGAGGTATCATGCAGGTTACGTGGAAGGGTACCTATCAAAAGTATAAGGATTTTAGCGGTGTTGATTGTGTTGCGAATCCGGAAATTTTATCTGAGGAAATTGAACATGCTGTCAATGCTTCAGTTTGGTTCTGGGTGAAATATAAAAATCTTAATACCAAGATTGATGAATATTACGAAAAGTTGAAGGATAGCGGCAAAACGAAAGAAGAGATCGACGCTGAAGTGGTCCGGCTAGTTACTAAAAAAGTTAACGGCGGTGATACGCATCTTGCGGAAAGGCAAGAGTTGTTTAAGAAAATAAATGAGGCTATGAAGTGAAATATTTACGGCTGCTTATATTCTGCTCTCTATTCACTGCCACATCCTGCTTTGCCGATTTTAAACATATCACGGTAATGCAGCAAAGTGAGAGGAGTGTTGGTGCTCGATGTGTAGGGAATGATTCAAGTATTCAACTGCAGAACGGGCGGATTGGTATAGTGACTACTGCCGGTGAGCATTACAGTTTAAATCTCGATGAGCAGGATGAAGATCTTTCAGTTTTTGTTGGTTCGGTTACAGATTCTGATGTGTGTGTGATTGCGGTTAAATATTCTGAAAGCGATGTGAATGAAAGTTTTTCTCTATTTGTATTTGATGAGGCTTCTGGCAGATTCAAGCCGTCTCTGATAGGAATGGTAAATAATCCAGAGTTTTTACATGATAAGATCTTAAGTGATTATATGGATGGGCCGAAGAATAGGAAAGATACGGCCTGTTATTCGGTTCGTGCAAAAGATTACTTTTTCTGTGAGAAAAGAGAGCAGTTTTCAGAGGAATTAGAGCGAGTAGAAACGTGCAATGAAGGCTCTTGTGCTACGCCGGTTATTGTTAGGCTTGGTGAAATTGTTCCGGTAAAAGCCACAGTGTCAGTGGAGAAGGCTCATTTCTTTGAAAAGAAATCTAATGAGGGGTTTGATCAGAAAAAATCTTATCTGATTAAGGGGGATCAAATAATTTTGAACGATTATTATCGTGGCGATGATGGGCTGTTCTATCAAGTAACTTTCATTGGGAAGAGGACGGTGACTGGCTGGTTGCCAGCGAATGCTATTCGGATTAATGAATGAGAGTTGGCGATAAAAGCGGCGGATTTATTTGTTGTGCTCAGTGGCTTTGGTCTTAGTAGGACGATTAAATAAATCTGTCTCGCTTCTTTATAAAAAATGAGCAGGCCGAATTTTTCGAGTTTGGTGGTTTCAGCCCTAGCGGAGCTCGATAAATAGATCTGCCCCGCTTCTTTTTTCCAGTCGCTGTGACTAGTGCCAAGGCGCGTCATTTCTTCTGAGCGGATTCAAGATGAGAAAGCTACTCCCGTTACTCATGGTTTTCCTCCCCCTGACTGCCCACAGCGAGGTCACCTCCGAAAACTACTGCTTCGATGACGCCCACTCGATCAAGTTCGAACTCAGAACCTTCTACGATCACGAAAGCAATTGGTCGGGTGGTTTCGTCAAATACGCCAAGTCGAAAACGCCGGTTTCCATCGTACTGACGGATCATCAGGAAGAAATACTTGCCCCGGACGCACCCACGCAAAATACCCGTACCTGGTCCGAGATTGTCGACGGTAAGGTCACGGGAACCTATGAGTGGGTCATCCAGGCAGCGATGAGCGTTTCGATGGTTTACACCAAGAAGTCCAACGGCAAGGAATACAGTTTCCTGCTTGACCCCAATGTCGATGTTTCTCTAGACGGTGGTTGCAAGTGGGAGCAGGGCGATAAATGAGTCGCAAGTAAAAAGGGGACGGATCTATTTGTTAGATCTATTTGTTAAAAAATTGTAAAATTTCACGCTGCCAATTAAAAGGGACTGCAATTAAAAGGGACAGATTTATTTGTTGCGCTCTTTGGCTTTGGTACGGCGTTTAAATAGATCTGTCCCGCTTATTTGGTCCCACTTATTTCTTTTTTAGTAATGTTCAGGCTGTTGTTATGAGCCTACTCTGTGAGAACTTAAATTCTGGAAAAGAGCTATTGCCAATGCCATCATTTGTACAAAGGCAGAAAAAATGAATAAGTGGATTTTTTTGTATTTGTTGAGCTCGTTTTCTCTTGTACATGCTAGTGAGAACCTAGTTGTGCAAAGCAAAGGTTGTGTAATGGAAGTGAAAAAAGCTTCTGGCGTTTCATTTTTTAAAACTGATGATGATGTTTCATTTATTAAGTACAAGTATAAAGATGGTAGAGCAAAAAATATTCAAATGAGTTGCACGGCTATGAGCTTTGCAGATGCTGTAGCTAGTGGTTTTGTGCAAGAGGCGGACGGTTTAAAAATTGGCACAGGGATGCACCCGCTATCAAAGGCCAATCGAGTTTCTGGGGAGAATTGGTCCGGTTGGGAAGGCGTATATTATTCAAATTCATACTGTTTTATGGCAGTGTTTGAAGCCGGCAGTGATCACGTGTTCATGGTGGATACATGTGGTGACGAACAAGACATTAAGGTATTGAGAAAGCGTATGCTTTTGTTGTTCAAAGGCTCAAAAACCTATCATGTTGACTATGGTGATAAATAAAAAAAGGTGACAGATTTATTTGTGGAGTCAAAATCATCTAAATCGGTTTCCGGGGAGTGGTCAAATTCCTGCTTGATCCGCGCGACGATAGTGCGACCCCGTTAATTGGCTATGGCTCCGGACAAGAGCAAACAGTGAACTAAAGCATTTGATCAACAGGTTTATGGAGTGGGTGAGTCTTGAAAGGATTGTCGCTGTTTTCAGTTTTGTGTTTTTCATGTTGTGCATTTGCAGGCAACGTACGAGGGCCGGTCGTCGATATATACAAAGCCGATGTCGCTTACGTTTCCGGAAAGCTGGTCCGTTATTACCAAACGTTCGATAGCCCCTGCGTCAATATTCAGATTCTCAAGCCTGGGGGACAAGGAGCAGCGAGCGACTCGATAGAGTTCTGCGACATTGAGGGGAAGAACTTTAACAACGGCTTCTCCGATGTCTCATTGGATAAGGCCACGTTTTTCGACACCGAATTGCAGTTGACCTTCAAGCTGATGTCGCTGGTTGGAGTGAATGAAAATACCGAATTATGCAAATTCCGCGTTGATGGTGAACATCTCGCAGAACCTGAATGTGCGGCGCAGTAAGGGTCGTGCATTGCATATCGGTCAGCCATGCCATCGGAGATTTAGAGTGAAAGTCGTTCCCCTGTTGTTCCTGGCGTTGACGTGGGTGTTGTCCGCAAACGCAGCGCCAGCCGGTGTCAGTACAAGCCATACTATGCCCACCGCGATGGTCGCTGCACTCACGAAGGAAGACCAAATGCCTGCCGAGAGTTTTCGCGCCATCGCAGATGGCGTCGTGAGCTGGAGCGGTGGAACGATGGCTGCCGTGGTGATTGAAGATCCGAATGGCATTTGCGCGATTTACAGGTATCAAGACGGCCGGTTGGATCTGCCTTTTGACGGCGTGCCCTGTAAGTTTCTGGGGCCACCCACGCTGATGTCGGACAGAAAAACTGCTTTGCCCGATGTCGTGTTCGCCGTCGAGTTGTTTGTCCCCAACCGGGGCGGGATGGCCAATCACAAGGTCGCGTTTTATTACGATGCCGAGAAGAACGCTTATTGCGAGAGTCAGTCGCTTGCGAGTTGGTATCTGTTGGGAAATCGGGCGCTGGCTCCTAATCTTCGGGACGGTCAGTGTGTAGCGGGATCGGAATAGGCTCGTGCCCCTGATCTCTCATAAGGAAATGAACGTGAAAAAAGCACTTCTTCTGCTGGTCAGCCTCTTCCCGCTGGTAGCCCACAGCGCAGTCACCAGCGAATCCTTTTGCTTCGAACTCTCTGAATCCAGTCCGGTAAAGTTTGAGTTCCGTACTTTTTACGATGCGTCCAGCAAATGGTCTGGCGGCTTCGTCAAGTACGCCAAGTCCAGCGAGCCAATTTCCATTGTGTTGACGGATACCCAGAGCGAAATGCTCGGCGCCGACGCCCCTTGGCAGAGCGCCACAACGTGGTCTGAAGTCATCAACGGCAAGGTCGCGGGAGCCTACAAGTTCGTGACTCAAGGGACGCAGATCGTCTCGATGACGTACACGAAGAAGTCCAACGGCAAGGTTTACTACTTTGGAAATAACACCAGCATCGATTCCTCTTTGGAGTCCGGATGCAACTGGGAGTAGGGCGAACACATGAGATCAAAAACTCTAGCAGTATCACTGCTCGGCCTGCTGTGGACGATGCCGGTGTTAGCCGAAACCACTACGTTCAGCCCAACCAAAGGCGTCGAAGCAACACTGCTTCTCGAAGGCTCCACGCTGAACGTCGCGGTTAAAGGCGAAACGAATAACAAGTCGCGGACAATCGATTTTCAAGCTGAAAACGAACTCCATGCGCAGGTCGATGATTTCAATTTTGACGGAGTAAAGGATTTCGCGATCTGGCAGCTTGATGACGGAATGGGCACTTACGACTACTACCGGGTGTTCATTTACCAAGTCAAAACCGGCACCTTCGAAGAATTGCAGCCGGACTGTGGCGATGGTTTCGTTAATTTGCGCGTCGACAAAAAGCGTAAAGCGTTGCTCAGCACCTATTGGGAAATGAACATAGCCAAGCAATGCGTCACTCGGTTCGCCAAACGCAAAGCTTGAATGACTCAAGGAAGAACACAGTGAAACGTTTTGTTTTTACCCTGCTGGCAATGCTGCTGCCTGTTACAGCGGTGTGCGCGCAGGATGACTGCAGCCATGTCACCTCAAGCCTGGAAATGGTGCCCTGCTCGGAGGCGGCGAAGAAGGCTGCTGATACGCAGTTGAACCTCAGCTACAAGCAATTGATGGCGCGGCTTGAGTCTGATTATCGAGCGGATCCGGCATTGGGCGCGGAGTACGCGGCGAAGGTCAAAGAGTCGCAACGTGCGTGGCTGAAATTGCGCGATGCGAATTGTCCGTTGGAGGCATTCGAGATCGAGACGGGGATGCCGGCGCATGTGTACGCGGTTAACTCGTGCATCGCCAGAATGAGTCGAGAGCGCTCGGCGTATCTGGACAAGATCGTCCCTGCTCTTGCATCCGATAAGAGCACTTCAACGGCCCCGGCCAGCGGCGCTTGTCCTTCGGAGGAATTCCCTGCTTTCCTGACAGCGTTTTCCGCCAGCGGTGAATCACAGCGCCGTCTCACTGCGATGACGGTCAAGTCGCTTGTGTTGAAGCCAGTAGCAGGAAAGGACCGTAGTACCTTTGAGCCTTCGACCTCGGGCGTCAGCGGAGCTTCCTTCACCTACCCGCTGATGGCTGCCATCACACCCGGCAAGACACCTGGAGTCGAGATTGAAGAGGTCGATGACAGTCACGTCAACGTGGTCGATAAGCGTGCGGGCAACAGCAATGTAAAAATCTTCAACTTCTCTCGTCAGGCGTGCTGGGTGCTTGAAGGCGTTGAAGACTGGTCGATCAGCGAGAAGGATCTTGTCGCAACACGTAACCCCGCAATGAGCCGTGCCGAGAACTTCTGTGATCAGCGTGCGGAAGCTTTAGGAGGGTTAGGTTTTCTTGAGCAATACCCTCTGACTGTGGAATTGATTGAAGCGTCCCTGGAAAATTATGTCTGCGCAGCAGAGTCGGGTGATCCAGAGGCGAGCGAGTCAGCGGCAAGACTGAGCCTTTCGCAGATGGCGTCCCAGCTGGAAACCAGCAAGGTTGAGGCATTGTTCAAAGCCGCTTCAAAGACGCCGAGTGGTGCGTTGGGTTATGCCTCGTTTTTTTGTATGGGGAACTCCACCGATTACGATGGTCCTTGCCTCCACCCCAAGCAGGCAGAAGAGCAGGTCATTCGAGCAATCAACATGGGCTCCATAGAGGCGATGAGTTATCTGGCTTCTACCTTTGAGGGTGGCGAGTTAGGAACAAAGGATATGTCCCGAGCGTTAGCCTGTTATCAAATGGCGGCTGATAAAGGTCACCGGCTGAGCATCGACAACGTGGCGCGATTGAAGTCGCAAGGTCCAGAGCCGATCAAGGCGAGCCACTGCATTTGAATTTCGGGGTCATGCTTGATGCGCTTCCGCACTTGTTGGGCGTGAGCCCGTCACGGTAAACGTTTAGCGCTTGTGCATCTGACAACCGCGATTTTCCTTTAAACTCCCCGCCCTCAAGGAATACGCTCAGGACACGGAATGCCAGCCCCCTCTTTCTCTCTTCGCCCCGCGATGGTGTTGTGGCTGTATGCCGCGGCAATCGTGCATGTGCTCGCCGGTCTCACGCTGACCTGGGCCGGTCATTCCGGATTACTCGACGGCTATCTTCACACCCTCGAACTCGCATTCTGGGGCGCCGATGCGATCCCTGCTGCTGGCCGCGAACAGCAGGTCTGGTGGCTCGCACTGTTCGGCGCGACGCTGCAAAGTTATTCGCTGTACATGCTCGCGCTGGTGCATTTGGGCAATCGCCTGAAATCACCAAGTGTGTGGGGCTGGTTGATGGCTGGCGTGCTGTTATGGGCGCCGCAGGACATGTGGCTTTCAGCGCAAAAACAGGTCTGGTCGCATCTGTGGCTCGACGGTTTCGCGCTGCTGGTGCTGTTGCCGCCGCTGATCTGGTTGCTGCGCCATGATCGTCGGAAATCCCCACCAGAAAGAACCGTGAGCAAGTCCAACCCCTTTGTCGGCGGCGCCTACAAGCGCGTGCTGATCACCGGTGGCACCGGGTTTATTGGTGAAGCCGTGGTCAATCAATTACTCGACGCCGGCCACACGGTCAGCGTGTTGGCGCGGGATCCGTTGAAAGCGGCGAACCTGTTCGACGGTCGCGTTCGCTGTGTGCGGTCGTTGAGCGAACTGGGGTGCGACGAACCCTTCGACGTGGTGATCAACCTCGCGGGCGCGCCGGTCGCTGGTCTGCGTTGGAGCCCCGAGCGGCAGGCGCAACTGCTCGCCAGTCGGGTCGATACCACCGAAGCCTTGATGTCCTGGCTGAAGCACACAAGCCATAAACCCGCGCTTTGGATTCAAGCCTCGGCCATCGGTTTCTACGGCGTGCGCGATGCCAGCGAAAACCTTGATGAAAGCGCCAGTAAGGGCGACGGTTTCATGGCCGAGCTCTGTGCGCGTTGGGAGGCTTCGGCGCAACCCGCCACGCAGTTTGGTGTGCGTCAGGTGGTGCTACGCCTCGGTGTGGTGTTCGGGCCGGGCGGTGCGTTGTTGCCATTGCTGATTCCGTTCCGTCTGGGTTTCGGCGGGCGCATGGGCGATGGTCAGCAGATCATGAGCTGGGTGCACCGCGACGATGTGATTCAGGTGATCGCTCGATCCTTCCACGATGAAAACTTGCGCGGCACCTACAACATGGTCGCGCCTGAAACCGTCAGTCAGGCAGCGTTCGCCGAGAACGTCGGCAAGGTCCTCAAGCGCCCGGTGTGGTTCCACATTCCAGCCGCGCCAGTGCGTGTGCTGGCCGGGGAAATGGCTCAGCTGTTCTTCGACGGTCAGCGTGTGGTGCCGCAGCGTTTGAGCGAGGCGGACTACACGTTCCGCTATCCGACCCTCGACGCCGCGCTGCGCGATCTGGCCTGAGGATCGCCCATGAGCAAGCCCCTGATGTACCTGCTGGCCGGCAACGGCAGCGCCGCCGATTGGTGGGATGACGCGCTGCCGCATTTTCAGCGTTACGACGTGGTGCCGCTGGAGCTGCCGGGCTTCGGCGCCAACCCGCAGCCGCCCTGCGAGGATCTGGCGGCTTACGCCCAGACCTTGTTGGCGATGACGCAAAAGGGCAGTGCGATCATGGCCGTCGGGGTCAACGCGTTGCTGGTGCTGCATGCGCTGCAACGTCGGCCCGGGCACTTTTCTCGCAGTGTGTTGCTGGCGCCGGTGGGCGCCTTTTTGTGGCAGCGCCGATTGCCGGCGCTGATGTCACCGCTGCCGATCCGCAAGAGCATTCATTGGTTGCTGTCGAACAAACCCACGCTGTTCGCGCGCAAGTTTTCCAACCAGACTTGGACGCCCGCGCAGTACCAGCGCATGGGCGCCGGTTATGCGCGCTGCCGTGCGTTTGTGCCGCACTGGGATCTGATCCGTGCCGACACCGCGCTGCCATTGCTGGAGTGGATCACCGACCCGGTCGAGTTGGTCTGGGGCGATCAGGACAAGGTACTGGGCATCGAGCAAGCGGCCGCATGGTCGGCGATTCTTGCGCGCGCGGATCTGACCATCAGCCTCAAACCCGGTTGGGGCCATTACCCATGGATCGACGCGCCCGCGCAGTTTGCGCAGTGGCTGGAGTCGGGCGAACGCGGGTTTGTCGCGCACACCAAGGGCGGGCGTTTGCGTCTGGCTGAGCTGGCCCGGCAAGCGGTTCCGGCGGCGCTGACCCTCAACGATTGCGACGATCTTCGTCTGCCGGCCTTCCTCGCAAGTCAACCACAGGCGATCTGGGCGGTGCGTTCCTCCAGTTATGGCGAGGATCAGGCCGACTCGGCGAATGCCGGTTTGAGCACGACTTACCTGCGCGAGCCGGCCGCGAACGTGCCGGCGCGCATCGCCGAGCTGACAGCCGAAGGTGTCGAGGAAGTGGTGGTGCAGCGCTTCATCACGCCGCAGGTGTCGGGCATCGCGTTTGTGCGTCATCTGTCGGTGGAACTCGAATGGGTTGAAGGTCATCTTGAGTCCCTTGCCGATGGCCAGATCAGCCCGGAACGAGCGACGCTTTCGCGGCTCGGCGATGCCTGGCGCAGTGGCACGTTCACGGCCGCCCACGGTTTGACCGAAGACGTGCTGTGGCGCTTTCTCCAGGATGTCTTGCGGGTGTTCCACTATGTGCCGGGCGATGTCGAATGGGCCTGGGACGGTACGCAACTGTGGCTGCTGCAATACCGGCCGATCAGCGACTACGGCTGGCGCCGCCACCTGACGGCCGCCAACATCGCCGAGATCCTGCCGCCGCAACCCAGCGTGCTGGTGGAGTACGCCCAGCGCCGGGCCGCCGCGAGCATTCCGGCGATCATGGCCCGTTGGGATGCGCGAGTGTTGCAGGACAACGAGCCGTTCACGGCTGTATTTGGCGGCGCGTCCTACATCAACAACGACCTGTTTCTCGCACGGTTGGCCGACTGGGGCATCAGCGCCAGCAACTATGCCGGTGAAGTCGGCGGCGCGACCCCGCATCTGCCGTGGCGACCGCTGCAGATGTTGCGTTCGCTGCCGTTGTTTCTGCGCATGCAACGTATCGCTCGCGGACATTTGCTGAGTCTTGAGCACGGCTTGCAGCGCTTCGACAAAGAGCTGACCGACCTCGTCGCCCAGGGTGCTGACGGGCAACAACTCGCCGACTGGTTCACCCGGTTTTATGTGTTCGTGGTGCAGGGCAATCTGTGCATCGCCACGGCGCTGGCCAGCAGCGGCGGGGACTGGCTGGGCCGACCTCCCACCGCTTACGACAACCTGGAAAACAGCCCTCATCGGCTGCCGTGGGAGACCGATCCCGCCACACCTCGACCTGCGTCGAACGCGCTGCCACTCCAGGCCTTCCCGCAATGGTCAGGGCTGATTCGCCTCGCGCATTCAACCGGCCTGCCGGGCCTGCGTGGTTACTACCTGCAAGTGCGAGAGTGGTATCGCGACAACCTGATGCGCATCTTCTTCCGCCTGCATCACGCCATGCCTCTGGCGGATCGCGAACACTGGTTTGCGCCGCACCCGGACATCCGCACGCGCGACGGCAGCTTCTGGCAGGACGGCCGCGAAGGTGCCGAACAGGCCACCGGATTCATGATTTACCCGGGGCAGGTACGGGGCATTCTTGGCGAAGACATCTTGCTGGAAGACACTCTCGATCCCGGGCGTCACGCGCACTATCAGGCAGCGCGGGCGGTGATTGCGCGGATGGGTGGACGGTTGTCGCATGGATCGACGTTGTTGCGGGAACTGCGCAAGCCTTCGGCGGTGATGCCGCAGGTGGATCTGGCGTGGATCGGGTGCGAAGTGTTGTATCGGGATGGTGAACTGGAATTGATGAATTCGAAGGATGTGAAGTGAACGCCCGATACTTCCATGGGTTGATGTCTGGTTTGCTCGTGCTTGCTCAGGTGGGCCATGCCGCCGATGCCGTGATAGTCGGCAATTCAATGGGTCAGTCACAGGTCCTTCACGGCCCGGCGGCGGCAGTTGTAGACATGGGGTCGTGTCGGTTCTCCATGCCGCTGCTGCAAGACCAATGGTTGACGTTCGATGATTTCTATCCGGTCTTTGTGGCAGCCAAACAGTTGCCCAAATCGTCCAGCGCGCCTCGCTTGTGGCAAGCGCCAACGTCGAGTGGCTCCGAGTGGCACTTCGAGAAACCCTCCAGCCTGAGCCAGCCGTGGTTTGGTTTGATGTGTGAAAGTACGGAATTCTTTTCCCGCCTCACCGCCTGGAAACCTCCGGAAGACGATGCGTTTGCGGTGCAAGTCCTGCGTGATGACAACGACCGAAGGTGCCCGGCGACCCTCACTGATCACGGTTGGGTGCCCAACGAGCTGGCGGGTCGCGGGAGCACCTACACCTTCGAGCAATGGGCTGGGGAGGCGTCCTCAGGGTTCATCTTCGGCTTCCACGACAAGTCACGACGGCACATTACCCGCGTCGCTTTTTGTCTGCTGCGGGGTAAAGACGTGCTGATCGGCTCGGCGGAATCAGGCTCGGCCAAACCGTTGGCGATCAGCACCGAAGGATTTGAACAAATCAAAACAGCGGTGCGCAGCATGGCTTTTGAGTAAGGCTGCAATGACCGAACGGAGTTACAACGTGAAAGGATGTTCAGTTCTACTCGGTGGCTTCCTGGCCATTGTCACGTCCGTGGCTTTCGCCGCTGACCCGGACTTCAAGGATTACACCGTCACCCCAGTGTTCACCGGCATCAATCACGAACCGGTGCCGCAAGAACACAGCAACCCGATGATGGATAAGGCACGCGAGCAGGCGCTGAAAGGCAAAGTCAATTTCGCCGGTCATTACATCCTTTACATGTTCGCTTGTGGCGGCAGTTCCATTTGCGGCCACGTGCTGGATGCGCGCACGGGGGAGGTTGTCGGCGGGTTACCGAACGCCTACGAAGGCAACACGTTCGATACGTCCTTCGTGCCTGACAGCCGATTGATCATCATTTCCGGCGTCACGGCCAATGGCGAAAAGGACGAGCGAGGCAATCGGTTGAAAAACCGTTACCGGGATCGTTACTACGAGTTTGTGAACAACGAGTTTCGGTTGGTGAAGAGGGTGGACGCAGAGCCGCCGACGCTTGATGAAGAGTGATGGGATGAACCGGTTGATCGCGGGCATTCAGATCCGCGCTACGGCGAGCGCGCCCTTTGCTGCGAATGGAAAAACACTCCCGCTGAATTGAGACGGGTTAGTTCAAAGGAAATGAAGTGAAAAGACTGCTGTTGTTATGTATGAGCTGGCTTCCGTTAGTGGCGATGGCGACGGATGTCTGCAATGAGGAAACCGACGCCAGATATTTCCTCACGAAATGGTCAGAGAGAGGTGAAGAGCTGGAAGACATGCTTTCCAGAATCGATGGTAAAGAGTTTTCTACTGAGCCCGGCCATGTGGTCTACATCGGCGATCTCAATGGCGATGGCATCGAAGATTTCATCTTCAACTCCCGTGTGGGTATTGGGTCATCCATGGACAGTACATTCGCGTTCCTGATCCAGTGCCGTGGTTACCTGAACTATGCCGGGGGCAGTTACTTCGCCGGGTTCAAGGTGTTGGACAGTCCGCCCAAGAACGGCGGCGACTTTAAAGACATCAAGATCTACTCCTACATCCGGGATAAGCGTGGCCAGATTCGATACAAGGGCGAAGAGGCCCTGACCCGGCCACATCTGTGGCAATTCAACCCACAGACACAGCGTTATGAAGGTCAGTCCGAATAGATTTCAGTTACGGAGTTACAGCGTGAAAGGATGTTCAGTTCTGCTCGGCAGTCTCTTGGCCATTGCCACGTCCTTGGCTTACGCCGCCAACCCGGCCTTCAAGGATTACACCGTCTCCCCAGTGTTCGCCGGCACTAATCATGAACCGGTGCCGCAAGAACACAGCAACCCGAGGATGGATAAGGATCGTGCACAGGCACTCAAACGCAAGGTCAACTTTGCCGGCCACTACATCCTGTACCAATTCGGTTGTGGCGGCAGCACCATTTGCGGCGAAGTGCTGGATGCGCGTACGGGGGAGGTTGTCGGCGGACTGCCGAATGCATACGACGGCAATACCTTCAGCCTGTCGAACAAGCCCGATAGTCGTCTGCTCATTGTTTCCGGCATTGCGGCCGATACCGAAGAGGACGCGCAGGGTAATGAGCTGGAAAGCCGCTACAGGACCCGCTACTTCGAATTTGTGAACAACGAGTTCCGGCTGCTGACGTTCAAGGATTTGTGATCGCCGTTGTTTGATTAAGGATGATTGGATGAACCGCTTTTCCATTCGGCCCATGCTGAGTGCACTTCTACTGTTGCCCCTCACCTACGCCATTCCGGCAACTGCCGAAGCCGGGAGTTGCTACGGCTATCTCACCGAAATGGTCAGGAGCAGCAACTTCCCGTTCCGCTATGTCGGCAAGGACAAGGTCAACCTGCTGATTGACGATGACGACGGTGAAACCGTGCAAGCCCAGTTGCTCTTTGATACGGACGGCACCGGCACCATCGGCTGGATCAAATACACCCCGGCCACTCGGGTGTTGCTCAACACCTCGGCTGAACTGGAAGAGCCGGTGGAATTGTCATTCGATGCCAAATTCGCCGATGGCTACGCAAAGTGCCTGGCTGGACAACAGGCCGGTTAACGGCAAAAGGGAATTTTCCATGAATCAGCATCTTCTCGCGGGCAGCCTTTCGCTGCTGCTCTCGCTTCCAGCTTTCGCCGCTCCCAAGGATGCCTACACCCAGCGCGATGTCATGCAATGTGGCGGCGTTGAAGTGGTGATGGTGTCGTCCTGCCGATCCGTGACGGTGGATGACGCAGAAACCCACCTCATCGCGGTCTGCTCCGACCAGACGATCAACATTGGCGGCAAAGTGTTGCGCCGCAACATCGACAAGGTTTCACAGCTTACGTCGGACGGTAAGAAGACGAAGATGCTGAGTAACGTGGCAGTGGAGATGGATTGTGTAAAAGGAAGCAAGGGCAGCCTGGTTTTCATCGGCGGTTATGGCGGGTGTGGATCCTGCCCGGAGTGGCGCGGGTATTACTCCACCGCTGGAAGGTTGGAGCATTACAGCTACAGCAATAGTTATCGGTCGTTTGGTTCGAAGGGTTCCTGGGAAGGGCTCATCGAGGCTTATGGCGTCACTGAAAGACAGTTACAGCAAACAAGCCCGACAGTGAAAAGGATCGTTTATGGCCAGCCTTAAATGGATGTTGATGCTCGGTAGCCTGTTTGCAGCCAGTGCCTTTGCCGAAGACCTGCCAATAGTCGGGATCAACGGGAATACAGTGTCGTTTCGGGCGACAGAGTGGACGATGCCCGGTGTGGATTCGGCGACCGCATGGTTTACGGCTAATGGGAAAACCTTCCCGCTCTTCGGCGTCGATATTGGCGCCGATTCACACCCGGAGTTGCTCAGTCCTGACAAGAAAACTCTATTGCTCGACCCGGTGGTCTTCGGGATGTTGACGGAGGAGGACGGTAAAGAGACGCTGCATTCGCAACAGCATTGCGATGTGATTTCAATGGAAACAGGTTGCGTGCTGGCTGAGCGTTCTCCCCGCTTTTGTCTCGGCAAGTGGTTGGGCAATCAGTGGGTTTCCGAAGACGGCGAAGTGTTCAACCCCGCCCTGGAGACCGAGTCTCCAAAGAACTTGTTGAAGTATGTCGTGGGCATCAAGTCAGCGCAGTCCCGCGCACAATCGATCGAATCGAACCTGAACTTTCTAAGTCCGGATTCCTACATGGCGTGCCATCCACCGGCACGTAATGTTCAGGCTTTCAACGACTGGGGTTTCTACCTGGCCGAGGGCGGTAACGATGAGCTTGCACTGAAGTTCTATCGCGGCGTTGAGGCCGTCGGTAAGCGCACAGTGCTGATGTTGAACATCGCCGATTCACTCTGGCGCCTTGATCGCAAAGACGAAGCGCAGCGTTATTACAGCCAGTACCGCGACGCGATGAGCGCCGACGGCAAGGCGCAGAAAATACCTCAACGCGTAGTTGAGCGATCCGTCATTCAGGGAATGAAACATTGAACATGTTTGTGCGCTTTATCGCGTTGTCCTTAGGCCTGCTGTCCGCTTCAATCGCGCTCGCTGAGGACAACTGCAAAGTCATCACGGTGAGCTGGCAATACGACCAATGCGTGGAAGCCGACCGCAAGAGTGCCGATGCAAAACTCAATGCCAGCTACAAACTATTGATGACTCGATTCGAGTCTCAATGGAAGCGTCAGCCTGAACAAGCGAAGGCATACATGGCCATGGTCAGAGACTCGCAACGCGCGTGGATCAAGTTACGCGACACCACATGCCCTCTCGAAGCCATAGAGACTGAAACCGGATCCAAGGCATATGCCACGCTGACCAATAACTGCATCGCCAGAATGAGTCTGGAGCGAGCCGCTTATCTGGACACTGTCGCGCCGGATGATCCGAGTGAAGTGGTCGATGTCGCCAAGGTTTCCAACTCGGCCTCTCAACGCTTTGGTGATGTTGTTGCTCGTTATGTCACCACATTTGGTAGTCCGTGCCTCGATGTGCAAATCCTTGCGCCGGACGGCAATTGGAGGGTGTTGTCGTCCAGGCGCTTTTGCAGTTTCGACGGGAAGTCGTTCAGGTCGGGTTATAGCTATGCCGGGTTTGAGGATCACGTATTTGCGGACGATGGTTTGCATGTGACGCTTAGCCTGACAGAGCTTCGTCCTACCGGCGAAAAGCGCCTCGCCTGTGTAATTCCGATTCAGAACGAGCAGATCAAAGAGCTGAAATGCGGTGCACCCGAGTCCGGTGCCTAGTCGGGCAGGTTCTCCCGTGGCGTATCTGGACATCATCTGAATGAATCAAGGATTGAAGAAAGTGAAACGCGTTTTGCGGAGTGTTCTCTGCGCACTTACTTGTTATGTCACCGTCTCGGGTTTTCCCGCACTCGCTGCGCCCCAAGTCCTCAAGGAAATCCCGGCGAGCCTGCTGGGTGATGGGTCACGGCAAAACGTGTTCATTCTGGCGGGGGATGCGGACGAGGCATCCAACCGGTTGTTGATCGCGCCGGCTCAAGCGCGCAATGAGGACATATTGCTCGATACGTCCAAGGCGTTGCCTCTGACGAAGAGTCAGTACTCGTCTGTTCTTCTGGATAGTTTCAGCGTTCGGGTTTTCAAGGGTCGGCCCGGTGCCATGACGGTTGTGAGTCCACTAGAGGAAGAGGCCCTGGTCAAGCAGCGGTTCGTAGACGCGGGGGACTACATTACGCTGGTGACCAACGAAGAAGACAATCCGGTTTATAACTTCAATCTTTTGTTCACCTTCAATAACGGCTCAAAGCAGTTTGAGCTGAAGAAAGTGCTGCTAGTGGTCAATAACAACTCCTGCGATCGCTCGCTTGTGAGCGTAGCGGAGTTTCCGATTGAGACGTTGGGCCCAACCACTCTGGCTTCATTCAACGGCCTTGAAGCGCTTAAAAAGTTGCGGGCTGCAAGCGTTGGCGGCTCTCAGGGCGGTTATAAAAAACTGATGACGGTCGATTCTGCTGATCTGTTGGATATGGCGCTGGCAGCCTACCGAAAGGGTGATGACTTTTCCTTCAAGGATACGATGAGTTACGCGTTGATGGACGGTGGCTCGCATGACACGTGCCCGCCCGACAGCTACATCGTCGAAAAGTACTACTACCCGCAGCATCCCGGCTGGTCCAACGACTTCGGTTTTCTACTCGGCGAAGCGGGGTATTACGCCGAGTCGATTAAGCTGCTGAATGCTGTGATTGCCAACAACCCGGGCCGGACAGTTGCTTATCTGAATCTCGCTGATAGCTATTGGGGGGCGAACGATAAAGAGCGGGCATCGGCGGCGTACAAGCAATACGCGTCGCGTATGTCGGACGCGGGAAAGGCTTCGAAGATTCCTGCGCGTGTAGCTGAGCGCAGCGCCGGAGTATCCGGATCATGATCAAACTCAAGGCGTTATTTGAACTGGTCGCGGGTGCTTCTTTGGCTGCATTGCTGGTTCCTGCGCATGCCCAGGAAACCTGCAATCCCGACAGCTTTTCCAATCCCGATATGATTATTTGCGGTCAGCAGACTTTCGAGAAAGTCGATGCGTTGTTGAATGAACAATACAAGAAAGCGCTGGTCAGTTTGGCACCTGCCGACAAGAAACAACTCACTGATGTACAAAAGAAGTGGGTGCGCTTCAAAGAGGCGTATTGCGAGGATATCTATCAGTCGGCTTTGCCCGGTGCAGAGGCGCCCATCGAAAAGCTTGGGTGCCTTGTGCAAACAACCAATGCCCGGTTGGGGGAGTTGGTTGCTCTACAGACTGGCATGATGATTGATGGTTTCTACAAAGCGGCATCCGTAATGGCTGGGTCCGGTGAGAGCCGGGAGAGGGGAATGGTGGCTTCAATCGAGCGATTGGGAGGGGCTGAGCTCGATGATCCGCTATTTAAGCAATACGCTAGTGGGCACTGCGAAATGAGCGAACGTGTGCTCCGGGAAGATTTAGTCTATTGCACGGCGCGAATGCGCTTTCAGTTACCTCTGAACCGTTGAAGGGATGATCGGTTTGAAATCAATCCGGGCATTGTTTGTTGCGCTGTTGTTCCTCTTTCCTCTGATGGCTCACAGCGAGGTCAAAACGGAGGTCTATTGCTTCCGCTCGCAAGAGGGCAAGAGCATCAATTTTGAATTGCGGACCTATTACGACTCGACCGCCAAATGGGAAGGTGCGAGCGTCAAGTACAGCAAGTCGAAAGAGGTAATTGCTCTCGTCTATGGAGGCTCGGAAGAAGAATTTCCCAACCCTGACCGTCCCCCCGAAATCACGACGAAGTGGGTGGAGGTGTCTGGAGGTCTGGTGACTGGGGATTATGTAATGGCGAGTCAGGATCCCTTCATTTACGGAATCGTTTACACAAACCGCAAGTCCGGAAAGAAATACATCTTCGAGCACGATAGCAATATGAGCGCTTTGCCTGAAACCGGCTGTCAGTGGTGAGCCGCAATCACTGAAAAAGGGGACTTAGCGTCCCCTTTTTTCCGCCCGCGATTCAGCTACGGCTTGGCTTGGTAATCTCGAAACTCAATGTGATCGAGCGTTCCTTCCACCATCAACCGCACGCCGTCCGCCATTCTGCTCAGGCCCAGTGCCATCGAGCGGCGGGGGCCGTCGAGGTCGTCGGCCAGGTTGGCGGCGAAGGCGCTGATGGACAGGAGGTCTTCGGAGGCGTTGGCCATGAGCGCTTCGGCGTCGGCGTTGGGGCAGAGCGCGAACAGGCCGCCGAGGCGTTTGGGGCGTGGGGTGGTGGGCTTGAAATGGTGGTCGAGGGCGCGTTCGGCGGCTTCGTGGAGTTTCTTTGAATCGGGAGATTCGTAGGGGGAGGTTTCTGGGATTTCAGGAGGGTTGGGTGTTGGTTTGATCATGGATGTCATCCCTGGAGTTAAGACGCTGACACCGTTTCGCTTTGCACTTCGAAATAGGTGGCAGCTGTGCGTTGGTGTGCAAGACCGGTCCAGGTGCCCGGCAGACCCGAAGGTCTCCGACGCACAGCCGCCATAACGATCCGCGAGCATAGGAAAAGGCTCGGCGAAATGCCATTGCGATTGTGCACCTGAACCGGACTTGCACGTCCGAGTCACCGATTTTGCGGCGACACACAGAGGCTATCGGTGATGTCCAAGTTCGCCTAGTTCATGGGTATCCCCGCGTTTTGCGGGAAATTTCCCATAGGTTTGCGGGGGAGAAGATCAAAAGATCGCAGCCTCCGGCAGCTCCTACAGGAATGTGTTTCTTCAGGTGTAGGACGGGGGGATGGTGTGACGCGGAGCGTCACGGGATGCATTCCCACGCGGAGCGTGGGAACGATCAAGGCTAGGGGCTGGAAATCGTGACTTGGTAGTCATCTGGCAGGAAAAGTCCAGCATCGTCTTCTATCAGTCCAAGATAGTGGCGAATCCATCCGAATCCCTTACACTCCCCCAGCCGTTCATTTTCCTTTTGAGGCTGTGCGCATGAAATTTCGTTTTCTTCTGTGGATGCTGGGTCTGTTGATGGGTAAGGCCAGTCGGACAAATCCTGCGTTCCAGCAGCAGTTGGGTGACAAGGATCTGGTATTTCAGCTACAGACTCTGGACGGGAAGGTGGCGCGGCATTTCGTGGTGAAGGATCAGCGCATTACCAGCAAGTCCGGGGTGGTGGCGGAGCCGGCGTTTGCGATTGCGTTCAAGGATGCGGCGTTCGGGTTTGCGACGATGCAGGCGAAGAACAAGCAGCTGGCGTTCATGCAGGGGATTCAGGACAAGTCGATCCAGCTCAAGGGCAATCCGGCGCTGGTCATGTGGTTTCAGGGGTTGATGAAGTATTTGAAGCCGAGGAAGGCCAAGCCGAAGTCATAGGGCTTTCAGGTAGCTTGCCGGGACAGTTCAGCGTTTTCAGCTGTCCGGTTCAGGGGGCTCGGCGTCCAGTGGCTGGCCCCGGTATGTCTTGTAGATCTGCTGGACTTTCGGGTTGTCCAGCTTCTCGTAAGTGATGTCTTCCTTGTCCAGGCCATCCAGGCCTCTGATGCCACTGATGGTCTCTGGCCATTCGTCACGACTGGATATATCGACTACGAACGGGTTGAGGTAGTTATCGAGATGCCTTTCGCGCGGCTCTCGGATCTCGTCGCTGAGTGCCCGCAGGTAGTCGTCTTTGTTTGTTCTTGACCAGTCGATGGCGAACCCGGCTCGATAACAGAGTTCCATGAAGACCAATAGAATCGCGCGGCCATTGCCGTCCAGGAAGGGGTGTGCGAAAGCGAGTTGGCCCATCACTCCACCGGGATGGTCTCTGAAGCGCTTCTTGTCTGCTGCGAGCTTGAGCGCATAGTCGACAGACATTTTGATGGAGTCCGGGCGCTCGAAGACGGTGCTGCGAGGGTCGTCGAGAGAGCCCTTGAAGACTGCCAGGTGGGGGACAAGCTCGTTCCGGTCTTTTCCTGCCCAGTGATAGAAGCCTGAGAACAGGATCTCGTGAACGTTGAGTACAGTCTGGTAATCGATTGGCTTTTTCTTGGCCAGATAGGCAAGCGCCTCTTCGATACTCAATTCGAACGAAAGATGCTCTGACTCTTTTACTTCAACGGGATCTTTCAGTTGCAGCGAGTTTTGAAGATATCCAGCCGTTTCGAAGTCGCCGAACGGATCAAAAGTCATGCGCTATGTTTCTGTGCACGCCTTTCCTGAAGATAGCGCCCTTGGAGCGCCAGGATTTCAGATTTGCTCAGAACGCCTTTTCTCTTGAGATTGACGAGCAACTGTTCGATGCCATCCAGTTCGACGACATCGCCAGCCAAGCGGGTAATCCCCACGGCCATACGACTCATGCCGTCACGTCTGGCCGTAACCTTGTTGTCTTTGGCAAGCTTGCGGACTTCGCTAGCAACGCTGACAGCATCTGTTTGGGTCATCGGAAATCCCTCTGTTTGCCGTCAAATCATAGCAGGGCGCTTGTTTGCTGTCGTTGCTGGCAAAGTGACCGAAATCTGTGGAACCAGGGCCATATTTGCAATCAAAAAAGGCCCTGGGTGGAGTTCCGAAGATTGCTTTAAGCCTGGCTGAACTGCGAAGCCAGTTCACGCAGCAACACTTCAGCCTCAAGCACTTTGCTGACGACGTCATTGGCCTTGTCACGAGTCAGGCCAACGCGTTCCAGCAGCGCATCCGGAATGTCTTCATCCGGGCCGGAGCCGATCCCGCGACCGCGCAGCAGGCGCACGGCCAGGCAGACGAGGTTCGGGTATTCGGCGTAGGCGCCGTCGTAGTTCGGGTCGTGCTGGAAGCGCAGGGCGGTGGCCAGTTCGTCCGGCATGTCCCAGTAGCGCATCAGCCAGGAGCCGATCTGTTCGCGGCTGATGCCCAACAGGTGTTGCTCGACATAGCTGTGGCACAGGTGCGGGTTGACCTCCAGGTGGCGGCAGATCAGCGAGAAGTGCGGCGGGAACACGTGGGCCAGCAGCAGATAGCCGAAGTTGTGCAGCAGGCCGGCGAGGTAGGTCAGGCCGGCTTCCGGGCGCTGGGCGCGCGGCATGGCGCGGGTCAGGCCTTCGATGACGGCGGCGGTGTAGATCGACTGCTGCCAGTACGGCGTGGTGTGTTGCGGGTGATCCTTGGGCAGGCTCAGGGTCTTGCCGAGGGCCAGGCCCAGCGCCAGGTTGATCACCAGATCGAAGCCCAGCACGCGGACGATCGCGTCTTCCACCGAACGGATCTTGCCCGGCGAAGCGTAGTACGGCGACGCCGCCCAGCTCACCACTTGCGCGGCCAGCGCCGGGTCGGTTTCGACCACGCCGGTGATGTCGTCAATGGTGGCGTTCGGGTCTACGCGCAGCTTGATGATTTTTTGTGCGGTTTCGGCCAGCGGCGGAATCTCGATGGTCGCTTCCAGACGTTGCTGGATGCGCCGCGCGGTGAACGCCTGCACGGCCTGGGTGATTTCCTCGCGGTCATCGTCCGGGCGGTCGAGGTTCGGGCGGATGCTGCTCAGGGCTTCGCCGAAGTTGGCGGCGCTGGCCTTGGTCAGCATGGTCTTGAAGTCTTCGCTGGCGATTTCCAGCAGCAGGCCCGGCTCGCCGGAGTTGATCAGCAACTTCGGCTCGCGCAGCAGGCTTTCTTCGTAGAGGCACGGCGAGCTGGTCAGCGCCGGCAGGCCCGGCAACAGGCTCAGGCTGTGTTTGCCGAGCATCTTTTCCAGCCGCTCGGTGGACACGGCAGTCAGGCGACGGCCCGTCAGCTCGGCGAGGCGGTTGAGATCCAGCAACTGGCTCTGTGGAAACAGCACCATCAGCGCACCGACCGCGTCGTCCAGCAACACGGCCTGCACTTTGCGCGAGGCATTGAGGCCGTGGTGGTCGAGCACTTCTTCGTAGGCGACGCCCAGCTTGTTGAGCAGCAGCCGAATAACAGACGGAGCGTGCGGGGATTCGGGGGCGAGAGCAGCTTCGGTCATGGTCTGTATCCGTTTTTGAAACAATTGCTGGAGTATAACCAGCTTGGTTGGAACGAGCTTTGAGAAACTGCGACGGTGCTCACACTTGGCCGTATTGCTGCCCGTGTCGCAGCCATCGGTCGAGCAGCGGGCTGACGTGAGTGGGCCAGCGTTCGAGCAAGGCCTGGGCGGCATCGCGCACGGCTGGCAACAGATCGGCGTCGCGCATCAGGTCCGCGACCTTGAATTGCAGCAGGCCGGTCTGGCGGGTACCGAGCATTTCGCCGGGGCCGCGCAGTTCGAGGTCTTTTTCGGCGATGACGAAACCGTCGTTGGTCTCGCGCATGATGCCCAGGCGCTGGCGGCCGATCTGCGACAGCGGCGGATGGTAGAGCAGCACGCAATGGCTGACGGCGCTGCCCCGACCGACGCGGCCGCGCAACTGGTGCAGTTGCGCAAGGCCCAGACGCTCGGGGTTTTCGATGATCATCAGGCTGGCGTTGGGCACGTCCACGCCGACTTCGATCACGGTGGTGGCAACCAGCAGTTGCAGGTTGCCGGCCTTGAATTCGGCCATGACGGCCGCTTTCTCGGCGGGTTTCATGCGGCCGTGGATCAGCCCGACCTTCAACTCGCCGAGGGCGGCGGTCAGGTCTTCGAAGGTGGTTTCGGCGGCCTGGCAGGTCAGCTCTTCGGACTCTTCGATCAGCGTGCACACCCAATAGGCCTGACGGCCCTCGGCGCAGGCGCTGCGCACCCGTTCGATGACTTCGACACGGCGGGTGTCGGTGACCAGCACGGTGTTGACCGGGGTTCGACCGGGTGGCAGTTCATCGAGGATCGAGGTGTCGAGGTCGGCGTAGGCGCTCATCGCCAGCGTCCGGGGAATCGGCGTGGCGGTCATGATCAATTGGTGCGGACACATGCGGCCGCCGACGCCTTTCTGCCGCAACGCCAGACGCTGCTGCACGCCGAAGCGGTGTTGTTCGTCGATGATCACCAGCGCGAGGTTCTTGAACTGCACTTCGTCCTGGAACAGCGCGTGGGTGCCGACCACCATCGGTGTACCGCTGGCGATCTGCTCCAGCGCGGCCACGCGGTTCTTGCCCTTGAGCTTGCCGGCCAGCCACGCCACGTCGATGCCCAGCGGCTCGAGCCAGCGCTTGAAGGTGATGAAGTGCTGCTCGGCGAGGATCTCGGTCGGCGCCATCAATGCGACTTGGTAGCCAGCCTCCAGCGCTTGCAGCGCGGCGAGGGCGGCGACCACGGTTTTACCCGCGCCGACGTCACCCTGAATCAACCGCAGCATCGGTTCGTGCTGACTGAGGTCGTAGGCGATTTCGTTGCCGACTCGTTGTTGCGCGCCGGTCGGGTTGAAGCCGAGGTTGGCCAGGTATTTCGGTGGCAGCTTCGTGGCTTTCGGCATGGCCGGTGCGCGCAGGGAACGCATGCTTTCGCGCAGGCGCTGCTGGGACAGTTGATGGGTCAGCAGCTCTTCGAAGGCCAGGCGATGCTGGGCCCAGTGATGACCGAGGGCGAGTTCGTCGACGTCGGCATCGGCGGGCGGGTTGTGCAGATAGCGGATCGCATCGGCCAGCGGCGCCAGTTGGTAATCGCGGGCCAGTTCGGTCGGCAGCCAGTCGGGCAGGGTGGCCGGCTTGAGCAGGGTCAGCGTCTGCAGGCACAACTGGCGCAGACGCGCCTGGGTCAGGCCTTCGGTCAGCGGGTAGACCGGGGTCAGGGTTTCATCCACTGGCGGCGGTTCGTCGCCGTTGATGGCGCGGTATTCCGGGTGGTAGATCTCCAGCCCCGAGGCACCGGGCCGGGCTTCGCCGTAGCAGCGAATCCGCGTGCCACGCTTGAGGCCTTCTTTCTGCGCGTTGCTGAAGTGGTAGAAGCGCAGGCTCAAGCCGCCGGTGCCGTCCTGCAAGCGCACGACGAGGCTGCGCCGCCGGCCCATGACCACGTCGGCGCCACTGACGGTGCCTTCGACCACGGCGTCCTGCCCCGGCCGCAATGCGCCGATCGGCACCACGCGGGTGCGATCCTGATAGCGCAGCGGCAGGTGGAACAGTACGTCCTGGAGGTTTTCCAGACCGACCTTGGCCAGTTTCTCGGCCATGGCTTCACCGACACCCTTGAGTGCGGTGACCGACACCTGCGACAGCTCAGTCATGACGCTGGCTTAACCGGCCGTGACCGGCGCGGCGGGTTTGGCGACCGAGCACAGGCGAATGGAGTCGGCGAGGATCTCGATGGCTTTCGGCCGAGGGAAACTGGCGCGCCAGGCAATGGCCACTGTGCGGAACGGCACTGGTGCCGACAGTGGGCGCACTTCGATGACGCCCGGGGCGTAGTGATGGCTGTCCACCGCCGACAGCGGCAGGATCGAGATGCCCAGGCCGGACGCGACCATGTGGCGAATGGTTTCCAGCGAGCTGGATTCCACTGTGGTGTGTTTGGCGCCGTCGTTGCCCTTGGTCAGGGTCGGGCAGGCTTCCAGAACCTGATCGCGGAAGCAGTGACCCTCGCCGAGCAGCAGCAGGCTCTTGTCGTTGAGCAGCGCGGCGTCGATGGATTCTTTCTGGGTCCACGGGTGCTGGGCCGGCATCAGGACGTAGAACGGCTCGTCGTAGAGTTGCAGGGTCAGCACGTCGGCTTCGTTGAACGGCAGGGCGATGATGATCGCGTCCAGTTCGCCGTTGCGCAGTTTGTCGCGCAGCACGTGGGTGAAGTTTTCTTCGATGTACAACGGCATCTGCGGGGCGACCCGGTGCAGTTGTGGAATCAGGTGCGGGAACAGGTACGGGCCGACGGTGTAGATCGCGCCGACTTTCAGCGGGGCGGTCAGCTGGTTCTTGCCGGCCTGGGCCAGTTCGCGGATGCCTTGGGCCTGCTCCAGCACTTTCTGCGCCTGGGCGACGATGCCTTCGCCGACCGGGGTCAGGCGCACGGCGCTTTTGCTGCGCTCGAAAATCAGCACACCGAGTTCGTCTTCAAGCTTTTTCACGCCCACCGACAGGGTCGGCTGGCTGACGTGGCAACGCTCGGCCGCGTGGCCGAAATGCTGCTCTTGGGCGAGGGTAACGATGTAGCGTAATTCTGTGAGGGTCATAGCAAGCGTCCATGAAGATGCGGGCCAAGCATACCGGCTGCAATCGATAGACGCACGTTATCAGACTGAGTGATGAATGCGACACCGGGCAATGCCGGTTTGCCGTTTGCAGATATGAGAAAGGCACCTTTCGGTGCCTTTTTGGCGGGATCGAGCCGTGTTCTGCCAGTGCAGATCAGCGGCGACGTTCCAGCGAGTAAACAAACGGCGCAACAATTTCGATCGAGCCATTGGTCAACATGTCGGCCGGTGGCTTGGGCAGCGGTTGAGCGCGGCGGATCATGTCCAGGGTGGCCCGGTCCAGATCGGCGTTGCCGGAGCGGCCTACCAGTTCGAATGACAGCACGTTGCCTTCGGCATCGACCACGAAACGCAGCCGGTTCAAGCCTTCCTTGCCCCGTGCCTGTGCGCTTTGCGGGTACTTCTTGTACTTCTGCAAATGCGCGAGCAGGGTGCCTTGCCAACTGGCCTTGGCCGCCAGTTGTGCTGGCGACGGGCCCGGTGCCGGCTGGGCGGATTTCTCCGTCGGCGCCTGGGTCTGCTGAGTTTCTGCCGGTTTTTCCTCGGAAGGTTTTTCCTTCACAGGCTCCGGTTTCTTCTCAACCGGTTTTGGCGGTTGCGGCTTCGGCTTGGGCTTCACTGGCTTGGGCACGGCAATTTCTGCCTTGGGGGCTTCGGCCAGTTTCGGGATCGGCAGTTCTTCGACCGGAGCCGGTGGCTGCGGTGGCGTGACGACTTTCGGCGGTGCAGGCGGTGGCGGGGCCGGAACCGGTGCCAGCTCGACCATCATTGCCTGGGGCGGCAATTCGATGGGCGGGCGGGCGGTCCAGTTCAGCGCCAGCGCGATGGCCAGCGCATGAACGCCCAGCACCACGGCCAGGCTACCGCTGTAACGCGTCAGCTTATGGCGCGTCGTGATCATTTCTTGACTGCGCTCTCGAGTCCGACCAGACCGACCTTCAGGTAACCGGCGGCGCGCAGGTTGTCCATCACGCTCATCAGGTCGCCGTAGTCGACGCCTTTGTCGGCCTGGAAGAAGATCGTCGTGTCTTTCTTGCCTTTGGTCCGGGCGTCGAGGGTGGCGCCGAGGGCTTCGGCCTTCACTTCGTCTTCGCCAAGGAACAGGCGCTGGTCAGCCTTCACGCTGAGGAACACCGGTTTCTCCGGCCGCGGCGCCGGTTTGGCGGTCGAGGCAGGCAGGTCAACCTTGATGTCCACGGTGGCCAATGGAGCGGCCACCATGAAGATGATCAACAGCACCAGCATCACGTCGATGAACGGCGTGACGTTGATTTCGTGGTTCTCGGCCAGATCGTCGTCTGCGCCTTCTTTCAAATGCAGGCCCATGGCCGATTACCCCACTTTCACCATGTGCGGTTGCGAGCTGTTGCGCTCAGGCTGGTGGTCGAGGTCGCGGCTGACCAGCAGCAGCACCTGAGCCGACGCATCGGACACCTGAGCCTTGTAACCGGCGATGGAGCGGGCGAACACGTTGTAGATGACCACGGCAGGAATCGCGGCAACCAGACCCAGTGCGGTAGCCAGCAGCGCTTCAGCGATACCCGGTGCCACGACGGCGAGGTTGGTGGTCTGGGTTTTGGCGATGCCGATGAAGCTGTTCATGATGCCCCACACGGTGCCGAACAGGCCGACGAACGGTGCGGTGGAACCGATGGTGGCGAGTACGCCGGTGCCGCTGCTCATGTTGCGGCCACAGGCAGCCACCAAGCGCTCAAGGCGGAAGCTCACGCGTTCCTTGATGCCTTCTTTCTCGCGGGAGTTGACCGACAGGCGCATCTCTTCGAGGGCGTCGTGAACCAGCAGGTTGGCGAGGGTGCCTTCCTTCGCCGCAGTGGCGCTGGCTTCTTTAAGGGTGGCAGCTTTTTTCAGGGCAGCGATTTCGCCACGCAGACGACGCTTGGCGCCCATCAGCTCAAGACCCTTGGCGATCCAGATGGTCCAGGTGATGATCGACGCGATGGCCAGGCCGATCATCACGATTTTCACGATGATGTCGGCGTTCTGGTACATGCCCCATGGCGACAGGTCGTGGGCCATGCCCAGGGTGTTGTCGGCTTCGAGGACTTCAGGTGCGTCTTCGGCGCTGGCATCCACGGCTTGAACCGGGTCGGTCGCGGCTGGTGCGGCAGCAGGTGCGGCCGGTGCAGTCTGCTCGTGAGCGGCTGGAGTGGCCGGCGTCTGGGCGTCAGCGAAAGCGGCGGTTGGCGCCAGCATCAGGCTGAGGAGCAGGGCAGCCACCGCGCTCCAGGCGCGAGGTCGTTTGGTTGGCGAAGCGGGGATTTGATTGCGTGTCATGCTGGCCGGACCTGAGATAGAAAAACGGTGATGCTCTTCCAGGCCTCGTGAGGCCGAGAACAAAAGTGGCGTGCATTATTGCAAGTAATTCTTGTTAACAAAAGTAATAGAGTTGCTTTTTTTCCTTCATTGCTAGCCGCTCGTCCCCTGCCAAGGCTAGTCTGTCGCTTTCCGATGGGAGATTTTTGATGTCCGCGCCCTCTGTTTTGATCGCCGGTTGCGGTGATGTCGGCAGCCGTCTGGCAAAGCAATTACTGGCTGCCGGTTTTCAGGTGTATGGCCTGCGCCGGGATGTTTCACGTTTGCCGGAAGGCGTTATCGGTGTGGCCGGTGACTTGTTCAATGAAGATTGCCCCGAGACCTGGCCGGTCGGCGCCGTGGATTACCTGGTGTATTGCGCGGCCGCGACCGAGCACGATGAAGCCGGTTATCGCGCGGCTTATGTGCAGGGTTTGCAGCATGTGCTGGAGTGGTTGAACGACTACGGCCAGGTGCCAGACCGTCTGCTGTTTGTCTCCAGCAGCAGTGTTTATGGGCAGCAGGACGGTGAGTGGGTGGATGAAACCTCTGCGACCGTCGCTGCCGGTTATTCCGGTCGGTTGATGCTGGAAGCCGAGCAGGTTGCGCTCAGCAGCGGCATTCCAGCGAGTATCGTGCGTCTGACCGGCATTTACGGCCCGGGCCGTGAATGGCTGCTGACCCAGGTGCGTCGTGGCTATCGCGTGGCGGTCGATCCGCCGCTGTATGGCAATCGCATCCATGCCGATGACGCAGCGGGTTTGATGGCGTTTCTGCTGGAGGCGGATCGCAAAGGTGTGGTGCTGGATGACATCTACATCGGCGTGGACGATGCGCCGGCACCGCTGGCCGAGGTCGTTGCCTGGTTGCGTGAGTATCTGGGTGTCACCGAATGGTCGGAAGACGAGAGCGTGCGTCGAACCGGCAGCAAGCGTTGCAGCAATGCACGGGCGAAGGCGTTGGGCTGGGTGCCGACGTATCCGAGTTATCGCGAGGGGTATGCCGCGATTCTTGAAGGTCGCTGCTGACTTCCGGACGTAAAAAAGGCGGGAGCAATGGCTTGCTTCCGCCTTTTTTGTTTCAAGCGCAGATCACTGCTTCTCGAGCAACCACTTGCGTTCGCCGGGGCTGAACTGCGGTTGTTCGTCCGCCAGTGCCGTGTTCACGGCCTGCAGGATTTCCAGTTCCTTGCCCTTGCGAACGAAGATCCAGTTGTTGCCCTGACCGTTCTGTTGCAGCCACATGCTGTCGTTGCCGCTGCTCATCGACGCGCAGTCGCCTGCCAGGCACAAGGCATAGCGGTCGGCGCCGGGCAGGCCGGAGACTTGTCCGTCGGCCTGGAATTGCACGGTGGCGCCTTCGCCCTGGCCGCTGGCGATCTTCCAGTTGCCACCCAGGTAGGCTGCGTACAGCGCGCGTTCGAAGCTGGCACCGATCGGTGCGCCTTCCGGCACGGGGATCTGGGCGCGGTCGAAGAGCTGCTGTGGTTCGTTTTCGCTGGCGGCCTGGTGCAACTGGCTACCGTCGCGCTTCAACTCGCTGCCGGAGCTGCCGTAGAAGTCGACTTTCCAGGCGCCGGACTGTTCGCCCAGCAGCCGTCCTTCGACGTTCTCGAAACCGTTGGTGAAGCGGGCCTGACTGGCCTTGGTGTTGATGTCCCATTCCAGGTTCGGGCCGTAGGCCTGAAGCGCTTCGCGCAGGGGGCCGCCCTTGGCGGCGGCATCGATGGCGACCTGATTGATCCAGGTGCCGCTGATGTCACGGTCGGCAGGGTTGCTGGCGCAACCGCCGAGGAAAATGGCGAGCAGCGAGAGAGCAAGCGCTTTGCGCATGGTGGAATCCTTTCAAAACCTTTTCTTTACCGCAGAGCAGTCGGCGCGACCTTGAATGGCCGCGCCGTGCGCATTACTCGATGACCAGAATGGCATCCATTTCAACCTGCGAACCCTTTGGCAGGGCAGCAACGCCGATGGCGGCGCGTGCTGGGTACGGCTGGTCGAAGTACTTGCCCATGATCTCGTTGACCTTGGCGAAGTGGCTCAGGTCGGTGAGGAAGATGTTCAGCTTGACGATGTCCTTGAACGAACCGCCGGCAGCTTCGGCCACGGCTTTCAGGTTCTCGAACACCTGGACGGTCTGGGCTTCGAAGCCTTCGACCAGTTCCATGGTTTTCGGGTCCAGCGGGATCTGGCCCGACATGTAGACAGTGTTGCCAGCCTTGATCGCCTGGGAGTAAGTGCCGATGGCGGCCGGGGCCTTGTCGCTGGTGATAACGGTCTTGGTCATGTATGACTCCTTGTAATGGTGGGCTCAGGCACGCATGCGGGTGATGCGGATCACCCCGGTCAGTGCGCGCAGTTTCTTGATCACGCGGGCCAGGTGCACACGGTCGTGGACGCTGACCACCAGTTGGACGACGCTGATGCGGCCATCGCGTTCGTCCATGCTGATTTTCTCGATATTGCCATCGGCCGCGTTGACGCTGCTGGCCAGCAGGGCGATCAGGCCGCGCTGGTGCTCCAGCTCGACGCGCAGTTCGACGTTGAATTCGCCGGTGACATCCTTGGCCCACGAGAGCTGGATGCATTTTTCCGGGTTGTGGCGGATTTCGCTGATGTTGCGGCAGTTGTCCAGGTGCACGACCATGCCTTTGCCCGCCGACAGGTGACCGACAATCGGGTCGCCCGGGATCGGCGTGCAGCATTTGGCGTAGCTGAGGACCAGACCTTCGGTGCCGCGAATCGCCAGCGGACCTTCCGGGCTTGGCAGTTGTTCGCCTTCGCCGAGCAGCCGGCGCGCCACGACGTAGGCCATGCGGTTGCCCAGGCCGATGTCTTCAAGCAAATCTTCGATCAGTTCGAGGCGGTACTCGGTGAGCATCGCCTTCACGCGTTCGGCCGGAATCTGTTCCAGCGCGCTGTCGAAACCGTTGAGCACCTTGTTCAGCAGGCGTTCGCCGAGGCTGATGGATTCGGAGCGGCGTTGCAGTTTCAGTGCATGGCGGATGTGGGTCCGCGCCTTGCCAGTGACCACGAAGTTGAGCCACGCCGGGTTCGGCCGTGCGCCGGGGGCGCTGACGATCTCGACCGTGGAGCCGCTTTGCAGCGGTTCGGACAGCGGTGCGAGACGCCGGTTGATCCGGCAGGCGATGCAGCTGTTGCCGACGTCGGTGTGCACCGCGTAGGCAAAGTCGACCGCCGTGGAGCCTTTCGGCAGCTCCATGATCCGGCCTTTGGGCGTGAACACGTAGACCTCGTCCGGGAACAGGTCGATCTTCACGCTCTCGATGAATTCCAGCGAGTTGCCGGCACGTTGCTGCATTTCCAGCACGCCCTTGACCCACTGACGGGCGCGGGCATGAGTGCCTTTCGGCTGCTCGTCGCCGCTGGATTTGTACAGCCAGTGGGCGGCGATGCCGTTGTTGGCCATCTCTTCCATTTCACGGGTACGGATCTGAATCTCGATCGGTACACCGTGCATGCCGAACAGCGTGGTGTGCAGCGACTGATAGCCGTTGGCCTTGGGAATCGCGATGTAATCCTTGAAGCGTCCCGGCAACGGTTTGTACAAATTATGTACAGCACCCAGCACGCGGTAGCAGGTATCGACCTTGTCGACGATGATCCGGAACGCGTAGACGTCCATGATCTCGTTGAAGGCCCGACGCTTGCCGCGCATTTTCTTGTAGATGCCGTAGAGGTGTTTCTGGCGACCGCTGACTTCGCCCTGGATGCCGTCGATGGCGAGGCAGTGGCCAAGGGATTCTTCGATCTTGTTGACGATTTCCTTGCGGTTGCCCCGGGCGCGTTTGACCGCCTGGTAGATCCGCGCGGAACGCATCGGGTGCATCGCCTTGAAGCCGAGGTCTTCGAACTCGATGCGGATCGCGTGCATGCCCAGGCGGTTGGCGATGGGTGCGTAGATCTCGAGGGTTTCCTTGGCGATGCGCCGGCGTTTTTCACCGGACAGCACTTCCAGCGTGCGCATGTTGTGCAGGCGGTCGGCGAGCTTGACCAGGATCACGCGAATGTCGCGCGCCATGGCCATGGCCATTTTCTGGAAGTTTTCCGCCTGAGCTTCGGCCTTGGTCTCGAAGTTCATCTGGGTCAGTTTGCTGACCCCGTCGACCAGTTCGGCCACGGTTTCACCGAACTGCGCTTGCAGCGCCTCTTTGGCGATACCGGTGTCTTCGATCACGTCATGCAGCATCGCAGCCATCAGGCTCTGATGGTCCATGTGCATGTCGGCAAGAATATTTGCCACGGCAAGGGGATGCGTGACGTACGCCTCGCCGCTGCGGCGGCGTTGGCCGTCGTGGGCTTGTTCGGCGTAGAAATACGCTCGGCGGACCAGGTTGACCTGGTCGTTGCCGAGGTAGGTCGATAAGCGATCGGCGAGGGCGTCTATGCTCGGCATGATAACTCCTGCCGTAGGCTGTGATCCCGCGCCGTGCTACGTCGACCAGGCATAGGCTTAGACGGCCTCGTTGGACTCGTCCTCGAACGCAGCGAAGACCGGGTCTTCGTGGACGATTTCCTGCTCGGCGATGAACTCGTAGCTCATCAGGCCTTCAGCGATTTCACGCAGCGCAACTACGGTCGGTTTGTCGTTTTCCCACTGTACCAGGGGCTCTTTGCCGCCGGTGGCCAGTTGACGGGCACGCTTGGTAGAGAGCATGACCAGCTCAAAGCGGTTTTCCACGTGTTCTAGGCAGTCTTCAACGGTTACGCGGGCCATGGTATTCCTCGGAGCGAATGCAATATGCGCGCTGCCCGGTTGGGCGAGCGGACTCAACAGTTTAAAAAATCACCAGCGATTAGGGAAGCGCTGATTTTTTGACCAGACTCTTCAACGCGCTGCAAGCACCAATGTAAAGCCCTTTCAGCGGTTTTGGGAAGTGCTGTTTCAGCCCAGCAATTCAGCCAGCAATTTGCCGAAACGCACCTGTTGGCGTTTCTGTTGCAGCTGATTGGCGCGGAAAATCGCTTTCAGATCGTCCAGTGCGTGGGCGAAATCGTCGTTGATGATCAGGTAGTCGTACTCGACGTAGTGGCTCATCTCGCTGACGGCTTCGCGCATCCGGCCGTCGATGATCTCGTCGCTGTCCTGGCCACGGTTGGTCAGGCGCTGGTGCAGGGCCTGCAGCGATGGCGGCAGAATGAAGATCGAGCGAGCCTGCGGCATCAGCTTGCGCACTTGCTCGGCGCCTTGCCAGTCGATTTCCAGAATCAGGTCGTGGCCTTCGTCCAGGGTCTGCTGCAGGCGGCTTTGCGAGGTGCCGTAGAAGTTGCCGAAGACTTCGGCGCGTTCCAGGAAGTCGCCGTGCTCGCCCATCTTCACGAACTCTTCGCGGGTCACGAAGTGATAGTTCACGCCGTCCACTTCGCCCGGGCGCATGGCGCGGGTGGTGTGGGAAATCGAAACGCGGATTTCCGGGTTGGCGTCGGTCAGGGCCTTGACCAGGCTGCTCTTGCCCGCGCCCGAAGGGGCGGAAATGATGTACAGGGTGCCGGTGCTGTGGGTCATGTCGGGGTAGCCTTACTCAATATTCTGCACTTGTTCGCGCATCTGCTCGATCAACACCTTGAGGTTGACCGCCGCCTGGGTGCTGCGCGGGTCGAAGGCCTTGGAGCCCAGTGTGTTGGCTTCGCGGTTGAGTTCCTGCATCAGGAAGTCCAGACGCCGGCCGGCGGCGCCGCCGGATTTCAGCACCCGGCGAACTTCGATGATGTGGGTGCTCAGGCGATCCAGTTCTTCGGCCACGTCGCTCTTTTGCGCGAGCATGACCATTTCCTGTTCCAGGCGCTGCGGGTCCATCTCGGCCTTCATGTCGGCGAAGCGGTCGAGGACTTTCTGGCGCTGGGTGGCGAGCATCTGCGGAACCAGTTCGCGCAGGGTCACCACGTCTTCCTCGATAGAGGTCAGGCGATCGTTGATCAGGCGTGCCAGCTCCGCGCCTTCGCGCTCGCGGCCGGCCTTGAGATCTTTCAGGCCTTGATTGAACAGGGCCAGCGCCTCGGCGTTCAACGCCTGCGGGTCAGTGGCATCGGCGACCAGTACGCCCGGCCAGGCCAGCACTTCCAGTGGGTTCAGCGCGGCCGGGTTCTTGATCAGTCCGGCGACGGTTTCGGCAGCGGCGACCAGTTGCGCCGCGCGCTCGCGATCCACTTGCAGCGGCTTGCCGGTGCTTTCCTCGGTGAAGCGCAGGGTGCATTCCAGTTTGCCGCGCGACAGACCCTGGCGCAGGGCTTCGCGGACGGCGCCTTCGAGGTCGCGAAACGACTCCGGCAGGCGCAGGTGGGGTTCCAGGTAGCGGCTGTTGACCGAGCGCAGCTCCCAGCTCAGGGTGCCCTGAACGCCGGCTTTCTCGACGCGGGCGAAGGCGGTCATGCTGTGCACCATGGCGGTGACCTCGCGATACAGATCGGCGCGGATTGAAGCTCCGCAGCTCGATATCAATGAATTTAAGCCGACTGGCAGCAAAGGCGCAGGATTGTAGCGCAGTGCGGCAGATGCGCCCAAACACACGGTGTGACAAAGGGCTGCAGGCCGTCGGCGAAGCACGTTTCAGGGCCCTTGATCGACGGCCGGAATTTTTAAGCAGTGCCCAGGCGCGGTGCGCAGCTCTATAATGCTCCGCAGTTTTCCGTCCCCAGTACAGGTATCTCCTATGAAACGTCCAAGTGGTCGCGCTGCCGATCAGCTCCGCTCGATCCGCATTACCCGCAACTACACCAAGCACGCCGAAGGATCGGTACTGGTCGAATTCGGTGATACCAAAGTCATCTGCACCGTCAGCGTCGAAAACGGCGTGCCGCGTTTCCTGAAAGGTCAGGGCCAGGGCTGGCTGACCGCCGAGTACGGCATGCTGCCGCGCGCCACCGGCGAGCGTAACCAGCGTGAAGCGAGCCGTGGGAAGCAGGGCGGCCGCACCCTGGAAATCCAGCGCCTGATCGGCCGTTCCCTGCGCGCCGCGCTGGACATGTCCAAGCTGGGCGATGTCACTCTGTACGTCGATTGTGACGTGATCCAGGCTGACGGCGGCACTCGTACCGCGTCGATCACCGGCGCGATGGTTGCACTGGTCGATGCCTTGAAAGTGATCAAGAAGCGCGGCGGCCTGAAGGGCGGCGACCCGCTCAAGCAAATGATCGGTGCGGTCTCCGTGGGCATGTACCAGGGCGAGCCGGTGCTGGACCTGGACTATCTTGAAGATTCCGCCGCCGAGACCGACCTCAACGTGGTAATGACCAGCACCGGTGGTTTCATCGAAGTGCAGGGCACCGCCGAAGGCGCGCCGTTCCAGCCTGAAGAGCTGAACGCGATGCTGGAGCTGGCCAAGAAAGGCATGAACGAGATCTTCGAACTGCAAACGGCCGCACTGGCCGACTGAGACGGTTCGTACCCACAAGGAAGACGCGATGAGTGATGAGCAAGAGTTACTGCCCAAGCCGAGCCAGGAGGTTCGCCAATGGGCGATGTTCTGTCACTTGTCCGGCTTGCTGGGGATCTGGTTTCCATTTGGCAGTTTGATCGGGCCGCTGATCCTCTGGCAGATGAAGCGTGAGAAGGACTCGTTTATTGATGCGCAGGGTAAGGAAGCGCTGAATTTTCAGATCACGATGACCATTGCTACGCTCATTGGCGTGGGGCTGACGGTAGTGCTTATTGGGTATCTGCTGATTATCCCGGTGGTCATTTGCTCGTTTGTGCTGCCGATTATTGCTGGGGTGAAGGCTAACAACGGATTCCCTTACCGCTATCCGTTCACTTGGCGATTGCTCAAATAATGATCAACTCGAGTCCCCTGCATAAAAGCAAAAATCAGCGCCCACAAAAAAGCCGACAGCGATGTCGGCTTTTTTGCATCCACGAATCGACGCTTAGATGGTCAGCGTCCAGTCGTAGTCGACGATCAGCGGCGCGTGCTGCGAGAACCGTGGCTGACGCGGAAGGCGTGCACTGCGCACGAAGCGCCGCAGGCCCGGAGTCAGGATCTGGTAGTCGAAGCGCCAGCCCAGATTCAGCATCTCGGCCTGTTCGTTGTCCGGCCACCAGCTGTACTGGTCGCCTTCGCGGCTGACTTCGCGCAGGGCGTCTACGTAACCCATGTTGCCGACAATCTCGTCCATCCAGGCGCGTTCTGGCGCCAGGAAGCCCGGGGATTGCTGGCTGTCGCGCCAGTTCTTGATGTCGAGCTTCTGCTGCGCGACGTACAGCGAGCCACAATAAATGTACTCGCGACGTTTGCGCCGCTGTTTGTCCAGGTACTTGCCGAAGTCGTCCATGAGCTTGAACTTCTGGTTCAAGTCCTCATCGCCGTTCATCCCCGAAGGAAGCAGCAAGGTGGCAATACTGACTTTGTCGAAATCTGCTTGCAGGTAGCGCCCGTAGCGGTCGGCCGTCTCGAAACCGAGACCGCTGATGACAGCCTTCGGTTGCAACCGCGAGTACAAAGCCACGCCACCTTGGGCGGGAACTTCTGCGTCGCAGGCATAAAGGAAGTAGCCATCCAGTTGGAAGGCTGGGTCGTCCAGTTCAAAGGCGGAGGCACGGGTGTCCTGCAGGCAGATGACGTCGGCATTCTGTGCCTGCAGCCAACTGAGCAAACCTCGCTCGACTGCAGCCTGAATACCATTGACGTTCACACTGATGATCCGCATAAATGGCCCCAAAAATCGCGTGCGTGTATGATACACGGCGTCAAGCTAATTAGCTAAATCCGTGGTATTTGGGGTTTTTTTCATGCAAGCGTATCAGCGCGATTTCATTCGTTTTGCCATCGATCGCGGCGTTTTGCGCTTCGGTGAGTTCACCCTGAAGTCCGGGCGCACCAGTCCTTACTTCTTCAATGCCGGCCTGTTCAACTCGGGTTCCGCGCTGGCGCAGCTGGGTCGTTTCTACGCTGCAGCCATCGCTGAGAGCGGTATTCCGTTCGACGTGCTGTTCGGTCCGGCCTACAAAGGCATCCCGCTGGCGGCGACCACTGCCGTGGCGCTGGCCGAGCACCACAACCGTGACCTGCCATGGTGCTTCAACCGCAAGGAAGCCAAGGCCCACGGCGAGGGCGGCAGCCTGGTCGGCGCACCGCTGACCGGTGAAGTGCTGATCATCGACGACGTGATCACCGCCGGCACCGCGATCCGTGAAGTGATGCAGATCATCGCTTCCCAGGACGGCGCCAAGGCTGCCGGCGTGCTGATCGCCCTGAACCGTCAGGAGCGCGGCAACGGCGAGCTGTCGGCAATCCAGGAAGTCGAGCGTGATTTCGGCATCCCGGTCATCAGCATCGTGTCGCTGAACCAGGTGCTGGAATTCCTGGCTGACGATCCGCAGCTCAAGCAGCACCTGCCAGCCGTTGAAGCCTATCGCGCCCAGTTCGGCGTCTGATCGCTTCTTCAGGGCAAAAAAAGACCCCGCTCAGTCAGGCTGAGCGGGGTCTTTTTGTTTGCGCTACGGCTTACGGACGCTTGCGATTGCTGATCAGCGTGCCCACACCGGTGTCGGTGAAGATTTCCAGCAGGATCGCGTTCGGCACGCGACCGTCGATGATCAGCGAGCTGCCCACACCACCCTGAACCGCTTCCAGTGCACAGCGGATCTTCGGCAGCATGCCGCCGTAGATGGTGCCGTCGGCGATCAGGTCGTCGACCTGCTGGGTGCTCAGGCCGGTCAGCACGGTGCCCGACTTGTCCATCAGGCCGGCGATGTTGGTCAGCAGCATCAGCTTCTCGGCTTTCAGCGCTTCGGCGACTTTACCGGCCACCAGGTCAGCGTTGATGTTGTACGACTCGCCGTTCTCACCCACGCCGATCGGCGCGATCACCGGGATGAAGTTGCCTTTGACCAGCAGGTTCAGCAGTTCGGTGTTGATCCCGACCACTTCGCCCACCTGACCGATGTCGATGATTTCCGGCTGGGTCATCTCCGGGGTCTGGCGGGTGACGGTGAGCTTCTTCGCACGAATCAGCCCGGCATCTTTACCGGTCAGGCCGATGGCGCTGCCGCCGTGACGGTTGATCAGGTTGACGATGCTTTTGTTGACCTGGCCGCCGAGGACCATTTCCACCACGTCCATGGTCGCCGCGTCGGTCACGCGCATGCCGTCGACGAAGTGGCTCTCGATCGACAAACGCTTGAGCAGATCACCGATCTGCGGGCCGCCGCCGTGAACCACGACCGGGTTGATGCCCACGGCTTTCATCAAGACGATGTCGCGGGCGAAGCCGGTTTTCAGCTCCTCGCTTTCCATCGCGTTGCCGCCGTATTTGATCACCAGGGTCTTGCCGACATAACGTCGGATGTAAGGCAGCGCTTCGGACAGGACCTGGGCGGTGTGGGCGGCGGCTTCGCGTTCGAGGGTCATTCAGGGCTCCGGGTGAATCAGAAATCAGAACGGTAGTTGGAGATCAGGTGCAACGCGTTTCAGTTGGGCATGGAACACAGCCTTGATGCGCTGCAATTCAGCCTCGTCATCGGCCTCGAAACGCAGCACCAGCACCGGTGTGGTGTTGGAGGCGCGCACCAGGCCCCAGCCTTTGGCGTAATCGACCCGCACGCCGTCAATGGTGGTCAGGTCGGCGCCTGGACCCCACTGCGCATCGTGCAGTGCATCAATGATGCTGAATTTGCTCTCTTCGGTCACATGGATATTGATTTCCGGCGTGGAAATATCGTTCGGGAAGGTCGCGAACAGCGTTTCCGCGTCGGATTTTTCCTTGCTGAGGATTTCCAGCAGCCGTGCGGCGCTGTAAATGCCATCGTCGAAACCGAACCAGCGTTCCTTGAAGAAGATATGCCCGCTCATTTCACCGGCCAACAACGCGCCGGTCTGTTTCATTTTCTTTTTGATCAACGAGTGACCGGTCTTCCACATTAGCGACTGGCCGCCATATTCCTTGATCAGCGGGATCAGGCGACGGGTGCATTTGACGTCGAAGATGATTTCCGCGCCCGGGTTGCGGGCCAGCACGTCGCGGGCAAACAGCATCAGCAGGCGGTCCGGGAACACGATGGTGCCGGTGTTGGTCACCACGCCGACGCGGTCGCCGTCACCGTCGAAGGCCAGGCCGATGTCAGCCTTGGTTTCCTTGACCTTGGCGATCAGGTCGACAAGGTTTTCAGGCTTGCCCGGGTCCGGGTGATGGTTCGGGAAGTTGCCGTCGACTTCACAGAACAGCGGGATGACTTCGCAGTTCAGCGCTTCGATCAGTTGCGGGGCGATCACGCCGGCCGCGCCGTTGCCGCAGTCGACCACGACTTTCAGGCGCCGGGCCAGTTTGATGTCCTGGACGATTTCGGTGGTGTAGCGGTCGAGGATCTCGACCTGGGTCACGCTGCCCTGGCCGCTGCTCAGGTTGCCGGTCTTGATACGCTCGTGCAGAACCTGGATCTGTTCGTTGGCGAGGGTGTCGCCGGCGATCACGATCTTGAAGCCGTTGTAGTTCGACGGGTTGTGGCTGCCGGTGAGCATCACGCCGGATTTGCCGGCCAGTACGTTGGCGGCGTAATACAGCGCCGGGGTCGGCACCAGGCCGACGTCGCTGACGTGGCAGCCGCTTTCGGCGATGCCACGAATCAGCGCGGCAACCAGTTCAGGACCGGACAAGCGGCCGTCACGACCAACGGATACGTTCGGTTCACCCTGGGCCAGGCTCTGGGAGCCGATGGCGCGGCCGATCCAGTAGGCGGTTTCGGCATTGAGGAATTCCGGCACGGTGCCGCGAATGTCATAGGCGCGGAAGATGCTGTCGGGAAGCTTCGGGGCGACTTGGGCGGGGGGGCTCATCTGCGGAAATGCTCCATCTCGAAAGTGGCGGGACAGGCCGGCGATTCATCTCGACGGCAGGCTCAAACTGAAGGGTATGACGGCGTTTTCCACGCAGAGTTCGTGGTATGAAAGGGCCATGACGCCTTGTCCGGCGTGGCTTTGGCCTGCCAATGCCTTGATTTTCGGTGCTAAACCTTGCAGATGACATTTTGAAATTCGTGGCGAGAAACACGCCCTCGCCACGACAGGTTTCTAGCCGATCACTTGGTGCCGGAGTGGCCGAAGCCGCCAGCGCCGCGCTCGGTTTCGACGAACTCTTCAACCATTTCGAAGTGCGCCTGCACCACTGGCACCAGCACCAGTTGCGCCAGACGCTCGCCGACCGGCATGGTGAATTCGGTCTGGCCACGGTTCCAGCAGGACACCATCAGCGGGCCCTGGTAATCGGAGTCGATCAGACCGACCAGATTGCCCAGCACGATGCCGTGCTTATGGCCCATGCCCGAGCGCGGCAGGATCAGCGCGGCGAGGTTCGGGTCGCCGATGTACACCGACAGACCGGTAGGGATCAGCACGGTTTCACCCGGCTTGATCACGATGTCCTCTTGCAGCATGGCGCGCAGGTCGAGACCGGCGGAGCCTGGTGTAGCGTATTGCGGCAGCGGGAATTCGGTACCGATGCGTGGGTCGAGGATCTTGGCTTGCAAAGCGTGCATGTAAATTAAACCTGGTTCAGACGTTCGGCGATAAAAGTGACCAGTTGGCGAGCGATCTTGCTCTTGCTGGTCTGGGCGAAAACCGTGGCGTGCAGCGCACGGTCGATGACGCTGCAGGCGTTTTCTTCGCTGTTGAAACCGATGCTCGGGTTGGCGACGTCGTTGGCGACGATCAGATCGAGATTCTTGTCCTTCAGCTTGCGTGCAGCGTAGTCGAGCAGGTGTTCGGTCTCGGCGGCGAAGCCGACACTGAACGGACGGTCGGGACGGGTCGCGATGGTGGCCAGGATGTCCGGGTTACGCACCATTTGCAGGACGAAGCCGTCGCCGCTCGTAGGGTCTTTCTTCAATTTTTGCGGGGCGACGACTTCCGGACGGTAGTCCGCCACCGCCGCCGAGGCGATAAAGATGTCGCAAGGGATCGCCGCTTCACACGCGGCGAGCATGTCCCGGGCGCTGACCACGTCGATCCGGGTGACGCGATCCGGCGTCGGCAGGTGCACCGGGCCGCTGATCAGGGTCACGCGGGCGCCGGCTTCCACTGCCGCTTCAGCCAGGGCGAAGCCCATTTTGCCGGAGCTGTGGTTGGTGATGTAGCGCACCGGATCGATGTTTTCTTGGGTCGGGCCAGCGGTAATCACCACGTGCTTGCCGGTCAGTGCCTGACGCTGGAAGCAGTCCGCCGCGAGCTGGGCCAGATCGGTGGCTTCCATCATGCGGCCCATGCCGACGTCGCCGCAGGCCTGGCTGCCCGAGGCCGGGCCGAAGGTCTTCAGGCCACGGCTTTCAAGGAGTTGCAGGTTGGCCTGGGTTGCCGGATCGCGCCACATGGCCTGGTTCATGGCCGGCGCGACAGCGACGATGGCGTCGGTGGCCAGCACCAATGTCGTTAGCAAATCGTTGGCGATGCCTTGGGCCAGGCGGGCGAGCAGGTCGGCGGTGGCCGGGGCGATCAGCACCAGATCGGCCCATTTGGCCAGTTCGATGTGGCCCATCGCCGCTTCGGCGGCCGGGTCGAGCAAATCCAGGTGGACCGGGTGGCCGGACAGGGCCTGCATGGTCAGTGGGGTGATGAATTCGCTGCCGCCACGGGTCATGACCACGCGCACTTCGGCGCCCTGATCGATCAGGCGGCGCACAAGGTCGGCGCTCTTGTAGGCAGCAATACCGCCGCCGACGCCCAGAACGATGCGTTTCCGATACAGCCGCTGCATAGGTCTGCCTTTCATTTCGTTGGTGACATACGTGGCGAAACCCCCTCCCCAGGGTGAATTCGCCCGCAAAAAAGATGGGCTACGATATCACAGCGACCGCTACGGAACAGCGGCGCCCACAGACAAGGAAGGTGTATGAGTATTCGCGATTGGCCGGCGGCGGAAAGGCCGCGGGAAAGGTTGTTGGAACAGGGCTCTGCGAGCCTTTCGGATGCTGAACTGCTGGCGATTTTCCTGCGAACCGGTGTGCCGGGGAAAAGTGCAGTCGATCTGGCGCGGCACTTGTTGAATCAGTTTGGCAGCTTGAGATTATTGCTTGAGGCCGATCAGGAAGCATTCAGCAAGCAATTGGGTCTCGGCCCTGCAAAGTTTGCCCAACTGCAAGCTGCTCAAGAAATGAGCAAAAGGCATCTGGCCGAACGTTCACGGCAAAAAACGGCGCTGGAAAACCCACAAGTGGTCCGTGATTACCTCAAAGCCATGCTGCGCCACGAACCGCACGAGGTGTTTGGTTGCCTGTTTCTGGATTCCAAACATCAGGTGCTGACCTTCGAGACGCTGTTTCGTGGCTCGATTGACAACACCGCCGTGCATCCCCGAGAAGTCGTGAAGCGTTCCCTGGCCAACAACGCGGCAGCGGTGATCCTGTGCCATAACCATCCGTCGGGTAACTCTGATCCCAGTCAGGCTGATCGATTATTGACCAAGCGCTTGCAAAAGGCTTTGGAGTTGATCGATGTGCGGGTGCTCGATCACTTCATCGTCGGAGATGGTGAGCCGTTGTCGATGGCGGAGTGTGGCTGGATGTAGCTTGCAGCGACTGCAGTCGCTGCAAGCCGGGGCGGATTACTTGAGGGTGACCTTGGAGTAATCCTGACGCCCGAACGGGCTCACCGAGTAACCCTGCACGTCTTTACGCGTCAGCGCATACGCCGTCGGATGCGCCAGCGGCAGCCACAATGCCTGTTGCTGGATCTGTGCCTGCGCCTGCTCGTAGAGCTTGGTGCGCACACCTTGTTCGCTGGTGGTCTTGCCGGCGCTGATCAGTTTGTCCAGGTCGGCGTTGCAGTAGCGGGCGAAGTTGGTGCCGGACTTCACTGCCGCACAGGAAAACTGCGGGGTGAGGAAGTTGTCCGGGTCGCCGTTGTCGCCGGCCCAGCCCATGAACAGCAGGTCATGCTCGCCGGCCTTGGCGCGACGGATCAGTTCGCCCCATTCGATCACGCGGATTTCCGCCTGAATGCCGATTTCCGCCAGATCCGACTGCAGCAGTTGTGCGCCGAGGCTCGGGTTCGGGTTGAGCAGGCTGCCGGACGGACGTGTCCAGATGGTGGTCTGGAAGCCGTCCTTCAATCCGGCCTTGGCCAGCAATGCCTTGGCCTTGTCCACGTCGTGGGCATAGCCCGGCAGGTTCTTGGCGTAGCTCCAGGTGTTCGGCGGATACGGGCCGTTGGCGGCTTCGGCGGTGTCTTCGAATACAGCCTTGAGGTAGTTGGCCTTGTCGAAGGCGAGGTTGATCGCCTGACGCACTTCCGGCTTGTCCAGTGGCGGATGCTGGCTGTTGATGCCGACGAATGCGGTCATGAACGCGTCAGTCTTTTCGACTTTCAGCGTCGGTTCTTCTTTCGCGGCCTGTACATCCAATGGCTTCGGCGACAGGGCGATCTGGCACTCGTTACGCCGCAGCTTTTGCAGGCGAACGTTGGCGTCCGGGGTGATGGCGAAGATCAAAGGGTCAACCGCAGGCTTGCCCCCGAAGTAATCCGGGTTGGCCTTGTAGCGGATCGACGCGTCTTTCTGGAACCGGGTGAAGACGAACGGGCCGGTGCCGATCGGTTGGCTGTTGAGCTTGTCAGTTGCGCCGGCCTTGAGCAGCTTGTCGGCGTATTCTGCGGAATAGATCGAGGCAAAGCCCATGCTCAGGGTCGCGAGGAACGTCGAATCCGGATGATCAAGAGTGAAGCGCACGGTCAGTGGATCCAGTGCGTCGATCTTCTTGATCAGGCTCGGCAGCTGCATCGACTGGGCGTGCGGGAAGCCGCTCTGGGCGACCTTGTGCCACGGGTTGGCCGGGTCGAGCATGCGGTCGAAGCTGAATTTGACGTCTTCGGCGGTCAGCTCGCGGGTCGGTTTGAAGTAATCAGTCGTGTGAAACTTCACCTGCGGGTGCAGCCTGAACACATAGCTCAGGCCATCGGTGCTGACTTCCCAGCTATCGGCCAGGCTCGGGACCACCTTGCCGCTGGCGGTGTCGAAGTCCACCAGGCGATTCATCAGCACGTCAGCCGAGGCGTTGGTGGTGGTCAGCGAGTTGTATTGCACCACGTCGAACCCTTCGGGGCTGGCCTCGGTGCACACGCTCAGGGCGGCGGCATGGGCCAGGGGGCTCAGCAATAGCGGGGCGAGCAGCAGGGGGAGGGCAGCGAGGCGCATGGTCGGCTTCCTTTACAGATCGAAGGCCCATCTGCAAGTGCAGTCTGGAAAAGGCCTACCCTAGTGGTCGCGATTGCAAATGACTATCCCCTTTTTGCATTTTCGGGGCTGCGCGGCTGAGGATTTGTCGGAAGTAGCGGCAGGAAAAGTCTCGAATGCAGGTATGATCGGTTTTCTTCGACGAATGGTAAAAATTGCCGCCAGCCTTTGCCCAAGCCGCTTGCGGGCAGGAAAAGCGGCTTTTTAGCCATTCTTTGCACACGGAAAGTTGTTGCTCCGTGGTCTTTCTGGTATAAAGCAGCGCTCTTTTCTAGGGGCCCGGTTCCTTCGCTTGTAGGTGTAGCCGGTAAGACCTCTAAAGAATCGCGGCGCCTGGCGCCACAATGACTAGAGATTAAGCGGCCAACCCATGCCGGGTTGGGCATGTGGTTTTAGAGGGCTGAGGCATGTCTAGAGTATGTCAAGTTACCGGTAAGGGTCCGGTGACTGGGAACAACATTTCCCACGCAAACAACAAAACCCGTCGTCGTTTCCTGCCGAACCTGCAGCATCACCGCTTCTGGGTTGAAGAAGAGAAACGTTTCGTACGCCTGCGCGTTTCCGCCAAAGGCATGCGTATCATCGACAAGCGTGGCATCAGCGTTGTGCTGGCCGAGCTGCGTCGCGACGGCAAGGTTTAAGGGAGCTAATCATGCGTGAATTGATTCGTTTGATCTCGAGCGCCGGTACTGGTCACTTCTACACTACCGACAAGAACAAGCGTACTACCCCGGACAAAATCGAGATCAAGAAATATGATCCGGTTGTTCGCAAGCACGTGATCTACAAGGAAGGCAAAATCAAGTAATTGATTTTTCCCGACTTACGAAAAAGGCCCGTATCTCACGATACGGGCCTTTTTTGTTGCCTGGCGAAATGCCTCAGGCCTTCTGTTCGAAGATCACATAGACCTTGCGGCAGGCTTCCAGCACTTCCCAGGTGCCACGGAAGCCCGCCGGAATCACGAAGCGGTCGCCGACACGCAGGGTCTTGGCATTGCCTTCGCCGTCACGCAGCACCGAAACGCCTTGCAGGATTTCGCAGTATTCATGTTCGGTGTAATTCACCGTCCACTGACCCACCGCACCTTCCCACACGCCGACGCCCATTTGCCCGCAAGGGCTGTCGTACTGGTTGAACACCGCTTGCTCAGGATCGCCCTTGAGCACTTTGGCCGGGTCAGGGCGGTAGCGTTCGGCCTGGTCCATGGTCAGGCTGATGTCGACGACGTTCTGGATGTTCATTGTTGTTTTCTCCCGTAATGACGGCGCGGTGGCTTGAAAGGGCCAAAGTCTATGTTGATTAAATTGAACGCCGCAAGGCTGTATAACCGCCTTATGTCAAATATATTGAAACAACCCCGGCCGCTGGTTTAGGGTGGCGGGTGCCTTGGGCCGAAAACAGGCTGGCCGGGCAGAATTCCTGAGGACGCCGGCGAAGATCGCGCGGCGCTCGTATTCAACAAGAGGAGGACACTCGAATGACCACCCTGACTCGTGCCGACTGGGAACAACGCGCCCGCGACCTGAAGATCGAAGGCCGCGCCTACCTTAATGGCGAGTACACCGATGCCGTCTCCGGCGAGACCTTCGAGTGCATCAGCCCGGTCGATGGCCGTCTGCTGGGCAAGATTGCCAGCTGTGACGCCGCCGATGCCCAGCGCGCCGTGGAAAATGCCCGCGCCACCTTCAATTCCGGTGTCTGGTCGCGCCTGGCGCCGACCAAACGCAAAGCCACCATGATCCGTTTCGCCGGCCTGCTGAAACAGCACGCCGAAGAGCTGGCCCTGCTCGAAACCCTCGACATGGGCAAGCCGATCAGCGATTCGCTGTACATCGACGTGCCGGGTGCCGCGCAAGCGCTGAGCTGGAGCGGTGAGGCGATCGACAAGATCTACGACGAAGTCGCCGCCACCCCGCACGACCAACTGGGTCTGGTAACCCGCGAACCAGTGGGTGTGGTTGGCGCCATTGTGCCGTGGAACTTCCCGCTGATGATGGCCTGCTGGAAACTCGGCCCGGCCCTGTCGACGGGTAACTCGGTGATCCTCAAGCCGTCGGAAAAATCCCCGCTGACCGCCATCCGCATCGCCGAACTGGCGGTTGAAGCCGGCATTCCGAAAGGCGTGCTGAACGTGTTGCCGGGTTATGGCCACACCGTCGGCAAAGCCTTGGCTCTGCACAATGACGTCGACACCCTGGTGTTCACCGGCTCGACCAAGATCGCCAAGCAACTGATGATCTATTCCGGTGAATCGAACATGAAGCGCGTCTGGCTGGAGGCTGGCGGCAAGAGCCCGAACATCGTGTTTGCCGATGCGCCGGATCTGCAGGCTGCCGCCGAATCCGCCGCCAGCGCCATCGCTTTCAACCAGGGCGAAGTCTGCACCGCCGGTTCCCGCCTGCTGGTCGAGCGTTCGATCAAGGACAAATTCCTGCCGATGGTGATCGAGGCGCTTAAAGCCTGGAAGCCAGGCAACCCGCTGGACCCGGCCACCAACGTTGGCGCACTGGTCGATACCCAACAAATGAACACCGTGCTGTCCTACATCGAGTCCGGCCACACCGACGGTGCCAAACTGGTGGCCGGCGGCAAGCGCATCCTTCAGGAAACCGGTGGCACTTACGTCGAGCCAACGATTTTCGACGGCGTGAGCAATGCGATGAAGATCGCTCAGGAAGAGATCTTCGGCCCGGTGCTGTCGGTCATCGCCTTCGACACGGCCGAGGAAGCGATCAACATCGCCAACGACACGCCTTACGGCCTGGCGGCAGCGGTGTGGACTCAGGACATCTCCAAGGCGCACCTGACCGCCAAGGCACTGCGTGCCGGCAGCGTGTGGGTCAACCAGTACGATGGCGGCGACATGACCGCACCGTTCGGCGGCTTCAAACAGTCGGGCAACGGCCGTGACAAGTCGCTGCATGCGTTCGACAAATACACCGAGCTGAAGGCGACCTGGATCAAGCTGTAAACCGTTGAAGGAGCCTGTCGAGGCGGGCTCCCGAACGATACAAAGATCCCTGTGGGAGCGAGCTTGCTCGCGAAAGCGGTGTATCCGTCAGCAAATCGGCTGAAGGTGAAACCGTTATCGCGAGCAAGCTCGCTCCCACAGTGTTTTGTGGTGCATATAAAAATTATCCACAGGAGCGTGGACCATGCGTTGGGCGACGTATTTCGCCGTGTTGGCGTCTGTCTTGAGTGTTGGCTTGGCCCTGGGTGTCAGCATGCCGCTGGTGTCGTTGCGCCTGGAGGGCTGGGGCTATGGCTCGTTCGCCATTGGTGTGATGGCGGCGATGCCGGCCATTGGCGTGTTGCTGGGGGCGAAGGTGTCCAGTCATCTGGCGGCGCGCTTCGGTACGGCGAACCTGATGCGCCTGTGCCTGTGGGGCGGGGCATTGTCCATCGGCCTGCTGGCATTGTTGCCGAGTTATCCGATCTGGCTGGTACTGCGGCTGATGATCGGGGTAATCCTGACGATCGTGTTCATCCTCGGCGAGAGCTGGATCAATCAACTGGTGGTCGAGCAGTGGCGCGGGCGATTGGTGGCGCTGTATGGCAGCAGTTATGCATTGAGCCAACTGTCTGGCCCGTTACTGCTGGGTGCGCTCGGCACCGAGCATGATTACGGCTTCTGGGCGGGTGTCGGCCTATTGATCGCTGCGCCGCTTCTGCTGCTGGGCCGCAGCGGGGCGCCGAGCAGCGAGGCGAGCAGCGTGACCTTCGGCGATCTGTGGGGCTTCAGCCGCGAGCTGCCGGCAATCGCCTGGGCGGTGTCGCTGTTCGCTGCATTCGAGGCGATGATTCTGACGCTGTTGCCGGTGTACTGCCTGCAACAGGGCTTCACGGCGGAAATCGCGCTGGCGATGGTCAGCACCGTGGTGGTCGGCGATGCGCTGCTGCAATTGCCCATCGGTGCGCTGGCCGACTACCTGTCGCGGCGGACCTTGTTCACCGGTTGCGCGGTGGTGCTGATGTTGTCGAGTCTGGCGATCCCGATGCTGATCGACACCTTGCTGATCTGGCCGCTGTGGGTGCTGTTCGGCGCCAGTGCCGGCGGCTTGTTTACCTTGTCGCTGATCCTGATCGGCGAGCGCTACCGCGATGACGCGCTGGTGCGGGCCAATGCGCATGTCGCGCAGCTGTGGGGCGTTGGTTGTCTGATCGGGCCGTTGGCAGCGGGAGCGGGCAGTCAATGGATCAGCGGGCACGCGTTGCCGTGGTTCATGGCAGCCGGCGCGTTCGGGCTGGTGATTCTGCTGTCGCGACAAGGGGCGTTCGGCAAGGTGCCGGAACCTGCCTGACGACTCGGCCGGGGCGGATGCCTACAGCATCCGCTCCAGGCCCACCGTGGTGCTGAACCACGCATTGAAGCGCCGCCACCAGCTGCCGGGCTCCTTGGTCAACGTGTGCATCTGGCCGTTGTCCTCGGTGACCCAGACGACTTTCCCGTCCTGAAGTTTTGCCTCGTAACTCAGCGCCGGCGCCATGCCCTGCAAGGCCAGATCCCGAACGTGGGCAGCCAGTTCGGGACTGTCCACCAGCACCCCGACTTCGGTGTTCCACAGCACCGAGCGCGGGTCGAAATTGAACGAGCCGATGAACGCTTTTTTCCCGTCGAAGATCATCGCCTTGCTGTGCAGGCTGGAATCCGAGCCGCGAAACGACTTGCTGTAAAACAGGTGCGGGCCGCTGCCGAAGTTATCCCCAGGCTGGCGCCGCAGTTCGAACAGCTTCACGCCGTGTTCCAGTAACGCCTTGCGATAGGGTGCATAACCGCCGTGCACCGCCGGCACGTCGGTGGCTTCCAGCGAGTTGGTCAGCAGGCTCACCGACACGCCCGCATCGGCGCGGCCGGTCAGGTAGACCAGCCCCGGTTGGCCCGGCACGAAGTAGGCGGAAATCATCATCAATTCCTTGCTGACGCCCCGCAGCTCTGGCGCGAGTTGCGTGGTCAGCAGCAGTTGTGGATCAGGCTTGCCGTCAGCCAGCACCTTGCTCGGCGCGTCCCACAACGCCTGGTTCCAGGCCCAGATCAGCTCTCGGCGCCAGATGTCCATGCGCGGGTGGGTGGTGAAGGTCATCAACTGTTGGTACAGCGCGTGGTTCTGTTTGCGGGTTTCTTCGAGGGATTCTTCCAGGCGCGTGCGGGTGTTCTGCAGGTCCTTGGCCGAGGGTTTGCTGGAGAGGAACTCGTCGATCGGTTTGCTCAGGGCGCTGTTCCAGTACTGGTCGAAACTGTGCCCGAGCTGCTCGGCGACCGGCCCGACGCTGAGCATATCGATGTCGGTGAAGTTCAGGTTGGGCTCGGCATCGAAGTATTCATCGCCCAGATTGCGTCCGCCGACGATGGCGGCGCTGTTGTCCGCCAGCCACAGTTTGTTGTGCATCCGCCGATGCTGCAGTGACAAGTTGAACAGCCGCCCGGCCGCACGGGTCACGCCGGTGCTGCGCCCCAGGTTCAGGGGGTTGAACAGACGGATCTGGATGTTCGGATGCGCCGCCAGCGTGGCGATGATCAGGTCGAGGCCGTCGCTGGTGGTGTCGTCCAGCAGAATGCGCACCCGCACACCACGGTCGGCAGCCTTGAGCACTTCTTCCACCAGCATTCGCGTACTGATGCCGTCGTGGACGATGTAGTACTGCAGGTCGAGGCTGCTCTGGGCGTTGCGGATCAACTCGGCGCGAGCGGTGAAGGCTTCGGTGCTGTTGGACAGCAGGCGAAAACCGGACTGGCCTTTGTACGGCGCTGCCTGAGCCTGGATCGAGCGACCGAAACTGGAGGCGGACGCCGGCAATGCCTGGCTCGGCTCGCGCGGTACGTCGAGGGTCGCGCAACCGCCAAGGAACGAGGCGAGTAACAGCAGAGCGAGTAGGGGCTGTCTGAAGCTCACGTAGGATCGTTCCGATTGGCGGCAAGGGTCGGCATATGGACGCGGGTCTCTCGAAAAAGGTCAGTCGGCTTCCGCCAGCAATTTGATCGCTGCCGCGCCAACCTTGCGCACTGCTTCTTCGACCAGCGCTGTCGGTTTGGCAGCGTAGTTCATGCGCAGGCAATTGCGGTACTTGCCCGAGGCGGAAAAGATACTGCCGACGGCAATCTGTACGCCCTGATCGTGCAGCGCGCGATTCAGTTTCAGCGTATCGAAACCTTCCGGCAGTTCCACCCAGAGCATGAAGCTGCCTTGCGGGCGGCTGGCGCGGGTGCCGGCCGGGAAATAGCGGGTCACCCAATCGATCATCACGTCGCGATTGCGCTGGTATTGCGTGCGCATCCGCCGCAAATGCGGTTCGAAGTGCCCGGCCTTGATAAATTCGGCGATGGCGATCTGCGGTTGTGTCGCGGTGGAGCCGGTGCTGATGTATTTCATGTGCAGTACGCGTTCGAGATAGCGACCGGGCGCGACCCAGCCGATACGCAGCCCCGGCGCGAGGGTCTTGGAAAACGAACTGCACAGCAATACGCGACCGTCTTCGTCGAAGGATTTGATCGTGCGCGGACGCGGGTAGGTGTAGGCGAGTTCGCCATACACATCGTCCTCGATAATCGCCACGTCGAAGCGCTGGGCCAGGTTGAGCAGGGCGCGCTTGCGCGACTCCGGCATGATGTAGCCGAGCGGGTTGTTGCAGTTGGGCGTGAGCTGGATGACCTTGATCGGCCATTGTTCCAGCGCCAGTTCCAGGGCTTCGAGGCTGATGCCGGTGAGCGGGTCGGTGGGGATTTCCAGGGCTTTCATGCCCAGCCCCTTGAGGGTCTGCATGGCGCCGTGAAAGCTCGGCGAATCCACTGCGACGATGTCGCCGGGCTCGCAGATCGCGTGGATGCTGGTGGACAGCGCTTCGTGGCAACCGGTGGTGACCACCAGATCACTGGCGCTCAACTGGCAGCCGGAGTCGAGCATCAGCCGGGCGATCTGTTCGCGCAGTTCGAGGGTGCCGTGGATGTTGTCGTAATACAGACCGGGCATGTCCTGGCGGCGGCTGATACGGGCCAGCCCGCGCAGCAGCGGTTTCATCGTCGGCGACGAGATGTCCGGCATGCCGCGACCGAGTTGCACTACGTCCTTGCGCGGTACGGCGCGAATCAGCTCAAGCACCTGATCCCACTGGGAAATCTCTACCGGCCGTTGGGCCGGGCGCCCGACCGCCGGCAATTCCGGAAGCTCCCGTCCGGCCGGCACGAAGTACCCGGATTTGGGTTTTGGCGTGGCCAGGCCGCTGTCTTCCAGCATCCGATAGGCCTGCTGCACCGTGCTCAGGCTGACCCCATGTTCTACGCTCAAGGCGCGCACCGACGGCAGGCGATCACCAGGACGGTAGAAGCCTTGTTCGATGCGGGTGCCGAGCAGCTCGGCGAGGTTCACATACAGGGTCATGGCACTGCCTCGATGCAGGTGATTCGAAAAACCAGTACAGATGCGGCGTAAATCGACAATTCAGTCCCGGAGACAGCAAATCTGTATGGAAATAATACAGATGTGTTGAATCTGTAATGCTTTTGTTGACCCGCGCATCATGGAATCTCTGGCTACCCAAGTAAACAGGAGCAATGAAAATGAACGGTTTGAGCGATGTGCGGCTGACGTTACACAGTCAGGAACTGGAGGCAGGGCAACAGGACAATGCGCGCAACGAGATCATGCGCAACGCACCGTCCGGCCTGAGTCGCTGGGGTCTGTTCTGGCATCGTCTGCACACGCGCAAAGCGTTGCTGGGCCTGACGCCGGAGCAGCTCAAGGATGTCGGGCTGACCCGGGAACAGGCGCTGGAGGAGGGGTTGAAGCCGTTCTGGCGGATCTAGAAGGATCGTTCCCACGCAGAGCGTGGGAACGAGCTCAGACCAGCTCTTTGAGTCGATGCCACAACATCCCCAACGCCAGCAACGGCGAGCGCAGATGCTTGCCGCCGGGGAAGGTGATGTGGGGCACTTTGGCGAACAGGTCGAAGCCGCCGCTGTGCTGGCCGTTGATGGCCTCGGCCAGCAACTTGCCCGCCAGGTGCGTGGCGTTCACGCCATGGCCGGAATAGGCCTGGGCGTAATACACGTTCGGCTGATCGGCGAGCCGGCCAATCTGCGGCAGACGGTTGGCGCCGATACCGATCATCCCGCCCCACTGATAATCGATCTTCACTGATGCGAGCTGCGGGAACACTTCCAGCATCTTCGGCTGCATATACGCGGCGATGTCCTTCGGATCGCGCCCCGAGTAATGGCAAGCGCCGCCGAACAACAGGCGACGATCCGCCGAGAGCCGGTAGTAATCCAGTGCCACCCGCTGGTCGCAGACCGCCATGTTCTGCGGCAGCAGGGCGTGGGCCTGTTCTTCGCTCAGTGGTTCGGTGGCGATGATGTAGCTACCGGCGGGCAACACCTTGCCGCTGAGTTGCGGATTCAGATTGTTGAGATACGCGTTGCAGCCGAGCACCAGGGTCTTCGCCCGCACCGATCCTTGCGCCGTGTGCACCCGGACTTCAGTACCGTAATCGATGCGGGTGACCGCCGATTGTTCGAAGAGTTTGACGCCCAATTGCTGCGCCGCCGCGGCTTCACCCAATGCCAGGTTCAGCGGGTGCAGGTGACCGGAACCCATGTCGATCAAGCCGCCGACATAGCGCTTGGAACCGACCACGGTGTGCATTTCGTTCGCTTGCAGCAGGCGGGTTTCGTAGCGGTAACCAAGGCCTCGCAGTTCTTCGGCGTCTTCGGCGAATCCTTCCAGGTCGGAAGGTTTGTTGGCGAGGTCGCAATAACCCCAGGTCAGGTCGCAGGGGATCTGAAATTTTTCGACGCGCTGTCGGACGATTTCTACCGCTTCCAGGCCCATGAGCTTCATCTGACGCACGCCGTCGGTGCCGATCACGTTGGCGAACTGGTCGAGACCGTGACCGACCCCGCGAATCAGCTGCCCGCCGTTGCGCCCGCTGGCGCCCCAGCCAACCCGGTGCGCTTCCAGCAGCACGACGTTCAAGCCGCGCTCGGCCAGCTCCAGCGCGGTGTTCAGCCCGGAGAAACCGCCACCGACCACGCACACGTCGGCAATCAGTTCGCCTTGCAGCACCGGATGGTCGGGCTGCGGCAGGCTGCTGGCGGCGTAATAAGAGGCAACGTGGGGTTGGCTCGCGGAGGCGTGGGCGCGGGCATTCATGGGCGTCATCCTGAACGGGTGTCGAGAAAATTTGACGGAGCATAAGCCGCAGGCCCGAGGCCGGGCAACATTGGTCGGTTCATGGTGTCTGGATCACGGCTTTTGCGGCACAATTGCCGCCTATTTCGCTCCGGTTACCGCTGCAATGAGCTGCAACAGTCAGAAAATCCGCACCCTGCGTCAGCAGATTCCCACGTTCGAGTGCGTGCCGGGCTGTCATGACTGCTGTGGGCCGGTGACCACCTCGCCCGAGGAAATGTCCCGCCTGCCGCGCAAGACCCGCGCCGAGCAGGACGCGGCCATGGAAGAGCTCAATTGTGTGCACCTGGGGCCGAACGGCTGCACGGTGTATGACGAGCGGCCACTGATCTGCCGGTTGTTCGGCACCACTCAGACTTTGCCGTGCCCCAACGGCCGGCGGCCGGTGGAGCTGATTCACCCACGGGTCGAGAAGCAGGTGTTCGAGTACATGGCCGAGAACCGGCAGGTATTGGTCTGAGCACTCAATCCGGAATCGGCAGGCTCAGGCTCTCTTTCACTTCTTCCATCACGATGTAGCTCTTGGATTCGCGCACGTGCGGCAGCTTGAGCAGGATGTCGCCCAGCAGCTTGCGGTACGAGGCCATCTCGGAAATCCGCGCCTTCACCAGATAGTCGAAATCCCCTGACACCAGGTGGCACTCCAGCACGTGGGGCAATTTCAGCACCGCGCGTCGGAACTCTTCGAAAGTATCGCCGGATTTATAGTCGAGGCTGATCTCGACGAACACCAGGAGGCTACCCTTCAAGTGCTGCGGATTCAGGCGGGCGTTGTAGCCCATGATGATCCCCTCGCGCTCCAGGCGCCGCACCCGCTCCGTGCACGGCGTGGTGGAAAGCCCGACCTTCTCGCCCAGTTCAGTGAATGAAATCCGCCCGTCCGCCTGCAGGATCCGCAAGATGTTGCGGTCGATCTTGTCCAGCTCACGTTTGGTCTGAGTGTTGGTACGCATAGGGGATGCGCCTCCGTGAAAAGGGTTTTTGCCGAGAATTGTCGCCAAATATAGGCGCTTATACAGTGAAAAGCACTGGCGAATCTTTTTTACACTGCGCGCATCATTGCTCTAACAACAGACGTACGCGGCACGCCGCGATGAGGGATACAAAAATGCGCGTTATGGTCTTGGGTAGCGGCGTCATCGGTACCGCCAGTGCTTACTATCTGGCCCGTGCCGGGTTTGAAGTGGTGGTGGTCGACCGGCAGCCAGCCGCGGCCATGGAGACCAGTTTCGCCAACGCAGGCCAGGTCTCGCCGGGCTATGCCTCGCCGTGGGCCGCGCCGGGTGTTCCCCTCAAGGCCATCAAGTGGCTGCTGCAACGCCACGCGCCGCTGGCGATCAAGGCCACCGCCGACATCGACCAATACCTGTGGATGGCGCAGATGCTGCGCAACTGCACCGCCAACCGTTACGCGGTGAACAAGGAGCGCATGGTGCGTCTGTCCGAGTACAGCCGCGACTGCCTCGACGAATTGCGCGCCGAGACCGGCATCGCCTACGAAGGCCGCAGCCTGGGCACCACTCAGCTGTTCCGCACTCAGGCGCAGCTTGATGGCGCCGCCAAGGACATCGCCGTCCTGAAAGAGTCCGGCGTACCGTTCGAAGTCCTCGACCGTGCCGGCATTGCCCGCGTCGAGCCGGCGCTGGCCAGCGTTACCGACATCCTTGCCGGTGCCTTGCGCCTGCCGAACGACCAGACCGGCGACTGCCAGATCTTCACCACCCGCCTTGCCGAAATGGCTGTGAACCTGGGTGTGGAATTCCGTTTTGGTCAGGACATCCAGCGCCTCGACTTCGCGGGTGACCGCATCAACGGCGTGTGGATCGACGGTAAGCTGGAAACCGCCGACCGTTACGTGCTGGCCCTCGGCAGCTACTCGCCGCAACTGCTCAAGCCGCTGGGCATCAAGGCCCCGGTTTATCCGTTGAAGGGTTACTCGCTGACCGTGCCGATCACCAACCCGGCGATGGCCCCGACCTCGACCATTCTCGACGAGACCTACAAGGTCGCAATCACCCGTTTCGACAACCGCATCCGCGTCGGCGGCATGGCGGAGATCGCCGGTTTTGACCTGTCGCTGAACCCGCGTCGGCGCGAAACCCTGGAGATGATCGTCAACGACCTTTATCCTCAGGGCGGCAACCTGGCCGAAGCGAGTTTCTGGACCGGCCTGCGTCCAACCACGCCGGATGGCACCCCGATCGTCGGCGCCACCCCGTTCAAGAACCTGTTCCTGAACACCGGTCACGGCACGCTCGGCTGGACCATGGCGTGCGGCTCCGGTCGTTTGCTGGCTGACCTGATGGCGAAGAAAAAGCCGCAGATCAGCGCCGAAGGCCTCGATATTTCCCGTTATGGCAACAAGACCCAGGAGTCCGCAAAGCATGGCAATCCAGCGCCAGCTCACCAATGAGCGCATGAGTCAGATCGTCAGCCACAACGGTACGGTGTATCTGTCCGGGCAGGTCGGCGACGACTTCAACGCCGGGGTGGAACAGCAGACCCGCGACGTGCTCGCCAATATCGAGCGTCTGCTGGATCTGGCCGGGACTGACAAGCAGCATCTGCTGTCGGCGACGATCTACCTGAACGACATCGAGGCGCACTTTGCCGGGATGAATTCGGTGTGGGATCAGTGGCTGCCCAAAGGCGCCGCGCCAGCCCGTGCCACCGTCGAAGCGAAGATGGCCAAGCCGAGCATCCTGGTCGAGATCTCCATCGTCGCCGCGTTGCCGTAACCTGTTTTAAAGATCCCTCTCCCGGTGCTGTTGGCGGTTCACGCCGCCAGCCAGCGCCGGTTTTTATTCCCATGACCGCCAAGAAGTCTGCTGCCATGCGTCCTGCCCGTGCCCTGATCGACCTTCAAGCCCTGCGTCACAACTACCGTATCGCCCGTGAAGTCACCGGTGCCAAGGCACTCGCGGTGATCAAGGCCGATGCCTACGGCCACGGCGCAGTGCGTTGCGCCCAGGCGCTGGAGGCTGAAGCGGACGGCTTCGCGGTGGCGTGCATCGAAGAAGCCCTGGAGCTGCGTGCCGCCGGGATTCGCGCGCCGGTGCTGTTGCTTGAAGGTTTTTTCGAGGCCGATGAGCTGGCGCTGATCGTCGAGCACGACTTCTGGTGCGTGGTGCATTCGCTGTGGCAGCTCGAAGCGATCGAGCAGGCGGTGTTGAGCAAACCGATCACCGTATGGCTGAAGCTCGATTCGGGCATGCACCGCGTGGGTCTGCATCCAAAGGATTACCCGGCGGCTTACCAGCGTCTGCTGGCCAGCGGCAACGTGGCGAAAGTCGTGCTGATGAGCCACTTCGCCCGCGCCGATGAACTGCACGAGCAGAGCAGCGCCGATCAGGTCGCGGTATTTGAAGCCGCACGTCAGGGCCTGGCGGCCGAAGTCAGCCTGCGCAACTCGCCGGCGGTGCTGGGCTGGCCACAGATTCACAGCGATTGGGTGCGTCCGGGCATCATGCTTTACGGCGCCACCCCGTTCGAAGAAGCCAACGCTGTGGCCGATCGTCTGCAACCGGTGATGACGCTGGAATCGAAAGTCATCAACGTGCGCGAGCTGCCGGCCGGCGAACCGGTAGGCTATGGCGCGAAATTCATCACCGACAAACCGATGCGTATCGGCGTGGTTGCCATGGGTTACGCCGACGGTTATCCGCGTCAGGCGCCGACCGGCACGCCGGTACTGGTGGCCGGCCAGCGCAGCCGCATTCTTGGCCGGGTGTCGATGGACATGCTCTGCATCGACCTGACCGACGTGCCGGAAGCCGGCCTCGGTTCGACCGTCGAGCTGTGGGGCAAGAACATCCTCGCCAGCGACGTGGCGAAGTGGGCGGACACCATTCCATACCAGATCTTCTGCAACCTGCGTCGGGTGCCAAGGCTCTATTCCGAGGGTTGAAGCCCAGGCTGGGCCCAAGTGTTGTAAATACTGAACGCTGTCGCCATGATAACGCTCAATATTTCTACAACACTCAGGAGGCCCAAGCCTTGGACGTCGGTGAACGACTGCAATCGATCCGCAAGCTCAAAGGGCTTTCCCAGCGTGAACTCGCCAAGCGCGCGGGCGTCACCAACAGCACCATTTCGATGATCGAAAAGAACAGCGTCAGCCCTTCGATCAGTTCGCTGAGGAAGGTGCTGGGCGGGATTCCCATGTCCATGGTCGAGTTCTTTTCCGAAGAAATCCTCCAGGAAAAACCGACCCAGATCGTCTACAAGGCCAACGAGCTGATCGACATTTCCGACGGCGCCGTGACCATGAAACTGGTCGGCCGCGCGCACCCGAGTCGTGCCATCGCGTTCCTCAATGAAATCTACCCGCCGGGCGCCGACACCGGCGAAGAAATGCTCACCCACGAAGGCGAGGAAACCGGGATTCTGGTGGAAGGGCGTCTGGAGCTGGTGGTGGGCCTTGAAACTTTTATCCTCGAAGCCGGCGACAGCTACTACTTTGAAAGTACCAAGCCGCATCGTTTCCGTAATCCGTTCGACTTGCCTGCGCGACTAATCAGCGCAGCCACGCCGGCGAATTTTTAAATCGAGAGACGCCAGGCCAGTGCGGCAAAGGTGTCCGAACTGTTTGACCGATGCGCAACAAGACCCCTTTAACTTTGGGGTTGTTTCAGTGTGGCGGGCTAACCGCTATACTTGCGCCCGCCTGCGAACCGTGGCCGCAGGCGTGAATAGCCACCATTGAGGGTGAACGCGTGAACCTAATTATGAAAATGCTGGCTGCACCAGCAACCGTACTGGCCCTCTGGGCTGTCAGCGCTCAAGCTGCGACGAATGACGACATTGCCAAACGCCTCGAGCCTGTCGGCCAGGTGTGTGTTCAAGGGCAAGAGTGCAAGGGGATGGAAGTCGCTGCTTCGGCAGGCGGCGGTGGCGGCGCCAAGACGCCGGACGAAGTGATTGCCAAACATTGCAACGCTTGCCACGGCACCGGCCTGCTGGGCGCACCGAAAATCGGTGACGCGGCAGCCTGGAAAGACCGGGCGGATCACCAGGGCGGCCTCGACGGCCTGCTGGCCAAAGCCATCACCGGCCTGAACTCGATGCCTCCGAAAGGCACCTGCGCCGACTGCTCGGATGACGAGCTGAAGGGCGCTATCCAGAAGATGTCCGGCCTGAAATAAGCCGCGCTTCTGACGAAAAAAACCGTCTTCGGACGGTTTTTTTGTGCCTGAGATTCAGGCCCGAGGCTGTTCATTGCAGCAAACAACCGGCAATCTCGGTCGTACCCCTATTCACGGAACGGGCAGGAGGCTTCAGATGGTGCAGCTGTGTTCGATCGAACAGGCAGTGGACGACGTACTGGCACGGTTGCCGGCGCACATCCACATGGGCCTGCCGCTGGGGTTGGGCAAACCCAATCTCTTCGTCAATGCGCTGTACCGGCGTATTGCCGGATTACCCGAACGGCAGCTGACGATCTACACCGCCTTGTGTCTCGGCCGCCCGGCGTTGGGCGATGGTTTGCAGAAGCGCTTCATCGAGCCCTTCGTCGAACGGGTCTTCGGCGACTATCCGGAGCTGGATTTCCTCGCCGAGCTACACCGCGACAGCCTGCCGTCCAACATCCGCATCGAGCAATTCTTCATGCAGCCCGGCAGCCTGCTCAACAGCGCGCCGGCCCAGCAGGATTACGTCAGCAGCAACTACAGCCACGCCGCCCGCGACATCAACGCCGCCGGCCTGAACCTGGTGGCGCAGTTGCTCGCCAGCAGCAGCGAACATCCTGATCGCCTGAGCCTGAGCTGCAACCCGGACATCACCCTCGACCTGTTCCCGATGATCGCCAAACGCCGGGCGGCGGGGGAGACCGTTCTGCTGGTCGGCCAGGTGCACACCGAGTTGCCGTACATGCCGGGCGACGCCGAAGTCGATATCGACACCTTCGACCTGCTGATCGACGAGAAGGACAGCAGCACGCTGTTTTCGACGCCGAACATGCCCGTCGGCTTTCAGGACCACTTCATCGGTTTGCATGCCAGTACATTGGTACGCGACGGCGGCACCTTGCAGATCGGCATCGGCTCGATGGGCGATGCGCTGACCGCCGCACTGCTGGCGCGTCAGGCCGACAATGTCGGCTATCGGGAGTTGCTGGCCGATGTGAATCTCAGCCAGTGGGCGCAGTTGATCGAACGCGAGGGCGGCATCGAGCCGTTCGCCAAAGGCCTGTACGGTTGCAGCGAAATGTTCGTCAACGGCCTGCTGGTGCTGGCGGACGCCGGGATCATCCGGCGCAAGGTCTACCCGGACGTGCAGACCCAGGAGCAGGCCAACGCAGGCACCCTCGACGAGGCGGCGCAAACCGACGGCATTTCAGTGCACGGCGGCTTCTTCCTCGGGCCGCGCAGTTTCTATGAGCGCTTGCGTGAGCTGCCCCACAGCAAACGTCTTGAATTCAACATGACCCGCATCAGCTACATCAACGAGCTGTACGGTCAGGAAGAACTCAAACGCTTGCAGCGCCTTGATGCACGATTCATCAACACCGCGTTCACCATGACTTTGCTCGGTGCCGGGGTGTCCGATCAGCTACAGGATGGCCGGGTGCTCAGCGGCGTCGGCGGTCAATACAATTTCGTTGCCCAGGGCCATGCGCTGCACGATGCGCGTTCGGTTCTGCTGCTGCGCAGCTGGCGCGAGTCCGGTGGTGACGTCAGTTCGAACATTGTCTGGGAATATGGCCACTGCACGATTCCACGGCACCTTCGGGATATCGTGGTCACCGAGTACGGCATCGCCGATCTGCGCGGCAAGTCGGATGCGGTGGTGATCGAAGCGCTGCTCAATATCAGTGACTCGCGTTTTCAGCAGGGTCTGATCGAGCAGGCACAGAAGGTCGGCAAACTGCCGAAGGATTTCCGCCTCGATCCACGCTTTACCGACAACACCCCGCAACGCTTGCAGGCGATTGCCGCGCGGCATCCGAACCTGTTTCCGGAGTATCCGCTGGGGTGCGATTTCAATGAGGTCGAGAAGGATTTGCTGCGGGCGCTGAACTGGCTGAAGAGCAAGTTCAAGCTGACCGAGATTCTGGAACTGGGCAAGGCAGCGCTGGACGCGCCGGAGGCTTCGCTGTATCCGGAGCATCTGGCGCGCATGCAGCTCACCGACCCGGAAGGCCTGAAGGAAGATCTGTTTCAGCGGTTGTTGCTCACTGGCCTGAAGGCCACCGCGCAATAACTGTCCACCCCAAAATAACTGTGGGAGCCAGCAAACTGGCTCCCACAGAAGTCCTGCGGTGTTGCGGGTTACTCGATGAAAGTCACCACGCCATCCTTCAGCGATTTCACGCGAGCCAGCGACTCGACGCGGTAACCCTGCGAATCCAGCTCCGCACGGCCGCCCTGGAACGACTTCTCGATCACGATGCCCAGACCCGCGACCGTTGCGCCGGCCTGCTTGATGATCGAGATCAGCGCCTGGGACGCCTTACCGTTGGCCAGGAAGTCGTCGATGATCAGCACGCGGTCGCTGCTGGTCAGGTGGCGCGGGGAGATGGCCACGGTGCTTTCGGTCTTCTTGGTGAACGAGTAAACGGTCGCCGACAGCAGGTTTTCAGTCAGGGTCAGGGACTGTTGCTTGCGGGCGAAGATCACCGGCACGCCGAGGTTCAGACCGGTCATGATCGCCGGGGCGATGCCCGACGCTTCGATGGTGACGATCTTGGTGATGCCGGAATCCTTGAACAGCGAGGCGAATTCGTCGCCGATCAGCTTCATCAGGGCCGGGTCGATCTGGTGGTTCAGGAAGGCGTCGACCTTCAGGACCTGGTCGGAAAGCACGATGCCTTGTTCGCGGATTTTCTGGTGCAATGCTTCCATGAAGCTGTCCTCATTTGGCGCTTTGTGCGCCGAAGGTCTAGTAAAAAGTGGTCAATTCTAGCGCTTTAACATCGCGCGTATATCAGCCAATGCGCTATTGCCCCGCACGGCTTTGACTTCGGTCGGTGTGTCGTCGTTGCCTTCCCAGGCCAGGTCGTCCGGCGGCAGCTCATCGAGGAAGCGGCTTGGCGCGCAATCGATGATCTCGCCGTACTGTTTACGCTTGGCGGCGAAGGTGAACGCCAGGGTCTGGCGTGCGCGGGTGATGCCCACGTAGGCCAGGCGGCGCTCTTCTTCGATGGTGTCGGCTTCGATGCTGGAGCGGTGCGGGAGGATTTCCTCTTCCATGCCCATGATGAACACGTAAGGGAATTCCAGGCCCTTGGACGCATGCAGGGTCATCATCTGCACGCCTTCGGCGCCGTCTTCCTCTTCCTGCTGACGTTCCAGCATGTCACGCAGGACGAGTTTGCCGATGGCGTCCTCGACGGTCATTTCGCCGTCTTCGTCTTTTTCCAGGGTGTTCTTCAAGGCTTCGATCAGGAACCAGACGTTGCTCATCCGGTAGTCCGCAGCCTTGTCGCTGGAGCTGTTGGTGCGCAGCCAGTTCTCGTAGTCGATGTCCATGACCATGCTGCGCAGCGCCGAGATCGGGTCTTCGCCGGCGCACTGCTCGCGCACCTTGTCCATGAAGCGCTTGAAGCGCGACAGGCGATCGGTGAAGCGGCTGTCCAGATGCTCGCCCAGACCGAGTTCGTCGGTGGCGGCGTACATCGAGATCTTGCGTTCGGTGGCGTAGTTGCCGAGTTTTTCCAGGGTCGTCGAGCCGATTTCCCGGCGCGGCACGTTGATCACGCGCAGGAAGGCGTTGTCGTCGTCCGGGTTCACGATCAGGCGGAAGTAGGCCATCAGGTCTTTTACTTCCTGGCGACCGAAGAAGCTGTTGCCGCCGCTCAAGCGGTACGGCACCTGATGGTGCTGCAGTTTCAGCTCGATCAGCTTGGCCTGGTAGTTGCCGCGATAGAGGATCGCGAAATCACTGTACGGGCGATCGGTGCGCAAGTGCAGGCTGAGGATCTCCATCGCCACGCGCTCGGCCTCGGCGTCCTCGTTGCGGCAGCGGATCACGCGGATCTCGTCGCCGTGGCCCATCTCACTCCACAGCTGCTTTTCGAATTCGTGGGGGTTGTTCGAGATCAGTACGTTGGCGCAGCGCAGGATGCGGCTGGTGGAGCGGTAGTTCTGCTCCAGCATCACCACTTTCAGGGACGGATAGTCGTCCTTGAGCAGCATCAGGTTTTCCGGCCGCGCGCCGCGCCAGGCGTAGATCGACTGGTCGTCGTCGCCCACCACGGTGAACTGGTTGCGTTTGCCGATAAGCATTTTCACCAGCAGGTACTGGCTGGCGTTGGTGTCCTGGTATTCGTCGACCAGCAGGTAACGCACCTTGTTCTGCCACTTTTCGAGGATGTCGGCGTGCTCTTCAAAGAGCTTCACCGGCAGCAGGATCAGGTCGTCGAAGTCCACTGCGTTGAACGCCTTGAGCGTGCGCTGGTAGTGGGTGTAGACGATGGCAGCGGTCTGTTCCTTGGGGTTGCGGGCGTTTTCCAGGGCTTCGGCCGGCAGGATCAGGTCGTTTTTCCAGGCGCCGATCATGTTCTTGATCTCGTCGACGCCGTCGTCGCCCGCGTATTCCTTCTGCATGATGTCGGTCATCAGCGACTTGACGTCGGTTTCGTCGAAGATCGAGAAACCGGGTTTGTAGCCCAGCCGTTCATGTTCCTTGCGGATGATGTTCAGGCCCAGGTTGTGGAAGGTGCAGACCGTCAGGCCACGACCTTCGCCGGCACGCAGCAGGGTGCCGACCCGTTCCTTCATCTCGCGCGCGGCCTTGTTGGTGAAGGTCATGGCGACGATGTACTGGGCACGGATGCCGCAGTTCTGGATCAGGTGCGCAATCTTGCGCGTGATCACGCTGGTCTTGCCGGAGCCAGCACCGGCGAGCACCAATAGAGGGCCGCCGACGTAGTTCACGGCTTCTTGCTGCCGGGGATTGAGTCGGGACATACGAAAATTCGGGAGTCGTTGACGAAATGGGCCGGCATTTTAACAGGCTCAGCGATTTGTGCTGCTCTCTCCGACTTGTGACGCAGCACGCGATTCAAATTTGCCGGTTTTGTTACTTTCACGCAGGATGCGCGGTGATTTTGCGGCTAATGTTCTCATTCGTGACACAAAATAACGTTTTGATAACCGTTGTCATTTGGTCATTGGTTGGCAGAACGGCATAATGCCCGCCGCCCACATCATTGCAGAGTCTAGGGAGTCAGCTTGACTACGCCTGTCGAACCCTTGCGTTTGCTGCTACTGGCCGAAGAGCCAGCGTGGACAGCGTTATTGCGCGAGTGTCTGGCTCCGTTGGGGAGTGCGGCGGTGCTGATCAGCGCGCCGAGCTGGGAGTCGGTCAGCAGTCTGTTCGAAGACAACCGCCATGCGGTGTTGTTGACCGTTCCTGCTTTGCAGCCGGTGCCCGGCCGGTGCAATCTGCCGACGGTGCTGCTGCTGGAGCACGAACCGGCGACCGCGCCCGACGGCGTCAGTGACTGGCTGGTGTTCGATGCCCTCGATGCCGGCATGCTTCGCCGTTGCCTGCGCCATGTGCGCGAACGCGGCGTGCTGGAAAACACCCTGCAACGCCTGGCCGAACAGGATCCCTTGACCGGCATCGCCAACCGTCAGGGTTTCCAGACCCTGCTCACGGCTCGGCTGGCCGAAAACGACGGTCGCGGCCTGGCCCTCGGGCACCTCGATCTCGACAACTTTCGTCACGCCAACGACGCCCTCGGCCATCAGGCCGGCGACCGCCTGATCCTGCAAGTCGTCGCACGGCTGAAAAGCCAGCTGGAGGCCGGCGATCAACTGGCGCGCCTGGGCAGCGACGAATTCGCCCTGCTGATCGACACCCGCCGCGCCCCGCAACGGGCCGAATGGATGGCCGAACGCATCACCGAAGCCTTGGCCGAACCTTACTGGGTCGATGGCGAAAGCCTGCTGATCGGTTCCAGCCTCGGTATCGCCCATGCCCGCGCCCAGGGCGGCGCCGATCCGTTGATGTGGCACGCACACATCGCCATGCAACAGGCCAAGAGCACGCAAGGCTGCACTTTTCACATCTTCAACGAGCGGATCAACCGCAATGCGCGAAGCATGGCCGACCTCGAAAGCGAGCTGCGCCGGGCCTTGCGTCGCGATGAACTGGAGCTGCATTACCAGCCGCGTCTGAACATGCAGGACGGCCAGATTGTCGGCCTCGAAGCGCTGGTGCGCTGGCGTCACAGTGAGCGCGGCTTGCTGCCACCGAGCGAATTCGTGCCGCTGGCCGAGCAGAGCGGTCTGATCGTGCCGCTGGGTTACTGGGTGATTTCCCGGGCTCTGCGTGACATGCAGGCCTTGCGCGAACGCGGATTGCCGGCGCTGCACATGGCGATCAACCTGTCGTTCCGCCAGTTCCAGGACAGCCAGTTGCTGCCGACGCTCAGTCGTCTGATCGCCGAGCGCGGTGTCGAGGCGCAGTGGCTGGAATTCGAACTCACCGAAACCGCCGTGATGCGCCGCAGCGACTTGGTCAAACAGACCATGGACGCCCTCGGCCGCCTCGGCGTGCGCTTCTCGCTGGATGATTTCGGCACCGGGTTCTCGTCGTTCGTGCACCTCAACAGCCTGCCGATCACCTTGCTGAAGATCGACAAGAGCTTTGTCGGCGGCATGGAGCAGCGCGAAGAGAACCGCAAACTAGTGCACGCGATGATCAACCTCGCGCACAACCTGCACCTGGAAGTGGTGGCCGAAGGGGTGGAAACCCCGGAGCAGATGGAGTTGCTGCGCGGGTTCGGCTGCGATCAGGTGCAGGGGTATCTGATCAGCAAGCCGTTGCCGTTGGCGGAGCTGGTTGAATACCTGACCTTCGATGCGAGTCAGCAGCCGCCGCTGGAAATCGTGGTTTAACCACAGAACCCTGTGGGACCAAGCCTGCCCCCACAGGGAAACACCTATTCAGGCTGGGCGACTGCGAACGGCTTCGAGGGTGCAGGCTCCAGGCGAATCATCCGCTTCATTTTCCATTCGAACGCCAGCGTCAGGCTGATCGCCGCGCAGGCCAGGCCCAGCGCCAGCCCCCACCAAACGCCGGTCGGTCCCCAGTGCAGATGGAACGCCATCAGCCACGCCGCCGGCGCGCCGATCAGCCAGTAGCAACCGAGCCCGACCAGAAACGTGGTTTTGGCATCCTTCAGCCCACGAATACAGCCCATCGCAATCGTCTGGGTGCCGTCAAACAGTTCGAACCACGCTGCGACTGCCAGCAGGCTCACGGCCAGGCGGATGACCTCGGCAAACGCCGGATCGTTGTGATCGAGGAACAACCCGACCAGCTGATTCGGCAGCAACCAGAACACCATCGCAAACCCCAGCATCACCACCGCACCGAAGACGATGCCGACCCGCCCGGACATCCGCGCATCGTTCAATTGCCCGGCGCCGTAATGCTGGCCGACGCGCATGGTGATCGCATACGACATCCCCGCTGGCACCATGAACGCCACCGAGACGATTTGCAGGGCAATCTGGTGCGCTGCCAGTTGCGTACTGCCCATGGTGCCCATGCACAGCGCCGCGAAGGCGAACAACCCGACTTCCACCGCGTAGGTGCCGCCAATCGGCAGACCCAGGCGCCAGAGTTCTTTCAGGTACTGCCGGTTTGGCCGCGACAGGCCCTCGCGTAGCGGGTAAGCGTTATAGGCCGGATGTCGACGGATATGCCACGCCAGCGCCAGTGCCATGCAGTTGGCAACAATCGCCGTGACCAGGCCGATACCGGTCAGCCCCAGTTTCGGCAGGCCGAACATGCCGGTGATCAGCGCGTAATTGAGCAGGAAGTTGGCCACGGTGCCGGCGAGGCTGATGACCATCACCGGTGTCGCCCGGCCGATGGCGCTGGTGAAGCCGCGCAGGGCCATGAAGCTCAGGTAGCCGGGCAGGGCAAACGGCAGCGCGATCAGAAACTGCCCGGCCGCGTTGACGTTGGTCTCGGTCTGGCCGAACAGCAACAGCACCGGTTTCAGATTCCACAGCAGCAGCCCGGCACCGAGCGCCATCAGCCACGCCAGCCACAACCCGGCCTGGGTCAGCTTGGCGGCGCCAATGATGTCGCCGGCGCCCTGACGGATCGCGACCAAGGTGCCGACCGCCGCGATCACGCCGATGCAGAAGATCGACACGAACGAATAGCTCGCCGCGCCCAGACCGCCACCGGCCAGCGCTTCGGGGCTGAGGCGGGCCATCATCAGGGTGTCGGTCAGCACCATCAGCATGTGTGCCAACTGCGAGGCAATCAACGGCCCCGCCAGCCGCAGGATGGCCCAGAGTTCGGTACGCACAGGACGCTGCATGGTGTTCACATCCGTATAAAGAGGGAGCAAGAGACCGTCGATTCTCAGGGTTTGGCGCGGCTTGCACAAAGGGATAAAAAGGATGGGTGGCATGATTAAAACTCATCCAGGAGCAATTCTGCTAAGTTGGCGCAATCCCGCCATTGGAGCGCTGTACATGTCCCGTCGCCTTCCACCCTTGTATGCCCTGCGCGCATTCGAAGCGGCGGCACGCCACAGTTCGTTCACCCGCGCTGCCGAAGAACTGTCGATCACTCAAAGTGCGGTCAGCCGGCATATCCGCACGCTCGAAGAGCACTTCGCCTGTCGGCTGTTCCATCGCAGCGGACGCAATTTGCAACTGACCGAATCGGCGCGCTTGCTGCTGCCGGGCATCCGCGAGGGGTTCGCCGCGCTGGAGCGGGCCTGCAATACCTTGCGCGCCGAAGATGACATCCTGCGCATGAAGGCCCCGTCGACCCTGACCATGCGCTGGCTGCTGGCGCGGCTCAGTCGCTTCCGCCATTTGCAGCCGGGCAATGAAGTGCAACTGACCAGTGCCTGGATGGATGTGGATTCGGTGGACTTCAACAACGAACCCTTCGATTGCGCGGTGCTGCTGAGCGACGGGCATTTTCCGCCGGACTGGGAGGCCAGCCTGCTGTTCCCGGAAGAGCTGATTCCGGTCGGCGCCCCGAGCCTTTTGCACGACCAGCCCTGGGATGTGGCGCGACTGGCCAGCGCCGAATTGCTGCACCCGACGCCGGATCGCCGCGACTGGCGCAGTTGGCTGGAGCACATGGGACTGTCGGATCAGGTATCGCTCAAGGGTGGGCAAGTGTTCGATACCCTGGAACTGGGGATGATCGCGGCGGCCCGGGGGTATGGCGTGTCGATGGGCGATTTGCTGATGGTGGCCGAAGATGTCGCGCAAGGGCGTTTGAGTCTGCCGTGGCCGACGGCGGTTGCCAGCGGGCTGAATTATTACCTGGTGTGGCCAAAGACCCGTCCGGGAGGTGAACGTTTACGCCGGCTCAGCGACTTCCTGCAAGGCGAAGTCCACGCCATGGTGCTGCCGCCGGTCACGCGCTTGAGCTGAAACGTTCGAGCCGCCACAATGCCGGCCTTCGGCCATAACCCCGCTGCGTACTCAAGTATTCGGTTTTACCGCCGAATACGTGCAAGTGGGACCGTCGTGCCGGTTCCAGGCTTCACCCCCATTATTAGAATTTTCCGAGCCGCGATCAGGGAGGATCCGCAGACTCGGCCAGGAGCTGTCCATGTCTCAACCTCGCGCCCGGATCGCCTCGCAGCTGGGCCTCGCGCTCGCCGTGATACTGGCGGTTGTCATCAGTGGCAGTACGGTGTTCGCCCTGCGTTCGCTGGATACCGCCAACCTCGCCACCCGTGAAGAACACCTGGCCAGCGAGGCACGTCTGCTCGCCGACCAGTTGAGCACTTTCCACGGCACGCTGCGTGAAAGCACCCAGCGCCTGAGCGGGTTGTTCGAGAAGCGCTTCAGCGCGGGCCTGAGCATTCACCCGAGCGAGCCGGTCAGTGTGGCGGGCACCCAGACCCCGGGCCTGCACCTGGGCAGCGAAGTGTTGAACAACAACTTCAAGGAAGTGGACGAATTCAAGCAGATGACGGCGGGCGTTGCCACGCTGTTCGTGCGCAGCGGCGAAGACTTCGTGCGGGTCAGTACCTCGCTGACCAAACAGGACGGCACTCGCGCCATCGGCACCTTGCTGGATCACGCTCACCCGGCCTACGCAAAGTTGATGGCGGGCCAGGGCTACGTCGGCCGCGCGCTGCTGTTTGATCGTTCCTATATGACTCAGTACACCCCGGTGCGTGACAGCAGCGGCAAGGTGATCGCGGTGTTGTTCGTCGGCTTCGATTACACCGACGCGCAAAACGCCCAGTTCGACAACCTCAAGCGTTTCCGCATCGGCCAGAGCGGTTCCCTGGCGCTGCTGGATGAGCAGAACAAGTGGCTGGTTGCGCCAGCGGGCGTGCAGGCGCCGGATCAAGCGGTCCCGGTGGTCAACGGTCTGGCGAAGACGCCTGGCAAGGGCCGGTTCTGGAGCGACAAGTCCGAAGACTTCTACAGCATCGCCGTACCGTTCGACGGTGGACCGTGGTCGGTGGTGGCGAGCATGCCGAAATCCGAGATCCGCGAAGTGACCTGGAGCGTTGGCATCCAGTTGGCCATCGGCAGCCTGCTGGCGATGCTGATTGCGGTCGGTTCGGCGGTGTGGCTGCTGCGCAGCAAACTGCAACCGCTGGGTGATCTGGTGCGTCAGGCCGAAGCCTTGGGTGCCGGCGATCTGAGCGTGCGCCTGAACGTGTCGAGCAACGATGAAATCGGTCAGTTGGCCCGTGCCTTCAACCAGATGAGCCAGGCGCTGTCGACCATGGTCGAGCACATCCGCCGCGCTTCGGAAGAGGTCAACAGCCGTGCGCAGGCGCTGTCCGGTCTGTCCGGCGGCGCGTATGAAGGCATGGAGCAGCAGTCCGGCGAGATCACCAGCATGGCGGGTGCGGTTGAAGAGTTCTCCGCCACCTCGCTGAACATTGCCGACAACATGGGCAACACCCAGCGTCTGGCCCAGGAAAATGCGCAGCAGACTCAGATCGGTCGCAGCTCGATGGAAGAAGCGTCGTCCTCGCTGGAGCAGATTGCCGGCGCGCTGAACACCACGGCAACCGTGATCAACACGCTCGGTCAGCGCTCCCAGGAAATCGGCGGCATCGTCAGCGTGATCACCTCGATTGCCGAACAGACCAACCTGCTGGCGCTCAACGCGGCCATCGAAGCCGCCCGTGCCGGTGAACAAGGTCGCGGCTTTGCCGTGGTGGCTGATGAAGTGCGCAATCTGGCGTCGCGTACTCGTCAGGCGACTGACGAGATCTCCGGGATGATCCACAGCATCCAGCAGGAAACCGGCAACGCCATCAGCACCATGGAACAGGGCAATGTGCTGATGCAGGAAGGCCTGTCGCGTAACGCCAACGTCGCGTCGGCGCTGGCGCGGATCGATGAGCAGAGCCGTTCGGCGGGTCAGCAGTTCGCGGCGATCACCACCGCGACTCAGGAGCAGAGCAGCACCGCGACGTTGTTGAGCAGCAATCTGCAGAGCATTGCGATGGCCAACAGCGAGCAGCGTGAAGTGGTGTCGAACCTGGCAATCACCGCCAAGGAGCTGGAAGGCCTGGCAGCCGACCTGCGCCAAGAGGTCGACCGCTTCCGCTGAGGCGACGTACCTGCTTACTGGTACGCGGAGAGGTCTTCGCTGGAGTCGACCTCTCCCCATTCTCCCGTGTAAGCAACGGCTTCGACGGGAACCTGGCCAGCATCGATGACGCGCTGCAGCGTGTTGGTCATGTGCATCTTGTCGCGTTGTTCCGGGGTCAGCTCGGCTCGTAGCCGAACGACCTCTGCCCAGCCCTCGGGGGTGAAGCGCAGCAGTCCCATGTATTGGCCCTGAACTTCGTCCACCGATTGCGGCTTGTTGCCGATTTCCGCCAGCGTGCCGGCGTCGGTCAGGCGGAAGGTTTCGGCATCCAGCAGCGGATCGCCGAAACGTTGCGTCCACAGTTCCAGCCAGTTGGGGTCATAGGTCACCGCCAGTGACGCCGTGTTGGCCATCAACGACTGAACGGCCGCCGGGCTGTAGAAAATATCGGAATAACTCACGATGCACGGCTGCCCCTGCAGCCACGATTCGGCGCAGGCCAGTGACGACACCATGTTGGTGTCCGCCCAGCGCGGGTTGTGAAACTCGATCAGGCCACGGTTGGCCAGCAACTCACGCTTGTAGCCGGTGACCACGGCGATTTCACTGATACCGGCCGCGCGCAGGGACTCCAACTGCCATTCGAGCAAGGGTTTGCCTCGCAATTCGACCAGGCACTTGGGGCGCTCATCCGTGAGGCTTTTCATGCGACTGCCACGTCCGGCAGCCAGAATAATGGCTTTCACAACACGTCTATCCCGTGGGTTATTGAGAGGAGTGGGGTTCGCCGAACAACTGCCGGATTCGCTGAAGATCGTGGAAGGCAAAATCCGCTTCACGTTCCGGGTGCCACATCCAGCCTTCCCACGGCAGCTGAAGGTGGCGGACGGCTTCGATTTCCCCGTCTTCGCTACGGGCCATGACTTCAAACCCCTGCGGGCAACTGGCAAGAGCGAGGCCGTGATAGCTGTTCACTTCGGCGACGATCCGGCCGGACAACTGATGCCGGGTTCGCACATGACCGGTGACCGGTTTCAGCTCGCCGCCGGACCAGTGCGCCAGCATCTGCATGCCGCGACAAATGCCCAGCACTGGCAACTGACGCGCGCGCGCGTGATCCAGTAACTCGCTTTCGGTACGGTCGCGGGCCGGGCACTGACCGATGTCATTGCCCCCCGACAGCACAATGGCGTGTGGCACGACAGCCGCCAGCCAGTGATCGAGCGGCAAACCGTTGGGCACCGGCACCGGGACAAAACCGGCTGCCAGAAGGAAACCGATCAGTCGCTGATCCAGCGCATCACGGGTTTCTCCGCGTTCCGGATGACTGTCCACTCGCTGACTGACGGCGACAACCTTCATGTCATCATCTCCACCCGGCGGCCCGGGCAATCCAGGTGCAGGAAATCTGCGGTTGACCAGCGCCGGTAAAGCACTTCCCCCGCACCAATGACGGCCGGCAAGCCCAGCTCGCCGGCACGGATCGCCATGTGCGAATTGGCACCGCCCCACGCTGTGATCAATCCGGCAATCGGGTAGGCGAACAGCCAGTCGAACCCCGGATCCGCGTTGGGAATGCAGACGATCGCCCCGGCGAGTTTGTCCCGGTCGTCGCACAGCACAACCGGCGCGGTCACGCGTTTCTGGGTGATGAAATTGGGCGCCGTTTCCGGCCACTCGAAACTCCAGACATCTTCCGGTCGGGTGATCACCGGCGGCAGGGAGACCTTGAGCGTCTCGGCATAGCGCGCCTTGCCCTGTTCGATGCTGCGCAGCAGCACCTCTTTCGGATCCGCTGCCGCCACGTGCAGTTCGGTGAAGGCGCGGATATCGCAATAGGCCAGGTCTTCGCGACCGATACCGTGCTCGGCACCGACTTGCGCAATCAACGCCAGCGCGTCGGAGAGATTGCGGGTGAAGTGAAACTTGGCCAGTTCCCGCAGTTCGATACCGTTCTGCAGGAAGTCCAGCAAACCGACCGGATCGGGCTGCAAGCCATGGGCTTCGAGCAGTTTCACGATCTCGCGCATCTGTGGCAGTGTCAGCGAAAACGGTTGAAGCGGTTCCGGAGCGGCCGGACGTTGAGTCCAGTCGAAATAAAGCTCCGGCGCTTCATCGTAGCGGGGTGAAAGGATGTCGTAGGTGCCCGGTCGCAGATGCCCGTAACGCGCCAGGAAAGTCGTCTTGTCGAGCGTCGCCCGGTCGCGTGCCAATTGCCCGCTGACGGTGGAAACACCGGCCATGAACGCATCGTAGTCTGCCTGCGAAAACACGCCCACGGACACCAGCGACCTGAGCATCTGCACGGCGACGAAGCCGGCGCGCGCCAGACCGGCGAAGGGCAGGGTGCCGTAGCGTTTCGCATCTTCCAGCAGCCAGTAAATGCGCTCCAGCGGATCGGCATCGGAAGCCAGCAACTCATCGCGGCGGGCATTGAGCACATCGAGTTTGTTGGCATCGCTGCGCCACAGACCGTCCTTGGGGTGGACGATACGGTTGGTCAGCTTGCGCAGACTGGTGCTGATCGCGTCCAGCTCGTGGGGCTGGAAGCCTGCATCGGCGAGGCGTTCCAGTTGTTGCGACAGATCCAGGGTGTAGCACGAGAACACGATCTCGAACTCAACCTTGTCGTGGAGTGTCGGTTCCGCCAGCAACCGATCGATGTAGTAGTCGACCAGCCGCCCGGCCAGATCTTCATCAAGGTCTGCCGGAATGAAGGAGTTGAACGACAAGCGCACATCGATATAGGGCAGACCGAAAAAATGCGGCATCAGCGGAAAGCTGCGCAAGTTGCGGTAGCCGTAGTTGTGACGCTGGTACGCCCAAATGGAGTCGGTCACCAGGTCCCGGTACAGCGAGAGTGCCAACGGCTTGGGCCGGATACCGATGATCTCGGCCGGGTTCCAGTCAGGCATCACGCCATAGACCGTGCGCTGGCCGATCAGGAATGGATGTGGACGCATGCCGCGCGCCACTTTGCGCTGAATGCTTTCCAGACGGGCCGATTGCTCTGCATCGGATTCCGGACGGGAAGGCAGAATCAGCGGCCGGGCCTGTAACAGCCAGAGCACTTCGCCTTCGGTTTCACGGGTGACTGCAAACTCGCAGTCGACAGGCTCGCCGCCGAACAGCTCCAGCAACTCTTCGAGCAAGCCGACCACAGGCTCGAGCGCTGCTGGCGCTGAAACCTTGCTGTGGGCCGCCTGCTGCCAGAGCCGACCGCCCATGCCACCGGTCACCGAGGCCGTGTCGCTGCCTTCCGACCAGTTCACCACCCGATACGGCGCGCAGGTGTTGGGGTCATGTGAAAACGCCACGCCGGAGCGCAGCACATTCCCCAGCATGGGCTGGACCAGTATCTCGTCCGACGGATACACCTCGCCATAACTGGCGATGACCTGTTCAACCGCCGAGGCCAGCCCGGTGTCGTCGACATCCGGGATCGACAGGAAGGCGCCCGCGAAGGACGCCTGGGCGCTGTCTTCACGTCCGCAGCTGGAACGCACGATCCAGGGCGCGGCAGGCAGCCGTCCCTGGACAGCCTGGACACAGGCTTGCCGATCCCGTTGCCAGTCCGCCACGGTGAATGCCAGCAGCGGCGCAATGCGGGCCGACACGAGTCGTCCTTGCAGGCGGGACAGAGTGCCGGCCTTGGTAGAGAAATGCAGGGCCATCAGGTGTTATCTCAGCTGAGCGACCCAAATGTTCGTCGAGTACGGAATCTGGATCGAAGGCGTCTGCAGGCCTTTCAGGTAGTCGTCGATGGCGCTGATCACTTCATGGAAGTTCGCACCGGCCTGACGCTCCAGCGTGGCGTGGGAGCGCCAGGCTTCCAGGCATTCTTCGATGCTCTGCTCGTGAATGACACGGGCGTCCAGGTGTACGACCGGGCCGAACAGTTCGCTGGCGTCGATCACAGCCGTCTGGTCTTCGCGACGGGTGCCGTAGCCATAACCCGGTACGCGCTCCTTGATGATGGCTTCGATCCGGGCCTGGATCGGGTCTTCGAGATTGCGGTGGTTCCACATGCAGGCGAACCAGCCACGAGGCTTGAGAATGCGCGCGGTTTCTTTCAGGGCCTGCTGGCGGTCGCAGACGTTGAACGAGCTGCCGAAGGTGACCATGTCGAACGCCTGGGTCGCCTGACCGGTCACTTCGCCGGTGCCTTCGTGCCATTTGACATTGGTCAGCTCGGCGGTGCGCTTGATGCCGTTGGCGCGCATCGCATCGTTGGGCTCCACGGCGGTGACGTCCAGGCCACGAGCGGCCAGCATCAGCGTCAGGTGAGCAACGCCAGCACCCACGTCGCAGAACTTGTCACCCTGTTCGGCACCTGCGATCGAGAGCATCGCGTCGATGGCGGCATCGGCGTAGTCAGGACGCTTCAGATAGGCGTCGGCCAGGGTGGTGTAATCCCATTCGGTTTTCATACCAGATTCCTTGTATAAATTTTATTGAGTAAATCGTCTGCCAGGCTTTGCCCGGAGCGCAGGGGGTCGAATTCAACCAGCCAGTCCGCCGCTTGTGGTTCATCAATGGGCAGATCAAGTCCGGCAACGTTGTTCAGTTCACCGGCATGAAACCGACGGTAAATGCCCTTGGGATCCCGGCGGCTGAGTTCCTCTACCGGTACTTTCAGGTAAACCTCGAAATAACCGGGCAGATGGGCGCGGTTCCACGCATGAACTTCACGAAACAGCGAGATCGTCGCGATCACCACGGTGTGGCCTTGCGCCGCGATCATCCTGCAGAGATGGGCGTATTGCATGGCCAGCGCGAGTCGACCTTCACGGCCATGGTTCTGCGAGTTGGCAGCGGTGGCGCCGAACACCTCGCGCAGCTCATCGCCATCGAGCATCACAACCGATTGGCCATCGCTGCGCAGACGGGCAACGAGCTCACCGGCCAGCGTTGATTTGCCGGCGCCTGAGAGGCCCGTAATCCATATCACCTGCGCGTGAGGGTCACATTTCATAGCGTTCTGACCAGTGTTCCGTGTGGGTAAATGGCGTTGAATCTTGCGGCAGGTTCAACGCGCTTTATCTGTGTTCAGTCACGTTCTTTGATATTGCCAAAGGAGTCGATGGTTAACTGGCAGAACATCGAGTCATGCTTGTTTTCGATCAAGTCATGAAACACATCCTGCGGTAATGGCAAGTTGCGGTACTGCGTTTCGTAGAACTTCTTGTATATAAAATAGTTGTCGTCGGGGGACATCAGACTGAAACCCAGTGCCAGCTCTTTTAGTTCGTCGCCGTTTTTGGCGATGGGCAGCAGGTTATTCATCTGTTGCAACCAGGCGTCGACAATCGGATTGCATTCATCGGACGTCGGAACGTAATAGATTGGCAGCTTGCACGAGTTGAGCATGAACGAAACACCACCGGTCGAGGCATCGGTAATGATGGTGTCGCACTGCTGGTAGAAAACCGTGCTGCTGGTGCCCGGCTCGTCTATGGTGATCCAGTCATACACAGAGAGCTGTTTGCACAGGTCCTTCAGGGTTGGATGCTCGAGGTCGGCCATGTACGGACGCAGGATGAACCGGGCATGTGCAATCTGTGACCTGACGGCATTGATCACGGTTTGCAGGTTTTCGTACAGCGACGCGCCACTTGGGCAAATGCCCAATTGGGTCGGCAGCAGCCCGACAACGTAGTCCCCCGACGCCTTGTTCGACACCGGAGCGGACTCGAAGAACCGGGGGACCTTGATTGGCAACGTCGCGACCGGACTTGTCTTGCGCATGTCGGTGCGCAATGCGATGCCATCGGCAATCAGGGATTTCAGGGCTTTTCTGTCGGGTCTGTAGCGTTGCAGGCCGGTTTTGATCAGGTCAAAACCTGATCGGGATGAAGCAATGACCACGTCCCAATAGGACGTCAGTTCGGCGTAGTAATACTTGTCCTTGGTCGGCATTCCGATATTGCCGTGGGTCATGAAGATGCCAAAGTTCGAATCGTCGAGCAGGCGGCCAACCCAGGCGTCGTTTGAAATGACGATTTGTGATTCCAGGTTCGAAATCTCTTCTACGCCTACCTGCTGAACCGGGTAGTCGAGGATTTCTTCTGCCTCTTGCCGGCTCAGCCCCGTCTTGTCTGTTTGCAGGACGATGCAGTTGTAGGTGTTGCGCAGGGCATTGAGCGCAGGGATCAGGTATTCGAGGTATGTTTTGCCGCCACGGGTGACATTGCTGATCAGGTAGACGTTTTTCATTATTGACTGGTACTTATAAAATTTGCCGTGGCAAAACAAAGTTGGATCAGCTGGTGCGCGTGGACAATTGATTGATTGATATTGTCTTGGCGCGTTCGCCATTGAAATCTGTCATCGGCAGTTGTTTTAAGTCTGCCGTCTCATGACGATTTTAATTGATCAAGTATATTGCGCCCGGTGGGCTGAAGAGATCTTTTCCATGATGTGCCGCCTCCATTTTATATTGCTTTAAAGTTTGAACCTTTAACTAAAAGCTCTGGTGCCTGATGAAGAGCGCCGTCGTTATATCACATCTTGGCTAATGGCTATCAGCGTGCGCGGACTTTATTTTCAGCCGGCGCAGACCACTTGCAAACAGCCTGTCCATACCGTCATTGCGTCGCTGGGCGATACTGAAGCGCTTCGGCCAGATGTTCGCGGGAGATGGCATCAACCTTCTCTATATCGGCCAGTGTCCGTGCAACCTTGAGCAACCGATGCGCCGAACGCAGTGAAAGTGTCAGTCGTTCGCATGCAGACTCCAGCCAGTGTTCATCGGTGGTGGATAACTTGCAGTGTCTGCGCAACCCCGGCAGATCCAGAAACGCATTGGCGCAGCCTTGACGCTTTTGCTGTCGCTCCCGAGCTTCGGCGACCTGAACTGCTGCACTGGCGCTGTCCTCGCCGGGTTTGATTGCCGGGTTCAATGCAGTGGCTTCCCGTGCAACGGTCAGGTGCAGGTCGATCCGGTCGAGCAGCGGCCCCGACAGCTTGTTGCGATAACGCTGCACCATGTCCGGGGTGCACGAGCAACGCCCCGTTGGCTCGCCAAGATATCCACAGGGGCACGGGTTCATCGCCGCGACCAGTTGAAAACGTGCGGGGAAGCGCACGCGATCCTTTGCGCGTGCGATGACGATATGCCCGGACTCCAGGGGTTCGCGCAGAACCTCCAGCACCTTGCGATCAAACTCCGGCAGTTCGTCGAGAAACAGCACACCGTGGTGGGCGAGGGTGATTTCGCCAGGCTGAGGTTTTGAGCTGCCACCGACCAGTGCCGGCCCGGAGGCCGAATGGTGCGGTTGGCGAAAGGGCCGTTGCGGCCAATGGGTGAGCGGGGCGCCACTGGCGACCGACTGAATCGCAGCCACTTCCAGCGCCTCACTCTCGGCCAGAGGCGGAAGCAACCCCGGCAATCGACTGGCCAGCAACGTCTTGCCCGTTCCCGGTGGCCCGCTGAGCAGCAGGTTATGCGCGCCCGCCGCCGCTATCAGCAGCGCCCGCTTGGCGGCCAGTTGACCCTGAACTTCATTCAGGTCGGGATAGGGCCTGGCGGCATGGATCAACCCGTCCGAAACATAAGGTTCGATCGGCGTATGCCCATTGAAATGCGCCACCGCCTCCAGCAGATGATCCACCGCGATCACCTTCAGCCCTGATGCCAGGCACGCTTCCTCGGCATTCGCCCGCGGAACCATCAGCGTCCGACCGGCCTTGCGCGCCGCCAGTGCTGCGGGCAACACACCGCGTACCGGCCGCACGGCACCGGACAACGCCAGTTCACCCAGGCATTCCACGTCATCCAGCGTCAATGTCGGCACTTGCACGCTCGCCGACAGAATCCCCAGCGCAATCGCCAGATCGAACCGCCCGCCATCCTTGGGCAAATCCGCCGGGGCCAGATTCAACGTGATCCGCCGCGCCGGAAACTGCAGCCCGGAATTGATGATCGCGCTGCGCACCCGATCCTTGCTCTCCTTCACTGCTGCCTCCGGCAACCCGACCATGGTCAGCGAGGGCAAACCATTGGCCAGGTGGACTTCGACGGTGACGGCGGGAGCATCCACGCCAATCTGGGCGCGACTGTGGACGATGGCGAGGGACATGGGCATTCCTTGGGTTGAATCGGGGGCCGCTTCCTGCGGGTTTTTTAAGGGTAGCCGGGGAGGACGGTGTTGAAGAGGCAATTGCCTGGGCAAAGCTTCACTGGATGTTGCCGGAATCGAAATGACTAATCTTCAGGCGTAAAAAAACCGCCAACTAGACGGTCTCTTAATGCGGGATTCAGGTTCCGCCACCGGCGAGCCAGCCATCAGGCTCCAATTCTTTGCCATAGGTCGCGGCGACCTTCAAAAAGTGCCGCTGACTGGCATAAATCGTATCGGCCAAACTGGGCGCTTCTGCACGAAGCCAGGATGCGAGTAATGGCTGTTTTTTCTGCTTCTTCTGTTTCATAGGCACCTCTCGTGTCTGTGTTCTGTTTGGATCAGGCCGCAGAAGGTAGCGAAGGCAGGGATACTCACGTAATCAGGTGTGGGGGACAGTCCTTGTAGGACGGTACTTACGTGAGCGAAGGACGTTGGTGTGGGCGGATTGAGGTGTGACACGGCTTGGGGGCTAAACAGTTGCTGTGACTATTCCTCAGAAAACCGATTGTCGCAGCTATCTCGAGGCGAAAAAAAACCGCCTTGAGGAGACGGTTTTCAGTTGCAGGCTTCAGTGAGGCCAAGGCCTGCGCATCCTTAGTGGACACACTCACGTTCGCTGAGAGTATGCAGGTTTGCTCCTTGATGCAAGCGTCAAAGTCACTTGGCGCTCATCAGGACATGACGTGCCAGATATGCCGGGAAAACATGCTTAATGGCTTGATACAACTTGTTTAAATGCATTCTCAAGGACTGCAATACCATCCGCTACGACGATGCCCACTCATGGAGTGTCCGTAAAGTGTGGCCGGGAGCGTAAAGATTTCATGTTCCTCGACACGGTGTGAGACCCGTGCCGGTGCTGTTTTGGGGGACCCACACCCGGCCGCCTTGGTGGACACACTCACGTGTAGTCCCGAAGGTGTTCGTATGCCGGAAAGAGCATCGGAGGTTTGGCCCCACGCAAGGAGGGCCAAAATATGTCTAAGTTTCTTAAACATATGTGGCGCCTCGTCAGGATCGCGCTATGGGCTTTTCGCCTGTACGAGATTCTGCGAGACCGTTGGAATAATTCGCTGTAGGAATTGAACCGACGGAAACCGTTCCTGCCTCGGCAGGAGCGGTTTTAGCTTTCGTAACATTCACTCAGCCGGCGGCGTCAGCTTCGCTTCCAGCTCAGCCACCTTCGCCTCAAGGCTCTCAAGCCGAGCGCGAGTGCGCGCCAGCACCACCATCTGACTATCAAACTCTTCGCGGCTCACCAGGTCCAGTTTGCTGAAGGCGCTTTGCAGCAGCATCTTGAACTGGCTTTCGATTTCGGCTTTTGGCAAGGGCGTGTCGCCGCTGAACAGGCGGGAGGCGGTGCCGCTCAGGGCGTCGAGGAAGTCTTTGGGCGCGAGCATGGGATATGTCCTGGAAACAATGGCCGGCAGTGTATCACGCAGTGTCTATAGTCATTTGCGTTGGCCGGGATGCACGCTTTTCGCGCAAAAGGACGAACGGCTGCGCACCGTTGTTGTGCGTATCCCGTGTGCCATTTCGGTGATGGCATCTTCGGCAGCGGCCAAGGGATTGAAATCAGGGGATTTTGGCGAGATGGCAAGCTTTCTGCTTAGTCGGTAGTGACCCATGCACTGATGCAGTCGCTGTGACGAATGCAGTGCGGCAGGCGGAGCGGGGAGTTTCGTCAGCAGCGGTTAGCTGGCGTCAGTCGGGCAGGTAAGGCCGACGATGCGTTACAAAGCCAGGCACTGCGCTTAGACTTGAGTCGGGTTTGTTTTCCTGGGGCAAGTCCACCAATTCGGGAGAGAGTTTCATGAAGCTAGTCACTGCCATCATCAAGCCGTTCAAGTTGGACGACGTGCGCGAGTCGCTGTCCGAAATCGGCGTGCAGGGCATTACCGTTACTGAAGTCAAAGGCTTCGGGCGGCAGAAGGGTCACACCGAGCTGTATCGCGGCGCGGAGTACGTGGTCGATTTTCTGCCCAAGGTGAAAATCGACGTTGCCATCGACGACAAGGATCTGGATCGGGTTATCGAGGCGATAACCAAGGCTGCCAACACCGGCAAGATCGGTGACGGCAAGATCTTCGTGGTCAATCTGGAACAGGCGATTCGCATCCGTACCGGCGAAACCGATACCGACGCGATCTAAACGCCGCCACAAACCCAACGCCCCAGGAGAAAACAATATGACTCTGCGTAAATTCGCAGGGCTAGGCGCCCTGTTGTCCATCGTAATGCCCGGCCTGGCTTTGGCGGCAGATCCGGTGGCGCCTCCAGTCCTCAATTCCGGCGATACCGCCTGGATGCTGACCTCGACGGCCCTCGTGCTGTTCATGACCATTCCCGGCCTCGCGCTGTTCTACGGCGGCATGGTTCGGTCGAAAAACATTCTTTCCGTGATGATGCAGTGCTTCGCCATTACCGGCCTGGTCACCATCCTGTGGTTCCTTTATGGCTACAGCATGGCGTTCGACACCACCGGGATGGAAGCCAACGTCGTCAACTTCAACTCCTTCGTCGGCAGCTTCGGCAAGGCCTTCCTCGCGGGCATCACGCCTGCCAGCATTACTGGCCCGGCGGCGCTGTTCCCTGAAGCCGTGTTCGTCACTTACCAGATGACATTCGCCATCATCACTCCGGCGCTGATCGTCGGTGCCTTCGCCGAGCGCATGAAGTTCTCCGCGATGCTGGTGTTCATGGGCGTCTGGTTCACCGTGGTGTATGCGCCGATTGCGCACATGGTCTGGAGTGGCCCGGGCTCGCTGTTGGGTGACTGGGGCGTGCTCGACTTCGCCGGCGGCACCGTGGTGCACATCAACGCCGGTATCGCCGGTCTGGTGGCGTGCCTGGTGCTGGGCAAACGCAAAGGCTTCCCGACTACCCCGATGGCGCCGCACAACCTCGGTTACACCCTGATGGGCGCCGCCATGCTGTGGGTCGGCTGGTTCGGCTTCAATGCCGGTTCCGCCGCAGCCGCCAACGGCACGGCCGGCATGGCGATGCTGGTTACTCAGATCGCAACCGCCGCCGCTGCACTGGGCTGGATGTTCGCCGAGTGGATCACCCACGGCAAACCGAGCGCACTGGGTATCGCTTCGGGCGTGGTTGCCGGTCTGGTGGCAATCACTCCGGCGGCCGGTACCGTGGGCCCGATGGGTTCGCTGATCATTGGTCTGGCCGCCGGCGTGGTGTGCTTCTTCTGCGCCACCACCCTGAAACGCAAACTCGGCTATGACGACTCCTTGGACGCCTTCGGCGTGCACGGTATCGGCGGTATTCTCGGTGCGATCCTGACCGGTGTGTTCGCCGCGCCTGCGCTGGGTGGCTTCGGCACCGTCACCGACATTGCCGCGCAAGTCTGGATTCAGTGCAAAGGCGTCGGCTTCACGGTGATCTACACCGCGATCGTCACCTTCATCATCCTCAAGGTGCTGGATGCCGTGATGGGGCTGCGCGCTACCGAGGAAGAAGAATCGGTGGGCCTGGACCTGGCACAACACAACGAGCGCGGCTACAACCTGTAAGTACGCGCCTCAAAAAAACTTGCCCGGTTCGCCGGGCATTTTTTTGTCCGGAATTTGTCATCCTTGAGATGGCTGAAAGGATTTTTCGTACTGCTTTGGTCGTGTTTACGGCGGGTGTTTTTCTACGGCCAATGGCTTACATCATTGAAGGAATATTAGGGCCTTTGTTTTTTTTCAGAGCGCGCTAGAATGCGCCCCGAACGTGCGGAGAACTGTATGTGGCAACAGACTCTGATAACCCTGCGGGCACGGCCCCGGGGCTTTCATCTGGTAACGGAAGAGTTGCTCGCCGGACTGCCTGAACTCAAGGCATGCCGGGTCGGTCTGTTGCATTTGTGGCTGCAGCATACCTCGGCGTCGTTGACCATCAACGAGAACGCCGATCCGGCGGTACGTCGCGACTTCGAACGATTTTTCAATCGTCTGATCCCACAAGGAACAGACGGCTATGAGCATAACGACGAAGGCCTGGACGACCTCCCGGCGCACTTCAAGGCCAGCGTGCTGGGCTGTCAGATCAGCTTGCCGGTTTCGGCGGGTCGGCTGGCACTGGGCACCTGGCAAGGCGTTTACCTGGGCGAGCACCGCGATCATGGCGGTGCCCGTAAAGTCCTCGCCACCTTGCACGGTGAAGAGGCATAAGCCGTTGGTCACCAATGGTTACCGATTTTTTTACGGCGACTTTCGACAGTCGCCAAAGCTGGTCTATAACTAATCTGCTTTTCGCAAGTCATGAGGTAGAACATGAGCGACGATGATCTGGAAAACGACGACCTCGAAGTAGGCGACGAAGACGAGGCCGAGGACGGTCTGGAAGCAGCAGCGGAAGACGTTGCTGAAGACGATGGCGGTGACGATACGCCGGCCCCGGCTGCCAAAGGCAAGGCCAAGGCTGCGGTGTCGGTCGATGAGTTGCCGAGCATCGAAGCCAAGAACAAGGAGCGCGATGCCCTGGCCAAGGCCATGGAAGAGTTCCTTGCGCGCGGCGGCAAGGTGCAGGAAGTGGAGGCCAACGTGGTCGCCGATCCGCCCAAGAAGCCGGACAACAAGTACGGCAGCCGCCCTATCTGAGGCGTGTCGCTTGCTTGCTGAAAAAGCCCGCCGTCGCTGCGGGCTTTTTCATGGGCGAAAGAAATCTAGCCGCGGCTGTTCCAGCGGGCGAGCACGGCGGGCAGATCGGTCAGGCTGCGAATTTCGGCATCCGGCAAACGCTCCGCCTCCCAGAGCTTGCCCGCCGGGTTGAACCAGATCGCACGCAAGCCGGCCTGCTGTGCCCCGGCGATGTCATCTCCCGGATGATCGCCAATATGCACCGCCGCTTCGGCGCTCACGCCACCGCGCTGCAACGCTTCTTGAAACAGCCGCGCATCCGGCTTGGCGATGCCGATGTCTTCGGCGCACAGCGCAAACTTGAAGTAATCCGCCAGCCCGAGGCGGCGTACATCGGCGTTGCCGTTGGTGACCACGCCGAGGGCGTAATGCTTGGCGAGGGTTTCCAGGATCGGCTCGACCTCCGGAAACACCTCGATCTGATGCCGGGCATGCAGAAACACTTCGAAACTCTTGTCCGCCAGCTCCGAGGCTTCACCGTGGGCATAACCGGCTTCTTCAAGGGCGTGGAACAGCACCCGCCGACGCAACGCACTGATGCGGTGCTTGAGTCCCGGCTCGCTGGCCAGCACCCGTTCGCGGATCGACCACAGATGTTCCACCGGCACCGCGCCCAGATTCGGCGCATGTTCGCTCAGCCATTCGCGCAAAACCGCTTCGGCGCTGACGATCACCGGGGCGGTGTCCCACAGGGTGTCGTCGAGGTCGAAGGTGATCAACTGGATGCTCATGAATCGTCGCCTTTCATGCGTTTGGCCCGTGGATGGGCGCTGTCGTAGACCGCCGCCAGGTGCTGGAAGTCCAGGTGGGTGTAGATCTGGGTGGTCTTGATGTCCGAGTGGCCGAGCAGTTCCTGCACGGCGCGCAGGTCCTGGGAGGACTCCAGCAAATGGCTGGCAAACGAGTGCCGCAGCATGTGCGGGTGCAGGTTCTGCCCCAGTTCGCGCTCGCCGGCCAGTTTGACCCGCACCTGAATCGCGCGCGGGCCCAGGCGTCGGCCTTGCTGACTGACGAATACCGCATCGTCCGCCGGGTTGGTCAGCGCTCGCAGTGGCAGCCATTGCTCCAGCGCTTCCCGAGCCTTTTTACCCACGGGCAACAGGCGCGTCTTGCTGCCCTTGCCGAGCACTTGAACCATGCCGTCGGCGAGGTCCAGCTGATCGAGATTGAGCCCGGTCAGCTCCGACAGGCGCAGGCCGGAGGAATAGAACAACTCCAGAATCGCCTGATCACGTCGAGCGAGAAAATCGTCTTCCACGGCGCCTTCGAGCAGTTGCAGGGCGCGGTCGGTGTCGAGGGTTTTCGGCAGCCGACGTTCGCCTTTTGGCGGCGCAAGACCGGTCGCCGGGTCGTGATCGCAAAGGCCTTCGCGATTCAGATAGTGATAGAGACCGCGCACCGCCGAGAGCAGGCGCGCCAGACTGCGCGAGGACTGGCCCTGGGCATGCAGGCGGGCAATCAGGCTGCGCAGACGCTGGATGTCCAGGGCCTGCCAGCTGTCGACGTTCTGTTTGTTGCACCAGCCGAGGACTTTATCGAGGTCGCGCCGGTAGGCTGTCAGCGTGTGCGGCGACACCTGCCGCTCACTGCGCAGGTGTTCGCAGTAAGCGTCCAGTTGTCGTTCCATGCTCAGCGTACCGAGCGCAGGGAGCTGTTGACCCGTGGCAGCACGCGGCCCATGACTTCGGCGATGTAGCTGAGGAATAGCGTGCCGACCGAGCTCTTGTAGTGCTGCGGATCACGGCTGGCGATGGCCAGAATCCCGTGGATGCCCTGGTGGCTGACAGCGACCACGGCGGTGGAACCGATCTGTTTGCGCTGTTCTTCGCCGAACAGGAAGTCCAGTTCGTGTTCGCGCAGGCTGCCGCTGACGCTCTTGCCTTCGGTGAGCAGGCCGCCGATGGCGGTTTGCGCGTCGGCGTGGGTCACCCAGCGGCCGACCGGAGCCGGGTTGTCACCGAGCAGGATCAGGCTGACGAAGGGCACCTGGAAATCCTGGCGCAGACTGTCTTCGACGCTGATCACCACGTCTTCCAGGGTGGCGGCGTCCATCAGGGCGAGGATCAGGCGACGGGTCTTGTCGAACAGGCGATCGTTGTCACGGGCCACGTCCATCAAGTGCGAGAGGCGGTGACGCATCTCGATGTTGCGGTCGCGCAGGATGGACATCTGGCGCTCGACCAGCGACACGGTGTCGCCGCGACGATGGGGGATGCGCAGGGACGGCAGCAGTTCTTCATGTTCGACGAAGAAGTCCGGATGAGCCTCCAGGTACGCGGCAACCGCTGCCGCCTCCAGGCTCTCGGACGCTGTTTCACCGGACTGTCGGGCGGGTACCTGAGGCTTATCGGTCATGGCTTCTGCTCACTCAAAGACGGACTTGTCCTTCGTATACACGCACTGCCGGACCGGTCATCAGCACCGGTTGGCCAGGGCCTGCCCATTCGATGGACAGGCGCCCGCCCGGCAGGTCGATCAACAGTGGCGAATCCATCCACCCCTGGCTGATCGCAGCTACAGCAGCAGCGCAGGCGCCGGTGCCGCAGGCCTGGGTTTCCCCGGCACCGCGTTCCCAGACGCGCAGTTGTGCGCGATTACGGTCGATGACCTGGATAAAACCGACATTGACCCGCGCCGGAAAGCGCGGGTGATGTTCGATTTTCGGCCCCAGTTCATGCACCGGTGCGGTGTTGATGTCCTGCACGCGCAGCACGGCGTGGGGGTTGCCCATCGACACCGCTGCGAGCTCGACCGATGTACCGTCGACGTCGACCTGGTAGCTCAGGGCCTGCTCGGTCGCCTGGAACGGAATATCCGCCGGCACCTGACGCGGGGCACCCATGTTCACGCCGATCTGGCCGTCGTTACGCACGTCCAGTTCGATGATGCCGCCCTTGGTCTCGACGCGAATCAGACGCTTGGCAGTCAGACGCTTGTCGAGCACGAAGCGTGCAAAGCAGCGCGCACCGTTGCCGCACTGTTCCACTTCGGAGCCGTCGGAGTTGAAGATCCGGTAACGGAAATCCACATCCGGATTGCTCGGCGCCTCGACGATCAGCAACTGGTCGAAGCCGATGCCGGTGTGCCGGTCGCCCCACATTTTTGCGTGCTTGGGCTGAATGTGCGCGTGCTGGCTGACCAGGTCGAGGACCATGAAGTCGTTGCCCAGGCCGTGCATCTTGGTAAAACGCAGCAGCATGGGGTTACTCCGGCAGCAGGCTTTCGCCGGCAAACAGCTCGGCCACGGTCTCGCGGCGACGCACTTCAAATGCCTGATCGCCATCTACCAGCACTTCGGCGGCACGGCCGCGAGTGTTGTAGTTGGAGCTCATCACAAAACCGTAGGCACCGGCCGAATGCACGGCCAGCAGGTCGCCTTCTTCCAGCGCCAGCTCGCGATCCTTGGCGAGGAAGTCGCCGGTTTCGCAGATAGGGCCGACTACATCGTACTTGCGAGCGGCGGTGTCGCGCGGTTTGACCGCAGTCACGTCCATCCACGCCTGGTACAGGGCCGGGCGGATCAGGTCGTTCATGGCGGCATCGACGATGGCGAAGTCTTTGTGCTCGGTGTGCTTGAGGTACTCGACCTGAGTCAGCAGCACGCCGGCGTTGGCGACGATGAAGCGGCCTGGCTCGAACACCAGGGCCAGATCACGCCCGTCGAGACGCTCGCGCACAGCCTTGATGTAGTCGGCGGCCAGCGGCGGCTCTTCATCGCGATAACGCACACCCAGGCCACCACCGAGATCGATGTGGCGCAGATGGATGCCGCAATCGCCCAGACGATCCACCAGATCCAGCAAGCGATCGAGGGCGTCGAGGAACGGCGGCAGGGTGGTCAGTTGCGAGCCGATGTGGCAATCGACGCCAACCACTTCCAGGTTCGGCAGGTGCGCGGCACGCACATACACGTCTTCGGCGTCGGCGATGGCGATGCCGAACTTGTTCTCTTTGAGACCGGTGGAAATGTACGGGTGAGTGCCGGCATCGACATCCGGGTTCACGCGCAGCGAGATCGGCGCGACAACGCCCAGCTCGGCGGCGACCACTTGCAGGCGCTCCAGCTCGTCGGTGGATTCGACGTTGAAGCAATGCACGCCGACTTCCAGCGCGCGACGCATGTCGTCACGGGTCTTGCCGACACCGGAGAACACGATCTTGTCGGGGCTGCCACCGGCGGCCAGGACGCGCTCCAGCTCGCCACGGGACACGATGTCGAAACCGGCGCCGATACGGGCCAGGACATTCAGTACGCCGAGGTTGGAGTTGGCCTTGACCGCGTAGCACACCAGGTGCGGCATGCCGGCCAGCGCATCGGCGTAGGCCAGGTACTGGGCCTCGATGTGGGCGCGGGAGTAGACGTAGGTCGGTGTGCCGAAGCGATCGGCGATGGCGGACAGCGCCACACCTTCCGCGAACAGCTCCCCGCCACGGTAGTTAAAAGCGTCCATGGCGATCCCTTAGTAAACGTCGTGCTTGTGTGCCTTGGAGGCAGGCTGCTTTTGCGAAGACTGGGCTTGTGCGGCCGGGTCCTGATCTTCATCGGGCAGGTACAGCGGGCCTTTTTGACCACAGGCCGAAACGAGACAGGCAACCGCGACGAGCGCAGCAAGGGAAGAGATCAGGCGCTTCATGGCGAAATCCTTGAATATGCGTTAATTGCGCCGGAGTATACCGGCCACCCGGCAGCTTGCCTATGCGACGGAACTCCCGTCCGGCGGGGCTCGGGCTGCGACGAAGAAACTTTTCCCGCGTGACGGGTGGATATTTCGTCGCCGGGCAGGGCGCTTGGTCGTTATCCTTTGCAATCGGCTGGCAGCGACCGTATCTTGCGGCGCTTGAGCCTGATCAGACATTTTTTGAGGTTGCCGCAATGAGTTTGTCCGAAGCCCGTTTCCACGATCTGGTCGATGAAACCCAGGAAAAACTGGAAGACATCTTCGACGACAGCGACCTGGACATCGACATGGAGAACTCGGCCGGTGTGCTGACCGTCAAGTTCGAGAACGGCACCCAGCTGATCTTCAGTCGTCAGGAACCGCTGCGTCAGCTGTGGCTGGCCGCTGTCTCCGGTGGTTTCCACTTCGACTACGACGAAGAAAGCGAACGCTGGATGTGCGACAAGAGCGAAGAGCAGTTGGGCGAGATGCTCGAGCGCATCGTCAAGCAGCAGGCCGGTACCGAATTCGATTTCGAAGGCCTGTGATTTCGTGACTGACACCGCTCCCGCTCGTCCGCCGAAGCCGCTCTACAGCAACGTCAGCCCGGCCGTGCCTTCGCCGTGCACCGGCGTGTGTCGGCTGGATGAGCAGAAGGTCTGTCTCGGTTGCATGCGGCATGTCGAAGATATCCGCGAGTGGCGTTCGGCCGATGACGAGCGCCGCCGGGTAATCTGTGCGCAGGCGATGCAACGCCGGCAGCTCGCCGGAGCGTAGCTTGTATATTTTTTGAGCTGTGATAGTGTCCGGAAACGCCTCAACCCATCGAGGCCTGGTGAAAACCCCGTCTTTTTTGGCGGGGTTTTGCTTTTTTTGTGTGCAGAAGAAAGGAGTCTGCCCGGATCATGACCGCACCTTCCATCACCCTTACCCGTCTGGACGTGCAACGTCTGGAGCGCCTGATCGACAGCCTGGATGACACGCTGCCGGGCGTGATCGCGCTGCAAACCGAACTGGACCGCGCCGATACACTGGTCGGCCACGATGAAGTGCCCGCCGATGTCGTGACGATGAATTCCCGTGTGCACTGTCGTGAAGAGGGCAGTGGCAAGGACTATCACCTGACTCTGGTTTATCCGAAGCACGCCAACGCCGATGAAGGCAAAATCTCGATCCTCGCCCCGGTCGGCAGTGCGCTGCTGGGCCTGAAGGTTGGCCAGCACATCGACTGGCCGGCACCGGGCGGCAAGACCCTGAAACTGACGTTGCTGGAAGTCGAATCGCAGCCGGCCAACGGCGGCGACTTCCCGGAGTAACCCCGCCTCAGACCTGCTCGAGCGCCTCGTTCAGAGAGCGTTCCAGGTCGGCCTTGTAGCGCAGATACAGATTGCTCGAACTCTGCCCGTCACCGATCACACCCGAGAGATCGAGGTCGGTGATGTAGCAGCGGTAGCGCTCGGTTTCCCGACGCTGCCCGACGATCTCCCGGGCGACCACGCTGAACAGCTGGTCGCCATGTTCCAGCTCGCTGAATTCCCGCTGATTGCAATACAACGTGACCTGCACTTCGCCCGGTGCGGCTTTGCCAATGATCGCCTGCACGTCGTAGAACGGCTTGTTGACCGGTGTCTGCGGTGCCGGGCGCATTTCGACGCGTCGCGCGCGTCCCGGCCCTGAAGGCAATAACTGGTAATACAAGATTTCAAGGCTGGCGGCGTGGTTCGAGTCCATCGGCAGCAGTGCTTCGCGACGGAACTGGATCGATTGCAGGAACCGTTGCAACGGCACCAGCAGGCTTTGCTCGTCGTGATAGGGCAAGTGTTGTTGCCACAGCGCATTGAATTCGTCGAGCACGTACAAATCGGCCGTTTGTTCGGTGATCCGGTAGAACACCTGAATGCATTCGGGCTGACCCATCGGCAGGATCAGCGCGAGGTCGTGGTCTTCCAGCGCCATCGGATCCAGGTGCAGTGGGCTGTAGCGCGGTTGCTCCTCGCCCAGGTAGTCGAGCAGCGCCGGCAGGGTGGCGAGAGCGACATGGCTGACCTGGCCCGGCACCAGTTCCAGTACGTGATAGTGCTGTTGCACCTGAATCAGGTAGCGGTGATTCAGGTCGCTGAGCAGCAGGTTCTGAGCAGTGTCGACGATCTCTTCCACCCGGCGGGCGATGAACTGCGCGCGGTTGTGGCAGAAGCAACGCACCCGCAGCGATGGCTGTTGCGGCCCGCGCGGCAGGTTGTTGAGGTAGTCGCGCAGGCAGTCGAGCAGCGCATGCGGCCCGTCGAAGCGGTTGACCAGGACTTCGTTCCAGCTGTTGAGCGTGACCTGATCGAGGGTCAGCACCAGGTTTTCGCGCACGCCGGCATAGCTCAGGGAGTCCGTGCGCTCGGTGGTCATCAGGATGTTCAGGTCGCGGTGATGCTTGAGCGGGTCGACCCCGACATTCACCAGTATCAGCACTTCGCTCGGCACGCTGGCGTGCAGCAGCGGTTCTTCGGCGACGGTGGGCAAGGGCAGGGCGATGCTCTGTTGCAGGCTGCCGAGCAGGTTGAACAGCTCGAACTCGCTCAGGTCGCTGGTGCCGGGATGCAGGGCCAGTCGGGTGCTGCTGTCGATCACGCCGTTGCGGTGACACCAGGTCAGCAGTTCCAGCAACTGGCGGCTGCGCTTGATCGGTGCGAAGTGTTCCCACTCCAGCGCCGTCAGGCTGCCGTTGTACAGGCCCCACTGGGTTTGACCCGGTTCCTTTTTGTTCGGCGACTGCACCAGGGTCAGGGTGTCTTCGGCCAGATCCGGGGCGATGCCGGGGTTGATGAACTCGACCTTGTCGGCCTTGCGTTCGAACGCGGCGTACAGGCGTCGGCCGAGAACGTTGAGATCACGTTTGTTGATCAGGCTGACAGTCTGCTCGGTGCGGGCGAACTGGGTGAGAAAGCGATAGCTGTAGTTCAGCTCGTTGACCAGGGCCCGGCGCTCGGCGCTGACCTGACGGACTTTCCACTGACTGCGACTGTCGAGCAGCGCAAGCTGACGCTGGTCCCAGTGCCATTCGCTGGCCAGCCTTTCCAGCAACGAACGCTGCCAGCTCTGGGTGCGACTGTTGCCGGTAAGCTTGCGGTTGACCTTGAGGTACAGCGCGCGACGCACCAGTTCAAGCCGTTCCGGTTCGTTGCGTGCGGTGAGGTATTCCTCGATCCGGCGGTAAACCACCATGTACGGATCCAGCTCGTCGAGGTCCAGCCGGTTGGCGAATACCGCCTGCTTGAAGCGCAGGCTCAGGCACTGCACTTGCGGGTGCTCGCTGGCGTAGACCTCGATCAGCAGCAGCTTGAGCACCGACTTGTAAGGCGATTCGATGCCCTTGAACAGCTGCCACAGTCCGGCGCCCACGAATTCGCCCGGTGGAATGTGCGCCAGCGGCCCCAGGTCGAGGGTTTCATCGTTGCGGATAAAGCGTTTGGACAGCAGCGTGTGGGTGTACTGATCGTAGGCCCGTTCTTCGTAGACCGGCACCAGCCACCAGATCGGCGTACGCCCCGCCAGCCAGATCGCGGTGCGGTAGAACTCGTCCAGCAGCAGGTAATGCTGGGTGGTGCCGCAATCCTCGGAACTGAGCTGGGTATCGCGCTCGCCTTTGACGAAGCGTGCCGGGTCGATCAGGAAGAAATGCGCCTCTGCGCCCTGGCTCGCGGCCCAGACTTCGAGCAACTGGCACTTTTTACGCAGCTCGGCGAGTTCGCTGTCGCTCAGGTCGGGGGCGTGGCACACCCACACGTCCATGTCGCTCTGGTCGGCCTGGGCCAGGGTGCCGAGGCTGCCCATCAGGAACAGGCCATGAATCGGCCGTGGCGGATTGCTGCCGTGGCGCGGCTTGTAGGAAAACGAACGCGTCAGGCGCTGGGCTTCGGTGAGGGCGTCGGTGTCCGGCTCGTAATTCGACAGTCCGGCCGGCGTGCTGCCCGAAACATAGCCGGGCAACAGCGGATGATTGACGTGGAAAAACAACGGCAGCAAGGTCAGCACACTTTGCTGGCGCGTCGACAGGCCTTCCAGCGCCCGGCTCAGGCGGCCTTCGTTGAGTTTGAGAAAGCGTGCGCGCAGCTGGCTGAGTACCTTGCGGTCGATTCCCTCGTCCAGGTCGGGGCGGATTTCATGGGTGCGGGTCATGTCGACTCAAACCGGCTCGCAGGGCTCGGAGGCAGAAGGTCACGGAATGCGGGGGAGTTTAGCGCCTGTGCAGTGCGAGCATTAAGCTGAATTTGTTTTTTGACGTCAGATTTCCACCGCGCGGCGATGGCTTGCAGCCGGGCTGGCCCGCGGAAATCCCGTGGCAGAGGTTTCCGTGGGCGAAGTCGGGAGGATCAGGCGGTTTGTTGCTCTTTCAGAATCGTCAGTACGGTTTGCACGTTTTGTGCGGCATCGCGACCGAGGCTGGTCAGGTAACCGCCATCAGGCTGGTCTGTCAGTTCTTTTTCAAAGAGGCGTTGGGCAGCAGCGATGTGCTTCGGGGCAGCGGTCTGATGAATTTTCAGGCCTTCCTGGGAACTGTCCAGGTTGAAGAGTGCGAGGACTTCCAGTTCGGCAACCAACTCAGGGGTAAGCGACATAAGGACTCCAGACTTTCTAGGAATTGGACGACAGCGCCCCTAAGGTGAACCTGCCGGCGCGACCTGTCCAGTGTGCGTCGGGGTTTTTGTCTCGGGGGTGGATTCCAGTGTAGTCAGGGGCCGGGAGAAGGCCGCAGAGATGGGTGACAAATTGTGTGGGAGCAGAGCTGCTCCCACATCGGGTTGCCCGGTTAAGCCTTTTCCGGTGGCAACTCGGGCAGTGCACGAAGGGCCGCTTCGTACCATTCGGTATTAAACGCGCGGTCGTCATCGAGCATGGCGTCGATCTCGTAAGCCAGCACGTGGGCCATCAGATTCAGGATGTCTTCGCGCTCATAACCGACCAGCGTCAGCTTGTTGAAAGTCGCCTTGGCCGCTGGCGGGTTGTCGCTTTCAATCTGGTTTTCGATGGCTTCGATCAAAGTGCTCTCGGTGAACTCTTCTTCGTCGTTATCGATGTCTGTCGGCTCGCTCATGGCAGGCTCCTCAAGGAAAGGCGCCAGTTTACCCGCATTCAGCGGCGTGATGCTGCTGGCAGGATTCCCCGGAGCGATCTATAAACAGGCACTGCCCACCCCGCACGGCCTGGAGGCTATGTGATGTTCAAGCTCTACGGATTCTCAGTCAGCAACTACTACAACATGGTCAAACTGGCGCTGCTGGAAAAAGGCCTGCCGTTCGAGGAAGTCACGTTCTACCCGACGCCTACGCCTGAGTCTCTGGCCATCAGCCCGCGCGGCAAGGTGCCGGTGCTGGGCGCCGAAGGTGGCTACATCAACGAAACGATGGTGATGCTCGAATACCTCGAAAGCACCCGGACGGGTGTCTCGCTGCTGCCGAGCGATCCGTTTGCGCGCGCTCAAGTGCTGGCGGTGGCCAAGGAAATCGAGCTGTACATCGAGTTGCCGGCCCGTGCCTGTTACGGAGAAGCGTTTTTCGGCGCGGCACTGCCGGAGGCGATCAAGGAGAAAACCAAGGCTGAATTGCTGCTGGGGTTCGCGGCGCTGGGCCGTCACGGCAAGTTCGCCCCGTATGTGGCGGGCGACAGCCTGAGTATTGCGGATTTGTACTTCCTCTACAGCGTGCCGCTGGCGGCTGCGGTGGGGCACAAGCTGTTCGGTCTGGATTTGCTGGCGGACATGCCGAAGGCCAAGGCGCTGCTGGAGCGACTTGAGCAGAATCCGCATGTGCAGAAGATCGCAGCCGACAAGGAAGCGGCGATGCCGACGTTTTTGGCGATGATCGCGGCCAAAAAGTAGAAGTTTTGTTCTGAAGCAAGTTCGCGGGCAAGTCGATAGTTCGACTTGCCCGCGATGCTTTTAGCGGCTGGCGATCAGCGCCTGACCGCGAACCACGGCAGCCTTGACCTGCGCCGGCGCAGTGCCGCCGATGTGGTTACGGGCATTCACCGAGCCTTCCAGGGTCAGCACGGCAAACACGTCCTGCTCGATCTGGTCGCTGAACTGACGCAGTTCTTCCAGGCTCATTTCCGCCAGATCCTTGCCGGTGTCGACGCCGTATTTCACGGCGTGGCCGACGATCTCGTGGCAGTCACGGAACGGCAGGCCACGGCGAACCAGATAGTCGGCCAGATCGGTGGCGGTGGAGAAACCGCGCAACGCCGCTTCACGCATGATCGCGTGCTTCGGTTTGATCGCCGGGATCATGTCGGCAAAGGCACGCAGCGAGTCGCGCAGGGTGTCGGCGGCGTCGAACAGCGGCTCCTTGTCTTCCTGATTGTCCTTGTTGTAGGCCAGCGGCTGGCCTTTCATCAGGGTCAGCAGGCCCATCAAGGCACCGAACACTCGACCGGTCTTGCCACGTACCAGCTCTGGCACGTCGGGGTTTTTCTTTTGCGGCATGATCGAGCTGCCGGTGCAGAAGCGGTCCGGCAGATCGATGAACTGGAACTGCGCGCTGGTCCACAGCACCAACTCCTCGGAGAAGCGCGACAGGTGCATCATCGCGATGCTCGCGGCCGAGCAGAATTCGATGGCGAAGTCGCGATCGGACACGTTGTCCAGCGAGTTGCCGCCGACGGCGTCAAAGCCCAGCAACTGCGCGGTGTATTCGCGGTCGATCGGGTAGGTGGTGCCGGCCAGCGCGGCGCTGCCCAGCGGCATGCGGTTGGTGCGCTTGCGGCAGTCGACCAGACGCTCGTAGTCGCGGCTGAGCATTTCAAACCAGGCCAGCATGTGGTGCCCGAAGGTCACGGGCTGGGCGGTCTGCAGGTGAGTGAAGCCCGGCATGATGCTGCCGGCTTCGCGCTCGGCTTGCTCCAGCAGACCTTTTTGCAGGCGGGTGATCTCGGCCAGGATCAGGTCGATCTCGTCGCGCAGCCACAGGCGGATGTCGGTGGCGACCTGGTCGTTGCGGCTGCGGCCGGTGTGCAGCTTTTTGCCGGTGACGCCGATGCGGTCGGTCAGGCGTGCCTCGATGTTCATGTGCACGTCTTCGAGGTCGACACGCCAGTCGAACTGCCCGGCCTCGATTTCACCCTGGATGGTCTTCAGGCCATCGATGATGCTGTCGCGCTCGGCATCCGTCAGCACGCCGACCTTGGCCAGCATGGTGGCGTGGGCGATCGAGCCCATGATGTCGTGGCGATACAGGCGCTGGTCGAAAGTGACGGAGGCGGTGAAGCGGGCGACGAAGGCGTCGACGGGTTCACTGAAGCGGCCGCCCCAGGACTGATTGGTCTTGTCAGTGCTCATGAATTCGCTCGTATCGGCTTGAAGAAAGAAGGCGTGAAACGCTGGCGCGGATAATAACAGGGTTGCCAATCCTGTCGCTGACACTGGTCGATACGTTTTTTTCTCATGTCGGGGTTCATAGTCGCCGCCGGTTCCGGGGGATTTGCTCAAGGATATTTTCCGATTGAGCAATATCGGCCCGGCGAGCGTCTACAGTAGGACTAAGGGTCGGCGCGACTGTGGATCGCGCAAAGGTCTGGCCGCCGACTATAAGAAGAGAGGGGTGGGTGTATTGACCATCGGCATACCCTGCGTAAAACGCAGACAGCAGCGAGCTTTGGGCGGTGCGTCCCGGGTGTCGGCAAATATTGCCGGCCGACGTACGGCACTTTTTGGCGCTCGCGCTAGTCTTAGCGTGGATCGCGGTGACGGACGTCACTCCACTTGTCTACGCTATCCTTGTGCGAGACTCACGCAGGAATCCAGCGCAATATGAATGTCCTGATCGTTGATGACGAACCACTGGCCCGCGAGCGCCTCGCCCGAATGGTGAGCGAGCTCGAGGGCTACACAGTCCTGGAGCCCAGCGCCACCAATGGCGAAGAGGCGTTGGCACTGATCGACAGCCACAAGCCGGATATCGTGCTGCTCGATATCCGCATGCCAGGCCTCGATGGCCTGCAAGTGGCTGCCCGCCTGTGCGAACGCGAAACCCCGCCCGCCGTGGTGTTTTGCTCCGGTATCGATGAATTTGCCTTGGAGGCCCTGCAGGCCAGTGCCGTGGGCCATGTGGTGAAACCCGTGCGAACCGAACATCTGCAGGAAGCCCTGAAAAGGGCTGAACGTCCGAATCGGGCTCAGCTTTCGGCCCTGACTCGTCCCGCCGCCGAAAGCGGCACCGGCCCGCGTAGCCACATCAGCGCCCGGACCCGCAAAGGCATCGAGCTGATCCCGCTGGATCAGGTGGTGTACTTCATTGCCGACCACAAATACGTAACCTTGCGCCATGAAACCGGTGAAGTCCTGCTGGACGAGCCACTCAAGGCCCTGGAAGACGAATTCGGCGAGCGCTTCGTGCGGATCCATCGCAACGCGCTGGTGGCTCGCGACCGTATCGAGCGACTGCAACGTACGCCGCTGGGCCACTTCCAGTTATTCCTCAAGGGTCTGAACGGTGACGCGCTGATCGTCAGTCGCCGGCATGTGGCGGGCGTACGCAAGATGATGCAAGGGCTTTAGTCCGCAGGCGTCGGGCGGCTCTCAACTCTTTTCACCAGGCATTGCCGGCCAGGGAGGCCACGCCGTTTCTGATTCAAGTCAAAGTGGATTTGGCTGAGCTGTTATTATCCGCCGTATCTATTCAGTACGGATTGATCCATGTCCTCTCGCGAAATCCGCATCGCCACCCGCAAAAGTGCACTGGCCCTCTGGCAGGCCGAATACGTCAAAGCCCGTCTGGAAGCAGCCCACCCGGGACTGCTGGTGACGCTGGTGCCCATGGTCAGTCGTGGCGACAAGCTGCTCGATTCCCCCCTGTCGAAAATCGGCGGCAAGGGTCTGTTCGTCAAGGAACTGGAAACCGCGCTGCTGGAAAACGAAGCCGACATCGCCGTCCATTCGATGAAAGACGTACCGATGGACTTCCCCGAAGGCCTCGGTCTGTTCTGCATCTGCGAGCGCGAAGACCCGCGCGACGCCTTTGTCTCCAATAACTATTCCAGCCTCGATGCATTGCCTGCCGGCAGCATCGTGGGCACCTCCAGCCTGCGTCGCCAGGCGCAGTTGCTGACCCGCCGTCCCGACCTGGAAATCCGTTTCCTGCGCGGTAACGTCAATACCCGTCTGGCCAAGCTCGATGCCGGCGAGTACGACGCGATCATTCTCGCGGCGGCCGGCCTGATTCGTCTCGGTTTCGAAGATCGCATCACCTCGGCGATCAGCGTCGATGACAGCCTGCCGGCCGGTGGCCAAGGCGCCGTCGGTATCGAATGCCGCAGTGCCGATACCGAAATCCATGCCTTGCTCGCGCCTTTGCATCACGCCGATACAGCTGACCGTGTGAGCGCCGAACGTGCCCTCAACAAACACTTGAATGGCGGCTGCCAGGTGCCGATCGCCTGCTACGCCGTGCTTGAAGGCGAGCAATTGTGGCTGCGTGGTCTGGTCGGTGAGCCGAGCGGCGGCAAGCTGCTCAGCGCTGAAGCCCGCGCACCGCGCGCTGCCGCTGAAACGCTGGGCGTGCAGGTCGCTGAAGATTTGCTCAGTCAGGGTGCCGACGACATTCTCAAGGCTGTCTACGGCGAGGCAGGTCACGAGTGACGGCCTGGCGCCTGCTGCTGACGCGCCCCGCCGACGATTGCGAGGCGCTGGCCGAGGTGCTGGCCGGGCAGGGGATTTTCAGCAGTTGCCTGCCGCTTTTGGAAATCGCGCCGCTGCCGGTCTCTGACACAATGCGCCAGACGTTTGCGCAGCTGTCGCGTTACCGCGCGGTGATCGTGGTCAGCAAACCGGCGGCGCGCCTCGCTGTGCAATTGATGGATGCTGATGGGGCGCCTCAGCCGGCCATGCCCTGGTTCAGCGTTGGCGCGGCGACGGCGCAGATTCTTCGGGATCGGGGCCTGGATGCGCATTGCCCGGACGAGGGTGATGACAGCGAAGCCTTGCTGCAATTGCCGCGTCTGCTCGACGCCGTCGCACAGCCCGGCGCGCAGGTATTGATCCTGCGCGGAGAGGGCGGTCGCGAGCTGCTGGCCGAGCGCCTGCGCGCGCTTGGTGCTAGTGTCGAGTATCTGGAACTGTACCGCCGTGACCTGCCGGACTATCCGCCGCGGGAACTGCCCCGACGGATTGAGGCGGAACGCCTGAACGGGCTGGTGGTCAGCAGTGGACAGGGTTTTGAGCACCTGCGCCAATTGGCCGGCGACACTTGGCCGGTGCTTGCGCAGATGCCGTTGTTTGTTCCAAGCCCAAGGGTCGCCGAGCAGGCACATGCCGTCGGGGCCCGAACAGTTGTGGATTGTCGCGGCGCCAGTGCCGCGGCCTTGCTGACGGCGTTACGGGAGCATCCCGTGCCCGTTCTCTAATGCAAAGGATGGATACGTGAGCGAAACAGCCTTGCCTAAAGATGACGTTCGACCTGTGATCGATGCACCGGTTGAAGCACCGCCACCGGCCGCTGAATCGCGCCGAGGCAACGGATTGGCCATTGTCGCGCTGTTGCTCGGCGCCGCCGGTATCGCGGTGGGTGGCTGGGGTGTCTGGCAGGTGCGACACCTGCAAGCCAACACTCAGGAGCAATTGAGTCAGGTACAGGCGTTGAGTGACCAGGCCCAGACCCTGAAACTCAACGATCAGCGTCTGACCGAGCGCCTCGGGCAGTTGCCGGGTGCCGACGAACTCGCCGATCGCCAGCGTCTGGTGACGCAACTCCAGGGCGATCAGCAGCGCCTCAATCAACGTCTGGAAACGGTTCTCGGTGCCAGCCGCAAGGACTGGCGCCTGGCCGAGGCCGAGCACTTGTTGCGTCTGGCCAGTCTGCGTCTTTCTGCCTTGCAGGACATCAGCAGCGCTCAGGCGCTGGTGCAGGGCGCCGATGAAATCCTGCGCGAGCAGAACGACCCGGGTTCGTTTGCCGCGCGCGAGCAAGTGGCGAAAACCCTGGTGGCGCTGCGCAGCACCGCGCAGCCTGATCGTACCGGTCTGTTTCTGAGACTGGGTGCGTTGCGCGATCAGGTCATCGAGCTCACCGAGCTGGCACCTGAATACAAGGATCGCGGTGATTCCCTGCTCGGCCTGACCGCCGATGGTGACGGTGCCAGTCGTTGGTCGCAGTGGTGGGATCAGATCTCGCGTTACATCCGTATCGATTTCAACGCGGACAAAAAAGTCCGGCCACTGCTCGCCGGTCAGAGCCTGAGCCAGGTGCGTCTGGCCTTGAGCCTTTCGCTCGAGCAGGCGCAATGGGCCGCCCTCAACGGCCAGGCGCCGGTGTACACCCAGGCATTGGCTGAGGCGCGGGATGTGCTCAAGGGCAATTTCAACCCGGACAATCCGCAGAGCAAAATCATGCTCGAGCAAGTGGCGGAGCTGAGCAAGCAACCGGTCACGGTCGTCACCCCGGATCTGGCGGGCACCCTCAGCGCCGTGCAGGCCTATCTTGAGCGACGTAACGTCAACGCTGAAGATTCGGTGAAACCCTTCGTCAAACCTGCAGCCAGTACCGCGCAGGAGGCCACGCCATGAAGCGCCTGTATGTCATCGTGTTTCTGGTGATTGCTGCGACGGCAGCCCTCGGTCTGGCGATCGCCGAGCATTCCGGTTACGTGCTGGTGGCCTACAAAAGCTTCCGCTATGAGTCGAGCCTGTGGGCAACGCTGGCGCTGGTGGCGGTGTTGTGGCTGTTGATCTGGGGCATCAAGGCGCTGGTCGAGCTGGTGCTGACTTCGGGGGGCGTAGTCAATCCCTGGTCGCGCCGCAACCGCAGTCGTCGCGTACAAGTGGCGATCGAGCACGGTCAACTGGATCTGGCCGAAGGTCGCTGGGCCAGTGCCCAGCGCCATCTTTACCGGGCCGCCGAGGCCGAGCGCCAACCGTTGCTGTATTACCTCGGCGCTGCCCGTGCCGCCAATGAGCAAGGCAATTACGAGGAGAGCGATCGTCTACTGGAGCGCGCCCTCGAGCGCCAGCCTCAGGCAGAGCTGGCGATTGCCTTGAGTCATGCGCAACTGCAAAACGACCGTGGCGATACCGAAGGTGCGCTGGTGACCTTGCAGGCGATGCGCGAGCGTCATCCGCATAACGTTCAGACCCTGCGTCAGTTGCAGCGCCTGCATCAACAGCGTGGTGACTGGTCGGCGGTGATCCGCATGCTGCCCGAGCTGCGCAAGGACAAGGTCCTGCCGCCTGCCGAACTGGCCGAGCTGGAGCGTCGTGCCTGGGGTGAGAACCTGTCGCTGGCCGCGCATCGCGAGGAGGATGGCGCGGTGGGGCTGCAGTCGCTCAATCGTGCCTGGCAGCAACTGACCTCGTCGCAGCGTCAGGAGCCTCCGCTGGTCCTGGCGTACGCTGAGCAACTGCGCCAGCTCGGCGCTCAGGTCGAAGCGGAAGAGGTGCTGCGCAACGCCCTCAAGCGCAAGTACGACAGTCACCTGGCGCGCCTCTATGGTTTGGTGCGCGGCAGTGATCCGACGCGTCAATTGCAAGCGGCCGAGGGCTGGCTCAAGGATCATCCCGCCGACCCGAGCCTGCTGCTGACGCTCGGTCGACTGTGCCTGCAAGCCAGTCTGTGGGGCAAGGCGAGGGACTACCTGGAAAGCAGCCTGCGCACGCAGCGCAACCCGGAAGCCTGTGCGGAACTGGCTCGATTGCTGGCCCGACTCGGCGATACCGAACGCAGCAACCAGCTGTTCCAGGAAGGTCTGGGGTTGTTGGATGAGCGTCTGCTGGCGGCGCCTTTGCCGGTACAGGCTCACGCCTGAATGGACGAGGGAGTGCGCTCCCTCGCTCATATTCTCGACTGAATAGTTACCGCTAATTCGCTTCTGAGGCAAAGTCCTACAGAGGCCTACTTCCTTTCCTCTCAAGCCTGTCGGGATTTCCCTACACTTCTGGTGAAGTGTCGTCAGCGGCCCGCCTTGAAAGGCCGCGCCCCTTTCCTCTACCGTAACTGCCTGTCTTTATTGTTACGGATGACCCATGTCGTTGACCTGCTCACGCTCCCTGTTTTTTATGGCTTTCACGGCGGGAACACTGGCGCTGGGAGCTTCCTATTACCTCGAGTACGCGGTCGGCCTGGTGCCTTGCAGCCTGTGCCTGGTGCAACGGCTTTTCCTGAGTATTCTTACCGCCTGCTGTGGCGTGGCGGCTGTGCATGGGCCCGGTCGTTTCGGTCTGTCGCTCTACTGGTCTGGCGCGTTGTCAGCCGCTCTGGGTGGAACGATGGCGGCCTGGCGGCAGGTGCTGCTGCAGAGTGATTCGATGCATCATCTGGCGCAATGCGCACCCAACCCGGAAGAGCTTTTCAGTTCTCTGCCCTGGCTCTGCGCCCTGGCGCGGATGTTCAACGATAGCGAGGATTGCGCGCAATTGTCCTGGACATTGTTTGACCTGAGCATTCCGGAGTGGAGCCTGCTGTTCTTCGTCGCGCTGTCGATCCTGGCGGTTTACCAGTTGCTGCGGCTGGCCTGGAGCGCTCTGCAACGACCGCTCAGCGGCGAACCGTCGCACCGGGCGCTGGTCAGGGATTAAACACTTGTATGAACTTTCTCTCCTGCGTACCTTGAAGCCATAGGCGTGCGGGCATAATCTGGCCCGCACGTGTCATTGGATTTGTGTTGCTCGATGACGCTCTGCCTGGCCGCCTCTCAAAGCAATACCCACAAGAAGGGGCGCGGGAGTAGGGCAGCATGACCCACAAGGGAAGAGAGATCGCCATGCTCGAAAGTTGTCAGAATGCTCAGGAACGTTGGGGTGGAGTTCATCTGCTGATCGACCGCTGGCTCCAGGAGCGTGAGGAGCTGATCGCTGCTTACGACAAGCTGGGCGCAGAGCCTCAGTCACTCTCCGTGGATCGAAAGCCCTTGCAGGAATTCTGCGGCGTACTGGTCGATTACGTGTCGGCCGGGCATTTCGAAATCTACGAACAGCTGACGGGGGAGGCCAAGGCCTTCAACGACAAGCGCGGCCTGGAACTGGCCGAGACGATTTATCCGCGCATCGATGTCATTACGGAAAAACTGCTGGCCTTCAATGACCTTTGCGATGAAGGCAAATGCGTTGCCGAAAAATTCAAGGAGCTGGGTGGGCTGCTCCACGAGCGCTTCGAACTGGAAGACTGCCTGATCGAAGTGCTGCACACCGCTCATAAGGAAGAGGATTCGGTTCAGGCTTGAACCGACCCTGCAAGACACAAAAACGGTGCGCCAACAGCGCACCGTTTTTTATTGGGCGATCAACTGGTCGCGCCGCGCAATTCGACTTCGAACACCAGCGGTGTGAACGGCGCGATCAAGTCGCCGGCACCGTCGGCGCCGTAAGCCTGATCCGATGGAATCACCAATCGCCACTTCGCCCCCACCGGCATGTTCTGCAGCGCGGTGCGCCATCCGGCGATCACGCTGTCGAGATTGAACCACTGCGGCTGAGTGTTCTGATCGAACACGGTACCGTCCGGCAATCGACCGACATACAGCACCTGTACTTTTCCATCCGGGCCGGCCTTGGTGCCATTCCCCGGCGCCAGCTCGGTCAGCAGGATGCCGTCGGCCAACTCTTTCACTCCCGGTTTGGCTTTTTCGGCGGTGAGAAAACGTCGCTCGTTTTCCATCGCAGCTTCAGTTGACGGCATGGCTGCATGCTCGGCCGTCTGCGATTCGTGATCGGCCAGGATCTGTTCGATGCGTGCCTCGCTCAGGGCCAGCGGCTTGCCTTGATAGGCCTGTTGCAGACCTTCGATCAATGCCTGGATCTGTAGCTGCGGCACTTCTTGACGCAGTCGTTCACCGAGGCTGGCGCCGAGACTGTAGGCCAGATCATGAGCATCGTTCGCGGTGTTTTTTTCGTCGGCCTGGACCGCCGAAAAGATCATGCAGAGGGATAAAAAAAAGTAGCGCGACATGGGCACTCTCCGTCCTGAATTGCGGTGGATTATGCCAGCGCGAACGTCTGCATCGGTGAACTGCTTTGAGCAATGTGCAGAAGTTTTTCGCAAGCCTGCAACCGAGTGCATTCGATACTGTCAACATGCCCTAGCGGCGGTAGCAGCAGAGGTCTAGTATGAGCCGCACTCACGTCAGCCAGGAGGTAAACCATGTCGGCCACCAAGAAGCCTGTAAATACTCCGTTGCACTTACTCCAACAGCTCTCGGGCAGCCTGCTCGAACATTTGGAAAACGCTTGCTCCCAAGCCTTGGCTGATGCTGAAAAACTGCTCGCCAAACTGGAAAAGCAACGCGGCAAGGCGCAAGAAAAACTGCACAAATCCCGCACCAAATTGCAGGACGCAGCCGCAGCCGGTAAAGCCAAGGCGCAGACCAAGGCCAAGGGTGCCGTGAAGGAACTCGAAGACCTGCTGGATGCGCTGAAGGATCGTCAGTCCGACACCCGCAGCTACATTCTGCAACTCAAGCGCGATGCCCAGGAAAGCCTGAAACTGGCCCAGGGTGTCGGTCGTGTTCAAGAAGCCGTCGGCAAGGCGTTGTCCCTGCGTTCGGCCAAACCGGCAGCAGCGCCTGCGAAAAAAGCGGCCGCCAAACCTGCTGCAAAAGCACCGGCCAAGGCGCCTGCCAAAGCCCCGGCAAAAGCGCCAGTGAAAGCCGCCGCAAAACCTGCAGCGAAGAAACCCGCAGCCGCCAGCGCTGCAAAACCTGCGGCTAAAACCGTCGCGGCAAAACCAGCTGCCGCCAAGCCGGCTGCTGCAAAACCAGCCGCTGCCAAACCAGCTGCCAAGCCTGCCGCGAGAACTGCTGCTGCAAAAGCTGCTCCGGCGAAAACCGCAGTTGCCAAACCGGCTGCAAAACCAGCCGCCAAAACCGCCGCTAAACCGGCAGCAAAACCTGCGGCCAGAACGGCTGCTGCCAAGCCAGCAACCAAAACCGCGGCCAAACCGGTTGCCGCTAAACCTGCAGCGAAACCAGCCGTCAAGCCTGCGGTAAAAGCCGCGGCTAAACCTGCTGCAAAACCGGCCACCGCCGCCAAGCCTGCAACTACTGCGGCCAAGCCAGCAGCTACCGCAAAACCAGCAGCAGCGGCTGCCGCCAAGCCAGCAGCGAAACCTGCCGCAAAACCAGCCGTGAAAAAACCAGCCGCTGCCAAGCCTGCTGCAGCGAAACCGGCTACTGCACCTGCTGCCAAGCCAGCCGCGCCGGCAACCCCGGCATCGACCGCAGCACCTGCATCCGCCGCCACTACCTCGACCACCACCGCGCCATCGTCGGCACCGGTGTCGAGCGTCGCCAGCAACCCGACCAGCGCTTCCTAAGCACCGGTCGCCGCGACGCGCAGCACTTGCAGCGCGTCGCGGTTCAGGTTGGCCGCACTGCCGGCCAGAACCTCCAGCCAGTCACTCGATTCCTTCGAGTTGCGCTTCCAGCCCTGCGACATGCCTTCGAGTCGCGACAGCAAAGCGCGCTCCGCCTCCAGCTCCAATCCCTTGATCTGCTCGCGCATACCCTTGAGCACTGGATCCGTTTCGGCCAACGTTTTCCACTGCATGCGCATCGCGCGCAGCGGTTGAATCACGTCTTTGTCCCAGGGGGCGGTCAGCTCTTGAAGCTGTTTCACGCGCACCTCGTCGCAGGTCGCATCGCGCTGTTCCAGCCACAAACCGCACAGCATCAGGCACACATTGGCCCCCGCCGATTGCAGGCGCAGGCAGGCATCTTCCACGCCGGGACGGGCGTAGACGGCAAGGGCAAAGCTCCACAGGTCAGAGGACATCGTGCTACTCGCGCCAGTTGTGAGCGAAGCTGGTAGACTCCGCCGCCATTATGATCCGACTTCAGAACCTGACTTTACAGCGTGGCCCGCAACGTCTGCTAGAAGACGCCGAGCTGACCCTGCACGCCGGCCACAAAGCCGGCCTCATCGGTGCCAACGGCGCCGGCAAATCCAGCCTGTTCGCCTTGCTGCGCGGTGAGTTGCACCCGGATTCGGGCGATTGCCTGTTGCCGGCCGACTGGCGTATCGCCCACATGCGCCAGGAGGTCGACACCCTCGAGCGCCTGGCGGTCGACTATGTGCTCGACGGCGACTTGCGTCTGCGCAAAGTGCAGCGTGAGCTCGCGGTAGCCGAAGAGGCTCACGACGGCACCGCACTGGCTCGTCTGCACATCGAACTCGACAGCGCCGACGGCTACACCGCCGATGCGCGTGCGCGCAAGTTGCTGGCCGGTCTCGGTTTCACCAATGAGCAGATGGATCGTCAGGTAGGAGATTTCTCCGGTGGCTGGCGGATGCGTCTGAACCTTGCGCAGGCTTTGATGTGCCCATCGGACCTGCTGCTGCTCGACGAACCGACCAACCACTTGGACCTCGATGCCATCATCTGGCTCGAAGAGTGGCTGAAAAGTTACCCCGGCACTTTGTTGCTGATTTCCCACGACCGGGATTTCCTCGATGAAGTCGTCGATCACGTGGCCCACGTCGATCAGCGCAAGCTGACCCTCTACCGTGGCGGCTACACCGCGTTCGAACGCGCCCGTGCCGAACGTCTGGCCCAGCAGCAACAGGCCTACGAGAAGCAGCAGGCGCAGCGTGCGCACATGGAAAGCTACATCGCCCGCTTCAAGGCTCAGGCCACCAAGGCCCGTCAGGCCCAGAGCCGGATCAAGGCCCTGGAGCGAATGGAAGAGCTGTCGGCGGCTCACGTCGATTCGCCGTTCGACTTCGTGTTCCGTGAATCGACCAAGATTTCCAGCACGCTGATCGACCTGTCCGATGCGAACCTGGGCTACGGCGACAGAACCGTGCTGGAGAAGGTCAAGCTGCAACTGACCCCCGGCGCGCGGATCGGCTTGCTGGGCCCCAACGGCGCGGGCAAGTCGACCCTGATCAAGAACCTCGCCGGCGAACTCGAACCACTGGCCGGGCGCCTGACCCGTGGCGAAAACACCGTCGTCGGCTACTTCGCCCAGCATCAGCTCGACTCGCTGGACGCCAAGGCCAGCCCGTTGCTGCACTTGCAGCGCCTGGCGCCAACCGAGCGTGAGCAGACGTTGCGCGACTTCCTCGGTGGTTTCGACTTCCGTGGTGCGCGACTCGATGAGCCGGTACTGAATTTCTCCGGTGGTGAGAAAGCGCGCCTGGCCCTGGCGTTGATCGCCTGGGAACGGCCGAACCTGTTGCTGCTCGACGAACCGACCAACCACCTCGATCTGGAAATGCGCCTGGCGCTGACCATGGCGTTGCAGGAATTCAGCGGCGCGGTACTGGTGGTTTCCCACGATCGGCATCTGCTCAAGAGCACCACCGACAACTTCTACCTGGTCGCGGACGGCAAGGTCGAAGAGTTCGACGGCGACCTCGAAGACTACGCCCGCTGGCTGGTGGAATATCGTCAGCGCAATGCCCCGGTCAGCAACACGCCGGTCAACCCGGACAAGACCGACAAGAAGGCCCAGCGTCAGGCTGCTGCCGCGTTGCGTCAGCAACTGGCGCCGCACAAGCGTGAAGCCGACAAGCTCGAAGCCGAGTTGGGCAAGCTGCACGAGAAGCTTGCCAAGGTCGATGCCAGTCTTGGCGACAGCGACATCTACGAGCCGGCGCGCAAGAACGAATTGCGAGACCTGCTGGCCGAACAGGCCAAACTGAAGGTGCGCGAAGGCGAACTTGAAGAGGCGTGGATGCAAGCGCTGGAAACCCTGGAAAGCATGCAGTCGGAGCTGGAGGCGCTGTCCTGATGGACGCGTTCAAGCTGCCGCTGCCGGCGGTGTGGATCGAGCCGATCTGGCTCGGTGTGCAGATTCTGCTGATCCTGCTGGCCGGCTACTTCGCCCAGCGCGTCGTCGCCCGATTCCTGACCCGCCTGGGCGAGAAGTATCCATTCCCGCCGCAGTTGCTGATGCCGCTGCGCGGTGGTTTGCGCTGGCTGATCATGGGCAGCGCGCTGATCTTCGTGCTGGAGCGCCTCGGAGTCTCCGCCACGGTGCTGTGGACGGCGTTGTCCGGCTTCGTCGCCGTCGCGGCGGTGGCGTTCTTCGCCATGTGGAGTGTGCTGTCGAACCTGCTCTGCGCGATTCTGATCTTCACCGTCGGTCCGTTTCGCCTGGGCGATGTGGTGGAGCTGGTGGACACCACCGACAAGCCCGGCGTCAAAGGCCGGGTGGTGGCGATCAATCTGCTCTACACCACGCTGATCGAAGCCGAAGAACTCGGCACCGGCAGCGCCATGGTGCAGGTGCCCAACAGTTTGTTCTTCCAACGCTCCGTGCGACGCTGGCGCGGGTCGGATGTGTTCCCTTCCAGTGGTTTCGAAAAGTGATCGGGCGCCGGCCACATTGGTCGGCAGCCGCAACATCCTGAAAAAATCGGTAGTCATCCAGCCTGAATCGCATTAGCTTGGACGTTTGTCACGAGTCTGAGTCGAGGTGTGCGATGGAGCTTCAAACATGGCTGGCGTTTTTTGCCGCCTGCTGGGTGATCAGCCTTTCTCCTGGTGCCGGCGCGATTGCGTCGATGTCCAGCGGTCTGCAATACGGTTTCTGGCGCGGTTACTGGAACGCCCTGGGCCTGCAACTGGGCCTGGCCCTGCAGATTGCCATCGTCGGTGCCGGTGTCGGCGCCATCCTCACCGCTTCGGCCACCGCGTTCCATGCGATCAAATGGTTCGGTGTCGCGTACCTGGTTTATCTGGCGATCAAGCAATGGCGCGCACTGCCGATGGACATGAGCGATGACGCAGCGGTACGCCCGATCGGTCGGCCGATGGCGCTGGTGTTCCGTGGCTTCCTGGTGAACATCAGCAACCCCAAGGCCCTGGTGTTCATGCTGGCGGTGCTGCCGCAGTTCATCAACCCTCACGCACCGCTGCTGATCCAGTACGTGGTAATCGGCGTGACCATGATCTGCGTCGACCTGATCGTCATGGCCGGCTACACCGGTCTGGCGTCGAAGGTGCTGCGTCTGCTGCGCACACCGACCCAGCAGAAACGCATGAACCGCACGTTTGCCGGGCTGTTCATCGGTGCGGCGGCGTTCATGGCGACGTTGCGCAAAGCCGCCACGTAAAGCGGGCAGGCATAAAAAAGGCGACCTTTTCAGGTCGCCTTTTTCGTTTTCGGCAGCCGGTCAGTGAAGAATCACTGGCGCTGTGTCACGCGGCAGGTTGTTGCGCTGCTGCGGTTCACGCGGCTGCTCGTAACCATTGCCGCCGAGCTGCATGCTCAGTTGTCCGGCGACGTCTTCGCCCAGCGCCTTCGAGACATCGCGCACCACTCGTGGGCGGTTCAGCGAGATCTTGATGTCGCGGTGATTCACCAGTTTGGTGTCCTGCGCTTCACCCATCGCCGTGAAGGCCGAGGTGATTTCGTAGGTCTTGGTGTTGATCAGGCTGAAATCCGCCACCAGCGTCAGGCCCAGTACGGCTGAATAGCTGTCGGTGTTCGCCAGCTCGTTCATGTCCTGGGTGAAGTCGATGTCCGAAACCGTGCCGAACAGCACGTAGTCGGCGCCCTTGAAGTTGCCGGCCTTGATCCGCTTGATCACATCGTAGATGTCACCCTTGGACGAAGCGGTGTACGGCGTGCCCTGGATCAACTGGAACATGCCGGTGCGCAGGATTTCACCCTTGATGTCGCCGGTGAATTTGCGCAGCTCGGCCTGCTCGATGTAACTGGTGTTGGCTTCGAATTCGTTGTAGCTCGAAGAACCGCTGGAGCTGTAGTAACCCTCGCGGTAATTGTTCTTCGACGAAACGATGTGGATGTATTGCTCCACACGTTCCTGGTACGCCAGATCCGTTACCGCGACTTTCGGGGCCGCTTGCGCGCTGAACGCGCAAGCCAGGGCCATCATGCCAATCCATGCGCGCATCAATTAACGCTCCGTGGTTTTGCGGATCTCTTTCTCGTCCATCCACTCGGCCAGACCGCTTTCAACGTCGATCAGTTGCAGGCTGAATTTGTAGAAGACGTCCTTGTAGTCGCTGCTGCGCTTGACGATCGAGCTGATCGAACCTTCAAGACGGTATTTGGCGGCGATCATGTTGCCGGTCTTGGCCACGGTGTTCTTCTTGTACAGGCCGCTCTGGTTCTGCAGCTTGAGCTGGTCGACCTGGCTCTGCATCGCGGTGTTGTCGCTGGCGAAACGGGCGGCGCCGGACTTCATCAGCTGAGTCTTGATGCTGGTGGTGATTTCACGGGTGTCGATGTATTCGCTGGTCTTGTTCTTCACGTCGTAGACCTGCACCACAGGGCGGCCCTGCAGAATGCCGGACTGGGCGAGGGAACGGGTCATCGACTCGGCGATCATCTGCAGGTCGGTCGAACCGAACTCGTTGGTTACGGTTTCAACGGCCTTGGTGTCGCCGTAGCTGATGTTCTTGCTGCCCAGGGTCGGCGAAGTGTTGGCGCAACCGCTGGCCAGCAGGGCGATGACAGCGATGAAGGAAAAGCGTGCAAACATGGGAATGCTCTCTGAATCGGGAATAGGGTGTCGGGCTTAAGGCGTCTTGAGTTCCAGACGGAAATCCACAGCTTTCGGTGTCGGGGCGATGCCCTGAATGAAGCTGGTCTGGGCGCCGTACATCATCTGGCTCTTCCAGACTTCTTCTTCGGCAATCGGGAAACCTTCCGGGCCGAGCCAGGCGAAGCGGTAGTAGAACGTCTTGTTGCTGTTGAGGGTGTTGGTCAACTGCACATTGACGGTCATGAAGCCGTTTTCGCGGGCGACGCGCATGGCGCCGACCGCGATGTGTTTCTGCGGGCCCATGGCCACGACCTTGCTCGCGGCGCTGCCCGGCTCCGGTGGTGGCGGGGTGGCGCAGCCGCTGGCCAGCAAGGCGAGGGCGGCGACGGCGAAGAGTTTGAAACGCATGCAAAGACTCCGTTCTTAAGGTTGTTTGAGGCTGGCCACAGCAGTGGCGTTGGCGCTCGGGATCACGTGGGCGGCGAGCCCGGCGGCAAACACCTGGTTGCCCACGGCGCGCAGGGTGATCACCTGATAACGCTGATCGACGGTGATCTTGACCACCGAACCACCCACGGCGCTCGGCAGGGTAACCTGATGCTCACCCTTTTTCAGGCGCAGACGCACCACCTGGGTGGTGTCCGGCAAGGTACGCCACGTACGGGTATCGGCACCTTCGAGCACAGCTGAAGAGATACCGACCGCCAGGCCCGCCAGCGGGTTGGTTTCATTGATCTTCTTCTGCGCCACGCCTTTGGTGATCGCGCGCACCATGGTGCGCAGGATGATCCCCGGCATGTCATCGCGCAGGGCGCGGCGGGACATGGCAGTGGTGCTGTTGAGGGCGGTCAGGTTCAGTTGCTGGCCGTCGACACCGATCTGCGCGAACGGCGCGGTCGAGGTGTCAGGCTTGATGATCGGGAACGACAACGGGGTGATCACCACGCTGTTGGAGATCGGCAGCGGCAGCGGGACGCGGATCGAGTCGCGGGCCGGTGCCAGACCGCTTTGCACCACGATCAGGATGTCGCTGTCATCGCTCTTGACCGGTTTGTCCAGGTTGACCAGCGCCTGCTCCAGCAGCGGCGTGTTCGGGCGCAGCTCGGCGGCCTTGCGATAACCCGGTGCGGCCAGGTCTTTTTCGTCCAGGGCTTCGTAGACGAAACCGGCCAGGTAATGGCTGAACGCGCTCTGGTAGCTGTTCTTCAGACCGACCACTTCCGGGGCGTCGAGGCTGGCGACCGGGTAGCCTTGCAGGTCTTTGTACTGGGTCTTGATGCCTTCTTTCTCGGCTTCCTCTTCGCTCTTGAGGTATTCCTTGTCGCGCAGGTCGGCGATCACCGCTTCACGTTCGTGCGTCTTCTTGATCGCGGTGCGGGCGCCGTCGAAATCGTTGACCGCCAGCAGGTTCAGGGCCATCTGCGTGGTCAGCATGACTTTTTCGTAGTCGTAGCCTTCGTAGCGACGAACCTTGTCATTGACCAGGAAACTGCCGAACTGGGCCAGGTATTTGTCGGTGTCGAGCTTGACCGAGTCTTCCCACTTGCCGACCACCTGGTCGGCGCTGGTCCAGGCGTTCTGGCTGCCGGACAGGTCGCCCTTGGCGCGCAGCAGTTCACCTTTCTCGAAGTAATAGAGCAGGTCTTTGTCCGGGCCGGTGTTGTTCTTTTCCAGCAGGGTCAGGGCGGCGTCAACGTTGCCGGTGGCCAGTTGCTGGTTGGTCTGGGCCAGCTCGGAGTCGTAGTTGCGAAACGCCGAACAGCCGGACAGCAGAGTGACTGCGCCAAGCGCGATCAGAGTGGGAGCGCGGAATGCCATGGGGTACTTCTTCCATGAGTAGCGACAGCCTCGGGTGCGGGTCGGGCTGCTGGGACCGATCGGCAGTGGCGTTGGCCTCCTGCCAATTCCTCATAAACAGAGGAGCTTTAATGCCGCATCGCGATAACGAGGGCGCGGCATTATAAGCGGGCGATGCTGGCTATGTAATAGCTTTTTAATTGCACTGGTTAGTTAGATGCCATTACTTATCCGGCAGCCTGGCATTACCGATTACGTTGGCGATATCGCTCAGAACCCGCAGATTGACCAACTGGTGATCGCGGTCGATTTTCAGGGTGACCGCTGGCGCTCCGGGTGCATTCGGCGCATTGAACTGATGATTGCCTTTCTTCAGCCGTATACGTGCCACCAGTGTCTTGTCGGGCAGCGTGCGCCAGGTTCGGGTGTCGGCCTCTTCAAAGGGATCGTGCTCGGTGACGACCAGCGAAGCCTTGGCCGGATTGCGTTCGTTTTCCTGGGCCTGAGAAATGGCGGCCATGTTGGCGCGGAACATCGCCCGGGAAATGATCGCCGGCATGTCATCGCGCAACGTACGAAACGCCATGTCGGTGACACTGTTAATCGCGGTCAGCGGGCGTTTGCGGCCATCCACCATGATGTGGTCGAAAGCCGGTGTGACGGTATCCGGCACCAGGATGGGAAACGAGATCGGCGCGGTAATGACCAGGTTTTCATTGAGCCGCACCGGGATCGGCACCGTTACCGAGCTGCGGGCCGGTGCCAGACCGCTCTGGACGACGATCAGAACATCGCTTTCATCATCTTTGGCCGGCGGTTTGTCGAGATTGCGCAACGCCTGTTCGAGGAAGGGGATGTTCGGGCGCAACTCGATTGCCTGGCGATAACCCGGTGCGGCCAAATCCCGCTCACCCAGCGCTTCGTAGGTGAAGCCGGCCAGGTAATGGCTGAAAGCACTCTGGTAGCCATTCTTCAGTTCGATCACTGCCGGCGCATCCAGGGTGGTGACAGGATAGCCCTGCAGATCCTTGTATTTCACGACGATGCCTTGAGCCTTGGCCTGTTCCTCGAGCTCTTCGTACTGACGCTCTCGCTGGCGGGCGATCAGTGCTTCACGTTCGTGGGTCTTCTTGATGTCGGCACGGGCGCCGTCGAAATCACTTTCGCCCAATTGGTTGAGGGCCATCTGTGTGGTCAGCATGACCTTCTCGTAGTCGTAGCCGTCGTAGCGGCTCAACTTATCGTTGACCAGCATGGTGCCCATTTCATAGGAGAACCGATTGAGCAGCTTCATGGGCGCAGAAGGCACGGCCTCTTCACGTTGAAACACCATGCGGTCGGCGCTGCGCCAGGCCTTCTGGCTCTGGGGGCGTGCGTTGGCGAAGCTGAGAATCGAGCCCTTCTCGAAGTAATAGAGCAGGTCCTTGTCTTCCCAGGGGTTGTGCCATTCCAGCACATCCAGGGCGCCCTGATAGTCGCCGAGCATCAACCGGTCATTGGTCTGCTGCATCTCCAGATCGTAATTGCGGTAGGCGGCGCATCCGCTCAGTAGCAGGATCGTGCCGATTAACACCGGGAACAGCAGGCATTGGCGCATGGAGTGCAGCTCTTCCTTGAACAGTGAGGCGGGAGGTGTCGGATTATAGGGGCGGGCGATAGCTATGTGCCGGGGATTGGAGAGAAAGCTTGAGTCAGGCTTCCCCGACGTGAACAATGTGTTACTTCGCATTTCCAATTGAGACCCCTTCATGACTGCCTCGTCCCGATTCCTGGCCTGGCTGGTGTTCCCGTTGTTTGCCCTGAGCAGCTTCAATCTGCTGGCCGATACCGTGGAAGGCGCGCCGCAAGCGCTGCACCTGCTCGATTACATCAGCGCCGATTACCCGCCAACGGTAGAGGCGGGCAAGGTCATCGACGATGCCGAATACCGCGAACAACTGGAGTTCACCCGCGCGCTGCAAGGCTTGATTGCCGGCATGCCGGCCAAACCGGAGAAGGCCGGCCTGGAGCAAGGCATCGACGCTCTGCTCGCCGCCATCACCGCCAAGCAAGACGGCGCGGACGTCGCCCGTCAGGCCCGGCAACTGGGGGCGAAACTGGCGGTGGCCTATGAAGTCAGCCAGGCCCCGATCATCACCCCGGATCCGACCCGTGGCGCGCCGCTCTATACCCAGCACTGCTCGGTGTGTCATGGCACCAACGGTGCCGGCGATGGCCCTGCGGGTGTCGGCATGGAGCCCGCGCCGGCCAACCTGCGTGATGCGGCGCGCCTGGATCACCTGAGCCTGTACGCGATCTACAACACCCTCGGCCAGGGCGTCGAAGGCACCGACATGCCGGCCTTCGCCGATCAACTGGACGATCGTCAGCGCTGGGATCTGGCGACCTATATCGCTCAGTTCAGCGCCGATCCGGCCACGGCCAAATCCGACAAGACCTACAACATCGCCGACCTCGCCCGTCAGACGCCGGCCGAAGTGCAGGCCGCCGAAGGCCCGGCCGCCGCCGCGACCTTCCGTGCTCAGCGGGCGCAACCGCCGCAGGTCAAGCGAGGCCCGGCGCAGTTGCTCGACTACACCGCCGCGACGCTGGACAAGAGCCTTGCCGCTTACCGCGCCGGCGAGCGTGATCAGGCTTATGACTTGTCCGTTGCCGCGTATCTGGAAGGCTTCGAACTGGTCGAAAGCTCGCTGGATAACGTCGACGCCAACGTGCGCAAGGACACCGAAAAATCCCTGATGGCCTACCGGCAATCGCTGCAGGATGGCTTGTCGGTCGAGCAGGCCGAGCAGCGTCTCGACGCGGCCAAGGCCAAACTCAAGGAATCCGCCGGCCTGCTGGGCAGCGACGGACTGAGCTGGTCGCTGAGTTATATCTCCGGGCTGCTGATTCTGCTGCGTGAAGGGCTGGAAGCGATTCTGGTGCTGGCGGCGATCCTCGCGTTCCTGCGCAATACCGGCCAGCAATCGGCGGTGCGCAGCGTCAACGTCGGCTGGGGTCTGGCGTTGCTGGCCGGTCTCGGCACCTGGGCGCTGGCGGCGTACGTGATCGATGTCAGCGGCTCCCAGCGCGAACTACTGGAAGGCGCCACCGCGCTGTTCGCCAGCGTCATGGTGCTGTGGCTCGGGGTGTGGATGCACGACCGTCGCCACGCAGCGGCCTGGCAGGACTACATCAAGCAGAGCCTGGTCGGTGGCGGTGGCCGATTCGGCTTCGCCATCCTCGCGTTCTTCTCGGTGTACCGCGAGCTGTTCGAGGTGATCCTGTTCTACGAAACCCTGTGGTTGCAGGCGGGGCCTGCCGGACACAACGCGGTGTTGGCGGGTGGGGCGACGGCGCTGGTGCTGCTGTTCGGTCTGGCGTGGGTGATCCTGCGCGGCTCGGCGAAACTGCCGCTGGCACTGTTTTTCAGCATCAACGCGGCGCTGCTCTGCGCGCTGTCGGTGGTGTTTGCCGGTCATGGTGTGAAGGCGTTGCAGGAAGCCGGGATCTTCGGCACTCGCCCGGTGGCGTTCTTCGATTTCGACTGGCTGGGGATTCACGCCGATGCCTATTCGCTGACGGCGCAGGCTGTGGCGATTGCGGCGATCATCGTGCTGTACGGCCGCAGTTGGGTGGCTGAAAAGCGCCGAGTGGCGGCTTGAGATGATGCGCGTATGGATCGATGCCGACGCCTGCCCGAAGATGGCCAAGGAACTGGTGGTGAAGTTCGCCCTCAAGCGCCGCTTCGAAGTGGTGCTGGTGGCGGGGCAGCCGCAAAGCAAACCGGCGCTGACGATCGTCAAGCTGATCGTGGTGCCGAGTGGCCCGGATGCGGCGGATGATTATCTGGTGGAACACGCGGTGCCGGGCGAGCTGGTGATCTGCAGCGACATCCCGCTGGCCGACCGGCTGGTGAAGAAGGGCGTGGCAGCGCTGGACCCGCGAGGCAAGGAGTTCGATGCGCAGAACATGGGTGAACGGCTGGCGACACGCAACCTGTTCACCGATCTGCGCGAGCAGGGCCAGGTCAGCGGCGGCCCGGCGCCGTTCGGCGACCGGGAGAAGCAGGCGTTCGCCAATGCGCTGGACCGGATCCTGACGCGGCTGTCCCGTCAATCCTGATTGATCGTTCCCACAGGGCGTGGGAACGATCGCTACATGAAGACGGGTTCAGGCGTCGTTTTCGTGGGTCAGCTCAAGCACGCGATCCACCAACTTGTTGATCCCCGAAGCCGCTTCACTGATCGACTGCGCCAGCATGTAGGCCGGGGTGGTCACCAGTTTGCGCGCCTTGTCTTCGATGATGTCGGTCACCGCGCAGTCTTCGTGGGTGGCGCCCATCTTGCCGATCGCCGTGGCGGTGTCGGCATCATTGCCGATGGTGCAGGTCACGCCCGGGCCGTAGATCTTGGCGGCCAGCGCCGGCGAAATGCACATCAGGCCCACCGGTTTACCCGCTTCGGCAAAGGCTTCGGTCAGCGCCAGTACGTCTGGCTGAACGCAGCAGCCCGCGCCTTCGACGGCGAAGTTCGACAGGTTCTTCGCTGCGCCAAAACCGCCGGGCACGATCAGCGCATCAAAGTCATCGACATCGGCTTCACGGACATCCTTGACGTTGCCGCGGGCGATGCGTGCCGATTCCACCAGCACGTTGCGCGACTCGGGCATCTCCTTGCCGGTGAGGTGGTTGATCACATGCAATTGCGCGATGTCCGGGGCGAAGCACTGCACCTGGGCGCCGCGCTGGTCGAGGCGCAGCAGGGTGATGACGCTTTCGTGGATCTCGGCGCCGTCGTACACGCCGCAACCGGACAGGATCACTGCAACTTTTTTGCTCATGGGCTTCTCTCCAGATTCATGGCGCTAAATGTCCACTAATTTGTCGTTCGTTGCCATAGGGTCGAGCCGCGGCTACACCTAGGATCTGTGCACACGGATCTCGATCAGGGCACGTCATGAACTTCATTCTGTATGCGGTGCCGTTTTTCTTCGTATTGATCGTGGCAGAGCTCATCGCCGACCGTTGGCGCGGGGTGAGCAACTATCGCCTGGCCGATGCGGTGAACAGCATCAGCACCGGGGTGTTGTCGACCACCACCGGCCTGCTGACCAAAGGCGTTGGGCTGGTGACCTACGGCTTTGCCCTGGAGCATCTGGCGCTGCTCAGGTTGCCGGTGGACAGTGTCTGGGTGTGGGTCTTCGCTTTTGTCCTCTACGACTTCTGCTATTACTGGCTGCACCGCATGGGGCACGAGCGGAACATTCTCTGGGCCGCTCATTCGGTGCATCACCAGAGCGAGGACTACAACCTTTCCACCGCCTTGCGCCAGACCAGCACCGGGTTTCTGCTGGGCTGGATCTTCTATCTGCCGATGGCTGTGCTCGGCGTGCCGTTGCTGGTGTTCGTCAGTGTTGCGGCGCTGAATCTGCTGTATCAGTTCTGGGTTCACACCCGACACATTCCCAAGCTTGGCTGGTTTGAATGGTGCTTCGTCACACCGTCGAATCATCGGGCCCACCATGCACAGAACGCTCTCTACATGGATCGCAACTACGGCGGGGTGTTCATTATTTGGGATCGTCTGTTCGGCTCGTTCCAGGAAGAGGACGACAACGAACCGGTGATTTTCGGTGTGACCACGCCGCTGGCGAGTTGGAATCCACTGTGGGCCAACGTGCAGTTCTACGCGCAGCTGTGGGACGACGCGCGCCGTGCCGGGAGCAAGTGGGACATGCTGCGGATCTGGTTCATGCGCACGGGGTGGCGTCCGGCGGACGTGGCGGCGAAGTACCCGATGAGCAAGCCGGACCTGAGCCGGTTCCGCAAATTCGAAGTACCGTTGGGCACCCGGCAGCAGTGGTACGTGATGCTGCAATTCGCCGTTTATGTGGCGCTGGGCAGTTATCTGATGAATCTGGAGCACAGCCTGTCGACCGGCGCCCTGGTACTGGGCTGGGGCGCGGTGGCGTTTGGTTTGTTTGTGTTGGGCGTGGCCCTTGAGAATCGCCCGTGGGCGCTGAGGCTGGAACTGCTGCGGCTGGCGGCGAACCTGCCGCTGGTGTGGCTGGCGCCGCTGGTGGGACTCTGGCCGGCCGGCCCACAGATTTGGGTCGGTCTGCTCGGTTACAGCCTGCTCAGCGGCATCGGGCTGTATTGCTGCCGTCAGCGGTTTACTCGGCTGGCGTCTTAGGGTCGGCAGCCTTGGCCAGTTCGGCCTTGTGCCGTTCGGCTTTGGCCAGTTGTTCGGCCTGCTCGTCTTCGTAGACCTTTTTCGCCAGCCGGGCATTCTTGAACCGGCGGCGCAGCCACAGGCCGACGCCTAGCACCAGCAGTGCGCCGAGTACCCACAGTTCATACTTCTTGATGCTGCCCAGCATACCTTCGAGTACCGCACCGAAGTGGTACGCGGCCGCAGCGAGGGCGGCGGCCCAGATCGCAGCGCCAATCCCGTTCAGCAGCAGATAGCGTCCCGGCGGGTAGCCCGACAGGCCGATCGCCACCGGCATCACCGTGCGCAGGCCGTACACGAAGCGGAAGCTCAGGACCCAGATGTCCGGGTGCTTGCGGATGTGCTCCAGCGCGCGGTCGCCCATCATTTGCCAGCGCGGTTTGCGCGCCAGCAATTTGCGCCCGTGCTTGCGACCCAGGAAGTACCACAGCTGATCGCCGGCATAGCTGCCGAAGAACGCCACGACCACCACCAGGTTGATGTCCATGTATCCACGGAACGCGAGGAAGCCCGCGAGCACCAGGATGGTTTCGCCTTCGAAGAACGTGCCGAGAAACAGGGCAAAGTAGCCGAAGTCATGCAGAAATTGTTGGAGCATTGTCTGGGTGCTGGCGAAATGAACGCGCAGCCTAACCCTTCGGACACATTCAGGAAAGTGTCGAAATGTGTCTCGACGTGAACAATTCCTACAACGACAATGGAATGCGACTACCTGCCGCAGGACACACATAACTGTCATCTGTTCGTCATAATGGCCGCTTATAACTGCCACACTCGCCCGTCAGCGCGGGCTCAGGAGTCTGCCGTGAGCTTTACCCCAGCCAACCGTCTGTTCCCTGCCACCCGCCTGCGTCGCAATCGCCGTGATGATTTTTCCCGGCGACTGGTGCGTGAGAACGTGTTGACGGTCGATGACCTGATCCTGCCGGTGTTCGTGCTCGACGGTGAAAACCGCCGCGAAGCCGTGGCCTCGATGCCAGGTGTCGAGCGCCTGACCATCGACCTGCTGCTTGAAGAAGCCGCCAAATGGGTCGAACTGGGAATTCCGGCGCTGGCGCTGTTCCCGGTCACGCCACCGGAACTCAAATCCCTCGATGCCGCCGAAGCCTGGAATCCCGAAGGTATCGCCCAGCGCGCCACCCGCGCCCTGCGTGACCGATTCCCGGAGCTGGGCGTAATCACTGACGTCGCCCTCGACCCGTTCACCACTCACGGTCAGGACGGCATTCTCGATGAAGAAGGCTATGTGCAGAACGACATCACCGTCGATGCACTGGTCAAACAAGCGTTGTCCCACGCCGCCGCTGGCGCTCAGGTGGTTGCCCCGTCGGACATGATGGACGGCCGCATTCAGGCGATCCGCGAAGCGCTGGAGCTGGCCGGTCACGTCAACGTGCGGATCATGGCCTACTCGGCCAAGTACGCCAGCGCCTATTACGGCCCGTTCCGCGATGCCGTGGGTTCGGCCGCGAACCTGGGCAAGGCGAACAAGGCTTCCTATCAGATGGACCCGGCCAACAGCGACGAAGCGCTGCACGAAGTGGGCGCGGACTTGTCTGAAGGCGCGGACATGGTCATGGTCAAACCCGGCATGCCGTACCTGGACATTTTGTTCCGGGTAAAAGATGCCTTCAAAGTGCCGACCTTCGTCTATCAGGTTAGCGGCGAATACGCCATGCACATGGCGGCGATCCAGAATGGCTGGTTGAGCGAAGGCGTGATCCTCGAATCCCTGACCGCCTTTAAACGTGCCGGCGCTGATGGCATCCTGACTTACTTTGCTGTCCGTGCCGCTCAATTGTTACGAGAGCAGAAATAGCCCTCCCAGGAACATTCGATGAATACCGAAGGACTCACTGAAGTTGCCGTAAAAGAAGCTCAACCCGTGGTCGAGCAGATTACCGAAACCCCGCCGGAACTGGAGCCCGCGCCACCCGCGCCGGCAACTGAACCCGCTCCGGCGGCCCCGGCGATCGCGATTCCCGGCCTGGATGACAGCAGCCTGTATATCCACCGGGAATTGTCGCAACTGCAGTTCAACATCCGCGTGCTGGAACAGGCGCTGGACGAGTCCTACCCGTTGCTGGAGCGGCTGAAGTTCCTGCTGATCTTCTCCAGCAACCTCGACGAGTTTTTCGAGATCCGCGTCGCCGGCCTCAAGAAGCAGATCACCTTTGCCCGTGAACAGGCCGGCGCCGACGGCCTGCAACCGCATCAGGCATTGGCGCGGATCAGCGAGCTGGTGCACGGTCATGTAGACCGTCAGTACGCGATCCTCAACGACATCCTGCTGCCGGAGCTGGAAAAGCATCAGGTGCGCTTCATCCGTCGCCGCTACTGGACGACCAAGCTCAAGACCTGGGTGCGCCGTTACTTCCGCGACGAGATCGCGCCGATCATCACCCCGATCGGCCTCGACCCGACGCACCCGTTCCCGTTGCTGGTGAACAAGAGCCTGAACTTCATCGTCGAGCTCGAAGGCATCGATGCCTTCGGTCGCGATTCCGGTCTGGCAATCATCCCGGCGCCACGCTTGCTGCCGCGGATCATCAAGGTGCCGGAAGAAGTCGGCGGTCCTGGCGACAACTATGTGTTCCTGTCGTCGATGATCCATGCTCACGCCGATGACCTGTTCCAGGGCATGAAGGTAAAAGGCTGCTACCAGTTCCGTCTGACCCGAAACGCTGACCTGGCGCTCGACTCCGAAGACGTCGAAGACCTGGCCCGCGCCCTGCGTGGTGAGTTGTTCTCCCGTCGTTACGGTGATGCCGTGCGCCTGGAAGTCGCCGACACCTGCCCGAAACACCTGTCGGACTACCTGCTCAAGCAGTTCAACCTGAGCGAGACCGAGCTGTATCAGGTCAACGGTCCGGTCAACCTGACGCGTCTGTTCAGCATCACCGGTCTGGACAGTCATCCAGAGCTGCAATACACGCCGTTCACGCCGCAGATCCCGAAACTGCTGCAAAACAGCGAGAACATTTTCAGCGTTGTCAGCAAACAGGACATCCTGCTACTGCACCCGTTCGAGTCGTTCACCCCGGTGGTCGACCTGCTGCGCCAGGCCGCGAAAGACCCGCACGTTCTGGCCGTACGCCAGACCCTGTACCGCTCCGGCGCCAACTCGGAAATCGTCGATGCGCTGGTGGACGCCGCGCGTAACGGCAAGGAAGTGACGGCGGTCATCGAGCTGCGTGCGCGCTTCGACGAAGAATCCAACCTGCAACTGGCCAGCCGTCTGCAAGCGGCGGGTGCGGTGGTGATCTATGGCGTGGTCGGCTTCAAGACCCACGCCAAGATGATGCTGATCCTGCGTCGCGAAGCCGGCGAGATCGTGCGTTACGCGCACCTCGGCACCGGTAACTACCACGCCGGCAACGCCCGTCTGTACACCGACTACAGCCTGCTGACCTCCGACGACGCCTTGTGCGAAGACGTCGGCAAACTGTTCAGCCAGTTGATCGGCATGGGTAAGACGCTGCGCATGAAGAAGCTGCTGCACGCGCCGTTCACCCTGAAGAAGGGCATGCTCGACATGATCCTGCGCGAGACGCAATTCGCGCTCGACGGCAAACCGGCGCACATCATCGCCAAGTTCAACTCGCTGACCGATCCGAAGATCATCCGCGCGCTGTACAAGGCCAGCCAGTCCGGCGTGCGCATCGATCTGGTGGTGCGCGGCATGTGCTGCCTGCGGCCGGGCATCGCCGGGGTTTCGCACAACATTCACGTGCGCTCGATCATCGGTCGCTTCCTTGAACACACCCGGGTGTTCTACTTCCTCAACGGTGGCGAGGAGCAGATGTTCCTGTCCAGCGCCGACTGGATGGAGCGCAACCTCGACAAGCGCGTCGAGACTTGCTTCCCGGTGGAAGGCAAGAAGCTGCTGACCCGGGTCAAGAAAGAGCTGGAGCTGTACCTGACCGACAACACCCACAGCTGGAGCCTGCAGTCGGACGGCCGCTACATCCGCAACACGCCGACCGGCAACCAGAACCCGCGCAGTGCGCAGGCGACGTTGCTGGAGCGCCTGGGCAGCCCGATTCTGCCGGTCAGCAGCTGACTGAAGATTTCGGCGCAATAAAAAAGGCGATCCATCCGGATCGCCTTTTTTGTGCCTGCCGGCTACTCAGTGCACGGTCAGAACAATTCCGACACGCGTCAGCCACTCGGCCTCAAGTGCGAAATCCGCCTGAGTCAGCTGGTTTTCATCCAGCCAGTTCTCCGGGAATTCCACATCGAGGTTGTCGCCGTTGGCATGCAGCGCCACCTGCGGCATGGTCTGGGTGCCGCGAATGTGATGGAACAGGATCGCAAAGCGCAGCAGCACGCACAGGCGGATCAGCTTGTCGCCGTCGTCGCCGAACTCGGCAAACTTGTCCTTGGGGATGTTGCGGCGGTGCCCGCGCACCAGCAGGGCGAGCATTTGCTGGTCTTCGCGGGAGAAACCGGCCAGGTCCGAGTGCTCGATCAGGTAGGCGCCGTGCTTGTGGTATTGGTAGTGGGCGATGTCGAGCCCGACTTCGTGCACTTTCGCCGCCCAGCCCAGCAGTTCGCGCCAGATGCCGTCGTCCAGCTCCCAGTCCACGGCAACTTGGTCGAAGGCATGCAGGGCTTTGCGCTCGACCCGTGCGGCCTGTTCCAGATCGACGTGGTAACGCTCCATCAGCGAGGTCAGGGTGCGTTCGCGCACGTCTTCGTGATGATGGCGGCCGAGCAGGTCATACAGCACGCCTTCGCGCAGCGCGCCTTCGCAGTGATCCATGCGTTGCAGTTCGAGGGCGTCGAAGATCGCTTCGAGAATCGCCAGGCCGGCCGGGAAGATCGCGCGGCGGTCAGGCTTGATCCCTTCGAAATCGATCTTGTCGACATCGCCGAGCTTGAACAGGCGACGCTTGAGCCACGCCAGACCTTCGGCATTCACTTCACCGGTGCCATGTCCGCCAGCCTTCAGCGCCAGGCCGATGGCGCGGATGGTGCCCGAGGAGCCGATGGCTTCATCCCAGGTCAGGCGGTGCAGGGCGTGTTCGATGCTCATGATTTCCAGCCGCGCCGCCGTGTAGGCCTGGGCGTAGCGGGCCGGGGTGATCTTGCCGTCCTTGAAGTAGCGCTGGGTGAAACTCACGCAGCCCATTTGCAGGCTTTCGCGCAACAACGGCTCGAACCGTTGCCCGATGATGAACTCGGTACTGCCGCCGCCGATGTCGGCGACCAGGCGTTTGCCCGGGGTGTCGGCAAGGGTGTGAGAGACGCCGAGGTAGATCAGGCGCGCCTCTTCACGACCGGAGATGACTTCCACCGGGTGGCCGAGGATTTCTTCGGCGCGGCGGATGAATTCGCCACGGTTGCGCGCCTCGCGCAGGGCGTTGGTGCCGACGATCCGCACGGCGCCCAGCGGCATACCGTTGATCAGTTGGGCAAAACGCTTCAGGCAATCGAGCCCGCGCTGCATGGATTCTTCGTTGAGATGGCGCTCATCGTCGATGCCGGCGGCCAGCTGAACCTTCTCCCCGAGACGTTCGAGAATACGGATTTCGCCGTTCTGGGCCTTGGCCACGACCATGTGGAAGCTGTTGGAGCCCAGGTCGATCGCGGCGATCAGGGACAGATTCTTGGCTTGGGATTGCGGCATGGTCTGGGGGTCTCGGTCGATAACCTCGACATCGTGCCACGATCAAACGCTGCCGCCAACGCGCATGGTACAAACCCTTGATTTAGCGCACTGACGGCCTGCTTTCAGCCTGCGACTTCCACGGTTCCGATGAAATTCGCCAGTTCCGGCGTCTGCGGATCGGCAAACAACAGCTTCGGGTCGCCTACCTCATGCACCTTGCCCTGGTGCATGAACACCAGTTTGTCCCCGACTTCCCGGGCGAAGCGCATTTCGTGGGTGACCATGATCAGCGTCATGCCTTCCTTCGCGAGCTGGCGGACCACGCTGAGCACTTCGTTGACCAGTTCCGGGTCCAGCGCCGAGGTGATCTCGTCGCACAGCAGCACCTTGGGCGACATCGCCAGCGCCCGGGCAATCGCCACGCGTTGTTGCTGGCCGCCGGAAAGACGCTCGGGGAACGCATCGAATTTCTCGCCGAGGCCGACGCGCTCCAGCATCTGCCGTGCCAGCTCCGCAGCCTTGGCCTTGGGCACTTTCTGCACCACTTGCGGCGCGAGCATCACGTTTTCGCCCACCGTCAGGTGCGGGAACAGATTGAATTGCTGGAACACCATCCCGACTTTCTGCCGCAGGCTGCGCAGGTCGGCGCGGGCCGCGTCGAGGTATTCGCCGTCGACTTCGATCACGCCGTCGTTGATCGATTCCAGGCCGTTGAGGGTGCGCAACAGGGTGGATTTGCCCGAACCGCTGCGGCCGATGATCGCCACGACCTGGCCTTCCTCGACGCTCAGGTCGATGCCTTTTAGCACGTGGTGATCGCCGTAGTATTTATGCAGGGCGGAAATTCTAAGCAGAGGCATACAGTCTCCTTTCCAGGTAGCGCGCACTGAGGGACAAGGGGTAGCAGAGCAGGAAGTAGCCAGCGGCGACGAGGCCGTAGACCATGAACGGTTCGAAGGTGGCGTTGGCGAGCATGCCGCCGGTCTTGGTCAGTTCGGTGAAGCCGATGATCGAGGTCACGGCGGTGCCTTTGACCACCTGCACCGAGAAGCCCACGGTCGGCGCCACGGCGATGCGCAGCGCTTGCGGCAGGATCACGTAGCGCAATTGCTCCAGCGGATTCAGCGCCAGGCTCGACGAGGCCTCCCACTGACCATTGGGAATCGCCTCGACGCAACCGCGCCAGATCTCTGCCAGATAGGCGCTGGTGAACAGCGTCAGGGCAATCGCCGCCGCCATCCACGGAGAAATCTCCACCCCGGCCAGTGCCACGCCGAAGAACACCAGAAACAGTTGCATCAGCAACGGCGTGCCCTGGAACAGTTCGATCCAGGTGCGGGCAATGCTGCTGGGCAGGGTGTTTTTCGAGATGCGCATCACCAGGATCAGCAACCCGACGATCCCGCCGCCAATGAACGCCACTAGCGACAACGCCAGCGTCCATTGCAGGCCGGTGAGCAGGTTGCGCAGGATGTCCCAGAACGTGAAGTCGCTCATTGGCTGCTCCTTGCGCTGCTTTTCGACAGGTAGCGCCGACCGAGCCAGTTCAGTAACTGACGGATCAGCAGCGCCATGCACAGATAAATGAGGGTGGTCAGGGCATAGGTTTCAAAGGCGCGGAAGTTGCGCGACTGAATGAAGTTGGCGGCGAAGCTCAACTCCTCGGTGGCGATCTGCGAACACACCGCCGAACCGAGCATGACGATGATGATCTGGCTGCTCAGCGCCGGCCAGACCTTGCCCAGCGCCGGCAGCAGCACCACGTGGCGGAATGCTTCGAACCGGCTCATCGCCAGCGCAGCAGCGGCCTCCAGTTGCCCGCGCGGAATCGCCTGGATGCCGGCACGGATGATCTCGGTCGAGTACGCACCGAGGTTGATCACCATCGCCAGCACCGCGGCCTGCCACTCGGAAATCTGCACGCCGAGGGGCGGCAGACCGAAGAAGATGAAGAACAGCTGCACCAGAAACGGCGTGTTGCGGATCAACTCGACGTATACGCCGAAGATTGTCGAGAACGGGCGGATGTTCCACGCCCGCACCAGCGCCCCGACGATGCCCACACCAACCCCGAACAGCGCGCCGATGGCTGTCAGCTCAAGGGTGAACAGCGCCCCGCGCAGCAGCAGGTCGGTGTTTTCCACCACCGGCAAGAAATCGAACTGATAAGCCATGAAAGTCTCCCGCGCCGCCGGTCAGAGGTCGGCCGGCAGCGGCTCTTTGAGCCAGGTCTGTGCGTTCTTTTCCAGTGCGCCGTCAGCCTTGGCGGTGGCCAGGATCTCGTTGACCTTGCCCAGCAGCGCCGGCTCGTTCTTGTTTACGCCGACGTAGACCGGCGAATCCTTGAGCTTCACTTTCAGCGCCGGTACGCGTTTCGGGCTCTTTTCGCTGATCGCCACCATCACCACGTTGCCGCTGGCGATCAGGTCGACCTGGCCTGCGAGGTAGGCGGCGATGGTCGAGTTGTTGTCCTCGAAGCGCTTGATGGTCACGCCTTCGGGGGCGACCTTGGTCAATTCGATGTCTTCGATGGCGCCACGGGTGACGCTGATGGTCTTGCCCTTGAGGTCGTCCAGGGTGCTGACGGCTGCGTCTGGCGGGCCGAATACCGCGAGGTAGAACGGCGCATACGCGTGGGAGAAATCGATGACTTTCTCGCGTTCGGGGTTCTTGCCGAGGCTGGAAATCACCAAGTCGACCTTGCCGGTGGTGAGGAAAGGAATGCGGTTAGTGCTGTTGACCGGGGTCAGTTCGAGTTTGACCTTGAGCTGGTCGGCCAGCAGTTTGGCGGTGTCGATGTCCAGGCCGCGCGGCTTCATGTCCGGGCCGACCGAGCCGAACGGCGGGAAGTCCTGAGGCACGGCAACTTTCAGGGTGCCGCGTTTGACCACGTCGTCCAGACCGTCGGCATGGGCGGGGGCCTGGCTCAGCATCAGACCGGCAAACAGGGCGGCGAGGAGGGCGCTGTAACGCTTCGTCATGGACAATCTCCGGATCGGCGGGAAGTGAATTCTGCGATCGGACAGAGCATGGGCCGTGCCAAGACAGCGGTTTGGCTGCGCAAAGCCACGGGTTTAGCGGGTTTGTTCGGTCTTACTGGTCTGAACAGTCAGGTTGGATTTCGCACTGCGATAGCGCATCGGCGTGCGCCGTCGAACCCCACTGGGGCATGACTTGCCTGACGCCTCGAATAGCTTTACAACTGGCCGCACCTTGGCCTGGTCCGACTGGAAAACCATGAACTCGATCTCCCGCGCCGTACCCGAAGTGGCGCTGCAAGCGATCCGCAAACTGATTACCGAGCAGGGTTTCGGCCCCGGCGATGCGCTGCCTTCGCAACGGGATCTGGCGGTGCAGTTGGGGGTCAGCCGGGCATCGTTGCGCGAAGCGTTGTCGTCCTTGAGTGCGCTGGGGGTGGTCAGCATTCAGCCGGGCAAAGGCGTGTTTGTGCAGGCGCCGGTGGAGCTGCCGCGCGGGGAAGGTGCGCCGGCCTGGCCGTTTGCAGCCCAGGCTTCACCGTTGGAAATCTTTCAGTTGCGCTATGCGCTGGAAGGGTTCGCGGCCGGGCTGGCGGCAGTGACGCTGAGCACGTTTGATCTGGATGAGCTGGAAGACAACGTGGCCGCCATGCGCGAGCAACTGCGTGCCGGCGACTTCGAGGCCGCGGCGAAACTGGATTTCGAATTCCACCGGCGGATCCTGCGGGCCAGCGGCAATCAGGCGATGCTGAGCATCCTCACCGCCAGCGCCGACATCTTTCTGGAGAGCCAGAAGTTACCGTTCATCCGTGCCGAACGGGCCATGGAAACCTGGCAGGAGCACCGCAAGATCCTCCGCGCCCTGGCGCGCCGGGCGTCCGCTGCCGCCCAGAAAGCCATGCAGGAGCACGTGCGCAACGCGGCACTGCGCACCGGAATTGCCTTCATCGCCCCCGCCAGCGCGTGACTTGAGCTATACCCAAACTCATCGAGTGCCATAGCAAGACTCAATCATCTGCGGCTTCCTGAACAAGGGAAGGGCGGCTATGATGGGCCACGTTTTTTTGCTTACAACCTGGAGAATTCCATGAGCAGCGATCTGATCAAACACGTTAGCGACGCTAGCTTCGAAGCCGACGTACTCAAGGCCGAAGGCGCTGTCCTGGTCGACTACTGGGCTGAATGGTGCGGCCCTTGCAAAATGATCGCTCCGGTTCTGGACGAGATTGCAGAGACTTACAAAGGCAAGCTGACCGTTGCCAAGCTGAACATCGACGAAAACCAGGAAACCCCTGCCAAGCACGGCGTACGTGGTATTCCGACCCTGATGCTGTTCAAGAACGGCAACGTGGAAGCGACCAAGGTCGGCGCTCTGTCGAAGTCGCAACTGGCTGCTTTCCTCGACGCCAACATCTAAGCGTCGCGGTAAAGATTGTCCTCAAAAAGCCCCGCAAATCGCGGGGCTTTTTGCGTATTCAGGGCTAGACGCTCCGAAACTCAGGTGGTACATTCGGCCCCGCACTGGTTTCTCCACTGCCCCCTGCTAGCCGTCGCCGACGCACTCCTTTTCGAACAAGTACGCGATCCTGTCGCCTTCTCCGCGGCGCGGCCTCATTAAGCCAAAAGCTTAATTTCCCCCCCTCCATAAATGATTACGTCATTCCTATATGAATCTGACTGAACTCAAGCAAAAGCCGATTACCGAACTGCTCGAATTGGCCGAACAGATGGGCATAGAAAATATGGCCCGTTCGCGCAAGCAGGACGTGATTTTCTCCCTGCTGAAAAAGCACGCGAAAAGCGGTGAGGAAATCTCCGGTGATGGCGTGCTGGAGATTCTCCAGGACGGCTTCGGCTTCCTGCGCTCCGCTGACGCTTCCTACCTCGCCGGCCCTGACGACATTTACGTCTCGCCGAGCCAGATCCGCCGTTTCAACCTGCGCACCGGTGACACCATCGTTGGCAAGATCCGGCCGCCAAAGGAAGGCGAGCGTTACTTCGCCCTGCTCAAAGTCGACACGATCAACTTCGATCGTCCAGAGAACGCGAAAAACAAGATTCTCTTCGAGAACCTGACCCCGCTGTTCCCGACCGTGCGCATGAAGATGGAAGCCGGCAACGGTTCCACCGAAGACCTGACCGGTCGTGTGATCGACCTGTGCGCCCCGATCGGCAAAGGCCAGCGCGGTCTGATCGTTGCACCGCCGAAAGCCGGCAAGACGATCATGCTGCAGAACATCGCGGCCAACATCGCCCGTAACAACCCTGAAGTTCACCTGATCGTGCTGTTGATCGACGAGCGTCCGGAAGAAGTGACCGAAATGCAGCGCACCGTGCGCGGCGAAGTGGTTGCCTCGACCTTCGACGAGCCGCCGACCCGTCACGTACAAGTGGCTGAAATGGTGATCGAGAAGGCCAAGCGCCTGGTCGAACACAAGAAGGACGTGGTGATCCTGCTCGACTCCATCACCCGTCTGGCCCGTGCCTACAACACCGTGATCCCGAGCTCCGGCAAGGTACTGACCGGTGGTGTCGATGCTCACGCCCTGGAGAAGCCGAAGCGTTTCTTCGGTGCTGCGCGTAACATCGAAGAAGGCGGCTCGCTGACCATTATCGCCACCGCGCTGGTTGAAACCGGCTCGAAGATGGACGAAGTGATCTACGAAGAGTTCAAGGGTACCGGCAACATGGAACTGCCTCTGGATCGCAAGATCGCCGAGAAGCGTGTGTTCCCGGCCATCAACATCAACCGCTCCGGCACCCGCCGCGAAGAGTTGCTGACCGCCGACGACGAGCTGCAGCGCATGTGGATTCTGCGCAAGCTGCTGCACCCGATGGACGAAGTGGCTGCCATCGAGTTCCTGGTCGACAAGCTGAAAACGACCAAGACCAACGACGAGTTCTTCCTGTCGATGAAGCGCAAGTAACATCGTCGGTTGAGTCCGAAAGATGGCGCCCTTCAGGGGCGCCATTTTTTTTGCCTGTTTTTACTCTGGGCGATCGCAGATGTGCGATCTGTTAAGGTCCGTGAGCCGGCAAAACAAGAAGCAGCGCCTTGAGCTGTACAAAAAATAACCACCTGATTGGCATTAAAGATTTATGAGCACACTCGCTTATCGAAGGGATATCGACGGCTTGCGCGCAGTCGCTGTGATTGCCGTGGTGCTGTTCCACTTTGGCGTCCCGGGGTTCACCGGTGGATTTGTCGGCGTGGACGTGTTTTTCGTGATTTCCGGCTACCTGATCACCTCGATCATCTGGAACCAGCGCCAGGCCGGGCGTTTCAGCTTCGTCGAGTTCTGGGCCCGCCGCGCCCGGCGGATCCTGCCGGCGCTGTTTGCGATGATCATCGCGGTGCTGGCGGTCGGCTGGTTCCTGCTGGCACCCAAGGACTACGAAGAACTCGGGCGCTCGGTGCGCTACCAGGTGACCTTCGTCTCGAACATTCTGTTCATGCGTCAGGATGGCTATTTTGACGTCGCTTCGGATCTCAAGCCGCTGCTGCACACCTGGTCGCTGGCGGTGGAGGAACAGTTCTACATTCTCTTCCCACTGTTGCTGACCTTGCTGTCGAGCCGTCTGAAACACTGGCGGCTGGCGCTGTTCGGCGTGTTGCTGCTGTCCTTCGGGCTGAGCGTGTGGGCGGTCCAGCATTATCCGGAGAAGGCATTCTTCCTGTTGCCGATGCGGGCGTGGGAGCTGCTGGCCGGTGCGATGCTCGCCGTGGCGCCCCGGCATTCGTGGCGGCTCAAACCGTTGGCGGCGCAAGGGCTGAGCCTGCTCGGCATGGCGCTGATCCTGCTGGCCGTCTTCGGGTACGACAAAAGCACGCCATTCCCCGGCGCCGCGGCGTTGTTGCCGGTGCTGGGCGTGGTGGCGCTGATCCTGGCCAACGGTCATCGAGATACCCTGGTTGGTCGATTCCTGAGCAGTCGGGTGATGGTCGGCCTCGGCCTGGTTTCCTATTCCTGGTACTTGTGGCACTGGCCGGTATTCGTGTTTTCCAGCTATGCCAGCGTCGAGGAACCGGGTGCGCTGGATATCGCAGGATTGATCCTGCTGACGCTGGTGCTGGGTTACCTGTCATGGAAGTTCGTCGAAACACCGTTCCGCGAACGTCGCCTGCTCGCCGGACGCCGGCAGGTTCTGCTGGCCGGTTTTTGCGGCATCCTGGTGCTCGGCCTGGCCGGGCAAGCCCTGCGCTGGACCGATGGCTTGCCGTCGCGTCTGTCCGAACAGGCGCTGCAATATGCCAGGGGCCACGAGTGGCGGCCGGAGCTGATGGCGTGCCTGACAGACGACAAGGCCCCTGACGACAAGTTGTTCTGCCATTACGGTGTGGACAACCTGCCAGCCCAGGCGATGGTCTGGGGTGACAGCCACGCGACGGCACTGATTCCGGTGCTGGAGGACGCTGCGCAAGCCCATGGCGTCAACGTGATCCTCGCCAGCTCTGCCGGTTGTATTCCGGTTGAAGGGCTGGAGCATGACGCAGCCTGTACGCGTTTCAATCGGCGTGTCGAGCAGGGGTTGAGCGCGCAACGTATCAGCGATGTGGTGCTGGTCGCGCGTTGGAGCCTCTATCTGTATGGCGACGCCAAAGGGGATCTCGACCATGCGCTCAGCAAGCCGGACGGTAAGTACGACCGTGCCGTTGCTGAACAACGCCTGGCCGATGGGCTGCGCGCACGGCTTGCTCAATTGCGTGAGGGCGGGTATCGGGTCTGGCTGGTGAAAGAGGCGCCGTTGCAGGCGTTCAACCCACCGTATCGTCTGACACGCCTTGCAATGCTTGGCCATTCGGTGGATGAGGTCGGCCTGGCCATCGGCGAGCATGACAAGCGCCAGGCATTCATCAGCCGGTTGTTCGCCCAACTGGCGCAGGATCCGATGGTGCGGGTGATCGATCCGGCGCCACGGCTGTGCGATGAAAACGGTCTGTGTCGCGCCGAACTCGACGGCTATTCGCTGTACAAGGATGACAATCACCTGTCGGAAGTCGGTGCGCGATTCGTGGCGCCGATCCTCGAACCGCTGTTTGTCAGTCTGCAGGCCGGTAAAAATCCGGGTAACGGCCAGGTGAATGCAGCCAAGTAAGCAGTGACGGGCTGCCAGCGACCGGCATAGCAGGTAGGATGTACGCCTATTTTGAGGGTGCCATCGTCAATGAAATTCAAGGATCTTCGGGATTTCGTGCAGCAGCTTGAGCAGCGCGGAGAGTTGAAACGCATCCAGATTCCCGTCTCGCCGGTGCTGGAGATGACCGAGGTGTGCGACCGCACACTGCGGGCCAAGGGCCCGGCGCTGCTGTTCGAGAAACCGACCGGCTATGACATTCCGGTGCTCGGCAACCTGTTCGGCACCCCCGAGCGGGTCGCCATGGGCATGGGCGCCGAGTCGGTCAGCGAACTGCGCGAAATCGGCAAGCTGCTGGCGTTCCTCAAGGAGCCCGAGCCGCCGAAGGGCTTGAAAGACGCGTGGTCGAAGCTGCCGATCTTCCGCAAGATCATTGCGATGGCGCCGAAAGTCGTCAAAGACGCGGCGTGCCAGGAAGTGGTCATCGAAGGCGATGACGTTGATCTGGCCATGCTGCCGGTGCAGACCTGCTGGCCGGGCGACGTTGCCCCGCTGATCACCTGGGGCCTGACGGTCACCAAAGGTCCGAACAAGGATCGGCAGAACCTCGGTATCTACCGTCAGCAAGTGATCGGCCGCAACAAGGTCATCATGCGCTGGCTCAGCCACCGTGGCGGCGCGCTGGATTTCCGTGAGTGGTGCGAGAAGCATCCGGGCCAGCCGTTCCCGGTGTCCGTGGCTCTTGGCGCGGATCCTGCGACCATTCTTGGCGCCGTCACCCCGGTGCCGGACAGCCTCTCCGAATACGCCTTCGCCGGTCTGTTGCGCGACAGCCGCACGGAGCTGGTGAAGTGCCGCGGCAACGACCTGCAAGTGCCGGCCACGGCCGAAATCATCCTTGAAGGCGTAATCCATCCGGGCGAGATGGCCGACGAAGGCCCGTACGGCGACCACACCGGTTATTACAACGAAGTCGACAGCTTCCCGGTGTTCACCGTCGAGCGCATCACCCACCGGATCAAGCCGATCTACCACAGCACCTACACCGGCCGTCCGCCGGATGAGCCGGCGATCCTCGGCGTGGCGCTGAACGAAGTGTTCGTGCCGATCCTGCAGAAGCAGTTCCCGGAGATCACCGACTTCTACCTGCCGCCGGAAGGCTGCTCGTACCGCATGGCCGTGGTGACGATGAAGAAGTCGTATCCGGGCCACGCCAAGCGCGTGATGCTGGGTGTCTGGTCGTTTTTGCGACAGTTCATGTACACCAAGTTCGTTATCGTCACCGACGACGATATCAACGCGCGGGACTGGAACGACGTGATCTGGGCCATCACCACGCGCATGGACCCCAAGCGCGACACGGTGATGATCGACAACACGCCGATCGACTACCTCGACTTCGCCTCGCCGGTGTCGGGACTTGGCTCGAAAATGGGCCTGGATGCCACCCACAAGTGGCCGGGTGAAACCACTCGCGAGTGGGGCCGCGTCATCGTCAAGGATGATGCCGTCACCCAACGGATCGATGCCATCTGGAATCAGTTAGGAATAGATTGATGCGTGTAACCCTGCAGCCCTCCGGAGCGGTGCTCGAGATACGGCCCGGAGAGCGGATTCTCGATGGTGCGCGGCGCCTGGGCTATGAATGCCCGCAAAGCTGCCGCAACGGCAATTGTCACGTGTGCGCAGCGCTGCTGGTGGAAGGCCGGGTCGAACAGGCCGGCAAGGTGCATGACCACGGCGAGTTCTACACTTGCATAGCGGAGCCGCTGGAAGACTGCATCCTGCTGTGGGATGGCGTGCTCGCGCTGGGAGAACTGCCGGTGCGCAGCCTGTCGTGTCAGGTCATCGAATGCCGGGACGTCGGTGGCGATACCTGGCGCGTGCGCCTGCGGGCGCCGGCCGGCAAGCCGCCGCGTTATCACGCGGGCCAGTACCTGATGATCGAGCGCGAGAGCGGCGAGAAGTCAGCCTTTTCCATGGCCTCGGCGCCCCACGGCGGGCGAGACCTGGAAATCCACGTACTGGCGCGCGAAGCCAGTGCCCTGAGCCTGATCGAGCAACTGCAGCGCAATTCGATGGTGCGGGTCGAGCTGCCGTTCGGCGACACCCACCTCGCGGAATTGCCAGACGGGCCGCTGGTGCTGATCGCCGCCGGCACTGGCATGGGGCAGATCCACAGCCTGATCGAACATTGCCGGGCCAACGGCTTCAAACATCCGGTGCATTTGTATTGGGGCGTGCGTCGTCCGGAAGATTTCTATGAAATCGAGCATTGGGACGAATGGCTGAAGCTGCCCAACCTGTTCCTGCACAAAGTCGTCAGCGACCAGTGCGGCTGGGAAGGGCGCTGCGGGATGTTGCATGAGGCGGTGTGCGAGGACTTTCCGGATCTGAAACCCTTGCACGTCTATGCCAGTGGTTCGCCGGCGATGGTCTACGGCACGCTGGATGCGCTGGTGGAAGCCGGGATGGATGCCCACCAGATGCGCGCCGATGTGTTTGCGTACGCGCCTCGCTCTTGAGCCGCGCGACTGAGCTTTGCAACTGAGCCGCGCGATTGGACCCTCGGCTGAGCTTTCCTAGAACCGCACGCCCGTCGTCACCATGGCCGCGTTGGCGCCGAGAAAAACCAGCTCGGCGGCCAGCGGGCCGTAATGGGTGCCGACGGACGGGATGATCACCGGTGCAACGCCGAAGTGATTGAGCGGGATCTTGTCCTTGTAGTCCCCCCGATAACCCTGCAGCAATCCACCCGTGAGTTTCACGTACACCGGATAATCGGCACTGTCGAAGCGTTTGCCGGCATAGGCGTAATTGGAGCGCTGGCGGAACGAGTTACGGAAAGTTGCCCCGCCAAATACCCAGCCGGAAGCCTGATTGCGTTCAATGCCGATCAAGTCCTGATGATTATTGTGTTCGGGGTCGGGTGAGTAATGTTTGGTATAGACACTGGTCTGTGCGTACCAGAAACCCTTGTCCTCTTGCGAATCATCGGCGGCCAGTGCCTGGCCGGTCTGAATCAATAAAAGTGCGGCCAAAAGCCTTGGTGTGTTCATCGTGCAGCCTCGGTTGAACGGGTTGGCTTGCGCCAGAGGAAAGCCGTTGTACGTAGGCGTTCAGCGACGGTAAATATGGAAAGTCCGAAATTTTAGTAGGAAAAATCCCGGGTCTTCATGAACGAAACCTGAACGAAGCGAAGGCTTATCGATATTTCATTCGGGTATTTAAGATATCTGCGCAATGGTATTAGGCTATATCAAACAAGATAGCCCTCGCGGATAACCCCGAATTAGCGCTATCAAAGGTGTCATACATCCTTTAGCACTTTTCGTTTTACAGTTACTGCTATATGTTCTATCAAGCGAATTGTGCTTACATCTTGTAATACTTGCGGGGCCGAATACTTCCGTCATGACAGCCATTGAATCTGCTTTTCTGAATCTGGCTTACCCTCCGCGGCTCGACCTGGGGCCGCAGCTGACTCACGAACAACTTCTCGCTTCCATGCAATCGACCATGGCACGCCACAAGGGCGGGCCGGTGTGGTTGTTCGCGTATGGTTCGTTGATCTGGCGGCCGGAATGTTCGGCAGTGGAGCGGGTCCGCGGGCGGGTGCATGGCTACCATCGCGGTTTGTACCTGTGGTCCCACGAACATCGCGGCACGCCGGAAATGCCGGGGCTGGTGTTCGGTCTGGATCGCGGCGGTTCGTGCAGCGGCTTTGCCTATCGGTTGCCGGAAGACAACCTCGACAGTGCGCTGTATGCGCTGTGGAAACGCGAGATGCCATTCCCGTCCTATCGCCCACACTGGCTCAACTGCCGTCTTGAAGATGGCAGCCAGGTACAGGCGTTGGGATTTGTCTTGGAACGACACCTGCCCAGCTATGCCGGCAATCTGCCGGATCATGTGCTGAGCCAGGTGTTCGAAAGCGCTTGCGGGCGTTACGGCACGACTCGCGATTATGTCGAGCAGACCGCTCACGCCCTGCGCAGCCACGCCATGCCAGACCGGAATCTGGAGGCGCGGCTCAAGCGCTGTAAGTCAAAAGCCGATCAGGCGACTGCTTCGCGGCTCTGACTGGCGACTTGCTTGTGCCACAGGGTCGGGGCCAGGAAGGCCATCGACAGCAGGCAAGCTCCCACCAGCAGCACGAAACCACCATCCCAACCGAAATGGTCCACGGTGTAGCCCATCGCTGCACTGGCCGCGACCGAGCCACCCAGATAGCCGAACAGGCCGGTGAAGCCCGCCGCAGTACCGGCGGCTTTCTTCGGTGCCAGCTCCAGCGCCTGCAGGCCGATCAGCATTACCGGGCCGTAGATCAGGAAACCGATCGAGAACAGCGCGATCATGTCGACGGTCGGGTTGCCGGCCGGGTTCAGCCAGTAAACCAGGGTCGCCACGGTCACCAGAGCCATGAACACCATGCCGGTCAGGCCACGGTTGCCACGGAAGATCTTGTCCGACATCCAGCCGCACAGCAGCGTGCCCGGGATACCCGCCCACTCGTAGAAGAAGTAGGCCCACGAAGTCTTGTCGACGTCGAAGTGCTTGGCTTCCTTGAGGTAGGTCGGAGCCCAGTCCAGCACGCCGTAGCGCAGCAGGTAGACGAAGACGTTGGCCAGGGCGATGTACCAGAGCATTTTGTTGCGCAGCACGTATTTTACGAAGATTTCCTTGGCGCTGAATTCGTCTTCGTGGCTGGCATCGTAGCCTTCCGGGTAATCGTTCTTGTACTGCTCGATCGGCGGCAGGCCGACCGATTGCGGGGTGTCGCGCATGGTGATGAAGGCAAACGCCGCCACTGCCAGTGCGACTGCCGCCGGCACATAGAATGCCGCGTGCCAGTCGTTGAACAGGCCCATGCCGAGCAGGAACAGCGGGCCGATCAGGCCGCCGCCGACGTTGTGCGCCACGTTCCACACGGACACCACGCCACCGCGTTCCTTCTGCGACCACCAGTGCACCATGGTCCGTCCGCTCGGCGGCCAGCCCATGCCCTGGGCCCAGCCGTTGATGAACAGCAGGATGAACATCATGGTCACGCTGGACGTTGCCCATGGCGCGAAACCGAAAATGAACATCACCCCCGCCGAAACCAGCAGGCCGAATGGCAGGAAGTAGCGCGGGTTGGAGCGGTCGGAGACCAGGCCCATCAGGAACTTGGAAAGACCGTAGGCGATTGCGATGGCCGACATCGCCAGACCCAGCTCGCCACGGGTGTAACCCTCGTCGATCAGGTACGGCATGGCCAGGGAGAAGTTTTTGCGCAGCAGGTAATAACCCGCGTAGCCAAAGAAGATACCGGCGAAGATCTGCCAACGCAGGCGTCGGTAAGTACTGTCTATTTTTTCTTCAGGCAATGGAGCCTGATGTGCGGCAGGTCGAAAGAAAGCAAACATTCAAGAGCTCCAAATTTCTTGTTTTGACTGCGGATGCGAATGTTACAGTTTCGTTACCGAAAATAGCACCGGTTCGCATCGGCAAAACAGCGGAAAATGTTGGAAGTCGCACGTTCTTTTACGAACCTGTCGCTCTGCTGTAAGAACAGGGCGTTTTCACCACTTGTGAACATGGGGTGGCTTAGACTCGCGATCCGTCGACCGACTGATCAACAGAGATGAATGATGGCTTTGAAGGTTCGCATGCTGATGCGCCGATTATTGGCGGCGACGGTCATTGTCGTTGCGGTGCTGACATTGATTTACGCCGATCATCCTGCCCAGTCCGGTTTGCGCAATGCCACGGTGCTGATCATTCGCCATGCGGAAAAGCCGACTGAGGGGACGGTACTCAATGCCCGGGGCGAGCAACGGGCTCAAGCCTATGTGGACTATTTCAATCCGTTGAAGCTGGATGGCCAGGCACTGACCCCGGAGCGACTGATTGCCGCTGGCGACAGCCCGGTGAGTTCCCGGTCACGCCTGACGTTGACCCCGCTGGCCGAACGCCTGGGCCTGTCTGTCGAACAGCCTTACATCAATAACGATGCCCACGAACTGGTCAAGCTGCTGCGCAAGAGCAATCAGGCGCCGACGATCCTGATCGCCTGGCATCACGGCCATATCAACCACTTGATTCAAGCGTTCGGCGGCGACAGCACGGTATTGATGGGCCAGAAAAAGTGGCCGGACGAAGTCTACGACTGGCTGATCGTTTTGCGCTTTGATGAAGCGGGCCACCTCATCAAGGCCCGCAGCCGGAAGGTTCAGGAACATCTGTTGCCGGGTGATGCTGAGGATTCTCCCGGCAACAGATGATGGCTCTGAGGTGCTTCAGCGCACCTGCACCACAACCTTACCCACAGCCTTGCGCTGCCCAAGATCATTGATCGCCTGCGCCGCCTCGCTCAGCGGATACACCTGCGACACCAGCGGCTTCAGCTTGCCCTCGGCAAACCAGCCGAACAGTTGCTGGAAGTTCGCTGCGTTGTCCTGTGGCTGGCGCTGGGCAAAGGAGCCCCAGAACACGCCGAGCACGGCCGCGCCCTTGAGTAGCGCAAGGTTGACCGGCAGTTCGGGAATGCGACCGCTGGCGAAGCCGACCACCAGCAGGCGGCCGTTCCAGGCGATGGCGCGGATGGCCTGGTCGAACAGGTCGCCGCCGACCGGGTCGTAGATCACGTCGGCGCCCTGGCCGTCGGTCAGGCGCTTGATTTCGTCCTTGAGGCTGGTTTCGCTGTAGTTGATCAGTTCATCGGCGCCGGCAGCCTTGGCCACGGCGAGCTTTTCGGCACTGCTGGCGGCGGCGATCACCCGGGCGCCCAGGGCTTTGCCGATCTCCACGGCGGCCAGGCCAACGCCGCCGGAGGCGCCGAGCACCAAAAGGGTTTCGCCCGGTTGCAGGTTGCCGCGCTGCTTGAGCGCGTGCATCGAAGTGCCGTAGGTCATGCTGAACGCGGCGGCGGTGTTGAAATCCATCGAGGGTGGAATCGGCAGCACGTTATAGCCCGGCACTGCGACCTGCTCGGCGAAGCTGCCCCAGCCGGTCAGGGCCATGACCCGGTCGCCGACTTTCAAATGGCTGACTTTTTCACCTACCGCGCTGACCACACCGGCTGCTTCGCCACCCGGGGAAAACGGGAAGGGCGGCTTGAACTGGTACTTGCCCTCGATGATCAGCGTGTCCGGGAAGTTGACCCCGGCGGCGTGCACGTCCAGCAGGATTTCATTCTTCTTGGCGACAGGACTGGCGACGTCTTCCAGCACCAGCGATTCGGCAGGGCCGAAGGCTTTGCACAGCACGGCTTTCATCAGGGCTATTCCTTTGGGAGTGATGGCCGATAAGTGTAGGTGTGGCAGTCAACGGGTCAACGAGCATGCCCGGCCCTGATAGTCCGCCATAAGCTTGTGCTTGCGCGGCGGGTCGTTATGCTAGGCCGCAAACCGGATAAGGAGCGAATTGTGAAAGCGTGGATCATGTTGTTGCTGGCCCTGTCTCTGCCTGTGGCAGCGCTGGCCGAAGAAGCCAAAGAAGGCGAGGCGCCGAAGGTCAACTACATCACCCTGAGCCCGCCATTCGTGGGCAACTATGGGCTCGACGGTACGCCGAAGCTCAAGGTATACAAGGCCGACGTGGCATTGCGGGTGACCGGTGACGAGGCGACCAAACTGGTCAAGGCCAACGAGCCGCTGATCCGCAATCAGCTGGTGGCACTGTTCACCCAGCAGACCACCGATGCGATGGGCAGCATCGAAGGCAAGGAAAAACTGCGTCAGGAAGCCTTGAAGCAGACCCAGCAAGTGATGAATGACGAGACCGGCAAACCGGTGGTCGAGGATCTGTTGTTCAACAACCTGATCATTCAGTAAGGCTGGATCCTGCAGGAGTCGGTTTGCCGGCTCCTGCACAGACGCATCAGCGCAACGCGATAACCGCCGCCCACTGCTCGGCCGTCACCGGCATCACCGACAGCCGCGAACCCTTCTGCACCAGTGGCATCTCGGCCAGGGCGGTCTGCTGCTTCAGGTAATCCAGTTTCAACACCCGGGCAAACGTCTCGACATGGGCGACATCGATCGCACTCCAGGCGTTTTTCTCCGGCGTGGCTTTCGGATCGTAGTAGTGGCTCTCGGGCTCGAGTGCCGTCGGGTCGGGGTAGGCTGCCTCGATAATCTTGCCGATTCCGGCAATGCCCGGCTCGGGGCAGCTGGAGTGATAGAAAAAGAACTCATCTCCTACCGCCATGGCCCGCAGAAAATTGCGTGCCTGATAGTTGCGCACTCCGTCCCAGCGCGCTTTGCCGAGTTTTTCCAGACCCTTGATCGAAAGTTCGTCGGGCTCGGATTTCATCAGCCAATAGGCCATGGTGTGTGCTCCTGAAACGGTCATTGGGCAGGTTGTCGGGCAATTTTATGACAAACCGACAGTCGGTTGACGCCAGCATTTGCGCAGAGGTTCACGTTGTCGCAAAATGCCGGCCTTTAAAGCTTGACGCTGCTGCACGGCCTACGAATGGAAACCGCTGCTGTCATCGTGATGATGTGCCTTGAGGGGGGCAATCGATGAAACGCAAACCGGATTTGCTGTGGACTTTGGTGATTTTGTTCGGCCTGGGCGTCGTGACCACCGGTTATGCGCAAAGTCTGTGGGCCAACAAGGCCGATGCTCCGATTGAAGTGGCGCAACAAGTACAGCAGTCGACAGCGTTCAAACGCTGACACCGTCTTCCCGACGCCGCTGAATCCCTCGCGGCGTCTACCCTGCGAAATACCACGCCTTGTCGGTCACCGTTCCCTGTAACGGTACATCCCAGCTGGCCTGCGCCAGTCGTTCGACTTTCTGACATTCATGGGCCAGGCCCAACAACGTCGGCTTGCGCCAGTTCTGGCGTCGGGCCAGGTACGCCAGGCTGCGATCATAGAATCCGCCGCCCATCCCCAGGCGTCCGCCGACATCGTCAAACCCCACCAATGGCAACAACACCAGATCCAGTGCCCAGATCTTGCGCTGACGGGCGACATTGACCCGAGGCTCAAGAATACGGAAACGGTTGGGCCGCAGCTTTTCGCCGGGCCGAATCTGCTGAAAGACCATTTTGGTCCGCGGCCAGGCACTCAGCACCGGCAGGTAGGTTTTCTTGCCCCGACGCTGGGCGGCGCGCAGCAGCAGGCGCGGGTCGATTTCACCGTCGGTGGGCAGGTACAGGGATATGTGTCTGGCCCGGCGAAATTGCGGGTCCTGCGCGAGCTGTTTATACAGGCCTTCGGCAGCCTGGCGTTGCTGGCTCGGCGTCAGAGAGCGGCGGGCCTTGCGCAGCAGGCGGCGCAGTTGGGGGCGGGGCAGCAGCGCGGGTTCGGTCATGGTTCGGCTTCGGCAGGATGGGGACGAAAACGTACGCATAAAAAATCCGATGCCGGCATGCACCGGCATCGGATTCGAATCAGGCTCCCCGGATGAGCCGCTGTCGACTTAGCCCTTGAACCCGAGAGTTCAAGGTGGAGGATGCAGTAGGCTTTAAGGCTTTCCGTCTGGCGGACATGCACACCAGCCCAACGTGCAACCCCCAGGGTAGTGCAAATCGGCTCAGGGACATCGTCAACTGGCAAGCACCCCAGGGAGTGCGGCGAGTATACCTCAAGCCGTCTGGCGAATCAGCCCTTGCTGATGTCCGGATCGTCGGCCAGCGCCAGATCGACACGATCGAGCAAGTCTCGCACCTGTTCACGGGTCGAACCGCTGGCCTGGATGTCCGGGCGCTCTTCTTTGTGCAAGAGATCGTGGGTGATGTTCAGCGCGGCCATCACGGCGATGCGGTCGGCGCCGATGACTTTGCCGCTGCTGCGGATCTCGCGCATCTTGCCGTCCAGGTAACGCGCGGCACTGACCAGATTGCTGCGTTCTTCCTGCGGGCAGATGATCGAATATTCTTTGTCGAGGATCTGCACGGTAACGCTATTGCTTGAACTCATGAGTCTTGCTCCAGGGCCTTGAGGCGCGAAATCATCGATTCGACCTTACGCCGGGCGATTTCGTTTTTTTCAATGAGGTGCGCGCGTTCCTCGCGCCAGGTCTTTTCCTGAGCTTGTAAGAGTGCGTTTTGACTCTTTAGTTGCTCGACCCGAGTAATCAGCAGTTCGAGTCTGGCCATCAGCGCTTGCAGGTCGGTGTCTTCCATTGTGTCCACTGATTCGGTCTGATGGGTTTGGCTGGCGGACAGCCTTTAATGGTCTTGGCGAGTCTGTCGATGTAGGATACAAGGCCTTCATTCTAGACATAGCGCCGTCTGGCGCCTAGCTGCCCATGCCCATTCAGAATTCCCCGTACCAAGGCTTTGCCACCCTGCTGAATTCCAGCGGTCACACTGTCTCGCCTGCTGAACTGCACGGCCTGTTGCTTGGCCGCAGTTGCGCCGGCGCCGGCTTCAATGCAGACGAATGGCTGATCGATGCCGCCGAGTTGCTCGAAAGCGAGCCGCAGGACAACGTCCGCAACGCGCTGATCGGCCTGCAGGAAATGGTCAAGAGCGAACTCACCGGCGACGACGTCACCGTGGTTCTGCTGTTGCCGAACGATGACGCACCACTGGCCGAGCGCGCTGCCGCGCTGGGCGAATGGTGCCAGGGCTTCCTCACCGGTTTCGGCCTGAACTGCCGCGACAGCAGCATGCTGAGCACCGAGGCCACCGAAGTGTTGCAGGATCTGGCGGCGATCTCCCAGGTGCAAGACGCCCTGGAAGAGTCCGAAGACGGCGAAAGCGACTACATGGAAGTCATGGAGTACCTGCGTGTAGCGCCGCTGCTGCTGTTCTCCGAAACCAAGAAAGCCGACGTGCCGCCAGCCGCCAAGCCGTCGCTGCACTGATCGCGTGCCAGGGAAAGCCATCTGCCCATGATCCATATCCCGAAAGCGGAATACAGCCGTCGCCGCAAGGCGTTGATGGCGCAGATGGAACCCAACAGCATCGCCATCCTGCCCGCCGCTGCGGTTGCCATTCGCAACCGTGACGTCGAGCACGTCTACCGTCAGGACAGCGACTTCCAGTACCTGAGCGGTTTCCCCGAGCCACAGGCAGTCATCGTCTTGATGCCCGGTCGCGAACATGGCGAATACGTGCTGTTCTGCCGTGAGCGCAATGCCGAACGGGAACTCTGGGATGGCCTGCGCGCCGGCCAGGAAGGCGCGATTCGCGATTTTGGCGCCGACGATGCCTTCCCCATTACTGACATCGACGACATCCTGCCGGGCCTGATCGAAGGCCGCGACCGGGTGTATTCGGCCATGGGCAGCAACCCGGAATTCGACCGTCATCTGATGGACTGGATCAACGTGATCCGCTCCAAGGCGCACCTCGGTGCCCAGCCGCCGAACGAATTCGTTGCCCTGGATCACCTGCTGCACGACATGCGCCTGTATAAATCGGCGGCAGAAGTGAAGGTGATGCGCGAAGCCGCGCGGATTTCCGCCCAGGCCCACATCCGGGCGATGCAGGCCAGCCGCGCTGGGCTGTATGAGTACAGCCTCGAAGCCGAACTGGATTACGAGTTCCGCAAGGGCGGGGCGAAGATGCCTGCCTATGGTTCGATCGTCGCTGCCGGGCGCAACAGCTGCATCCTGCATTACCAACAGAATGACGCGTTGCTCAAGGACGGTGACCTGGTGTTGATCGACGCCGGTTGCGAGATCGACTGTTACGCCAGCGACATCACCCGCACCTGGCCGGTCAACGGCAAGTTTTCGGCTGAGCAGAAAGCGATCTACGAATTGGTGTTGGCCTCGCAGGAAGCGGCGTTCGCCGAAATCGCCCCGAACAAGCACTGGAACCAGGCACACGAAGCCACGGTTCGGGTCATCACCACCGGGTTGGTGAAGCTGGGGTTGTTGCAGGGCGAAGTGGACGAGTTGATCGCTTCCGAGGCCTACAAGGCGTTTTACATGCATCGCGCCGGCCACTGGCTCGGGATGGATGTGCATGACGTCGGCGAGTACAAGGTCGGCGGCGAATGGCGAGTGCTGGAAGTCGGCATGGCGCTGACCGTGGAGCCGGGCATCTACATCGCCCCGGACAATCAGAACGTAGCGAAGAAATGGCGCGGCATTGGCGTGCGCATCGAGGACGACGTGGTAGTGACCAAGAGCGGTTGTGAAATTTTGACCCACGGCGTGCCGAAAACCGTCGCCGAGATCGAAGCCCTGATGGCGCAAGCACGGACTTGCGCGGCATGAGTCGGGTCAATCTGGCAATCATCGGTGGCGGTCTGGTCGGCGCCAGTCTGGCGTTGGCCTTGCAGGCCGGGGCCAAGGCCCGTGGCTGGAAGATCGTGCTGATCGAACCGTTCGCTCCCGGTGACACATGGCAGCCAAGTTACGACGCGCGTTCGTCGGCGCTGTCTTTTGGCTCGCGGCAGATTTATCAGCGGTTGGGCGTGTGGCAGGAAATCTCCCGCCGCGCCGAGCCGATCAAACAGATTCACGTATCCGACCGTGGACGTTTTTCCACCGCCCGTCTGTCGGCGATGGAAGAAGGCGTACCGGCGCTCGGTTATGTCGTTGAAAATGCCTGGCTCGGACAGTGCCTGTGGCAGCACCTCGATAAAGAAGTGATCAGTTGGCGCTGCCCGGCGGAAGTCACTTGCATGAAACCGCTGCCAGACGGCTATCGCCTGACCCTCAACGATGAAACGACTATCGAATGCGATCTGGCGGTGCTCGCCGATGGCGGCCGCTCCGGTCTGCGCGAACAGTTGGGCATCAACGTGCGCAAGCGTCCGTACAACCAGAGCGCGCTGATCGCCAACATCACCCCGAGCGAAGCGCACAACGGCATGGCGTTCGAGCGTTTCACCGACGAAGGACCGATGGCGCTGCTGCCGTTACCGGAAAACCGCTGCGCGCTGGTCTGGACCCGTCTGGGCATGGACGCGCAACGTCTGGCAGACCTGAGTGAGCGTGATTTCCTCAGCGAACTGCAAGGTGTGTTCGGTTATCGCCTCGGCACTCTGAAACAGGTCGGCGCGCGGCATCTGTATCCGCTGTCGCTGGTGGAAGCCGAAGAGCAGGTGCGCTCGCATCTGGCCGTGCTCGGCAACGCCGCCCATAGCCTGCACCCGATTGCCGGGCAAGGTTTCAACCTGTCCCTGCGCGATGCCGATGCGTTGGCCGCCGCGCTGCTGGCCAGCGACAAACCGCTGGGGGATTTCGCCACGCTGCAGGCCTATCGCGAGCGTCAGCGCCTCGATCAGGACCTCACCGTAGGATTCTCTGATCAGGTCACGCGCCTGTTCGGCAGCACTCAGCCACTGGTATCGCTGGGGCGCAACATCGGTCTGCTCGGCCTCGATCTGCTGCCGCCGGCCAAACGCTGGTTCGCCCGTCAGGCCATGGGGCTGGGGACGCGGCCGGATGCGTGAGTGGCTGATCAAACAGTTTGGCAAGGCGCGGCTGATGCGCTGGATCATGACGTTCTACCCGCCGTACTTCGGCGCCGGTGTCCGGGTGACGCACATCAGCGATGACTTTCGTGACATTCAGGTTTCGATGGGCCTGGGCTGGTACAACCGCAATTACGTCGGCACCCAGTTCGGCGGCAGTCTGTATTCGATGGTCGACCCGTTCTTCATGTTGATGCTCATGGAAAACCTCGGCTCGAAGTACATCGTCTGGGACAAGGCCGCCGACATTGATTTCATTGCGCCGGGCAAAGGCCCGGTGTTCGCCCGGTTCAACATCGACGACACCCTGCTCGACGAGATCCGTCGGCAGACCGCCAGTGGCGAGAAATACCTGCCGCAGTTGCAGGTCGACATTCATGACGGCGCCGGCAACCTGGTGGCGCGGGTCGGTAAAACCCTTTACGTGCGGCTCAAGCCGCAAGCGAGACAGGCTTAAAGCATGGAAATGCGCGCAGATCTGCTGATTGTCGGAGCCGGAATGGTCGGCAGCGCCCTGGCGCTGGCGTTGCAGAACAGCGGGCTGGAAGTCCTGCTGCTCGACGGCAGCCCGCTGAGCGTCACACCCTTCAATGGCGATGCGCCGTTCGAGCCGCGAGTCAGTGCGTTGTCGGCAGCCAGCCAGCGGATCCTCGATCGCCTCGGCGTGTGGGACGGCATCGTCAACCGACGCAGCAGCCCCTACACCGACATGCACGTTTGGGATGGCAGCGGAACCGGGCAGATTCACTTCTCGGCCAGCAGCGTGCACGCCGAGGTGCTCGGCCACATTGTCGAAAACCGCGTGGTGCAGGATGCGTTGCTCGACCGTTTGCACGATTGCGATCTGGGGCTGCTGCCCAATGCGCGACTGGAGCAGATGCGCCGCTCCGGCGACGACTGGCTGCTGACCCTGGCCGACGGCCGCACCCTGCGCGCGCCGCTGGTGATCGCGGCGGACGGTGCCAACTCTGCCGTGCGCCGTCTGACCGGCGTCGCGACCCGCGAATGGGATTACCTGCATCACGCCATCGTCACCAGCGTGCGCAGCAGCAAACCGCACCGCATGACCGCGTGGCAGCGTTTCACCGATCACGGACCGCTGGCGTTTCTGCCGCTGGAGCGTGACGGCCGGCAGGATTGGTGCTCGATCGTCTGGTCGACCACGCCAAGCGAAGCCGAACGGTTGATGGCGCTGGATGAAGCGGATTTCTGTCGTGAGTTGGAGCGCGCATTTGAAGGTTGCCTCGGCGACGTCATCAGCGCCGATCCGCGGCTGTGCGTACCGCTGCGTCAACGCCACGCCAAGCGCTACGTGGCCGAAGGTCTGGCACTGATCGGCGATGCCGCGCACACCATTCACCCGCTGGCGGGGCAGGGCGTGAACCTTGGCTTCCTCGACGCCGCGGTGCTGGCTGAAGTGCTGTTGCAAGCGCACGAGCGCGGCGAACGCCTGGCGGACGTGAAAGTCCTGAGCCGCTATGAGCGCCGGCGCATGCCGCATAACCTGGCGCTGATGGCGGCGATGGAAGGTTTCGAGCGGCTGTTCCAGGCCGATCCGCTGCCGCTGCGCTGGTTACGCAACACCGGGCTGAAAATCGTCGAGCAGATGCCAGAGGCCAAAGCGCTGTTTGTACGTGAAGCGTTGGGGCTGACCGGGGACTTGCCGGCCCTCGCCAAGGCCTGACGAATGTCGTGCAACATCTGGTAACTCCTTGGGAAAGTGTTCGATTGAGCTGGTAAATGTGAGTCCTTATCATTTGGGCCACTTTTCCCCGACCGAGAGATCACTCCCATGTTGGCACCCCAGCGTCTTCTGACCGCACTGGCCCTGACCCTGATTGGCAGCACCGCCGCCCAGGCCGCCGATGAGGTGGTGGTCTACTCGTCGCGTATCGATGAACTGATCAAGCCGGTGTTCGATGCCTACACCGCCAAGACCGGGGTGAAGATCAAGTTCATCACCGACAAGGAAGCGCCGCTGATGCAGCGGATCAAGGCCGAAGGCGAGAACGCCACCGCCGACCTGCTGCTGACCGTCGATGCCGGCAACCTCTGGCAGGCCGAGCAGATGGGCATTCTCCAGCCGTTCACCTCGAAAACCATCGACGCCAACATTCCCCTGCAATATCGCTCGTCCACCCACGCCTGGACAGGTCTGAGCCTGCGTGCGCGGACCATCGCCTATTCCACCGCACGGGTTAAGCCGGGCGAGCTGACCACCTACGAAGCGCTGGCCGACAAGAACTGGGAAGGCCGCCTGTGCCTGCGTACGGCGAAGAAGGTCTACAACCAGTCGCTGACCGCCACCATGATCGAAGTCCACGGCGCCGAAAAAACCGAGAAGATCCTCAAAGGCTGGGTCAACAACCTGTCCACCGACGTGTTCTCCGACGACGTCGCGGTGCTGGAAGCGATCAACGCCGGCCAGTGCGACGTCGGCATCGTCAACACTTACTACTACGGTCGCCTGCACAAGCAGAAGCCGGATCTGCCGGTGAAACTGTTCTGGCCGAACCAGGCGGATCGCGGTGTGCACGTCAACCTGTCGGGCATCGGCCTGACCAAACATGCGCCGCACCCGGAAGCGGCCAAGGCGCTGGTGGAGTGGATGACCACGCCTGAGGCGCAGAAGATCTTTGCCGATGTGAACCAGGAGTTCCCGGCGAATCCGGCGGTGAAACCTTCGGAAGAAGTGGCGGCGTGGGGGCAGTTTGTGGCCGATACGTTGCCGGTTGAAGTGGCGGGCAAGCGTCAGGCTGAAGCGATCCGGATGATGGATCGGGCGGGTTGGAACTGACGCTGCGAGTCGAATCGCCGCAAGCGTGATGCGCAGCGTCACAGGATGTGTGCCCACGCAGAGCGTGGGCACAATCATTTAACGAGAGTCTTTCCTTGGCCCACCCCGCCCAGCGTCGCTGGTACCCCATCGTCTTCGCCATCGCCGCATTGGTGCTGCTCCCTCTCAGCGTCCTCCTGCTCTCATGGCAAACCATCGATCACCAGATCTGGTCGCACCTGTGGGAAACCCAGATGCCGCGTCTGCTGGGCAACACCCTGACGCTGGTGCTCGGTGTCGGCATCGGCGTGACCCTGCTGGGCGTAAGCCTTGCGTGGCTCACCAGCCTCTGCGAATTCCCCGGTCGGCGCTGGCTCGACTGGGCGTTGATGCTGCCCTTTGCGATCCCGGCCTATGTGCTGGCGTTCGTGTTCGTCGGCCTGCTGGACTTCGCCGGTCCCGTGCAAAGCCTGTTGCGCGAATGGTTCGGAACCGGCCTGCGTCTGCCGCGAGTACGCTCCACCGGTGGGGTGATTCTGGTGTTGGTGCTGGTGTTCTACCCCTACGTTTATCTGCTGGCGCGCACCGCGTTTCTCGCCCAAGGCAAAGGCCTGATGGAAGCAGCGCGGGTGCTAGGGCAGTCGCCGTGGCAGGCGTTCTGGCGGGTGGCATTGCCGATGGCGCGGCCAGCCATCGGCGCCGGTGTGGCGCTGGCGTTGATGGAAACCCTGGCGGATTTCGGCGCAGTGTCGGTGTTCAACTTCGACACGTTCACCACGGCGATCTACAAGACCTGGTATGGCTTCTTCAGCCTGTCGAGCGCCGCGCAACTGGCCAGCCTGTTGTTGCTGGTGGTGATGCTGGTGCTGTACGGCGAGCGGCGCGCCCGTGGCGCGAACCGGGCAAGTAATGAACGGCCACGGGTCAAAGCGCTGTATCACCTGCGCGGGCCCAAGGCCTGGGCGGCGACCGGCTGGTGCGGTCTGGTGTTCGCCTGTGCGTTTGTCATCCCGGTGCTGCAACTGCTGGTGTGGTTCTGGCAGCGCGGGCGTTTCGATCTGGATGAGCGTTACGCCGGGCTGATTCTGCACACCCTGTATCTGGGTGGCATGGCGGCGTTGATTACGGTCAGCGTGGCGATGTTGCTGGCGTTCGCCCGACGTCTGGCACCGACCCGGGTGATCCGTTCCGGCGTCAGTCTGGCCAATCTCGGCTACGCGTTGCCGGGCTCGGTGCTGGCGGTGTCGATCATGCTGGCATTCAGTTATCTGGATCGTGAGCTGGTGATTCCATTCTCCGGCTGGCTCGGCGGTGCGGGCAAACCACTGCTGCTGGGCAGTCTGGCGGCGTTGCTGATGGCTTATCTGGTGCGGTTCGTGGCGGTGGCCTACGGGCCGCTGGAAAACAGCTTGGCGCGTATACGGCCCTCTTTGCCTGAAGCGGCACGTAGCCTGGGTGTCAGTGGGCCGCGACTGTTTTTCAAAGTGTATCTGCCGCTGTTGCTGCCCGGCACACTCAGCGCCGCACTGCTGGTGTTCGTCGATGTACTCAAGGAAATGCCTGCAACCCTGCTGATGCGCCCGTTTGGCTGGGACACGCTGGCGGTGCGGATCTTCGAAATGACCAGCGAAGGCGAATGGGCGAGGGCGTCTTTGCCGGCGCTGACGCTGGTGCTTGTCGGGTTGTTGCCGGTGATCGGCCTGATCCGACGCTCGGCGCACAGAAACACTTAGTCGTCAGTCCTGAATCATGCGGCTACAATGCGCGGCATTCGGTGCGGTCCGTCTGACAGACCCTGTCGCTGAAATCGGCTGAAAGCCTTCTTCTACAGGGCTTTCAAACCGTGCAGCAGCGCTCCGCACCTTCGCCACGCCCGGAAGGAGAAACCCATGGGACAGCGTACGCCTCTGTATGACCTGCATCTCGCCCTCGGCGCGAAGATGGTCGATTTTGGCGGTTGGGACATGCCACTGCATTACGGCTCGCAGGTCGAGGAGCACCACGAGGTGCGCCGCGATTGCGGGGTGTTCGATGTATCCCACATGACCGTGATCGATGTCGCCGGCCACCAGGCCAAGGCCTGGCTCCAGCATTTGCTGGCCAATGACGTCGAACGCCTGCACAGCCCCGGCCGTGCGTTGTACAGCACCATGCTCAACGAGCGCGGCGGCATCGTCGACGACATGATCGTCTATCGTCTTGAGGACGGTTACCGACTGGTGGTCAACGCTTCAACCCGTGATCAGGACCTGGCGTGGATGCAGGCGCAACTCGCCGGCTTCGACGTGCAACTGCACGAGCGCACAGATCTGGCGATGCTCGCCATTCAAGGCCCTCATGCCCGGCACAAGATTGCCGAACTGGTGACCCAGTCCCGCGCCAATCTGATCCAGATGCTCAAGCCTTTCGAAGGCCACGTTGACGGCGACTGGTTCATTGCGCGGACCGGCTACACCGGTGAGGACGGTCTGGAAATCGCGCTGCCGGCCGATCAGGCCCCCGGATTCTTCAACGATCTGGTGGGCGCCGGCATTTCCCCCATTGGCCTTGGTGCCCGCGACACGTTGCGGGTGGAGGCCGGGATGAACCTCTACGGTCAAGACATCCATCAAGACGTTTCGCCACTGGCTTCGAACATGGCCTGGAGCATCGCCTGGGAACCGGCCACGCGTCGGTTCATCGGTCGCGATGCGCTGGAAGCGGAAAAAACCGCCGGCGTGCAGCACAAACTGGTGGGTCTGGTGCTCGAGGAACGCGGGGTTTTGCGTGCGCATCAGGTGGTTCGTATCGCTGATGTTGGCGAAGGGGAGATCACCAGTGGTAGTTTCTCTCCTACGCTTAGCAAGTCGATTGCCCTGGCGCGTGTACCGATGGCGACTGCCGACCGCGCCGAAGTGGAAATCCGTGGCAAGTGGTATCCGGTACGAGTGGTCAAACCGACCTTCGTCCGTCACGGCAAAACCTTGATCTAACCTTTTCCGGCGGGCACGACCGCTGACAATTTCTTGAGGACACCGAGCATGAGCAACATCCCAGCCGAACTGCGTTTTGCCGAAAGTCATGAATGGGCGCGCCTGGAAGCCGATGGCACCGTCACCGTGGGCATCAGCGATCACGCGCAGGAAGCGCTGGGTGACGTGGTGTTCGTTGAACTGGCCGAAGTCGGCAAAGTGTTTGCTGCCGGTGATGCTGCTGGTGTTGTCGAGTCGGTGAAGGCCGCTTCCGACATCTACTCCCCGGTCGGCGGTGAAGTGATCGCGGTCAACGAAGAGTTGGCCAGCGCGCCGGAAGAACTGAACAACGATCCGTACGCCGCGTGGATCTTCAAGCTCAAGCCAAGCGACAAGGCCGAGCTGGACAAGCTGCTCGACGCTGCCGCCTACAAGGCTGCCATCGGCGAATAAGCTTCAGGCAATACCGCAAAGCCCCGATCCGTCGGGGCTTTTTTGTGCGCGCAGCTGTTTATCGGGGATGACTCAAGCGTTGCCCAACACCGCTTTGACCGCCGCCACAGAGCGCTCGACATCTGCCTTGGTCATGGTAGTGAACATCGGCAACGACACAATCAGCCGCCCGACGCGCTCGGCCACCGGCAACATGCCTTCCTTGAAACCGCGCTCGCGGTACAGGCTCAGCAGGTGGATCGGTGGGTAGTGATAGCCGATGCCGACGCCCAGCGCCTGCATCTGTTCCATGAACGTGGCCCGCGCCGGCAAGCCGTCCTTGCGCTCCGGCAACACCAGCTGGAACAGGTGCCAGTTGCTGTTGGTGAAGTCGGCTGGCGGCAGTTGCGCGCCGTACGTGGCTTCGAAGTCGTCGCCAAAGCAATTGAAGTAATGGCGAGCCAGTTCCTGACGATGGGCGGTCAGCGCTTCGATGTGGGCGAACTGCCCGAGGCCGATGACGGCCGCGACGTCGGTCATGTTGAACTTGCCGCCCAGCACATCGACATCCAGACCGTCGAAACCGTTACGGGTGACGCCCTGCAGGCGATATTTCTCCGCCAGACGCACTTCTTCCGGCGTATTCAGCACCAGGCATCCACCCTCGGAGCAGGTCACGTTCTTGTTGGCCTGGAAGCTGAACGACACGAAGTCTCCGGTGGCACCGATGCGCTGGCCGTTCCAGCTCGAACCGAGTGCCTGCGCGGCGTCTTCGACGATGCGCAGGTTGTGCTTTTTGGCGATGGCGTACAGGCGCTCCATGTCCACCGGCAGCCCGGCGAGATAGACCGGGATGACGGCTTTGGTGCGTGGGGTGATGGCCGCTTCCAGTCGATCCAGGTCAATGTTGCGGGTGACCGGGTCGATGTCGGCGAACACCGGTGTGGCCCCCACCTCAAGAATCACGTTGGCCGTGGCCACCCAGGAAATCGGTGTGGTGATCACTTCATCCCCCGGCCCGATGCCGGCGATGCGCAGGGCGATTTCCATGGTGCAGGTGCCGGAGTTGAATGTGCGTACCGGGCGCCCGCCGAAATATTCCGACAGTTGCGCTTCGAAGGCCTGGACCTTCGGCCCGCTGGTGATCCAGCCGGAACGCAGGACATCGCCGACGGCAGCAATGGTGGCTTCATCGATGACAGGTTTGGAAAACGGCAGAAACGGCAGTTGGCTCATGAGGATTCAATCATCCGAGGGTTGGGCGCGTGTTACAGGTGCCACAGCATGCCCCGTTCGGCCACCCGCCGCCAAGCCGTCCGCGACGGTATCGACTGCTATGCTGGTTTGACCGTGTTGCATTGACGCCGAGCCGCCAGCCAAGAGAGAGCCCGTCATGTCCCAGTTGCCATCCCTGAGCCAGTTACGCGACCCCCATGCCTTCCTGCGCCGTCACCTCGGCCCCGATGCCGCCGAGCAGCAGGCGATGCTCGACAGCCTGGGCCTCGGCAGCCGGATCGAACTGATCGAGCAGACTGTCCCGCCCGCCATCCGCCTCAACCGCGAACTGGACCTGCCGCCCGCGCTGGACGAGCAGGCTGCGCTGGCGAAACTGCGCGGGTACGCCGAACAGAACCAGGTCTGGACCAGCCTGATCGGCATGGGCTACCACGGCACCCTCACGCCGACGGTCATTTTGCGTAACGTGCTGGAAAATCCCGGTTGGTACACCGCGTACACGCCGTATCAACCGGAGATCGCCCAAGGCCGGCTCGAAGCGTTGCTCAACTTCCAACAACTGACCATCGATCTCACCGGTCTGGAACTGGCCAACGCCTCGTTGCTCGATGAGGCGACGGCGGCCGCCGAGGCCATGGCGCTGGCCAAACGCGTGGCGAAATCGAAGAGCAATCTGTTTTTCGTCGACGAAAACTGTCATCCGCAAACCATTTCCGTGGTGCAGACCCGCGCCGAAGGCTTCGGCTTCGAGCTGATCATCGACGCTGTGAATAACTTGAAGCAGCACCAGGTATTCGGCGCGCTGCTGCAATACCCCGACACCCACGGCGAGGTCCGCGACCTGCGTCCGTTGATCGATCACCTGCACGCGCAACAGGCGCTAGCCTGTGTGGCAGCCGATTTGCTCAGTCTGTTGCTGCTGACGCCGCCGGGCGAACTGGGCGCCGATGTGGTGTTCGGCTCGTCCCAGCGTTTCGGTGTGCCGATGGGTTACGGCGGGCCGCACGCGGCGTTTTTCGCCAGTCGTGAAGAATACAAACGGGCGATTCCCGGGCGGATCATCGGCGTGTCGAAAGACGCGCGCGGCAACGTTGCGCTGCGCATGGCCCTGCAAACCCGCGAGCAGCACATTCGCCGGGAGAAGGCCAATTCGAACATCTGCACCGCCCAGGTGCTGTTGGCCAACATCGCCAGTTTTTACGCGGTCTATCACGGGCCGCAAGGGCTGAAGCGGATCGCCCAGCGCGTGCACCGGCTGACCTGCATCCTCGCGGCCGGCCTTGAGCGGCATGGCATCAAGCGCATCAACGAGCACTTTTTCGACACGCTGACCCTGGACGTCGGCGGCGCGCAGACCGCGATCATCGAAAGCGCTCAGGCGGCGCAAATCAACCTGCGGATTCTCGGTCGCGGTCATTTGGGCCTGAGCCTCGATGAAACCTGTGATGAGAGCACCGTCGGCAAACTGTTCGACGTGTTGCTGGGTGTCGATCATGGGCTGAACGTCGAGGAGCTCGATGCCGAAGCGTTGGTATCCGGGATTCCTGACAACCTGCAACGCAACTCGCCGTACCTGCGCCACCCGGTGTTCAACGCCCATCACAGCGAAACCGAGATGCTGCGCTACCTCAAGCAGCTGGAGAACAAGGATCTGGCGCTCAACCAGTCGATGATTCCGCTCGGCTCCTGCACCATGAAACTCAACGCCACCAGCGAAATGATCCCGATCACCTGGCCGCAGTTCGCCAACCTGCACCCGTTCGTGCCTCGGGAGCAGGCTGTCGGTTACACACTGATGATCGAAGAGCTGGAGCGCTGGTTGTGCGCGATCACCGGGTTCGATGCGATCTGCATGCAGCCCAACTCCGGTGCCCAGGGCGAATATGCCGGGTTGCTGGCGATCCGCAAATATCACGAAAGTCGTCACCAGGGCGGGCGCGACATCTGCCTGATCCCGTCCTCGGCCCACGGCACCAACCCGGCCTCGGCGCAGATGGCCGGGATGCGGGTGGTGATCGTCGAGTGCGACGACGCCGGCAACGTCGATCTGGAGGACTTGAAAGCCAAGGCGTCCGAGGCCGGGGACAAATTGTCGTGCCTGATGGCGACGTATCCGTCGACCCATGGCGTGTACGAGGAGGGCATCAGCGAAATCTGCGAAGTTATCCACAAGCACGGCGGTCAGGTGTACATGGACGGTGCCAACCTCAATGCCCAGGTCGGGCTGGCGCGGCCGGCGGACATCGGCGCCGATGTGTCGCACATGAACCTGCACAAGACCTTCTGCATTCCCCACGGCGGAGGCGGGCCGGGTATGGGCCCGATCGGTATTCGTGCGCATCTGGCGCCGTTCGTCGCCAACCACCCGGTGGTGCCGATCGACGGGCCGCAACCGCAGAACGGCGCGGTGAGCGCAGCGCCTTGGGGCAGTGCGAGCATTTTGCCGATCAGCTGGATGTACATCGCCATGATGGGGCCGCAACTGGCGGACGCCAGCGAAGTGGCGATTCTTGCGGCGAATTACCTGGCGCAGCATTTGTCCGGCGCGTTTCCCGTGCTCTACACCGGGCGCAATGATCGGGTCGCCCACGAGTGCATTCTGGATCTGCGGCCGCTGAAAGCGCAGACCGGCATCAGTGAGGAAGACATCGCCAAGCGCCTGATGGATTACGGCTTCCATGCACCGACCATGTCGTTCCCGGTGCCGGGTACATTGATGGTCGAGCCGACCGAGAGTGAATCCAAGGCTGAACTGGACCGCTTCATCGGCGCCATGTTGAGCATCCGTGCGGAAATCACCGAAGTGCAGAACGGCAACTGGCCGGCCGAGGACAACCCGCTCAAGCGTGCACCCCATACGCTGGCCGATGTCACTGGCGTCTGGGAACGGCCTTACAGTATCGAACAGGGCATTACCCCGGATGCACACACCAAGGCGCACAAGTACTGGCCGGCGGTGAACCGGGTGGACAACGTCTACGGCGACCGCAACCTGTTCTGCGCGTGTGTGCCGGTAGACGATTACCGCTGATTGGCGGGCAAAAAAATGCCGCTCAAATGAGCGGCATTTTTTGTGGGCGGAAGGTTTATTCCGATGCCACGGCGTTCTTCGCCAGGATCGCGTTCGCCAGTTCCATGTCCGTCGCCTGCAGGCCCGGGTTGTCGGCGCGGACTTTCTGCATGGCGGCTTCCAGATAAGGGCCACGGATACCGCCATCGCTGGCAACGAAGCTGCCGGCATCATCCTGGGCAGCGACGATCAGCTTGTGATCCTTGAAAGTCAGGTACGTCGAGCCAGTGGTGGCGCCGGACGAAATGACGTTACGCCAAAAGCTGTCGGCCATCGCTGAACCAACGGGAAGGGACAGCAGGGCGAGGGTGGCGACAGCAAGTTTGAGACGCATGATGAGGTGACTCCACAGGGGTTGACTGGTGCGTTGGATCGTCATTTCCCCAAACGAGTTCCATGACGGCTGAAGTAGCGCTGGAGACGCGATGGGTAGTTTGACACCATGCCCCCTGATTTTTTCGCAGGGATGCAATTGTGGGTGTTATCGCGCTGATTTACGTGGTGATGTGGACGGTGCTGATGGGCGCGTTCATCGGTCTTCCTGGCCTTTTGATCATGCTCTGTGTTCCGCCGTGGCGCAGGGCGCTGCTGCGCCATCCGCGCAAATTTGCTGTCCTGATGCTGGTCTGTGTCTGCGTGGTTGGCTTTACCTTGTTTCAGGTGATGGTCAGTTATCGGGAAAACAAGCTCCTTAATCCGAAACTGGAGGATGCCGTTCAAGTTCAGGGTCTGAATTTTCCTGCCGGCACCCGGTTGCACCTGAGATCAGCCGAACCGCTGGACGGGAGCGGCCAGCCTCAGGTCTATGGACTGGCCAACCTGCGGGGTGCCGAGTTTGCTGTACCGCATACCATCAAGGGAATGCGAGTTTCTACCCTGCAGATGACTCTCCCGTTGGCAGTAGATTTGAAGCTCGTCGGGGATCAAGAGGTGGAGGGCTGGCCCTGTCGCGGAGGGAGTTGGGTCCATCTGGGCTTCGGCGAGCATACCCGGTTTCAGCCGGAGCATTGGCAGTTCAGCGATTGTCAGTTGGTGGCTGGTACGAAAATCGCCGGGCTGAACTGGCCGGATTCCAGCCAGCTCTACAAGCTGGACACCGGCTACGCTGTTACCCATTTTCGTTCGACATCCACGGTTTTCATCGACGGCATAGAACTGGCGAACGTGAGCGTCCGTCTGGATCCGCAGCGCACGCTCGTGCGTTGGGATGGGAACCTGAAGAGCCCGCTGACCCTTGGCGAGTGGACGTACCCCCAAGGAATGAGAGTGCAACAGAACGCGCCGCACACATTGATATTCAGTGCGGACGAATACTACACCGGACGAAACCTGCACTCCGGCAAGAAGCTGGGGCCCGGCCAGTCGATTGAGCAGCATAGGCTGGACGGCTCTGAGCTATGGATCAAACCCAGCACCGAGGTTGAGGGGTTTGACCGGTAACCGGGCTATTTCTGTTCGCTTTGCGGGGTGACCCGCAACACCTCCTCGATAGTCGTCAGCCCCGCCGCGACTTTCTGCGCGCCGGACAATCTCAGGCTGCGCATGCCCTCCTTGAAGGCCTGGCGCCGGAGCGCCGTCAGATCGGTATCCGGGCTGATCAACGCCTTGAGGCTGTCGGTCAGTTGCATGATTTCGTAGACCCCGGCGCGACCGTGATAACCGGTGTCGCGGCATTCGAGGCAACCGATGGCCCGTTGTGCGTTGCCCGGCAGCGGCGCCTGCCACGGTCGGGTCAGGGTTTGCCAGTCTTCCTCGCCAATGGGCAATGGCGCCTTGCAGTGCGGGCACAGCGTACGAACCAGGCGCTGGGCCATGACCCCGAGCACCGTGGCCTTGATCAGGTAATGCGGCACGCCGAGTTCCAGCAGGCGGCTGATGGCGCTCGGTGCATCGTTGGTGTGCAGGGTCGACAGCACCAGGTGCCCGGTCAATGCGGCCTGGATCGCCATTTCAGCGGTCTCCAGATCACGGATCTCGCCGATCATGATGATGTCCGGGTCCTGCCGCATCAGCGCCCGCACCCCGGCGGCGAAGGTCAGGTCGATGTTGTGCTGCACCTGCATCTGGTTGAAGGCCGGCTCGACCATCTCGATCGGGTCTTCGATGGTGCAGAGGTTGATTTCCGGGGTCGCCAGTTTTTTCAGGGTGGTATAGAGCGTGGTGGTCTTGCCCGAACCGGTCGGCCCGGTCACCAGAATGATGCCGTTGGGCTGGCGGGTCATGTCCTGCCAGCGGCGCAGGTCGTCGGCGGAAAACCCGAGCTGATCGAAATCCTTGAGCAGCACCTCCGGGTCAAAGATCCGCATCACCATTTTCTCGCCGAACGCGGTGGGCAGCGTCGACAGGCGCAACTCGACCTCGCCACCGTCCGGGGTCTTGGTCTTGACCCGGCCGTCCTGTGGTTTGCGCTTCTCGGCGACATTCATTCGCCCAAGGCTTTTCAGGCGACTGACGATGGCCATCGTCACCTGCGGCGGGAACTGATAGACGTTGTGCAGCACGCCGTCGATGCGAAAGCGCACCGTGCCTTGCTCGCGGCGTGGTTCGATGTGGATATCGCTGGCCCGCTGCTGAAAGGCGTACTGGAACAGCCAGTCGACGATGTTGACGATGTGCGCGTCGTTGGCGTCCGGCTCCTGATCGCTGGCGCCGAGGTTGAGCAACTGTTCGAAGTTGCCGAGGTTGCTGCCTGGCTGGTCGGCGTTGCTGGCGCCGCTGACCGATTTGGCGAGTCGAAAGAACTCGACGCTGAAGCGCTGGATGTCCACCGGGTTGGCGACGACCCGTTTGATCGGCAGTTTCAGCACGTGGGTCAGGTCGGCTTCCCAGCCATTGACGTAGGGCTGGGCGCTGGCCACGGTCACTGCATCGCGGTCGACCGACACCGCAAGAATCTTGTGGCGCTGGGCGAAGGCGTAGGACATCAGCGGGGTGATGGCGGCGACGTTGATCTTCAGCGGATCGATCCGCAAATACGGCTGGCCGGCCTGCTGCGCCAGCCACAGGGTCAGGCTTTCCAGGTCCAGGTGTTTGCCCGGCCGGCTGAGGTCATCCAGTTGCTGGCCGGCGATGAATTCCAGCGGGTGCACCTGCCCGTGGGTGGCATGCCGGCGGCGCGCATTCAGTGCGTGCTCGGCGGAGTCCTGGCTGATGAAGCCCTGGGCGACCAGTTCACGCAATACATCATTGAGATCCAGCCAGCGGTCCTGAGTGGCGAGTTGAACGGACATGCGGGCTCCTTTTGAACGACAGTTCGCCAAGGATAGTCGTGGCCCCGCAGACCGTTGGGCCACTACCCGACAAAGGCGTTTCCGCTTTTGTCAGCCTGCCGCCTGAGTGGGCGCATCCCACGCCGCGTCGGGGTTTTGCAGGTTCACCGAGCAGACGCTGATCAGGTTACGAAGTTTTTCCGCGATCACCTGGGCGCGATGCCAGCTCAGGCCACTCATGACGATGTCGATGGACAGCAGGTCGTCCAGGCGCTGGACATTGACCTGTTCCGGGGTGAGGAACTGCAAGGCGAACAGGTTCAACACACGCACCAGCAAATCCGGCTCGGCCTCGGCCAGGATCTGGTATTGCGCGTGGCAATGGGCGTTGCTGGCGTTCCACACATCGGCACGGGGCGCTGGGGTGTTGACGGCTTCGAGGTGTGGCATGGCTGGTCTCCGGAATCAGTGGAGGAATTTTTACATTCGATGCCGGGCATTTCTTATCTAAGATGAGCTGATTACGTGATTGATCGGTTTGATCAATTCGCCATTGGCTTGTTTTGAGGATTTTTTATGCACAGTGAGCTGGACAGCTACGACCGGCGCATTCTCGCCCTGCTGCAAGAGGACGCTTCCTTGTCCAGCGCACAGATCGCCGAACAGGTGGGCCTGTCGCAGTCGCCTTGCTGGCGGCGGATTCAGCGGATGAAGGAGGAGGGGATCATTCGCGGCCAGGTGACTTTGCTCGATCGCAAGAAAATCGGCCTGAACACGCAGATCTTCGCCGAAATCAAACTCAACGCCCACGGCCGTTCGAACTTCACCGAATTCACCGAGGCGATTCGCGGCTTTCCCGAGGTGCTGGAGTGTTACGTGCTGATGGGGGCGGTGGATTTCTTGTTGCGGATTGTCGCGGCGGACATCGAGGCGTATGAGCGATTCTTCTTCGAGAAGCTGTCGCTGGTGCCGGGGATTCAGGAGGTGAACTCGATCGTGGCGCTGTCGGAGATCAAGTCGACGACGAGCCTGCCGGTACTGCGCTGATGATCGTTCCCACGCGTGGGAACGATCATCATCCGGGGATTACATGCGCAGCAGCATTTTCCAGGCGCGGTTCTGGTAAACCGCAATCGCCTGATGCTTGCGTGCATCGAGCAGTTCATCCGTGATGGTCGGCTCGTTGGCCAGTTGTGCCAGTTTGTTCAGCTCGCCGTACAGACGATCCATTTCCGGGATTTCCAGCACGTTGCGCGCGTGGTGCAGCCAGACCTGGATGCGCTCGATGCGCGGCAGTTGCTCGGCCAGATCTTCCGGCTGCTGCTGATAACGCTGCAATTGCAGCGAAGTGGCTTCTTCGCCCAGCAGACGCGGCAACCAACTGCCCAATTGCGCAGCGCCCTGGCGATTGCCACGGGTGTTGCGGTCGGCCGCCCAGGTGCGGGCCAGCAGCCAGCGCGACGTGTTCAGCGAGAACAGGCCCCAGCGCGGGTCTTCCAGTTCTTCGAGGAACTGCTCCGGCGCGGCTTTGCGCACGTCTTCGTCTTCAATGCCGACTTGCACCAGCGGGCGCCAGTCTTCCAGCAGGGCGTCCAGCGCAACGCGCAGGTCGTGGGTCGACTGACGCGGGGCGGCCTGGCCGAGGCTGCTGAGCAGGGCGCGCATTTCCGCGAGGTTCTCGACCCAGTCCTGCAGCAGGCGCCAGTGGCCGTTGAAGCGATACTGTTCGGCCAGACGCTGGCTGCTGCCGAGCAAGTGCCAGCTCAGGGCAGCGAAGGCATCGTCCAGCGGGGTTTCAGCGGTGATGGCCGGTGCCGGCAGGCTCAGCGAGTAGCTGTTGGCGTCGTACAGGCGATAGCCTCGCTCGGCCTTGCTGATGTCGCACGGCATCAGGGCCAGGGTTTCGGCCAGTTCGGCGGCCAGTTCCAGCAACGCGGCAGGCTCGCCTTCGCGCAGTTCCAGTTCCAGCTCGCAGATTTCTTCTTTCTGTTTGCCGACTACCACGTGGCCCAGGTCCAGCGCGGCTTCGATGACTACTTTGGTCTTGCCACGGCCCCAGGCGATTTCGGCGCGCTCGCGGACGAAATCGGTGGTGAAGATCGGCTTCAGGGTTTTCTTGTCCAGCTCGGCGAGGGACTCGGGCCAGCATTCGCCGTCGAGTTTCTTCACGTCGAGCTTGGCTTTGGGCAGGTTCCAGTCGTATTCGTTACGCTCGGACAGACCGGCAACGCTCTGGCCGCGGGTCTTGAGGGTCTGAATCACTTCTTCGCCGTCCTTGCGCAGGCGCAGGGCAACCTTGGCCCGGGCCAGGTCACGCTCGGGCGTGTCGAAATACTGATTCATCAACTCACGGCGTTCCCAGCCACTTTTGTTGCGTTTTTTCAGAAGAGGGTGCTCGCGCAGGGCGGCGAGGGTTTCGCGGCTGACGCGGAGTTTGATTTCGGTTTCTTTCTGCATGGCCGGAAAATCCAGGATCGGGAGCGCAGCCGGGGGAATGTGTGGCTGCCAAGGCCGTGCAGTGTACAGGACTCAAACTTCCTACGCCTTGCGGCGGTTTATTCTCGGCGCCGGATGGTTCTATGATGGACTTCAATCCGGGAGTTGGAGTCAGCGATGCCTTTGCCGTCCATGCAAGACCAGTTCGCTGCACTGATCGCCGTGCCGTCGGTCAGTTGCACCCAGCCGAGCCTCGATCAGTCCAACCGGGCAGTGATTGACTTGCTCGCGGGTTGGCTCGGTGATCTGGGCTTCAGCTGCGATATCCAGCAGGTCAGCCCCGGCAAGTTCAACCTGCTCGCCAGTTTCGGTAGCGGCCCCGGCGGGCTGGTGCTGGCCGGGCACAGCGACACGGTGCCCTACGACGATGCGTTGTGGAAAACCGATCCGCTGAAACTCACTGAAGTCGATGGCCGCTGGGTCGGCCTCGGCAGTTGCGACATGAAGGGCTTCTTCGCCCTGATCATCGAAGCCGTGCAACCGCTGCTCGACCAGCCGTTCAGGCAACCGCTGCTGATCCTCGCCACCTGCGATGAAGAAAGCTCGATGTCCGGCGCCCGGGCGCTGGCCGAAGCGGGGCGGCCGCTGGGCCGGGCGGCGGTGATCGGCGAGCCGACCGGGCTCAAGCCGATCCGCATGCACAAGGGCATCATGATGGAGCGCATCGACATCCTCGGGCAGAGTGGCCATTCGTCGGATCCACGCCTGGGGCACAGCGCCCTCGAAGCGATGCACGACGCCATCGGCGAACTGCGTGGCCTGCGCCTGCTGTGGCAGCGCGAATTCAACAACCCGCAGTTCAGCGTGCCGCAGCCGACCATGAACTTCGGCTGCATCCATGGCGGTGACAACCCCAACCGTATCTGCGGTCAGTGTTCGCTGGAGTTTGATCTGCGGCCACTGCCGGGAATGGACCCGAAGGTCCTGCGAGCCGAGATCCTGCGCAAGCTCAACCCGGTCGCTGAACGGCATCAGGTGAAGATCGACTACGCACCGTTGTTCCCCGAAGTGCCGCCGTTCGAGCAGGCCGAGGACGCCGAACTGGTGCGAATTGCCGAAAAACTCACCGGCCACACGGCCGAAGCGGTAGCGTTCGGCACCGAAGCGCCTTATCTTCAGCGCCTTGGCTGCGAAACCATCGTGCTCGGCCCCGGCGACATCGCCTGCGCCCACCAGCCGGACGAGTACCTTGAAATGTCACGTTTGCAGCCTACCGTGCATCTATTGCGGCAGTTGATCGAACATTACTGTCTCAAAGCTGTATAAATTGCCGTCCGGCCAACCCGTATTCATGAGGAGAGCGCGCGTGTCGCCAAGCCTGTTCCGACGATAACCATCAGCCCGCTGTGCGTTTTCCGTTTCGCCCTTTTTCCGGCTGCTATTTATTACAGGCCCAGGTTCATGCCCGAATACGTCAATTGGCTTCGTCACGCGTCCCCTTATATCAATGCCCACCGCGACTGCACCTTCGTCGTCATGCTGCCCGGCGACGGCGTGGAGCATCCGAATTTCGGCAACATCGTCCATGACATCGTGCTGCTGCACAGTCTCGGCGTGCGGCTGGTACTGGTCCATGGTTCCCGTCCACAGATCGAAACCCGTCTCGCTGCTCGCGGCCTGACCCCGCATTACCACCACGGCATGCGCATCACCGATGCCGCGACGCTGGAGTGTGTGATCGACGCGGTCGGTCAGTTGCGCATCGCCATCGAAGCACGGTTGTCCATGGACATGGCTTCGTCGCCGATGCAGGGTTCGCGCCTGCGAGTGGCCAGCGGCAATCTGGTGACCGCACGCCCAATCGGCGTGCTGGAAGGTGTCGACTATCACCACACCGGCGAAGTGCGCCGGGTCGACCGCAAGGGCATCAACCGTCTGCTCGACGAGCGCTCCATCGTGCTGCTGTCGCCGCTGGGTTATTCGCCGACCGGTGAAATCTTCAACCTGGCCTGCGAAGACGTCGCCACTCGCGCCGCCATCGATCTGGGCGCTGACAAGCTGCTGCTGTTCGGCGCGGACCTCGGTCTGATCGACGAAAACGGCAAACTGGTACGCGAACTGCGTCCACAACAGGTTCCGGCGCATTTGCAGCGCCTGGGCAGCAACTATCAGGCAGAACTGCTGGATGCCGCCGCCGAAGCCTGCCGTGGCGGTGTGGCGCGCAGTCACATCGTCAGTTATGCCGAGGACGGCGCGCTGCTGACCGAACTGTTCACCCGTGACGGTGGCGGTACGTTGGTGGCCCAGGAGCAATTCGAGCGGGTGCGCGAGGCGGCGATTGAAGACGTCGGCGGCTTGCTTGACCTGATCAGTCCGCTGGAAGAGCAGGGGATTCTGGTACGCCGCTCGCGCGAAGTGCTGGAGCGTGAGATCGAGCAGTTCAGCGTGGTCGAGCGTGAAGGGATGATCATCGCCTGTGCGGCGCTGTATCAGATTGCCGATTCGGATGCCGGTGAGCTGGCGTGCCTGGCGGTGAACCCGGAATACCGCCATGGCGGTCGCGGCGACGAATTGCTCGAACGCATCGAGACCCGTGCCCGGGCGCAGGGCCTGAAGACGCTGTTCGTCCTCACCACCCGCACCGCCCACTGGTTCCGCGAGCGCGGCTTCGAGCCGAGCAGCGTCGAGCGCCTGCCGGCGGCGCGGGCTTCTCTCTATAACTATCAGCGCAACTCGAAGATCTTCGAAAAAGCCCTGTGATCGGCGATTGCCCCCACGTGACACGTGGGGGCATATCCTTTATTCAGCAACAAACTTCGCACTGACATACGGCGAGTAGTCGGGCAGTACGCTTTCGACCTTGCCCTGTTCCTTCAGGAATTTCGCCGTTTCACCAATCGCCTTCGCCGTGCCGCCATCCAGCAGCGCAGTGGTCTGTTGCGCCTTGGCATCGGGGAACGCCGAACCTGCGAGCAATTCCGGGACATCGGCGGCATTGGCACCAGTCAGTTTGGCGATTTTCTGCACCGGTACCGAGTCGGCCGTCCAGCTGTCTTTATGGGCGGCATAGTCGGCGAACGAGTCCAGAGTCACCTTGGCGAATTTGGCCAAGACTTCCGGGTGCTTCTCGGCAAAGTCCTTGCGCGCTACCCAGACTTCGAAGGTCGGCGCGCCCCACTGGCCGACCTGCGCGGCATCGGTCAGGGTCTTGCCGGTTTTGCGGATCTCGCCCAGCGCCGGTGACCAGACAAAGGCGCCGTCGATGTCACCGCGTTTCCAGGCCGCCGCGATTTCCGCAGGTTGCAGGTTCACCACTTTGACTTTCGAGGTGTCCAGGCCCCAGTGCTTAAGCGCGCCGAGCAGGCTGTAGTGGGAGGTGGAGACGAACGGGGTGGCGATGGTCTTGCCGATCAGATCCTCGGGCTTGTTGATACCGCTGCCGTTGCGAACGACCAGGGCTTCGGCGGCATTGATCTGCGCCGAGACGATGAACGCGACAATCGGCAGGTTGCGCGAAGCGGCGGCCGCCAGCGGGCTGGAGCCGAGGTTGCCGATCTGTACGTCACCGGAGGCGATGGCTGTCACAACTTCCGGGCCGCTATTGAAACGGCGCCAGTCGATTTTCTCGCCTATGGTCTTCTCGTAAACGCCATCGGCCTGAGGGACTTTGCTTGGGTCGATGCCGGTCTGGTAGCCGACAGTGAGGTTAGCGGCGTGGGCAGAGAAAGAAATCAGTGCTGATACAAAAACTGTAACAAATTGACTAGATAGTGCGCGTTTGGCCATGATGGCGTCGCCTTTTCGATAGGGTTTGACGAATCGGGGTTTCGCCAAAGCTAAACGATCTAAAAAAAGGCTAATAAATACCATTTAGGAATGAGCTTAGTCGCCGATACGCTGTATCCCGGTGCAGATGGCCACTACAGGGCCATATGTCTGAATGGTATTAAAAGGAATCAATAAATTCTTTTTGGGTTTATCAGGAAGTCTTTACCCTGCAAGGACCAAATAACTGCGATTAGACCTTGGTCGTAGACACACAAGGTTACGATTGACTTGTCAGTCACGGTCTGGCGCTAATCGCGCATCTTAGGATCCAGGGGCATCAGACCCCGGACCAGGAACACAAGAATTAGAAACGAGAGGAGCGATACATGAACAAGTCCACCTTGGCCCTGGCCGTGGCCGTAGGGGTTATTGCGCAGCAGGCAGGCGCAGCCGGTTTCATCGAAGACAGCAAGGCCACCTTGGGGCTGCGTAACTTCTACATCAACACCGATAACCGCGATGGCACTGGTCCGAACAAGAACGAAGAGTGGGGCCAAGGCTTCGATCTGCGTTTCACCTCGGGTTACACCCAAGGTACCGTTCAGTTCGGCGTTGACGCTATCGGCCTGTACGGCGTGCGTCTGGACTCCAGCCCGGCTACCAGCGGCAACTCCGCAGGTACCGCTTCGGGTGGCACTGTTTTCCCAAGCGACGGCAACCGTGCTGTGCATGACTTCGCCAGCCTGGGCGTGACCGGCAAGGTCAAAATCTCCCAGACCGAACTGAAGGTCGGTACTCTGCTGCCGAACAACCCGGTCATCAAGTACAACGATGGTCGTCTGCTGCCACAAACCTTCCAGGGCGAAGCGATCACTTCGAACGAGATCAAGGACCTGACTCTGACTGCCGGTCAGGTTGAGGCCGTGAAGGGTCGTAACTCCAGCAACAACGAAAACATGTCGATTGCTGGTGCGAACGCTGGTTCGAACTACGACAAAGGCGTGTTCAGCAACAAGTTCTACTACGCCGGTGCTGACTACAAGCTGACCAAAGACCTGACCGCCTCGTACTACTACGGCGAACTGAAAGAGTTCTACTCGCAGAACTTCCTGGGTCTGGTACACAACTGGGCAATCGGTCCAGGCGTACTGAAAAGCGACCTGCGTTACTACCGCAGCCGTGACAACGGCAACAACGGCGACACTCCTGCCTACTACACCAGCGGTTTCTACGGCGGCAAAACCGTCAAGGGCAAGGTCGACAACGATCTGTACAGCTACCTGGCTCTGTACTCGGTTCAAGGTCACACTTTCGGTGCTGGCTATCAGTACACCAAGGGTGACAGCGACTTCCCTTGGCTGAACCAGGGTGACGGCTCGTCCAACAGCACCATCACCGACATGCAGATCCAGAAGTTTGCCCGTGCTGGCGAACGTACCTGGCAAGCTCGCTACGCTTATGACTTCGCCAAAGTCGGCGTGCCTGGCCTGACCGCCGGTGTGATCTACCTGCGTGGCGATAACATCGACACTCCGGTCGGCGAAAAAACCGAGTGGGAACGTGACATCACCGTTGGCTACGTGATTCCGGAAGGCCCGCTGAAGAACCTCGGCGTTGCCTGGAAGAACGCCATGTGGCGTACCGATCTGGCGAGCACTCGCTCCCAGGACGAAAACCGCCTGATCGTCAGCTACTCGATCCCGCTGCTGTAATAGCGCTCCTGCACTGATGTAAAAAACCGATGTAAAAAAGCCCCGTCCGGCATCGCGCCGGACGGGGCTTTTGTGTTTTCGGGTCAGGCCCACCCCCGTAGACCTTTCCCGACATTTCCCTCTTTGCAGCAACTCAAGGCCTTCTCGAACCTTGGGGCCGATGTTCGGCGCGTTGCCGACAGGCGTCCAGTGAACAGATGTTTAATATTCTTAAACGATATAAATATCTCGTTATTTATTCTTTTTCATATAGGCAAATCCCGAGCTACAGTTGAGGTCTCCAACAACTCATCAGGAGCAGCACCATGAGCCTCAGACTCGGCGATATCGCCCCCGATTTCGAACAGGATTCCAGCGCTGGCAAGATTCGTTTCCACGAGTGGCTGGGCGATAGCTGGGGCGTGCTGTTCTCCCACCCGGCGGACTTCACCCCGGTGTGCACCACCGAGCTGGGCTTCACCGCCAAGCTCAAGGATGAGTTCACCAAACGCGGCGTGAAGGCCATCGCCCTGTCGGTCGATCCGGTGGATTCGCACCACAAGTGGATCGAAGACATCAACGAAACCCAGCACACTATTGTCAACTTCCCGATCCTGGCCGATGCCGATCGCAAGGTGTCGGATCTCTACGACCTGATCCATCCGAACGCCAGCGACACGCTGACCGTGCGTTCGCTGTTCGTGATCGATCCGAACAAGAAGATCCGCCTGACCATCACCTACCCGGCGAGCACCGGGCGCAACTTCCACGAGATCCTGCGGGTGATCGATTCGCTGCAACTCACCGACAACTACAAGGTGGCCACTCCGGCCAACTGGCAGGACGGTGACGAAGTGGTAATCGTGCCGTCGCTCAAGGATGAAGACGAAATCAAGAAACGCTTTCCAAAGGGCTACCGCGCGGTGAAGCCGTACCTGCGCCTGACGCCACAGCCGAACAAATAACCGTCCTCGGATCGCTCCCACACTCTGCATGGGGAGCGATCAGTTCGAACCACGATGCAGGGTTTCAGGCCGTTTTCACGGCCTGTTTTTTTGCCCGGAAGAACGTGAAACGTATATCTCCATAAGGAATAACCAAATGAATAAATATGATTTATGGATATATGAATCAGCTGGTAAGGTCAGTGTCATTGAAGCGAGATCGCAACCCGCGAATCGCCGGTAACGCTCAAGGAATTGTCTGAATGCTGGTCGTCTCACTCGGTGGCAGTCCCAGTCAACGCTCCCGTTCCGGGGTGTTGCTGGAGCGCTCGCAACGCTGGTTGCAGCAGCAAGGGGTGGAAGTGGTGAGTTATCAGGTGCGGGACTTCCCGGCTGAAGACCTGCTCCACGCCCGCTTCGACAGCCCGAAGGTGCTCGACCTGCTGCAACAGATTGAAAACGCCGATGGCCTGCTGATCGCGACTCCGGTCTACAAGGCGTCGTTCTCCGGCGCACTGAAGACCGTACTGGATCTGCTGCCCGAGCGCGCCCTGAGCCACAAGATTGTCTTGCCGATGGCCACGGGCGGCAGCATCGCCCACATGCTGGTCGTCGATTACGCACTCAAACCGGTGTTGTCGGCGTTGAAGGCCCAGGAAATGCTGCAAGGGATTTTTGCCGAGGACAGCCAGATCGCCTACGGCGAAGGCAGTGCTGCGGCGCAGTTGGCGCCAGCTCTGGAGCAGCGCCTGCACGAAGCGCTGGACCAGTTTGTCAGCGCCATGGCCCGCCGACCGAAGCCGCTGGAGCCGGGCCTGTTGAACGAGCGTTTGTTGAGTGCTCGCTGGAGCATTTGAGCCACATCGAAACTTGAAGTACTGGCCTTACTCGCCCGCCAACGGGCAAGCAGGTGCAGCCAAAACCCAACAGCAAAAAGGAGAGCGCTATGCGCACTGTATTTTTGCGTCGTGGTCTGGTCGCTCTGTTTGCTGCGGCTGTCACCTTCGGCGCCATCACTCAAGCTCAAGCCGAGACACTTCGGATCGGTTATCAGAAGTACGGCACGCTGGTGCTGCTCAAGGCCAAAGGCACCCTGGAGAAACGCCTCGCCGCCCAAGGCGTCGACGTGCAATGGACTGAATTCCCCGGCGGCCCGCAACTGCTGGAAGGCCTGAACGTCGGCTCGATCGACTTCGGCGTCACCGGCGAAACTCCGCCAGTCTTCGCTCAGGCGGCCGGTGCCGATCTGCTCTACGTGGCCTACGAGCCTCCAGCGCCGAACAGCGAAGCGATCCTTGTGCCGAAAGATTCGCCGATCAAATCGGTGGCGGATCTCAAGGGCAAGAAAGTCGCGCTGAACAAGGGCTCCAACGTCCACTACCTGCTGGTGCGTGCGCTGGAAGACGCCGGCCTCAAGTACACCGACATTCAAACCGTATTCCTGCCGCCGGCCGATGCCCGCGCCGCGTTCGAACGTGGCAGCGTCGACGCCTGGGTCATCTGGGATCCGTACCAGGCCGCCGCCGAGAAACAACTGCAAGCGCACACCCTGCGTGACGGCAAAGGCATCGTCGACAACCACCAGTTCTACCTGGCGACCAAACCCTACGCACAGAAAAATCCCGAGGTGATCAAGACCCTGGTGGAAGAAGTGCGCGCAGTGGGCGAATGGTCCAAGGCCAATCCGGAAGACGTGACTCAACAGGTGTCGCCGCTGCTCGGTCTGCCGGCAGACATCACCCTGACCTCGGTGAAACGCCAGGGCTACGGCGCGCTGTTCCTGACCCCGGAAGTGGTCGCCGCGCAACAGAAAATCGCCGACACCTTCTACCAGCTCAAGCTGATTCCCAAGCCGTTGAGCATCAAGGACGTGATCTGGACGCCACCGGCCGCTGTGGCCCAAAGCTCGGCCACCCAAGCCCAGTAAATCGAATTTCCAAGGAGACCACTCCATGAGCCTCAACATCTTCTGGTTCCTGCCTACCCACGGTGACGGCCATTACCTTGGCACCGCCGAAGGCGCCCGCGCCGTCGACCACGGCTATCTGCAACAGGTCGCGCAAGCGGCGGATCGACTGGGTTTCGGCGGCGTGCTGATTCCTACCGGCCGCTCCTGCGAGGATTCATGGCTGGTGGCGGCATCGTTGATTCCAGTGACCCAGCGCCTGAAGTTTCTGGTCGCCCTGCGCCCCGGGATCATTTCCCCGACGGTGGCAGCGCGTCAGGCCGCGACCCTGGATCGGTTGTCTGGTGGTCGTGCGCTGTTCAACCTGGTAACCGGTGGCGATCCGGAAGAGTTGGCCGGCGACGGTCTGTTCCTTGACCACGAAGCGCGCTATCAGGCCTCGGTGGAATTTACCCGGATCTGGCGTCGTGTGCTGGAAGGCGAAACCGTGGATTACGACGGCGAGCACATCAGCGTGAAGGGCGCCAAATTGCTCTATCCGCCGATCCAGCAACCGCGCCCGCCGCTGTACTTCGGCGGTTCTTCGGAAGCGGCGCAGGATCTGGCCGCCGAACAAGTGGAAATGGTCCTGACCTGGGGCGAGCCGCCAGCGGCGGTGGCCGAGAAGATCGAACAGGTTCGCGCCAAAGCCGCCAAACTCGGCCGCACCGTGCGCTTCGGCATCCGTCTGCATGTGATCGTGCGGGAAACCAACGCCGAAGCCTGGCAGGCAGCGGATCGCCTGATCTCGCATCTGGACGACGACACCATCAAACGTGCCCAGGCTTCGCTGGCGCGGTTCGATTCGGTCGGTCAGCAACGCATGGCCGCGCTGCACGGCGGCAGCCGTGACAACCTCGAAGTCAGCCCGAACCTGTGGGCCGGTGTCGGCCTGGTGCGCGGCGGTGCCGGTACGGCACTGGTTGGCGACGGTCCGACTGTGGCCGCTCGCGTGAAGGAATACGCGGCGCTGGGCATCGATACCTTCATTTTCTCCGGTTATCCACACCTCGAAGAATCGTATCGGGTGGCCGAGCTGCTGTTCCCGCACCTCGACGTCGAGCGTCCGGAACTGCCGAAAAGCGCCGGTTATGTCAGCCCGTTCGGCGAGATGGTGGCCAACGACATTCTTCCCAAAGCCGCGTCCCAGAGCTGAGGCGCCGCCATGAAGAAATTTATCCACAGCCTCGCGCCCTGGGCGTTGCCGGTGTTGTTGCTGGCGGTGTGGCAGTTGTCGGTGTCGGCGGGTTGGCTGTCGACGCGGATTCTGCCGGCGCCGGTGGCGGTGATCGAAGCTGGCGTGAGCCTGGTGCGCAGCGGTGAAATCTGGACGCACCTGGCAATCAGCGGCTGGCGCGCCGCGCTGGGCTTCACCATCGGTGGCAGCATCGGTCTGGTGCTGGGCTTTATCACCGGCCTGTCGAAGTGGGGGGAGCGCCTGCTCGACAGCTCGGTGCAGATGATCCGCAACGTGCCGCACCTGGCGCTGATTCCGTTGGTGATCCTGTGGTTCGGCATCGACGAGTCGGCGAAGATTTTCCTGGTGGCGTTGGGCACGTTGTTCCCGATCTACCTCAACACCTATCACGGCATCCGCAACGTCGACCCGGCGCTGGTGGAGATGGCCCGCAGTTATGGCCTGTCCGGTTTCAGCCTGTTCTGGCAGGTGATTCTGCCGGGGGCGCTGCCTTCGATTCTGGTCGGCGTGCGCTTCGCCCTGGGCTTCATGTGGCTGACGCTGATCGTGGCGGAAACCATCTCTGCCAGCTCGGGCATCGGTTACCTGGCGATGAACGCCCGCGAGTTCTTGCAAACCGACGTGGTGGTGCTGGCGATTCTGCTGTACGCGGTGCTCGGCAAACTGGCCGACCTCGCGGCCCGTGGACTTGAGCGTGTGTGGCTGCGCTGGCACCCAGCGTATCAAGTGGCGAAAGGAGGTGCGGCATGACCGCTCAACAACCTCCACGCCTGCTGCGCGGCATTCCGCTGGCGGTGCGCAATCTGCAAAAGACCTTCGGTTCGCGGCAGGTGCTGCGGGGCATCGACCTGCACATTCCGGCGGGGCAGTTCGTCGCGGTGGTCGGGCGCAGCGGATGCGGCAAAAGCACGTTGCTGCGCTTGCTCGCTGGCCTCGATCAACCCACCGGCGGCGATCTGCTGGCCGGGGCTGCACCGCTCAGCGATGCGCGGGAAGACACCCGATTGATGTTTCAGGAAGCACGGTTGTTGCCGTGGAAAAAGATCATCGACAACGTCGGTCTCGGCCTTAAAGGCAACTGGCGCCCGCAAGCCCTGGAAGCGCTGGATGCAGTCGGCCTGGCGGATCGCGCCAATGAATGGCCGGCGGCGCTGTCCGGCGGGCAGAAGCAGCGTGTAGCGCTGGCTCGAGCGCTGATCCATCAACCGCGCCTGCTGTTGCTCGACGAGCCGCTGGGCGCACTGGACGCGCTGACCCGGATCGAGATGCAGCAACTGATCGAACGTCTCTGGCAACAGCATGGTTTCACCGTGTTGCTGGTGACCCACGATGTCAGCGAAGCGGTGGCGATTGCCGACCGGGTGATTCTGATCGAGGACGGCGAAGTCGGTCTCGATCTGCAGGTGGAGCTGCCGCGCCCTCGGGTGCGTGGCTCCCATCGACTGGCAGCGCTGGAAACCGAAGTACTCAACCGTGTGTTGTCCCTGCCCGGCGAGCCGCCGGCGCCGGAGCCCGTTTCACCCTTGCCTACGCAACTGCGTTGGGCTCAATAACTCAAGCAAACGACAGGAATCAATGCCATGACTATCAAAGCCATCAACGTACGCAACCAGTTCAAAGGCGCGATCAAGGAGATCGTTCTCGGCGACGTACTGTCGGAAATCGACGTGCAGACCGCTTCCGGCATCGTCACTTCGGTGATCACCACCCGTTCGGTCAAGGAGCTGGAACTGGAGGTCGGCAGCGAAGTGATCGCCTTCGTGAAATCCACCGAGGTGTCCATCGCCAAGTTGTAAGCCTGTGAGTAAAAAACAACCCCGAAGGGTGTGAGCCCTTCGGGGTTTTTTGTGTCTGTCGCGTGCCGCGCTAGAGAACCCGCTTGGGCAGGTACGGCGGCAGATACAGCCCGATGTAGGCATCGAACACACGCATTCCTTCCTCGGCCATGCGCGGGGTGATCTGCCCGTGCTGCTGCACCGAGCGGGCGTAGACGCGGTCGCCCAGTTCCATCGCCAGCGCGAACACGTCGACGTCATCCGGCAGCTTCGGCAGTTCGAAGTGATGGTCGAACAGCTTGTGCATCAGGTCGCCCAATTCGAGGTCGTGCTGACGATCGGCCTGGGTGACTTCGGTGAGGCCGTGTTGCGCAAGGATCAGTTGGCGGGCGGCGGCGTCTTCGTCGTAGATCTCCAGCATCCGTTGCTCGACCAGTCGTGACAGGTCGCGCCAGTCGCGCAGGGCGTCGTGATCGATCGGCGCTTGCAGGCAGGCGCGGAAGGCCGCGTGGACATCCGCCGTCAGGCCCTCGAGCAACGCCGGGACGCTGGCGAAGAAATGGTAGACCGAGGAGGGCGGGATCTGCGCGCGCTCGGCGACGCTGTAGACCGACAGGCTCGCCACGCCCTCGGCGGCCAGCAGCGTGCGCGCGGCGTCGAGTATCGAATCGATCCGCGCCTGGCTGCGGGCACGGGGTTTGCGGACGGGGGCGGGACGCGTCATGAAAGTCTCCTGCGGGGCATCGGGCATTGTACGCAGAGCTTGGCCATGTGCCACAGGGGCCAATAAAAAACGCCGCGGGCTGAGAAGCCAACGGCGTTTTCTTTTGCTGCAATCCGCTTAAACGGTATGCAGGTACCAGTTGTACTCAAGGTCGGAGATGGAGTGTTCGAACTCCTCCAGCTCGCTTTCCTTACAGGCGACGAAGATATCGATGTACTTAGGATCGATGTACTTGGCCATCACTTCGCTGTCGTCCAGCTCGCGCAGGGCATCGCGCAAGTTGTTCGGCAGGCTCTGCTCGTTCTGCTCGTAGCTGTTGCCTTCGACCGGAGCGCCCGGTTCGATCTTGTTGACCAGACCGTGGTGCACGCCCGCCAGGACCGAAGCCATCAGCAGGTACGGGTTGGCGTCGGCGCCGGCAACGCGGTGCTCCAGGCGAACCGCGTCGGCGGAGCCGGTCGGTACGCGCAGGGCCACGGTGCGGTTGTCCAGGCCCCAGCTCGGCGAGTTCGGCACGTAGAACTGTGCGCCGAAACGACGGTAGGAGTTGACGTTCGGGCAGAGGAAAGCCATCTGCGCGGGCAGGGTCTCGAGCACACCGCCGATCGCGTGACGCAGCGCGGCGTTCTGCTCGGGATCCTCGCTGGCAAAAATGTTTTTGCCTTGTTTATCCAGAATCGAAATGTGTACGTGCAGACCGTTACCTGCCTGGCCCGGGTACGGCTTGGCCATGAAGGTGGTGTCCATTTCATGGTCGTAGGCGATGTTCTTGATCAGACGCTTGAGCAGGACCGCGTAGTCGCACGCCTTGATCGGGTCAGCGACGTGGTGCAGGTTCACTTCGAACTGCGCCGGGGCACTTTCCTTGACGATGGCGTCAGCCGGGATGCCTTGCTCTTTTGCACCTTCCAGAATGTCCTGGAGGCAGTCGACGTATTCGTCGAGATCGTCGATCAGGTAGACCTGGGTCGAATGCGGGCGTTTGCCGGAGATCGGCGAGCGTGGCGGCTGAGGGCGGCCGTTCACGTTTTCCTGGTCGATCAGGTAGAACTCGAGTTCGAATGCGGCGCAGATGGTCAAGCCCAGCTCGTCAAACTTTGCAACAACTTGACGGAGCACTTCGCGCGGATCGGCGAAGAAAGGGTCACCTTCGAGTTCGTGCATGGTCATCAACAGTTGCGCGGTAGGGCGCTTCTGCCATGGCTCGTTGCACAGGGTGTCGGGGATTGGATAGCAGATACGGTCGGCGTCGCCGATGTCCAGGCCCAGACCGGTGCTTTCCACCGTCGAACCATTGATATCCAGAGCAAATAGAGAGGCCGGCAGGTTGATGCCTTTCTCGTAAACCTTGTGGAGGCTGGTGCGTTCGATGCGCTTGCCGCGCACCACACCATTCATATCCGCAATCAGAAGGTCAACGTACAGAACCTCAGGATGTTCCTTAAGGAACGCGTTCGCTTCGTTAAGCTGAACGGCACGCGGGGGTACCGACATGATGCAACACCTTTGTTGTTAAAAATATCAATCATTGATCTTTTCTGGTTTCAGTCAACCCGAACGGCCTGCCGAAGTCAAGCGAGGCCTTTTTTGCCCTGAAAAAGCGCCATGAGGGCATTTATGGGGCACTTTGGGGCATTTTTTTATCCATGGAGGACGCGCCACCCGCAGGCTTGAGCAGGCCGTGTTGTATTTTTTACGGGGGTGTTGTGTAAAAAAATGAACAAGGCTAAGCTCGGGTCAAACCCATAACAGCAATAATACCGGGGTGCTTCATGTCTCGCCTGCCGTTAATCGGCGTCACCGACTGCTCCTTGCAGTCCGGTCTGCATGCTTATCACATCAGTGGCGACACGTCCGTCCGCAGCGCAGCCAGCAAGGCTCGCAGCCTGCCAGCGTTGTCTCTGTCCACGGCAGATCAGGCGGCAGCGTCCGATATTCTGGACGTGCGCGAAGGCATCCTCTTTAGCGGTTCTCCTTTCAATATAGATCTCTTTCCTTCTTCCGGCCTGCACCGCGCCCGTCGCCGTGCCCGTGATTCTGCACGCCCCGGATGTGCACAGGAAATGCAACGCCAGCGTAAAGGGCAGGTAAGCTCCTCCTTCATTGTCTATGCGCGGTGCCAGGCGTAAGCCGGTACTGCGCGCAAGCAAGCCCCCTTAACGCGACGCCCCGTGCGTCAAACTTGCCTGACACGCGTCAGGAGACTCAGCCCAGAGGCATTTATGAGTAACAACCTCGACCAGCTCACCGATTGGTTGAAAGACCACAAGATCACAGAAGTCGAATGCATGATCGGCGACTTGACCGGTATCACCCGGGGCAAGATCTCGCCGACCAACAAGTTCATCGCCGAAAAAGGCATGCGCCTGCCAGAGAGCGTTCTGTTGCAGACCGTGACCGGCGACTACGTCGAAGACGACATCTATTACGAACTGCTCGACCCGGCCGACATCGACATGATCTGCCGCCCCGACCAGAACGCCGTGTACCTGGTGCCATGGGCCATCGAGCCGACCGCCCAGGTGATCCACGACACCTACGACAAGCAAGGCAACCCGATCGAGCTGTCGCCGCGCAACGTCCTCAAGAAAGTCCTGAAACTCTATGCCGACAAGGGCTGGCAGCCGATCGTGGCGCCGGAAATGGAGTTCTACCTGACCAAGCGCAGCGACGACCCTGACTATCCGTTGCAGCCGCCAGTCGGCCGTTCCGGGCGTCCGGAAATCGGTCGTCAGTCGTTCTCCATCGAAGCGGCGAACGAATTCGACCCGCTGTTCGAAGACGTCTACGACTGGTGCGAATTGCAGGAGCTGGACCTCGACACGCTGATCCACGAGGACGGCACCGCGCAGATGGAAATCAACTTCCGTCACGGCGATGCACTGTCCCTGGCCGACCAGATTCTGGTGTTCAAACGCACCATGCGTGAGGCCGCCCTCAAGCACAACGTAGCCGCGACCTTCATGGCCAAGCCGATGACCGGCGAGCCGGGCAGTGCGATGCACCTGCACCAGAGCATCATCGACATCGAGACCGGCAAGAACGTGTTCTCCAATGAAGACGGGACCATGAGCCAGTTGTTCCTGCACCACATCGGTGGCCTGCAGAAACTGATCCCGGAATTGCTGCCGCTGTTCGCACCGAACGTCAACTCGTTCCGCCGCTTCCTGCCGGACACCTCGGCACCGGTAAACGTGGAGTGGGGCGAAGAAAACCGCACCGTGGGCCTGCGCGTACCGGATGCCGGCCCGCAGAACCGTCGGGTGGAAAACCGCCTGCCGGGCGCCGACGCCAACCCGTACCTGGCGATTGCCGCGAGCCTGCTCTGCGGCTACATCGGCATGGTCGAGGGCCTCAACCCTAGCGCGCCGGTCGTGGGCCGTGGTTACGAGCGTCGCAACCTGCGCCTGCCGCTGACCATCGAAGACGCGCTGGAGCGTATGGAAAACAGCGCAACCATCGAGAAATACCTGGGCAAGACCTTCATCACCGGCTACGTCGCGGTCAAGCGGGCCGAGCATGAAAACTTCAAGCGCGTGATCAGTTCCTGGGAGCGTGAGTACCTGCTCTTCGCCGTCTGATACGCCGGGCGCGGTGGCCAGCTGCCGCGCCTTCACCGATAACAAGGAGAATTGGCATGACCAGCAACAACCCGCAAACCCGTGAGTGGCAAGCCCTCAGCAGCGATCACCACCTGGCCCCGTTCAGCGACTTCAAACAGCTGAAAGAAAAGGGTCCACGGATCATCACCAACGCCAAGGGCGTGTACCTGTGGGACAGCGAGGGCAACAAGATCCTCGATGGCATGGCGGGTCTGTGGTGTGTGGCGATCGGTTATGGACGCGATGAGCTGGCCGATGCGGCCGCCAAGCAAATGCGCGAACTGCCTTACTACAACCTGTTCTTCCAGACCGCCCACCCGCCGGCACTGGAACTGGCCAAGGCCATCGCCGACGTAGCGCCGGAAGGCATGAACCACGTGTTCTTCACCGGTTCCGGCTCTGAAGGCAACGACACCATGCTGCGCATGGTTCGCCACTACTGGGCGATCAAGGGCCAGCCGAACAAGAAAGTCATCATCAGCCGCAAGAACGGCTATCACGGCTCCACCGTGGCCGGCGCCAGCCTGGGCGGCATGACGTACATGCACGAGCAGGGCGACTTGCCGATTCCGGGCATCGTCCATATCGCCCAGCCGTACTGGTTCGCCGAAGGCGGCGACATGACCCCGGAAGAATTCGGGATCTGGGCGGCCAATCAGCTGGAAGAGAAGATTCTCGAAGTCGGCGTCGACAACGTCGGTGCCTTCATTGCCGAGCCGATCCAGGGCGCCGGCGGCGTGATCATTCCGCCAGACACCTACTGGCCGCGCATCAAGGAAATCCTCGCCAAGTACGACATCCTGTTCGTGGCGGACGAAGTGATCTGCGGTTTCGGCCGTACCGGCCAATGGTTCGGCAGCGATTTCTACGACCTCAAGCCCCACATGATGACCATCGCCAAAGGCCTGACGTCCGGCTACATCCCGATGGGTGGCCTGATCGTGCGCGACGAAGTGGTGGCGGTGCTCAACGAGGGCGGCGATTTCAACCACGGCTTCACCTACTCCGGTCACCCGGTGGCGGCGGCGGTGGGTCTGGAAAACATCCGGATTCTGCGCGAAGAGAAAATCATCGAACGCGCCCATGAAGAAACGGCACCGTATTTGCAGAAACGTCTGCGCGAGCTGAACGATCACCCGTTGGTGGGGGAAGTGCGCGGAGTCGGTCTGCTGGGGGCCATCGAGCTGGTGCAGGACAAGGCCACTCGCAAGCGTTACGAAGGCAAGGGTGTGGGCATGATCTGCCGCCAGTTCTGCTTCGACAACGGGCTGATCATGCGCGCCGTGGGCGACACCATGATCATCGCGCCGCCGCTGGTGATCAGCAAGGCGGAGATCGATGAGCTGGTGACCAAGGCACGCAAATGCCTGGACCTGACCCTCAGTGCATTGCAGGGCTAAGTGCTAGGCTCTGAGCGATGGAGCTGTTGCGCTGTCGCTCGGAGCTGTCAGAAAGGCTGGTCTTTTCTTGAAAGACCGCCTCGTATCTTGCCAGACTAGCCGCGGTTCCAGTTGTCCGGGTTCGGCCGCTGAACAAAGTGGTTCAAAAAAGAAAAATTTGGAGCATGACGCATGAAGGCATTAGGTAAAAAGCTTGCTGGCAAGACTCTTCTGGCCCTGTCCGTCGCGGGCATGATGGCGGGCGCGGTTCACGCGGACGACAAAGTGCTGCACGTCTACAACTGGTCCGACTACATTGCTCCGGACACCATCGCGAACTTCGAGAAAGAGTCGGGGATCAAGGTCGTCTACGACGTGTTCGACTCCAACGAAACCCTGGAAGCCAAGCTGCTGGCGGGCAAGTCCGGCTACGACGTGGTCGTGCCGTCGAACAACTTCCTGGCCAAGCAGATCAAGGCCGGCGTTTACCAGGAGTTGGACACCTCCAAGCTGCCTAACTGGAAGAACCTGAACCAGGACCTGCTCAAGGCCGTGTCGGTCAGCGACCCGGGCAACAAGCACGCCTTCCCGTACATGTGGGGCTCGATCGGCATCGGCTACAACCCGGAGAAGGTCAAGGCTGCACTGGGCGTCGACACCATCGATTCCTGGGACGTTCTGCTGAAGCCGGAAAACATCGCCAAGCTCAAGGGCTGCGGCGTGAGCTTCCTCGATTCGCCGACCGAAATGCTCCCGGTCGCGCTGCACTACCTGGGCCTGCCAACCGACACCCAGAAGAAAGAAGACATCAAGAAAGCCGAGGATCTGTTCCTCAAGATTCGTCCTTCGATCACCTACTTCCACTCCTCCAAGTACATCTCGGACCTGGCCAACGGCAACATCTGCGTAGCGGTCGGCTACTCGGGTGACGTGCAGCAGGCCAAGTCCCGTGCCGCCGAGGCCGGTGACAAGGTGAAAGTCAGCTACGCGATTCCGAAGGAAGGTGCTGGCAGCTTCTTCGACATGGTCGCCATTCCGAAGGATGCCGAAAACGTTGAAGGCGCCTACAAGTTCATGACCTTCCTGCAGAAGCCTGAAGTCATGGCCGGCATCACCAACGCCGTACGTTTCCCGAACGGTAACGCCGCTGCAACGGCACTGGTGGAAAAAGACATCACCAGCGATCCAGGCATCTACCCGCCAGCCGACGTGCAGGCCAAGCTGTATGCCATCGCCGATCTGCCGGCGGCGACCCAGCGTGAAATGACTCGCAGCTGGACCAAGATCAAATCCGGTAAATAAGCCGGTTTGACGCAGCAACCGCTGGCCGTCGCGTTCGCAAGGACGGCCAGCGGTGCAATTAAATGACAGAAAGTTTTGCTGGAACGGTTTTTCGAGGGTAAGTTGCGCGCCGGTTTTGTTGCCGGGCAACCGTGACTGTCATGCAGCGCGGGGCAACTTGGGCCCAACTAAATTAGAGGACCTCCACTTGCCTATTTTTTCTTCTTTGCGCAATGCCCTGCTGGCCGCTGCCGGCCTGACGTTCGCTGTCGGTGCCCAAGCCGCCGGTACTGTGCATATTTATAACTGGTCGGATTACATCGGCGAGACCACCCTGGCCGATTTCCAGAAAGAAACCGGGATCAAGCCGGTCTACGACGTGTTCGACTCCAACGAGACCCTGGAAGGCAAACTGCTTGCCGGGCGTACCGGTTACGACGTGGTCGTGCCGTCGAACCACTTCCTTGGCAAGCAGATCAAGGCGGGCGCGTTCCAGAAGCTCGACAAGGCGCAGTTGCCGAACTATTCCAACCTCGACCCGGTGCTGCTCAAGCGCCTGGAACAGAATGATCCGGGCAACCTGTACGCCGTGCCGTACCTGTGGGGCACCAACGGCATCGGCTACAACGTCGATAAAGTGAAAGCCGTGCTCGGCGTCGACAAGATCGACTCCTGGAGCGTGCTGTTCGAGCCCGAGAACATCAAGAAGCTGCACAGCTGCGGCGTGGCGTTCCTCGATTCGGCCGATGAAATGATGCCGACCGTGCTCAACTACATGGGCCTGAACGCCAACAGCACCGATCCCAAGGATTACGAGAAGGCCACGGCCAAGTTGCTGGCGGTGCGTCCTTACGTGACCTACTTCCACTCCTCGAAATACATCGGCGATCTGGCCAACGGCGACATCTGCGTGGCCATCGGTTTCTCCGGCGACATCTTCCAGGCCAAGCACCGCGCCGAAGAAGCCAAGAAAGGCGTGAACATCGCCTACGCCATCCCGAAAGAGGGCGGCGCGCTCTGGTTCGACATGCTGGCGATCCCGAAGGACTCGTCCAACGTCAAAGAGGCCCACGCTTTCATCAACTATTTGCTGAAACCTGAGGTGATCGCCCAGGTCAGTGACTACGTCGGTTACGCCAACCCCAACCCGGGTTCGGACAAGCTGATGGAGCAGTCCATTCGCACCGACGAAGCGGTTTATCCACCGCAGGCCGTTCTCGACAAGACTTACGTGTCGATCGAGTTGCCGCCGAATATTCAGCGTTTGATGACCCGCAGCTGGACCAAGGTCAAGTCGGGTAAATAGCTTCAACGTACAAACTATCCTGGGTTCGTCTTGCGTGGGCGAACTGCACTCTTTTTTTCTGGGAGTTTCGTAAATGGCAGTTGCCTCCGGCGCCTATAAGAAAGCCCTCGAGGGCGACCAGACACCTAAGCAGGTGCTGGTTAAAATCGACCGGGTCACGAAGAAGTTCGACGAGACGGTTGCCGTGGACGATGTGTCCCTGGAAATCAAGAAGGGCGAGATCTTCGCCCTGCTCGGCGGTTCGGGATCGGGCAAATCCACTCTGCTGCGGATGCTGGCAGGGTTTGAACGGCCCACGGAGGGGCGCATTTTCCTCGACGGCGTCGACATCACCGACATGCCGCCGTACGAGCGACCGATCAACATGATGTTCCAGTCGTACGCTCTGTTCCCGCACATGACCGTGGCGCAGAACATCGCGTTCGGCCTGCAACAGGACAAGATCCCCAAGGCCGAGATCGACGCCCGCGTGGCCGAGATGCTCAAACTGGTGCAGATGAGCCAGTACGCCAAGCGCAAGCCACACCAGTTGTCCGGCGGCCAGCGTCAGCGTGTGGCGCTGGCGCGTTCGCTGGCCAAGCGGCCGAAGCTGTTGCTGCTCGACGAACCGATGGGCGCACTGGACAAGAAACTGCGTTCGCAGATGCAGCTGGAACTGGTGGAAATCATCGAGCGCGTGGGTGTGACCTGCGTGATGGTGACCCACGACCAGGAAGAGGCCATGACCATGGCCGAGCGCATCGCGATCATGCACCTGGGCTGGATCGCCCAGATCGGCAGCCCGATCGACATCTACGAGACCCCGACCAGCCGCCTGGTCTGCGAATTCATCGGCAACGTGAACATCTTCGAAGGCGAAGTGATCGACGACGCCGAAGGCCACGCGACCATCGTCTGCAAGGACCTCGACCGGCAGATCTACGTCGGCCACGGCATCAGCACTTCGGTGCAGGACAAGTCCGTGACCTACGCGATCCGTCCGGAAAAACTGCTGGTCACCGCCGAAATGCCGACCTGCGAGTACAACTGGTCCAGCGGCAAGGTGCACGACATCGCCTACCTCGGCGGGCACTCGGTGTTCTACGTCGAGTTGCCGAGCGGCAAACTGGTGCAGTCCTTCGTGGCCAACGCCGAGCGTCGTGGCGCACGTCCGACCTGGGGTGATCAGGTGTACGTGTACTGGGAAGATGACAGCGGCGTGGTACTTCGCTCATGAACATGCGCAAATTCAAACGCCGGCTCAATCGAATAATTCCCGGTGGCCGCCAACTGGTCATCGGGGTTCCGTTCATCTGGCTGTTCCTGTTCTTCATGCTGCCGTTCTTCATCGTTCTGAAGATCAGCTTTGCCGAAGCAGACGTGGCCATCCCGCCGTACACCGAGATCTACAGCTTCGTTGACCAGAAGCTGCAAGTGCTGCTGAACCTGGGCAACTACGCGATGCTCGGCGACGACGAACTCTACATCTCGGCGTACCTCGGTTCGCTGAAGATGGCGTTCTTCAGCACGCTGTTGTGCCTGCTGATCGGCTACCCGATGGCCTATGCCATCGCCAGTGCCCGCAAGGAAGTGCAGACGGTGCTGGTGCTGCTGATCATGATGCCGACCTGGACCGCGATCCTGATCCGCGTCTATGCGTGGATGGGCATCCTCAGCAACAACGGCCTGCTCAACGGTTTCCTGATGAGCATGGGCTTCATTGACGAGCCGCTGCAGATCCTCAACACCAACCTCGCGGTGTACATCGGCGTCGTCTACTCGTACCTGCCGTTCATGATCCTGCCGCTGTACGCCAACCTGGTGAAGCACGACAACAGCTTGCTGGAAGCGGCGTCCGATCTGGGTTCGAGCACGTTCAACAGCTTCTGGAAAATCACTATTCCGCTGTCCAAGAACGGGATCATCGCCGGCTGCATGCTGGTGTTCATCCCGGTGGTGGGCGAGTTCGTGATCCCGGAACTGCTCGGCGGTCCGGAAACCCTGATGATCGGTAAAGTGCTCTGGCAAGAGTTCTTCAACAACCGTGACTGGCCGGTGGCGTCCGCCCTGGCGGTGGTGATGCTGGCGATCCTGATCGTGCCGATCATCCTGTTCAACCGCAGTCAGGCCAAGGAAATGGAGGGTAAAGAATGAAGCGCTTCCGTTTCTCCAGCCTGATGCTGGTGCTCGGCCTGTTGTTCATCTACCTGCCGATGCTGATCCTGGTGATCTACTCGTTCAACGCCTCGAAACTGGTGACGGTGTGGGGCGGCTGGTCGATCAAGTGGTACGTCGGCCTGCTCGACAACACCCAACTGATGGGCTCGGTGGTGCGCTCGCTGGAAATCGCCTGCTACACCGCCGTCGCGGCAGTGGCGCTGGGTACGCTGGCGGCGTTCGTCCTGACCCGTATCACGCGCTTCAAGGGCCGTACGCTGTTCGGCGGCCTGGTCACTGCGCCGCTGGTCATGCCTGAGGTGATTACCGGTCTGTCGCTGTTGCTGCTGTTCGTGGCCATGGCGCAAATGATCGGCTGGCCGCAGGAGCGCGGCATCGTCACCATCTGGATTGCCCACACCACGTTCTGTGCCGCTTATGTGGCGGTGGTAGTCTCCGCCCGCTTGCGCGAGCTGGACCTGTCGATCGAAGAGGCCGCGATGGACCTCGGCGCACGGCCGTGGAAGGTGTTCTTCCTGATCACCATCCCGATGATCGCGCCGTCGCTGGCGGCGGGCGGCATGATGTCGTTCGCCCTGTCGCTGGACGACCTGGTGCTGGCGAGCTTCGTCTCCGGCCCGGGTTCGACGACCCTGCCGATGGAAGTGTTCTCGGCGGTGCGTCTGGGGGTGAAGCCTGAGATCAACGCCGTGGCCAGCCTGATTCTGCTGGCGGTGTCGCTGGTGACCTTCATGGTCTGGTTCTTCAGCCGTCGTGCCGAAGAAGCGCGCCGCAAGGCGATCCAGCAAGCCATCGAAGAAAGCGCTGCCGATTCGTGGAAGCAACCGGACGTGCGCCGGGCGCCGACGCCGGAAGCGGCGTAAGCCTCCCGGTACAAAAAAACCTCGCGACCGTTACCGGTCGCGAGGTTTTTTTATGTCCGTCAGGAAACCCAGGGCGACTGGCGAATCACCTCGACAAAGTTCATCGGCTTGAACCCCGGCGCCTGATCTTTCAGCACATCGGTCTTCACATTGCCGAACGTCGTCTGCGGGCGATGACGCAAGCCATCGGCGAACGCGCAGATGATGCACTCCTTGAAACCCTCGCCCCGTGGATGCGCATGTACAACTGCCTCGCGCTGCACGGTGGTGAACGCAGCGTAATCCATGCCCAGCACATCCATCTCGACGCCTGCCGTCACCAGCGCCACGGTCGGACGCAGATGTTTCGGTACGCCCGGTGTGGTGTGCAGGGCGATCGACAGCCAGACCTGTTCGATGTCGTCGTCGCTCAGCCCGTAAGGTTTGAGAAACGCCGCTGCCGCGTTGGCGCCATCGACTTCGAAGCGTTCGTCGTCGCTGCGGTGACCTTCGACCAGACCCAGGTCGTGGAACATTGCGCCGACGTACAGCAGCTCCGGATCGTAGGCCAGTTGCTGGCGCTCACCGCTCAAGGCACCGAACAGAAACACCCGGCGCGAATGGTGGTAGAGCAGGTCGGATTCGATGTCGCGGATGTACTCGGTGGTGGCCCGGGCGAGGGCGCTGTCGGGGATCTGGATACCGGCGATGGTCGTGGTCATGTTGAGCTTCCTCGTCGAAAACGCCGTCACGGCGCCGATGGAGAAAGTCTGTTCCCGGGGGCAAAACCGGACAATCGATCCATGGCTGCGATCCTTGCCATTCCACCTGCAAATCGTGCCAGCTCGCTTCTGCGGCGTGGATTGGCTAGGGTTGGCGCTGATCCGCCATTCCCCGGGAGCCGACATCACCATGAACAAAACCGTCGCCATCGTGGTGTTCCCCGGCGTGCAGGCGCTGGACGTCAGCGGGCCCATGGATGTGTTCGCCGAGGCCAACCGCTTCCTGGCGCCGGAGGATCATTACCGGCTCGAGGTGATCGGCGTCGAGCGCGGGCCAATGGCGTGTTCCAACGGGCTGACCCTGAGTGCTCACCGGCATTTCAGCGAAGTGTCGCAGGCTTACGATTTACTGCTGGTGGCCGGTGGGCCGCAGTTGCCGTTCCTGGATTTTGGCAGCACGTTCGATGCCTGGTTGCGTGAGGCCAGTGGGCGGGCGCGGCGGTTCGGCTCGATCTGCAACGGTGCGTTCATGCTGGCCCGCGCGGGGTTGCTGGAAGGGCGCACGGTCACCACGCACTGGAATGACGCCGAGGCGTTGGCGCAGTTGTGTCCGTCGAGCCGGGTCGAGCCCGATCGGCTGTACGTCGAGGACGGTCAGCTCTACACCTCTGCCGGAGTGACGGCGGGGATCGATCTGTCGCTGTACCTGCTGGCGCGTGATTACGGTGCCGAAGTGGCGCTGAGCGTGGCCAAGCGGCTGGTGGTGTTTACCCAGCGCTCGGGCGGGCAGTCGCAGTTCAGCCCGTTTCTCACGCCCCACGCCGAACCGACGTCGGCGGTGGCGATGGTGCAACTGTACGTGCTGGCCAATCTCACCGGCGACCTGACCATCGCCGACCTGGCGAATGCCGCCAACATGAGCGCACGGAATTTCTCCCGGGTGTTTGCCCGGGAAGCCAAGGTCACCCCGGCGGAATTCGTCGAACGGGCGCGGGTGGATGCGGCGCGGGTGATGCTCGAAAGCACCACGGCGCCGCTGAAGACGGTGGCGTATCAATGCGGGTTTCGCGATGCGCAACACATGCGCAGCGTGTTCAACCGGCGGCTGGGGGTGACGCCGCAGCAGTTTCGGTTGAACTTTGCGGCGATGGTTTGAACGGCGCTTATTGCGCCGCCCGCGCCGGCAACAGCTTCAAGGTACTGCGTGTATTCGCCGTCACCTCTTCATCACTGAAGTGCGCCTGCACATACATCCCGTCCACATACGCCTCCGCCTGATCGTCGTAGTGGCTGTCGAACGGCACACCGCTCTGGCCGACCGGGTTGATGGTCAGGCTGTGAGCAGGATCCGCGAAGTCCACCAGCCGCCGAGTCGACGGGCCGTAGGTCACCGGCCACGGCGCCGGTCCGATCTTCGCCGAGAGGTTGTTCGGCACTTCATGGGTGCCCGGTGCGGCGAAAGGGCCGACATTGAAGATGCGATCCAGCGGTTTCTGCTGACCCAACGGATGACCATGGGTCAGCGTGTGCGCCTTGCCCCATTGCCAGCCGGAAGCATCGTCGCCGAGAGTCTGTTTCAGATGCGCCATGCTCGCCTGCCACGCGGTGCGCACGGTGTCGGCACGGGTCTCCTTGCCCGGCGTGTTGCGGTTGTCCCACCACGGTGAGTCGGCATTCGCGGCCAGTCGTGGCAGTGCTGCGTCGAGCACGCGGGTCGACAGCAAGGTCTCGAACATGTCATTGCCCAGCTCATCGCGCATCGCCGCGTCGGCCAGGTCATAGAGGAACTGGTTGAACACCGTCGCGCTGACCGAATCCAGCGGATAGTCGCCCTGCCACTGGGCCAGTTGCTCGACCAGTTTCAGCTGTGCCGGGTCGCTCACCACTTCACGCAATACCGGCAGCAATGGCGCCAGCAGGCGCGGGCCGTAACCGGTGGTGGTGCCCAGTTGCAGCTTCTGATTGGCTTCGTTGTCCCACTTCACGTTCTTGTCGGCGAGCTGGCGGTTGAGCTGCTGGCCACGGTCAGCGAGGTTGTAGTAACCGGGAATCTCCATGCCGGTCGGCGACACGGGCTGGAAGTTGGCCGAGACGATATAGCCCCGCGCCGGGTTCTCCTCCTGCGGGTTTGCGCTGAACGGGAAGTAGCCGTCCTTGTCCGCCTGATTGCCGCTGCCATCGAGGATGAACTCCGGTTTGACCCCGGCCGGACGCTTGGGCAACAGCGCCGAGGCCCACCAGGCGATATCGCCCTTGGCGTTGGCATAGACAATGTTCAGCCCCGGTGCCTGCACCTTGGCCGCTGCGGCACGGGCCTTGGCCAGGGTGTCGGCGCGGTTGAGCTGGTAGAAACCTTCGAGGATCGGGTTCGGCGTTTCGAGGAACGCCCACCACATGGCAATCGGGGTTTTCCCGGCGGCGCTGCCGAGGGCATCGTTGACGATCGGCCCGTGGGGCGACTGGCGCAGGGTGATGGTCACCGGCGCCTGGCCTTTCACCGCAATCTGCTGCTCGGTGCTGACCATGTCGGTCCACTGGCCGTGATACCAGACCTGATTCGGGTTGTCCGGATTGACCTTCTCGGCGATCAGGTCCAGGTCATCGTTCTGGAACATGGTCAGGCTCCAGCCGAAATCCAGGTTGTGCCCCAGGAACGCAAATGGCACCAGCGCCTGATGATGGCCGTAGAGTTCAAAACCTGGCGCCGACAGCTGCGCTTCGTACCACACCGACGGCACCGAGAAACGGATGTGCGGGTCGCCGGCCAGTAATGCCTTGCCGCCCTTGCTGCGGCTGCCGGCAATCACCCAGGCGTTGCTGCCTTCGTACTGCGGCAGGCCGTTGTCGATCAGCGCCTGTTCGCTGAGGCGGGCGAGGGCGTTCAGGTCTTTCCAGTCTTCGGCGGCGAGTGCCGGTGCTTTGCCGGCGTGGCCCTTGGCGAGCACGCCCTTGGGCTGCCAGTCGAGGTCGAAGACGTTGAGGTAATCGGCGCCGAGCTGATCGCGCACGTAGGTCAGCAACGGTTCGGTGCGAAACGCGGCGGCGAAGCTGTAGGCCATGTAGCCGGCGACGCTGATGGTGTCTTCGGCGGTGAACGGCCGCTTGGGGATGCCCAGCACGTCAAACTCGACGGGGGCGGCGTGCGAGTCCTGATACTGGTTGATGCCGTCCAGATAGGCTTGCAGGGCCTTCCAGGCCGGCGACTGCTTGTCGAGGCTGGCTACGTAAGTGGCGGCGCGTTCGCGGATGCGCAGACTGCGGAACAGTTTGTCGGTGTCGAGCAGTTTCGGCCCGAGCACTTCGGCCAGTTCGCCCCGGGCCAGGCGGCGCATGGCTTCCATCTGGAACAGTCGGTCCTGGGCGTGCACGTAGCCGAGGGCACGATAGAGGTCAGTTTCGTTTTCAGCACGGATGTGCGGCACGCCGCGTTCGTCGTAACGCACGGTCACCGAGCCTTGCAGGTTGCGCAACTCCACCTGGCCCTGACGCGTCGGTTGCTTGCTGTACACGTACCCGCCCGCAGCGACGAGCAGTACAACGATGAGCAAGGCAAGAACGGTAAAGACGCGTTTCATGGTGACTCCTTGTGCATTCGGGGTTGCCGCCCGTGCGGGCTGCAAACAATTAGCACACGCCTCGTGTGCCGCGCATCGCTGTCCTTGAAATGTCCGGAATGCCTTACTTCGGCTCCACCGGCCACGGGCAGTAGCAACCGACCGCCAGCGTGTGGGTGGCATTTACCGGACGATCATCACTCAACGCCTGCAGGATCGGTTCGATAAAACTGTTGCTGGAGTTGCACGTCAGGCCTTCGCTGTAAGGGCCGAAGTACGCCAGTTTGCCGCTGCGATCCCAGATCGCCACGGCCGGGCTGGCGGGGATCTGTTCGGAGCCGGGCAGCACCGCGATGGTCTTGAGATTGCTGAGCGTGGCGGGCAACTGGCCGTGGCTGCCGGACTTCTGCACGGCATAGAACTCCACACCTTTGGGGCCGAACTGTTCGACCATTTCGGTCAGGTGCTGCTGATTGCCGACGTTGCACGGGCAGGCCGGGTCCCAGAAATGCACCAGGCGGATATTGCCGGGGCCGGCGAGGTCGTCGGGCAGTCGCAGCGGATCGCCGGAAAACACCGCCGTGTGTTCGCTGAAGGCCCGCAGGTAGCGGCCCTGAAACCAGTCGTACGCGGCCCACAGCACGCCGGCACACACGATGGCGAGCAGGCTGGCAAACAGTGCGGTGCGGTAGGGCGAGCGCATGGATTTGGTTCCTCGAGAGCGCGCTAGCTTGCCATGCTTGCTTCTACAGATGAATATCGCAGGCCGATAAAGTCCGTTTACCGTTTTGGAATTGCCCATGTCTGCTGCCTTCAATCCCGATCATCTGCGTGCGAGCCTCAAGCCGTTGGCCGAGTGGCAGCCGTTGTCCGAGGAGGCGAAGGCGTATCAGCGGTTCTACAAGACCGACTTCCCGGAGCGCGATGTCTGGCGCGGCATGGGCCGGTTTGACGTCGATGGTTATGAGTTGGTCAGTCATTGCTGGTGGCCGGCGGAAACGGCCAAGGCCACGCTGTTTCTGGTGCACGGCTTTTATGATCACACCGGTCTTTACCGGCATGTGATCGAGTGGGCGCTGGATCAGGGGTTCGCGGTGATTGCCTGCGATCTGCCGGGGCATGGTCTGTCCAGCGGCGAGCGGGCGAGCATCCGCGACTTCTCGGAATATCAGGATGCGCTGCAAGGCCTGTTCGCCGAGGCGCACTCGATTGCGCTGCCGCAGCCGTGGCACTTGTGCGGGCAAAGTACCGGTGGGGCGATCATTGTCGATCACGTGCTCAACCATGGTGAAAACAGCCCGGCTCAAGGCCAACTGATTCTGCTGGCTCCATTAGTGCGGCCGCGGGCCTGGGGCTGGTCACAGTTCAGTTATTACCTGCTCAGACCCTTCGTCCGGGGCATCGCCCGGCGTTTCAGCGAGAACTCCAACGACCCGGATTTCCTGCCGTTCCTGCAGGCCGACCCGCTTCAGCCAAAACGCTTGCCGACCGCATGGGTCGGGGCGTTGTCACGCTGGATCAACCGGGTCGAGTACGCGAAGAAAAGTCCGCGTCGGCCGCTGATCATTCAGGGCCAGGCGGACATGACGGTGGATTGGCCGCACAACCTGCAAGTGCTGAAGTGGAAGTTCGACCGGCCGCAGATTCTGTTGCTGGCGGAGGCGCGGCATCACCTGGCCAATGAGACGGCAGAGATGCGCGAGGAATATTTCGAGTTCTTGAACAAGCGGATCAAGGGCCGCAATCCCTAGATCACTGATTGAGGTTCGAGGTGCTTTGCCCTACGGCCAACCCGGCGCGAATCGCCGCCAGCGCTGCCTGATAGTAGGCCTTGCCTTCGGTGGATTCGGCAAAGGTCGCGAATTCTTCCAGTTCTTCATCCGACAAATCGCGATAGACGTACAGCAGCGTGTTGTTCAGGTCGGCACCGATCTGATCCATCAGTCGCTGGCGTTGACCGTTCAACATGCCCTGGGCCTGACCGCCGCCGAGCAGGCCGGGAATCATCGAACTCAGGCTGTCCGCCGCCACGCCGGCAATCGCCAGGCTGACTTCGGCACCGGCTTCACGGGCGGGCAGGGCCTGGGCGAGGTGGCCGATGATCAGCAGGCGGCTGTCGCTGGCCGGCATCTTCGGCAGGCCCTTGGCGTTTTTCGCCAATTGATCGCGGCGGGTCGCCAGCAATTCGGCGGCAACGATCTTCTTGCCCAGCGGTGACTGAAAGAACGACAGGGCCGGTTTCGGGTCGGCGAGGTTCTTGCGCAATTGCGCTTCGGCCCGTTGATCCACGGCCTGAGGGGCGAAGCGCTGATTGCTGTTGTTCACCAGCGCCTGAAACACCGCCGGCGGCAGGCTGTTCTGGTAACGCTGTTGCGCGGCACTCAGGGCGTCATTGAAATGCGCGCGTTGGTCCGGCCAGCCGGCGACCTTGTACAACTGGTCGTGGCCGTCTGCCCAGGCGGGCAAAACGCAGAACATCAACAGTGAAAAAAGCAAACGGCGCATAGGGACTCCTGTCAGCAGCGGACTATTCTCCGTGCGGTGCCAGTACTTGTCGAGAATTCGTATCAAGCCGCCGCGTGGCTCTGTCGGAATTCCCGGCGCAGGCATACTATGCGCGCCATGCAAATATCCTCTGAACACCCGCTGCTGTTACGTATCGTCGACGACCTGGCCGAGCGTGGCTGGTCGCAGCAGAACATTTTCCTGCCTGCGGATCTGACCCGCGCGCTGGCCGCCGAGTGCCGCAAACGTGATGCCGAAGGCGAACTGGCGCCGGCGGGGGTCGGGCGTGGCCCGTTGTCGGAGGTCCGCGAGGGTATTCGTGGTGACCATATCCAATGGATCGATCCCGGCCAGGCCGAGGCCAGCGACCGCTACCTGAACCTGATGGACAGTTTGCGCGAGGCGCTCAATCGCGGCTTGTTCCTGGGCCTGGAAGATTTCGAGTGCCATTTCGCCCTGTACCCACCGGGAGCGTTTTACCGCAGGCATGTCGACCGTTTTCGCGACGATGACCGGCGCATGGTCTCGGCGGTGATCTACCTCAATGACGGCTGGCTGCCGGAGGATGGCGGGCAGTTGCGCATGTACCTGGAAAATGATCGCGTCCATGACGTGCAACCTACCGGCGGTTGTCTGGTGGTGTTTCTCTCCGGTGAAGTGCCCCACGAAGTGTTGCCGGCCCATCGCGAGCGCCTGTCGCTGACAGGCTGGTTCCGCCGCCGTGGCAACGAGCCGTTCTGAGATGCACAAGATTCTTGTGAGTCGCTGCCTGTTGGGCCACCGCGTGCGTTATGACGGCGGGGCCAGCGGGCCGTTCGATCTGCTGGAACAGTGGATTGCCGAAGGGCGTGTCGTGCCGCTGTGCCCGGAAGTGGCCGGCGGATTGCCGACACCTCGGGCGGCGGCAGAGATTCCAGGCGGACAGGGCAGTGAAGTACTCGATGGTCTCGCGGCGGTGATCACCACCGAGGGCGAGGACGTCAGTGCGCAATTTCTCGACGGTGCGCGACAGGCATTGGTGCTGGTGCAGAAACACGGAATTCGTGTAGCGGTGCTCAAGGCCAACAGTCCTTCCTGCGGGAATCTGCTGACCTATGACGGGACGTTCAGCGGCGTTAAGGTGAGTGGCGAAGGTGTCACGGCAGCCTTGCTCAAGCGCCATGGCGTGCAGGTCTTCAGCGAACTGGAACTGCCGCAGGCCGCACAGGCGCTCAAGGCACTCGACTAGACACCGTCACTTCAGGTTTTCAGTGGCCTGCGCGTTCAACCACTTCTGCGACAACGCCTCCAGCCGCCCATCCGTCCTGATCCGCTGCAACGCATTCTCAAGACTCGCGTGAAACGCCGGGTTGCCCTTCTGAAACGGAATCGCCAGATCTACTGGCGGCCCGACCTTCGGTTTTTCCTCAGTCAGCGTCTGTACCAGCACCAATGGGCGGGGCTGCTCATCCTTTTTCGCCAATAACTGCGCATTGACCTGTGTGTAAGGTTCGCTGAAGTCGAAACGATCCTTGAGTTCCGGGGTCAGTGCTATGTGGTTGAGCGCGACGTCGTACTTGCCGCTTTCGACGCCCTGGAGCAGGTCGGCTTCGTCGGTGACGATGAAGTCGGCGCGCACATCCAGCTCGTTGGCCAGCAGTTGCCCAAGCTCGACCTCGAACCCCGTGAGTGTGTCGCCGTCCTTGAAATTGAAGGGCGGTGTATTAGCCTCAAGGGCAATGCGCAACTCGCCACGGTCGTTGATGTCATCAATCAGTTCGGCATGAGCCAGCGGGCTCAGAAGGGGAAGCAGGCAGATCAGGCCAGGCAGAAAACGCATGGTCACTCCTTTGAAATCATTGTCGCGGCCTGCTGTTCAGGCTCGCTTTGCTATGGTTGTCGAGTGCCTTCGACAACGAATGGTCATGAAGTTGTCATGACCGCGCGGATTTTACGGAAAAACTGGAGAAGAGAATGAAAACATTCATGTCACGCGCCGCTTTGGCAGGGCTTCTGTTAAGTGCTTCGATGATGGCCAGCGCCGCTACACCGGCACCGGCCGGTGCTTCAGTGAGTATTGTCGAGCCGAGCAGCGGTGCCGTTGTGGACAAGACATTCAAGGTCAAGTTTGAAGTCAAAGGCATTGCCCTGGCACCGGCCGGCGACCCGACCGCGAACACCGGGCACCATCACCTGCTGGTCGATGCCAAGGAAATCGTCCCGGCGGGCAGCGTGATCCCGACCGATGCCAACCACCTCCACTTCGGCAAGGCCCAGACCGAAACCGAACTGACCCTGGCGCCGGGCAAGCACACCTTGCAGCTGGAGCTGGGCGACAAGGGCCACATGGCCTTCGATCCGCCAATCGTTTCGGAAAAGATCACCGTGACGGTGAAATGACTTTTCCACCGGCATGAAAAAGGGAGCCCCGAGGGGCTCCCTTTTTTGTGGCTCAGCGCGGAATCAGAACAACACGCGGCTACGGATGGTGCCGTTGACGTGTTGCAGCTTCTCTTGCGCCAGCTCCGAGTACTCGGCGTCGACGTCGATCACCACGTAGCCGACCTTCTCGTTGGTCTGCAGGAACTGACCGGAGATGTTGATGCCGTTTTCGGCGAAGACCTTGTTGATCTCGCTCATCACGCCCGGGATGTTCTCGTGGATGTGCAGCAGGCGGTGCTTGCCAGGGTGAGCCGGCAGGGCCACTTCCGGGAAGTTCACGGACGATACCGAAGTACCGTTGTCGCTGTACTTGACCAGTTTCTCTGCCACTTCCAGACCGATGTTGGCCTGCGCTTCAGCGGTGGAACCACCGATGTGCGGGGTCAGGATCACGTTGTCCAGGCCACGCAGCGGGCTTTCGAACTCTTCATCGTTGGAGCGCGGCTCGACCGGGAACACGTCGATGGCGGCGCCGATCAGGTGCTTGTCCTTGATCGCAGCGGCCAGGTGGTCCAGCTCGACCACGGTGCCGCGTGCCGCGTTGATCAGGATGCCGCCCTTCTTGATGGCGCGGATTTCCTTCTCGCCGATCATCCACTGGGTCGCAGCGGTTTCCGGAACGTGCAGGGTGACGATGTCGGACATGCCCAGCAGCTCGTGCAGGTTGCCGACCTGGGTCGCGTTGCCCAGTGGCAGCTTGGTCACGGTGTCGTAGAAGAACACCTGCATGCCCAGACCTTCAGCCAGGACCGACAGCTGAGTGCCGATCGAGCCGTAGCCGACGATGCCCAGTTTCTTGCCGCGGATCTCGAAGGAGTTGGCCGCCGACTTGATCCAGCCGCCACGGTGGCAGGAAGCGTTTTTCTCAGGGATGCCGCGCAGCAGCAGGATCGCTTCGGCCAGCACCAGCTCGGCAACGGAGCGGGTGTTGGAGTACGGCGCGTTGAACACGGCGATGCCGCGCTCGCGGGCCGCTTCCAGGTCAACCTGGTTGGTGCCGATGCAGAAACAGCCGACTGCCACCAGCTTCTTCGCGTGATCGAAGATCTCTTCGGTCAGTTGGGTGCGCGAACGAATGCCGATGAAGTGAGCGTCAGCGATCTTTTCCTTGAGCTGGGCTTCCGGCAGGGAGCCTGTCAGGTATTCGATGCTGGTGTAGCCCGCCGCCTTGAGGACGTCGACAGCCGATTGGTGGACGCCTTCGAGAAGAAGGAACTTGATCTTGCTCTTATCGAGAGAAGTCTTGCTCATCTGCGTAAACCTGTATCCCGGAGAAAAATGGCAGGAAATGGTCAACAGACATTGACCTTGACGACAAGAAAGCCGTCACCGCAGAACCGCCGTTGGGCACTGGCCTGCGGGGTCGGTATGCTAGCATAGCCGCCCCGCTAATCACTCATTCCTGCGACGTGAAGCGTTCTCAGGATGACCATGAATTGTTCGAGAGTTCCGTCGATGACCAATCCTGCCCTGATTGATGAACTGAAGACCCTGGTCGAGCCTGGCAAGGTCCTGACCGATGCCGACTCCCTGAACGCGTACGGCAAGGACTGGACCAAGCACTTCGCTCCGGCGCCCAGCGCCATCGTGTTCCCCAAGACCATCGAGCAGGTGCAGGCCATCGTCCGCTGGGCCAACGAACATAAAGTGGCGCTGGTGCCCTCGGGCGGCCGCACCGGCCTTTCCGCCGCTGCCGTGGCCGCCAATGGCGAAGTGGTGGTGTCGTTCGACTACATGAACCAGATTCTCGACATCAACCTCACCGACCGCACCGCCGTCTGTCAGCCGGGCGTGGTCACCGAGCAATTGCAGAACGCGGCCGAAGAACATGATTTGTACTACCCGGTGGACTTCGCGTCGGCCGGCTCCAGCCAGATTGGCGGCAATATCGGCACCAATGCCGGCGGGATCAAGGTCATTCGCTACGGCATGACCCGCAACTGGGTGGCGGGCATGAAAGTCGTCACCGGCAAGGGCGATGTGCTGGAACTGAACCGGGACCTGATCAAGAACGCCACCGGTTACGACCTGCGCCAGCTGTTCATCGGCGCCGAAGGCACCCTCGGCTTTGTGGTTGAAGCCACCATGCGCCTGGATCGTGCACCGAAAAACCTGACTGCGATGGTTCTCGGCACCGCCGATTTCGACTCGATCATGCCGGTGCTGCACGCCTTTCAGGGCAAGCTCGACCTGACCGCGTTCGAATTCTTCTCCGACAAGGCTCTGGCCAAGGTCATGGGCCGTGGCGATGTCCCGGCACCGTTCGAAACCGACTGCCCGTTCTATGCGTTGCTGGAATTCGAGGCGACCACCGAAGAAGTGGCCAACAGCGCCCTGGAAACCTTCGAGCATTGCGTGGAGCAGGGCTGGGTGCTGGACGGCGTGATGAGCCAGAGCGAAACCCAGTTGCAGAACCTGTGGAAGTTGCGCGAGTACATCTCCGAAACCATCTCCCACTGGACGCCGTACAAGAACGACATCTCGGTCACCGTCTCGAAAGTCCCGGCGTTCCTGCGGGAAATCGACGCGATCGTCGGCAAGCATTATCCAGACTTCGAAATCGTCTGGTTCGGCCACATCGGCGACGGCAACCTGCACCTGAACATCCTCAAGCCGGACAACCTGAGCAAGGACGAGTTTTTCGCCAAGTGCGCCACCGTCAACAAGTGGGTGTTCGAAACCGTCGAGAAGTACAACGGTTCGATCTCCGCCGAACACGGCGTGGGCATGACCAAGCGCGACTACTTGACCTACAGCCGCTCGCCGGTCGAAATCGAATACATGAAAGCGGTCAAGGCGGTGTTCGACCCGAACGGCATCATGAACCCGGGCAAGATCTTCGCGGTTTGATCTGCAATCCCTGATGAATCAATGAAGGCAGGAGTCGGTAATGAGCTATCAGCACCAGTATGTCGACGGTACGCGGATTCATTTTCCGCTGGGGAAAGTGGTGTGCATCGGCCGCAACTATGCCGAACACGCCAAGGAACTGGACAACCCGGTCCCTACCGAGCCGTTGCTGTTCATCAAGCCGGGCAGTTGCGTGGTGCCGCTGGAAGGCGGTTTCAGCATTCCGACCGACCGTGGTTCCGTGCATTACGAAGCGGAAATCGCCGTGTTGATCGGCAAGCCTTTGTCGACCAAGCCAAGCCGTGAGGAAGTGCTGGACGCGATCTCCGGTTTCGCCCCGGCGCTGGACCTGACCCTGCGCGACAAGCAGGCCGAGCTCAAGTCCAAGGGCCTGCCATGGGAAATCGCCAAGTCGTTTGACGGCGCGGCAGTGATTGCACCGTTCGTGGTCGGCAGTACTTTTGCCGACCTGACCGACATCGGCATCCGCCTGACCATCAATGGCGAAGTGCGCCAGGACGGCAACAGCAGCGCGATGCTCAACCCGATCGTGCCGATGATCCAGCACATGGCCGGCTGCTTCTCGCTGCAGGCTGGTGACGTGATCCTGACCGGTACGCCGGTGGGTGTCGGTCCGCTGAACGTTGGCGATGACATCGTGCTGGAACTGCCGGGTGCCAGTCGCTTCACCAGCAGCGTTCGCTGATCCGGGCAACGCGTTACCGAAAGGGGGATTGCGGGTTTGAGGTGTGCCCTCAGGCTGGCAATCTCCCATTTTTTGTTTTGTGATCCCGCCTGCAAAGGCGCAGGGCAATCCGGCCATTTGCCGTTTTTTTCACATCCTGTCCGGATAATTCCGGTCATTCTGGCGTCTGAGCCGGCCTCTTTGTGCTATTACCCATAGCCTGAATTTTCGGAACGCGTCCTCTGATGTCATCTCAAACACAGCTCAACACTGCTCGCCGTTCACGTTTCGCCCTGCGCTGGTATTACTGGCTGTTGCTGGTGGTCGCGGCCGGTTACGGTCTGGCGTATGCCATGCATTGGGATGACCGGGGCCTGTTGTGGCTGCGCGAGCGCTTCGAAAGCCCGGCTGAACGCACGGCGAGTGTCTGGTTGCCGGACTATCGGGTGGTGATCGACGCCAAGCTGTTGCCGGGGATGGAAAAGGACGAGGCCTCGGACCTGTCCTATGACCCGCAGAGCAAGACCCTGTTTTCGGTGATGGGCAAGAACCCGTTCCTGGTCGAGCTGACCTTGCAGGGCGACGTGCTGCGCAAGATGCCGCTGGTGGGCTGGATCAATCCGGAAGGCGTGACCGTCATGGGCAATGGCTTGCTGGCCATCGTCGATGAGCGTGAACACATGCTGTCGATCGTCAAGGTCGACGCCAATACCCGCGAGCTGAAGCGTGATGATTTCCCGAAATACGACCTCGGCCCGTCGAAAAACCAGAACAAGGCCTTCGAGGCCATCACCTGGGATGCCCGCAACCAGCGACTGTTGCTGGGCGAAGAACGTCCGCCAGCGCTGTTCACCTGGAAAAGCGACGGCAGCCAGACCCTCACCGGCGACAAACAGAAACTGCCGAATGACGAACTGGACATCCGCAACCTCTCGGCCCTGGCTATCGATCCGCGCACCGGTCACACCCTGGTGCTGTCTGCCGATTCGCACCTGCTGCTGGAGCTGGACGAGAAGGGCGAGCAGGTCAGTTTCATGACTCTGCTGGGCGGCTTCAACGGTCTGAAGCAGACCATCCCCCGCGCCGAAGGCGTGACCATGGACGAGGCGGGCACGCTGTACATGGTCAGCGAGCCGAACCTGTTCTACCGCTTCGAAAAACAGAAATAACCCGCCTGCCGCCGCAAGGTTGTCGTCCGGGGCAAGTGGCCTTTAAGCTTCGATTCAGACAGGCGTGATATTTCATCCGCCTGTTTTGATCCCGAGCCCAGCCCGCATGCGTCGATTTGCCCGTCCCAAGCCACTTCTGATCATCCTCTCGGTGATTGCCCTGATCGCATTGATTGCGATCGGCCAATACCTGCGTCTGTTCGAGCGCGCCTGGTTCAACCTGCAAAGTCACTGGCAGCCCCACAGCATTGAGGCGATCAATCTGGATCAGTACCGCGTGGGCATCGAGGCTCGGGTCATCGAGGGGCTGAACGATGACGTCTCCGCGCTGACCTACGATCCGGTGCGCAAAAGCCTGTTCACCGTCACCAACAAAAATGCCGAGCTGATCGAATTGTCGCTGGAGGGCCGGATTCTGCGCCGTGTCGCGCTGATCGGTTTCGGCGATCCGGAGGCGGTCGAGTTCATCAGTGCCGACACTTACGTGATCACCGACGAGCGCCAGCAGCGCCTGATCAAGATCCACCTGGAGCACGACACCACGTTCCTCGACGCAGCGGATGCCGAGCAGATGACACTCGGCGTGCACATGAGCGGCAACAAGGGTTTCGAAGGTCTGGCTTACGACTCGGTGGGCAAGCGCCTGTTCGTGGCCAAGGAGCGTGATCCGATGCTGATCTACGAAGTGCACGGCTTTCCCCACTTCAACCCGGAAAAGTCCTACGCGGTGCATGTCATCAACAATCCCAAGCGCGACGCCGGGATGTTCGTGCGTGACCTGTCGAGCCTGCAATACGACGAGCGCAGCGGCCATCTACTGGCGCTGTCGGACGAGTCGCGGCTGATTCTGGAGCTGGATGTGGACGGGCGTCCATTGAGCACGATGTCGTTGAACGGTGGTCGGCAAGGGCTGAAGAAAACCGTGCCGCAGGCGGAAGGCATTGCGATGGATGACGACGGGACGTTGTATCTGGTGAGCGAGCCGAATCTGTTTTATGTCTTCAGAAAGTCAGACCAGAACTGACATTCTTCAATGAACCCCTGTGGGAGCGGACAGGCTCCCACAGGTTCTTCAGGCTTACTCGGCCTTCAGAGTCTTCACGCCTTCGCTGGTGCCCAGCAACAGCAGATCCGCCGGACGCGCCGCGAACAGGCCGTTGGTGACCACGCCGACGATCGCGTTGATCTGTGCTTCCAGTTCCACCGGATTGGTGATCTGCAGGTTGTGCACGTCGAGGATGATGTTGCCGTTGTCGGTCAGCACGCCTTCGCGGTAGACCGGGTCGCCGCCCAGTTTCACCAGTTGGCGGGCAACGTGGCTGCGAGCCATCGGGATCACTTCCACCGGCAGCGGGAACGCGCCGAGTACTGGCACCAGTTTGCTGCCGTCGGCGATGCAGATGAAGGTCTTGGCCACGGCCGCGACGATCTTCTCGCGGGTCAGGGCTGCGCCGCCGCCCTTGATCAGGTTCAGGTGCTCGTCGCTTTCGTCGGCGCCGTCGATGTAGAACTCCAGGTCGCTGACCGTGTTCAGTTCGTACACCGGAATCCCGTGGCCCTTGAGGCGCGCGGCAGTGGCTTCGGAACTGGCGACCGCGCCATCGAACGCGCCCTTGTGCTGGGCCAGGGCGTCGATGAAGCAGTTGGCGGTGGAGCCGGTGCCGACCCCGACGATGCTTTTGTCGTCGAGTTTCGGAAGGATGAAGTCGACGGCGGCCTGGGCCACGGCCTGTTTGAGTTGATCCTGGGTCATGCGGGCTCCGGAAGCGGGCAAGGTAAGAACGGAAAGGCCGGCATTATAGCCTCAAGCCGGGCTAAAACCTCTGGATTCGTGTGGTCGTGCGCCCGAAAGCCGGGTTAGACTCGTTGGCCCTGCCCAACCCGCTCAGTGATGCTTTCCGATGCTCGAACAGTACGTCAAGAAGATCCTCACCTCGCGCGTTTATGACGTTGCCGTAGAAACCCCGCTGCAGAACGCTCGCCAGCTCTCCGAGCGGCTGGGCAACGACATCTGGCTCAAGCGCGAAGACTTGCAGCCGGTGTTCTCGTTCAAGATTCGCGGCGCCTACAACAAGCTGACCCAACTGAGCGACGAAGAACGCGCTCGCGGCGTGGTCACCGCGTCGGCGGGCAACCATGCGCAGGGCCTGGCCCTGGCGGCGAAAGTGCTGGGCGTGAAGGCAACCATCGTGATGCCCAAGACCACCCCAGAGATCAAGGTCGAAGGCGTGCGCTCCCGTGGCGGCAAAGTGGTGCTGCACGGTGATTCGTTCCCGGAAGCCCTGGCCTACTCGCTGAAACTGGTCGATGAGAAAGGCTACGTCTACATCCACCCGTACGACGATCCGCACACCATTGCCGGGCAGGGCACCGTGGCGATGGAAATTCTGCGCCAGCACCCGCAGCCACTGGACGCGATTTTCGTGCCGGTGGGCGGTGGCGGTCTGATCGCCGGCATCGCGGCGTACGTGAAATACCTGCGGCCGGACATCAAGGTCATCGGTGTCGAGCCCGACGACTCCAACTGCCTACAAGCGGCGATGGCGGCGGGTGAGCGCGTCGTGCTGCCGACCGTGGGCATCTTCGCCGACGGCGTGGCGGTGGCGCAGATCGGCCAGCATACGTTCGACATCTGCAAGGATTACGTCGATGAAGTGATCACCGTCAGCACCGACGAAATCTGTGCGGCGATCAAGGATATCTACGACGACACTCGTTCGATCACCGAACCGGCCGGCGCCCTGGGTGTGGCCGGGATCAAGAAGTATGTCGAGCAGCGCGGCGTCAGCGGCCAGACCTTCGTCGCCATCGACTCCGGCGCCAACGTCAACTTCGACCGCCTGCGCCACGTTGCCGAGCGCGCCGAGCTGGGCGAGGGTCGCGAAGCGATCATCGCCGTGACCATCCCGGAGAAGGCCGGCAGCTTCAAGGCGTTCTGCGAAGCCATCGGCAAACGCCAGATCACCGAATTCAACTACCGCTACAACACCGGCAGCGAAGCGCACATCTTCGTCGGCGTGCAGACCCACCCGGAAAACGACCCGCGCAGCGCCTTGCTGGCGAGCCTGACCGAACAGGGTTTCCCGGTACTCGACCTCACCGACAACGAACTGGCCAAGCTGCATATCCGCCACATGGTCGGCGGGCGTGCGGCGCAGGTGGTCGATGAAGTGGTGTTGCGCTTCGAGTTCCCGGAGCGTCCGGGCGCACTGTTCAACTTTCTCAACAAACTCGGCGGGCGCTGGAACATTTCGATGTTCCACTACCGCAACCACGGCGCGGCCGATGGCCGTGTGGTCGCCGGGCTACAAGTGCCTCATGAAGAACGTCACCTGGTTCCCGCAGCGCTGGCGGAAATCGGCTACCCGTACTGGGACGAAAGCGACAACCCGGCCTATCAGCTGTTTCTTGGCTGAACGGCTACGCTGATGGGCAGGCCATAAGGAAATCGGACAATGGAAACGTTAACTGCCCTGAAAACGGCGCACATGGTCGCCACCGTGGTTCTGCTGGCGAGTGCGCTGGGACTGGGCGTCTGGGTTTTGCTCGCCCGGCGCAAAGGTGATGCGACGGCGGGCAGCCGCACGTTGCAGCGGCCACGGGTGTTTGTCTGGCTGCTGATGGGCCTGGCGCTGCTGAGCATGCCGTTTACGGGGTGGTGGATGGTGCATCTGGTGGGCTGGCCGTTGGGGCAGACGTGGATTCTGGCCTCCAGCGTGCTGTACACCGTGGCGGCGCTGGCGTGGTTCTGGCTGCTGGTGCGCTTGAACCGGTTGCGCAAGGCGCCGGGCGGCGTCGGCAGGTTCAGCTTTGCCCTGGCGCTGTTCAGTTTTGTCTGCTTTGTCGCGATTGCCGGGTTGATGGGCGCCAAGCCGGTTTAAGGCACGGCACCCGACCTCGAGATCAATCGCGCAGCGAGATGACCGACCAGCCGCGTTTCTCGGCTTCGGCCCGCAGATTCGGGTCCGGATCAACAGCGACCGGGTTCACCACCTGCTCCAGCAGCGGCAAGTCGTTCATCGAGTCGCTGTAGAAATAGCTGTCTTCCAGCGAATGCCCAGTCTCTTCCAGCCAGCGGTTCAGGCGCGTCACCTTGCCTTCACGGAAGCACGGCACGTCGGTGCTGCGACCGGTGTAGCGGCCGTCCTGCATCTCGCACTCGGTGGCGATCAGGGTTTCAACGCCCAGGCGCTCGGCAATCGGTGCGGTGACGAAGCGGTTGGTGGCGGTGATGATCACCAGTTTGTCGCCGGCGTCGCGGTGCTTTTTCAGCAGCTCGACCGCTTTTGGCAACATCAGCGGCTCGATGCAGTCGCGCATGAAGTCGCTGTGCCATTGCTCGAGCACGGCCATGTCGGTGCGGCCGAGAATTTCCAGGCAGAAGTTCAGGTACGCGGCGTTATCCAGTTTGCCTGCCAGGTAGTCCTGATAGAACTCGTCGTTGCGTGCCTTGTAAGCGATCGGGTCGAGGAAGCCGCGTTCACACAGATAATCGCCCCAAGCGTGATCGCTGTCGCCGCCCAGAAGGGTGTTGTCCAAATCGAATAAAGCCAGGCGCATTGCAGTTACCCGCTGAAAAGTCAGTAAAAAGGCCACAAGAATACGGTCTTTTCACAAGAGTGCACATAAGGTAGGAAGCTTCATTGCTGCCTTCACAATCTTTGTGGAACAATGCGGCGACATGCGTTTGCGAGGTTGTTGCCGTGATCGACCCCGATGGTTTCCGTCCTAATGTCGGGATCATTCTGACGAATGACGCCGGACAGGTGCTATGGGCTCGCCGTATCAATCAAGATGCCTGGCAGTTTCCGCAAGGAGGGATCAATCCCGAGGAGACGCCGGAAGACGCCTTGTACCGCGAGTTGAACGAAGAAGTGGGCCTGGAACGCGAGGATGTTGAAATTCTCGCCTGTACCCGGGGCTGGTTGCGCTATCGTTTGCCGCAACGTCTGGTGCGAACCCACAGCCAACCGCTGTGCATCGGCCAGAAACAGAAGTGGTTTCTCCTGCGCCTGATCTCCAACGAGCAGCGGGTGCGGATGGATTTGACCGGTAAACCGGAGTTCGATGGCTGGCGGTGGGTCAGCTATTGGTATCCGTTGGGCCAGGTGGTGACATTCAAGCGCGAGGTGTATCGCCGCGCTCTCAAAGAGCTTGCCCCGCGCCTTTTAGCGCGCGACTGACGACGGAGTTCGACCCCGAGCCATGCTCAATACGCTGCGCAAGATCGTCCAGGAAGTTAACTCCGCCAAGGATCTCAAGGCGGCGTTGGGGATTATTGTGTTGCGCGTCAAAGAGGCCATGGGCAGCCAGGTCTGCTCGGTCTACTTGCTTGATCCCGAGACCAACCGCTTCGTCCTGATGGCCACCGAGGGCTTGAACAAGCGCTCGATCGGCAAGGTCAGCATGGCACCCAACGAAGGTCTGGTCGGCCTGGTCGGCACGCGTGAAGAACCCCTGAACCTCGAAAACGCCGCGGATCACCCGCGCTACCGCTACTTCGCCGAAACGGGCGAGGAGCGCTACGCCTCGTTCCTCGGGGCGCCGATCATTCACCACCGCCGCGTCGTCGGCGTGTTGGTCATCCAGCAGAAAGAACGTCGCCAGTTCGATGAAGGTGAAGAAGCCTTCCTCGTGACCATGAGCGCGCAGCTCGCTGGCGTAATCGCTCACGCCGAGGCCACCGGGTCGATCCGAGGTCTGGGCCGTCAGGGCAAGGGCATCCAGGAAGCCAAGTTCGTCGGCGTGCCGGGTTCGCCGGGCGCAGCGGTCGGTACGGCGGTGGTCATGTTGCCGCCGGCGGATCTGGACGTGGTACCGGACAAGCACATCGACGACATCGATGCCGAGCTGGAGCTGTTCAAGACCGCCATCGAAGGCGTGCGCGCCGACATGCGTGCCTTGTCGGCCAAACTGGCGACCCAGTTGCGTCCGGAAGAGCGCGCGCTGTTCGACGTCTACCTGATGATGCTCGACGATGCCTCGCTGGGCAGCGAAATCACCACCGTGATCAAGACCGGCCAGTGGGCCCAGGGCGCGCTGCGTCAGGTGGTCACCGATCACGTCAACCGTTTCGAATTGATGGACGATGAATACCTGCGTGAGCGGGCGTCGGACGTCAAGGACCTGGGTCGTCGCTTGCTCGCCTATTTGCAGGAAGAGCGTCAGCAGAACCTGGTCTACCCGGAAAAAACCATTCTGGTCAGTGAAGAACTGACGCCGGCAATGCTCGGCGAGGTGCCGGAAGGCACGCTGGTCGGTCTGGTCTCGGTACTCGGTTCGGGCAACTCCCACGTGGCGATCCTGGCCCGGGCCATGGGCATTCCGACGGTCATGGGTCTGGTCGACCTGCCGTATGCCAAGGTCGACGGCATCGACATGATCGTCGATGGCACCAAGGGCGATGTCTACACCAACCCCAGCGAAGTGTTGCGCAAGCAATTCGCCGACGTGGTGGAAGAAGAGAAGCAACTGGCGCTGGGTCTCGATACCCTGCGCGACCTGCCATGCGTGACCCTCGATGGCCACCGCATGCCGCTGTGGGTCAACACCGGCCTGCTGGCGGACGTGGCGCGGGCGCAGAAGCGTGGCGCCGAAGGCGTCGGTCTGTACCGCACCGAAGTGCCGTTCATGATCAACCAGCGTTTCCCGAGCGAGAAGGAACAACTGGCGATCTACCGCGAGCAGCTTGCCGCGTTCCACCCGCAACCGGTGACCATGCGCAGCCTGGACATTGGCGGTGACAAATCGCTGTCGTACTTCCCGATCAAGGAAGACAACCCGTTCCTCGGCTGGCGCGGGATCCGCGTCACCCTCGACCACCCGGAAATCTTCCTGGTGCAGACCCGCGCGATGCTCAAGGCCAGCGAAGGCCTGAACAACCTGCGGATCCTGCTGCCGATGATCTCCGGCATCCACGAGCTCGAAGAGGCGCTGCACCTGATCCACCGTGCCTGGGGCGAAGTGCGCGACGAAGGCACCGACGTGCCGATGCCGCCGGTGGGCGTGATGATCGAAATTCCTGCGGCGGTTTACCAGACCAAAGAGCTGGCGCGGATGGTGGACTTCCTGTCGGTCGGCTCCAACGACCTGACCCAGTACCTGCTGGCGGTGGACCGCAACAACCCGCGGGTGGCCGATCTCTACGACTACCTGCACCCGGCGGTGCTGCAAGCCCTGCAAACCGTGGTGCGCGACGCCCATGCCGAAGGCAAACCGGTGAGCATTTGCGGCGAGATGGCCGGTGACCCGGCGGCCGCGGTGCTGTTGATGGCGATGGGTTTCGACAGCCTGTCGATGAACGCCACCAACCTGCCGAAGGTGAAATGGATGCTGCGTCAGATCAACCTGAGCAAGGCCAAGGATCTGCTGGCAGAACTGATGACCATCGATAACCCGCAAGTTATCCACAGCTCGCTGCAGTTGGCGCTGAAGAACCTCGGATTGGCGAAGATGGTCAGTCCAGCGGCGGCCAAACCTCTCTGAGCACAGGATCGCAGCCTTCGGGCTGCGATCTTCAGAGGTTGATTTCCACTTCCCCCAAGTGCCCGCCATACGGCCCGAAACTGCGCTCCACCATCCGCCGCGTCCCGTCGGCCTGCACAATCAGCGCCGTACTCGCCCGCGTCCCATAGCTCTGGCTGGCAATAAACACACTCGACAGCAACGACTCGGTCGCCAGGCCCACGCCAGTGTCCGGCAGTTCGGCAAACGGCGCGGTCTGCGCATCGCCCAGCAGCGCGAGCAACTGCTCGGGTTGTGGATCATCCAGCACCGCATTCAATGCAGCCTTGGCCTTGAGCAGTTTCGGCCACGGCGTATCCAGTCCGGCGTTTGAAAGTCCATAAATACCCGGCTGCAACATCACCGGTTCCGAAGACCGGGCGTTGAAATGCCACAACTCATGCGCATTGCCCAGCAGCAGATTGAACCCGGCATATTCCGGTGAACGGGCGACAACGTCGGACAAATAGTCATCGATCGAAAGGTTTCCGGTCAGAAACCCCGCCACCAACTCGCCCCGAGAACGTCGGGCCGGTGGCTGATGCGGATCGCGGATGTTGGTCAGCGCGGCAAAGCGTCCGTTGGCGCCGAGGCCGAGCCAGGTGCCTCCGGCTTCCAGATCCCGACCGGCGTGAACGTGCGGTGACTCGGGCCACTGGGCCAGCGGCAGGCTGGGCCGGGCGTAGAACTCGTCGCGGTTGGCCGCGACGATCAGCGGCTGGGCATGCCCCGGCCGCCAGGCGAAAACGATCAGGCACATAAGGTAGTCCTTGTGTGTTTTCTGCCCACTCTACGCAGACATCGTCCGTGCATCCATCGCCAGTGGAGCCGAAGGCCATGCATCCGTTACCATGCCGCTCCGGTTTTGGGGATGCGCCTTGGAGGCAGTCATGGAATTTCTGCTCTATCTGGCGCTGGGTGCCTGTGCAGGCGTGCTGGCCGGGCTGTTCGGGGTTGGCGGCGGGATCATCATCGTTCCGGTGCTGGTGTTCAGTTTCACCTTGCAGGGCTTCGATCAGTCGATCCTGACACACCTGGCGGTCGGCACGTCGCTGGCGACGATCATCTTCACTTCGGTCAACGCCGTGCGTGAACATCATCGGCGTGGGGCGGTGCGCTGGTCGATCTTCAAGTGGATGACCGTCGGGATTCTGCTTGGCGCCGGTTTCGGGGCACTGACGGCCGAAGCGATCTCCGGGCCCAACCTGCAAAAGATCATCGGTGTGTTCGCCCTGGTGATCGCGGCGCAGCTGGCGCTGGACGTCAAACCCAAGGCCAGCCGAACGGTGCCAGGCAAACTCGGTCTGACCGTGGCCGGCAGTGTGATCGGCTGGGCGTCGGCGATTTTCGGGATTGGCGGCGGCTCGCTGACCGTGCCGTTCCTGACCTGGCGCAGCGTGCCGATGCAGCAGGCGGTGGCGACCTCGTCGGCCTGTGGCCTGCCGATCGCCGTGGCAAGTGCAATAAGTTTCATGATTCTGGGCTGGCATGATCCGTTGCTGCCGGCCCATAGTCTCGGGTTTGTGTATCTGCCGGCGCTGCTGGGCATTGCGTTGACCAGCATGGTGTTCGCCCGTCTCGGCGCGCGGCTGGCGCACAAGTTGTCGCCGAAGTTGCTGAAACGGCTGTTCGCCGCTTTGCTGTTCTGCGTGGGGCTGAGCTTTCTGTTCTGAGGCGGTTGTTCCGAGCAGGCCACAATCCTGGCTTAATCCTGAGGTGGCAGCGTCGCCCGGGAATTTTGAAGATTTGAACTCTAACGAGGAGTCGCAATGCTGCCTTACCCGCAGATCGACCCGGTGGCCCTGGCCATCGGTCCGCTGAAAATCCACTGGTACGGCCTGATGTATCTGGTCGGCATTGGCGGTGCGTGGCTGCTGGCGTCGCGCCGGCTCAACCGTTTCGACCCGACCTGGACCAAGGAGAAACTCTCCGATCTGGTGTTCTGGCTGTCGATGGGCGTGATTGTCGGCGGGCGACTGGGCTATGTGCTGTTCTACGATCTGAGCGCCTACATCGCCAACCCGACGCTGATTTTCGAAGTGTGGAAGGGCGGCATGTCGTTCCACGGCGGCTTCATCGGCGTGATGCTGGCGGCGTTGTGGTTCGGCAAGCGTAACGGCAAGTCGTTCTTCCAACTGATGGACTTCGTCGCGCCGATGGTGCCGATCGGCCTGGGTGCCGGACGCATCGGCAACTTCATCAACGCCGAGCTGTGGGGCAAGGCCACCGACGTGCCGTGGGCCATGGTGTTCCCGCCGTTCAGCGACCCGGCGCAACTGCCGCGTCACCCGTCGCAGCTGTATCAGTTCGCGCTCGAAGGCGTGGCATTGTTCCTGATCCTCTGGCTGTTCTCGCGCAAGCCGCGTCCAACCATGGCGGTCTCGGGCATGTTCGCGCTGTTCTATGGCATCTTCCGTTTCATCGTCGAATTCGTCCGCGTTCCGGACGCGCAACTGGGCTACCTCGCCTGGAACTGGCTGACCATGGGTCAGGTACTGTGTGTACCGATGATCATCGGCGGGCTGTTCCTGATCTGGCTGGCCTACCGTCGTGCCCCGGCGGCACCGGTTGCACCGACGGCTTAAATATTCGAACCCCGGCGCGGTTGGCCGGGGCTCAAGGACACAGGTAACTCATGAAGCAATATCTCGATCTGGTGTCGCACGTCATCAACAACGGCACCAAACAGGCCAACCGTACCGGCGTGAACACCATCAGCTTTCCGGGCGCGATGCTGCGCTTCGATCTGCAGGAAGGTTTCCCGGCGATCACCACCCGCAAGATGGCCTTCAAATCGGCCATCGGCGAGATGTGCGGCTTTCTGCGTGGCGTGAACAACGCTGCGGAATTCCGTGCGCTGGGCTGCAAGGTCTGGGATCAGAACGCCAACGAAAACGCCCAGTGGCTGGCCAACCCGTTCCGCCAGGGCGAAGACGACCTCGGCGAAATCTACGGCGTGCAATGGCGCAAATGGCCGGCGTACAAGCAGATCCCGCTGAGCAACACCGCCGCCATCGAACAAACCCTGAGCAACGGCTACAAGCAGATTGCCCAGGGCGAAGAAGACGGCCAGGCCTACGTGGTGCTGTACAAAGCCATCGATCAGGTGCGCCAGTGCGTCGACACGATCATCAAGGACCCGGGCAGCCGCCGCATCCTGTTCCACGGCTGGAACTGCGCCCAGCTCGATGAAATGGCTTTGCCGCCGTGCCATCTGCTGTACCAGTTCCACCCGAATGTCGAGACCAAAGAGATTTCTCTGACCCTCTACATCCGCTCCAACGACCTGGGTCTGGGCACGCCGTTCAACCTCACCGAAGGCGCCGCGCTGCTGAGCCTGATCGGTCGCCTGACCGGTTATACGCCGCGCTGGTTCACCTATTTCATCGGTGACGCCCACGTCTACGAGAACCACCTCGACATGCTCAACGAACAGCTCAAGCGCGAGCCGTTCGCCATGCCGAAGCTGAAGATTTCGGATCGTGTGCCGGAATTCGCCAAGACGGGCGTGTACCAGCCGGAATGGCTGGAGCTGGTGGAGCCGAGCGACTTCTCGCTGGAAGGCTACGAGCACCATGCGCCGATGACCGCGCCGATGGCGGTCTGAAGCACGAGTGACCAAACACTGAGGGAGCCAAATGGCTCCCTCAGTTGTTTCTGGCGTTCTTAATGGCCGTGACTACGGCCCACATGCGAATGCTCGACCTCCGTCGCCACAACCCCGCCACTGACTTCCAGCCGCTGCAGGATCCCGCACTGATCCGCCTCCGGCCCTTCGCCACAACGCTGGCGCAGGTCGAGCAGTTGCGTCTGCAATGCCAATAACCCATCGATCCGCGCTTTCACATGCTGGATATGCTCGTCGATCAAGGCATTCACGCTTTCGCACTGATCCTGCGGGCTGTCGCGCAAGGCGAGCAGGCTGCGGATTTCTTCAAGGGTCATGTCGAGGGTGCGGCAGTTGCGGATGAAGGTCAGGCGCTCGGCGTGGGCCTGGGTGTAGACGCGGTAGTTGCCGTCACTGCGGGCCGGTTCCGGCAGCAGGTTTTCGCGCTCGTAGTAGCGGATGGTTTCCACGGCGCAATCGGTCTGTTTCGCCAGTTCTCCGATCTTCATGACAGCGATCTCCAAAAGGGTGCTTGACCCTATAGTGGCTACAGGGTCTTTACTTGGCAACAGGCACCTTCATGGACGCGACCAATGAGCGATTCCCAGCACACCTACCCTCACACCCACAAACCGGGCGACGGGCACGATCACAGTCATAAATTGCAGCCTGTGCATAAGCATTCCCACGGCGGCGATTCCTGCTGTTCGTCGAAAGCCGCTGCGCCGGCGCTGGTACAACTGAGCGAGGCGAAAAGCGCTGACGCCCGGCTGAGCAGCTTCCGCATCGAGGCGATGGACTGCCCGACCGAGCAGACGCTGATCCAGAACAAGCTCGGCAAACTCGCCGGGATCCAGCAGCTGGAATTCAACCTGATCAACCGCGTGCTCGGCGTGACCCACAATCTGCCGGACACCGCGCCGATCATCGACGCGATCAAATCCCTCGGCATGCAGGCCGAGCCGCTGGAGGCGGGCGTTGATTCCCCGGCCGCCGCCCCGGTGAAAAAACACTGGTGGCCGCTGGCGCTGTCCGGCGTCGGTGCGCTCGCTGCCGAAGTGATCCACTTCACCAGCGCCGCGCCGACCTGGGTGGTGGCGATCATCGCGCTGATCTCGATCCTCAGCGGCGGCCTCACCACCTACAAGAAGGGCTGGATCGCCCTGAAGAACCGCAACCTCAACATCAACGCCCTGATGAGCATCGCCGTGACCGGCGCCGTGTTGATCGGCCAATGGCCGGAAGCGGCGATGGTGATGTTCCTGTTCACCGTGGCCGAGCTGATCGAAGCGCGCTCGCTGGACCGCGCGCGCAACGCCATCAGCGGTTTAATGCAGATGACGCCAGAGCAGGCGACAGTGTTGCAGGCTGACGGCAACTGGGTCGAACTGGATGTGAAAAGCATCGATCTGGGCGCCCGGGTGCGAGTGAAACCCGGCGAGCGCATTGCGCTGGACGGTGAAGTCGTCAGCGGCAGTTCGACTATCGATCAGGCGCCGATCACCGGCGAAAGCCTGCCGGTGGAAAAAACCGTTGGCGACAAAGTATTCGCCGGCACCATCAACCAGGCCGGCTCGCTGGAGTACGCAGTGACCGCAGCCGCGAACAATTCCACCCTGGCACGGATCATCCACGCCGTGGAACAGGCGCAAGGTGCGCGGGCGCCAACCCAGCGCTTTGTTGATCAATTCTCGAAAATCTACACCCCGGTGGTCTTCGTCCTGGCCCTGGCCGTGGCGATCATCCCGCCGCTGTTCATGGGCGCCGCGTGGTTCGACTGGATCTACCGCGCGTTGGTGCTGCTGGTGGTCGCGTGCCCGTGTGCACTGGTGATTTCCACCCCGGTGACCATCGTCAGCGGCCTCGCGGCGGCGGCGCGCAAAGGCATTCTGGTCAAGGGCGGCGTGTATCTGGAGGGCGGTTTCAAACTCGACTATCTGGCCCTCGACAAGACCGGCACCATCACTCACGGCAAACCGGTGCAGACCGACTACCTGTCCCTCGACCCGACCGCCGACGCCACGGCCCCGGCCATTGCCGCGGCGCTGGCCGGGCGCTCCGATCACCCGGTGTCGCTGGCCATCGCCAATGCGGCTGTGGATAAAGGTTTCGCGACGCTGGTTGTGGATAACTTCGAAGCGCTGGCCGGGCGCGGTGTGAAAGGTGAGGTCAACGGTCAGGCCTACCACCTGGGCAACCACCGTCTGGTCGAAGAGCTGGGCCTGTGCTCGCCGCAACTGGAAGAAAAACTGTTTGCGCTGGAAAAACAGGGCAAGTCCGTGGTGTTGCTGCTCGACAGCTCCGGTCCGCTGGCACTGTTCGCCGTAGCCGACACGGTCAAGGAAACCAGCCGCGAGGCGATCCGCCAACTGCACGAATTGGGCGTGAAAACCCTGATGCTGACCGGCGACAACGTCCACACCGCGCAGGCGATTGCGGCGCAAGTCGGGATCGATCAGGCCAAGGGTGACTTGCTGCCCACCGACAAGCTGCAAGCCATCGAAGACCTGTACGCGCAGGGCCGTCGGGTCGGCATGGTCGGCGACGGCATCAACGATGCACCGGCGCTGGCTCGGGCCGAGATCGGTTTCGCCATGGCAGCGGCCGGTACCGATACGGCGATTGAAACCGCCGATGTCGCCCTGATGGACGACGATCTGCGCAAGATTCCGGCGTTCATCAGCCTGTCCCGCAACACGGCCAGCATCCTGAAACAGAACATTGCGTTGGCATTGGTGATCAAGGCTATCTTTCTTGGGGTAACCTTCGCCGGGCTCGCCACCATGTGGATGGCGGTGTTTGCCGACATGGGCGTGAGCCTGCTGGTGGTGTTCAACGGTTTGCGCCTGTTGCGCAAATAGAGGAAGAGGGGCGGTTGTGCTGAGTGCCGAGCTGAAAGCGTTTTACATGGTGGCCCGCCTGGGCAGCATCACGCTGGCGGCGAAAAAGCTCGGCCTCAGTCAACCGACCGTGACCACCCAGATCCGCAACCTGGAAAGCCAGTATTCGGTGGAGCTGTTCTACCGTGGCGGCCGGCGCCTGAGTGTCAGCGACGAAGGTGCGCGGCTGTTGCCGATGGTCAAGGCGCTGTTGCAGCAGGAGGCCGATATCGAGTTCTTCCTGCGCAACAGCGGTCAGGTTCAGGGCACGCTGCGTATCGCCGCCACCGCGCCGTATTACATCCTTGATCTGGTGAAGACCTTCCGCGAACGGCTGCCGCAGGTGGAAGTGTCGGTGGAAATCGGCAACTCGCAGCAAGTGCTCGAAGCGCTGGAGGATTACCGGGTGGATGTCGCGGCATCGTCGCAATTGCTCGACGATGCACGGCTGATCCGCCGGGTGCTTGGAAGCGATCCGCTGGTGCTGGCGGTGCATCGCAATCATCCGCTGGCAGCGCACGACCATGTGACGCTGAGCGCACTGGCCGGGCATACCCTGTTGATGCGCGAGCCGGGCTCGACCACCCGTCGCCTGACCGAAGAATTGCTGGCCGGCGCCGGGGTCAGTTTCGGCCCGTTGCTGGAGATCGGCAGCCGAGAATCGATCCGCGAAGCGGTGCTGCGCAATATCGGCATCAGCATCATTGCCCGCCAGGAAGTGCCGCATGATCCGCAGTTGCGGGTGCTGACCCTGGAGAATGCGCCGCAGATTCCCGAATACCTCTACTGCCTCAAGGAACGCAAGAACGCCCGGTTGCCGGCGGCGTTTCTCGGGCTGGCGCAGGAAATGTCCCCGGCCTGATCAACCCAAATCCCTGAATACCACTATCGGTCGATTTTGCCTTACTGCCATATGACCGACGCATTACAACTCTAGGATTTGCCTCATCTGCTTGATGAGGTCTGTCCATGAACCCTGCAATCGCAACTGCCCTGACCAACCCCGGCGCCCCGATGAAAGTGCGCGGCGTACAGAAGCGCTTCGGCGCCTTCACCGCGCTGGATAACGTCTCCCTCGATGTCGCGGCCGGTGAGCTGGTGTGCCTGCTGGGCCCGTCGGGCTGTGGCAAGACCACGCTGTTGCGCTGCATCGCCGGTCTGGAGAAGCAGGACAGCGGCGAGTTGTACCTCGGCGAGCGCGACGTTTCCCACCTCGCGCCGCAGGCTCGGGACTACGGCATCCTGTTCCAGTCCTACGCGCTGTTCCCCAATCTGACCGTCGAAGCGAACATTGCCTACGGCCTCGCCGGCAGCGGCCGTGATGAAGTACGCCGTCGCGTCGGTCAGATGCTGGAACTGGTCGGCCTCACTGGCAGTGAGAAAAAGTACCCGGGCCAGTTGTCCGGCGGCCAGCAGCAACGAGTTGCACTGGCCCGAGCCCTGGCCCCCGCGCCGTCGTTGCTGCTGCTCGACGAACCGATGTCGGCCCTCGACGCCCGGGTTCGCGAGCATCTGTGCACCGAGTTGCGCCAGCTGCAACGCAACCTCGGCATCACCACCCTGATGGTCACCCACAATCAGGACGAAGCCATGCTGATGGCCGACCGCATTGCCGTGATGAACAACGGCAAGGTCGAGCAGTACGCCACCCCGCAGGAAATCTACAACCGCCCGGCCACGCCATTCGTGGCCGAGTTTGTCGGCCAGGGCAACTGGCTGCCGTTCCAGCGCAGCAGCGACAGCCACGCCAAGGTCGGCGGGATGAACCTGCGTCTGGCCGATGGCAGCGTTCATAGTCCATCGGGCCGACTGTTCTGCCGTCCGGAAGCGATCAACGTCAATCCGCTGGTGCACGAAGAAAACCTGTTCCCGGCCAAGGTCCGTGAGATCACTTTCCTCGGCAACCGCTGCCGCATGAGCTTCGAACTCGATCAGTTACCCGGTCACGCCTTGCTCGCCGAACTGGCACCGGAAGCCATGCCACGCCTCGGCGCCCAGCAGATCATGGTCGCCTTGCCGCCACGCAGCCTGCAGGTGTTTGCCTGATGAACAGCAACCTCGCACTGCCGCTACCGCATAAGCAGGCGCGGCAGGTGTCCGGGGCCGAGGTCGGCGACCGGATCTTCGTCCTCGGCGGCAAACTCCTGCTGCTGGTGTTGCTCGGTGTGGCGGTGTTGTTGCCATTGCTGGCGATCTTCTGGCGCGGCTTCAGCAGCGAAGCCGGGCAGGGCGGTGGCTGGCTGGCGGCGAAGGAACTGGTGACCAGCGACAATTTTCACTGGTTGCTCGGTAACAGCCTGAAAGTTTCCCTCAGCGTCGCGGCGATCGTCGTACCGCTGGCCTACCTGTTTGCCTACGCCTTGCAACGCACGTTGATTCCGGCAAAAGGTATCTGGCGCGGGATTTCCCTGCTGCCACTGATGGCGCCGTCGATGCTGCCGGGGATTGCGCTGGTCTATCTGTTCGGCAATCAGGGCATGTTGCGCGGGTTGCTGTCGGACAACATCTACGGTTTCTGGGGCATTGTTCTGGGTGAGGTGATCTACACCTTCCCACACGCCTTGATGATTTTGCTGTCAGCCCTGTCGCTGGCGGATGCGCGACTGTTCGACGCCGCGTCGAGCATGGGCGCCAGTCCTGCGAAAGCCTTCCGCAGCATTACCTGGCCGGCGACCCGCCAGGCTGTGTTCGCCGCGTTCTGCCTGGTGTTCACCCTGACCATCACCGATTTCGGTGTGCCGGTGGTGGTCGGTGGCGACTATCAGGTGCTGGCGCTGGAAGCCTACAAAGCGGTGGTCGGCCAACAGCAATTCGGTCGCGGCGCCTTGATCGGCATGGTTCTGCTGCTGCCGGCGCTGTTCAGCTTCGGCGTCGATGCCTGGCTGCGTCGTCGTCACGGCGACTCCATGAGCGGCCGTGCCCAGGTGTTCAAACCGGCGCCGTTGAAGAAGCGCGACGCCTGTTATCTGGCCATCGTCCTGCTGATCAGTGCGGCGTTGCTGCTGGTGTTCGGCATGGCGGTGTTCTCGTCGCTGGTGAAGTTCTGGCCGTACAACCTGTCGCTGTCGCTCAACCACTATCAGTTCAACGAGACAGCCGGCGGTGGCTGGCTGGCCTACGGCAACAGCCTGAAGATGGCGCTGGGCACGGCGTTGATCGGCAGCGTGCTGATCTTCACCGGCGCCTACCTGATGGAAAAGACCCGCAGCCAGCGCGGGCTGAATTTGACGCTGCGCATGCTCAGTTTCGTACCGATGGCGGTGCCGGGGCTGGTGCTGGGGCTGGGTTACGTCTTCTTCTTCAACCTCACCGGCAACCCGCTGCACGTGCTGTACGGGACCATGACCCTGCTGATCGTCTGCACCATTGCTCACTATTTGACCACTGCGCAGATGACCGCCACCACCGCGCTGCGCCAGCTCGACGCCGAGTTCGAAGCCGCCGCGCTGTCGCTCAAGGCGCCGCTGTACCGGCATTACCTGAAGGTCACCGTGCCGATCTGCCTGCCGGCGCTGCTGGACATCGTGCGCTACCTGTTCGTCTCGGCCATGACCACCGTGTCCGCCGCGATCTTCCTCTACAGCCCCGACACCATCCTCGCGGCGGTGGCGGTGCTGAACATGGATGACGCCGGCAACGTCGGCGGCGCGGCGGCGATGTCGACCCTGATTCTGTTCACCTCGGCGGGCGTGTCCTTGCTGCTGGCGTGGGCTTCGCGCGGCTTGCTGCGCCGTTCCCAGGCCTGGCGGCAAACGGCGCCCGGCCACTGATTTTCCCAACCTCAACTCAAGACAGGAAAACGATCATGTTCAAGCCTATGGCCCTGGCCGCTGCTGTGCTCGCTACTTTCAGCCTGAATGCCTTCGCGGCAAAAACCGAGTTGACGGTGTACACCGCCCTCGAAGCCGAACAACTGACCGCCTACAAGGCTGCGTTCGAAAAGGCCAACCCGGACGTCGAGATCAAGTGGGTGCGCGATTCCACCGGGATCATCACCGCCAAGCTGTTGGCCGAGAAAGAGCGTCCACAGGCTGATGCGGTGTGGGGTCTGGCGGCATCGAGCCTGGCGATCCTCGATCAGCAAGGCATGCTGCAAAGCTATGCGCCGAAGGATCTGGGCAAGATCGGCGCGAACTACCGCGACGCCGCCAACCCGCCAGCCTGGGTCGGTATGGACGTCTGGGCTGCGACCATCTGCTTCAACACCGTCGAGGCCGAGAAACAAGGCCTGACCAAACCGGTGAGCTGGCAGGACCTGACCAAGCCTGAGTACAAAGGCAAGATCGTGATGCCGAACCCGGCCTCGTCCGGCACCGGTTTCCTCGACGTCAGCGCCTGGCTGCAAACCTTCGGCGAGAAGCAGGGCTGGGCTTACATGGACGGTCTGCACCAGAACATCGGCCAGTACGTTCACTCCGGTTCCAAGCCTTGCAAACTGGCGGCTGCCGGTGAGTTCCCGATCGGGATTTCCTTCGAATACCCGGCCGTACAGTTGAAACGCCAGGGTGCGCCGCTGGACATCATCCTGCCGAAGGAAGGCCTGGGCTGGGAGATCGAAGCGACTGCCGTGATCAAAGGCACGCCGCACGAAGAGGCTGCGAAGAAACTGGCTGACTTCTCCGCCAGCGCTCCGGCGATGGATCTGTACAAGGAAAACTTCGCCGTCCTCGCACAGCCTGGCATCGCCAAGCCGCAGACCGAACTGCCGGCTGATTATGAGCAGCGCCTGATCAAGAACGACTTTGCCTGGGCCTCGAAGAACCGCGACGAGATCCTGACCGAATGGCGCAAGCGCTATGACGGCAAGTCCGAGAAAGTGGTCGCCAAGTAAATCTTCTTACCCGATCGTTCCCTGACGGAGCGTTGATCGTTCCCACGCTCCGCGTGGGAATGCAGCCAAGGACGCTCCGCGTCCTCTGTGACGCAGAGCGTCACGGTATTCATTCCCACGCAGACGGTTCGACGCCTCGACGTGGGAACGATCAAGCGCCTGGACGCGGGAACGATCATTGGGGGCTTCATGACACAACACAAAGACTTGCTGATCGTCGGCGCCGGCATCCTCGGCCTGTCCCACGCCTACGCCGCCGCCCGGCGTGGTCTCAAGGTCACGGTTTTCGAGCGCACCGCTACGCCACTCGGCGCGTCGGTACGCAACTTCGGCCAGGCACTGGTCACCGGACAGCCACCGGGCCCGATGCTCGAACTGGCCAAGGCCAGCCGCGAGATCTGGGGCCAGTGGGCACAGCTCGCCGGCCTGCAACTCAAGCGCAACGGCTCGTACCTGTTCGCCCGCACCGAGGCCGAAGAGCACTTGCTCGAAGCCTTCTGCGCCGGGCGCGCCGTGGAGCATGACTATCGCGTCGAGCTGCTGCGCGGTACCGAATTGCGCGATCTGTATGGCGGCCAGTTCAGCCATCACCGCGCCGCGCTGCACGGGATGGACGATCAACAACTGTATTCCCGGGAAGCGATTCCGGCGCTGATCGATTACCTGCGTCGCGAACTCAACGTCGAGTTCCACTTCTCGACGCTGGTGCGCGATGTCGAGCCGGGGCGTCTGCACAGCACCGCCGGGATCTTCACCGCCGAGCAGATCATCGTCTGTTCCGGTCATGATTATCAGACCTTGCTGGCCGAGCCGATTGCCGCCCTCGACCCACAGATCTGCCGCCTGCAAATGCTCCGCGCCCGGCCGCAGATCGACCTGAACCTGCAACATGCCTTGCTCACTGGCCTCAGCTGCGTGCACTACGGCGCCTTCGCCGACTTGCCGGAAGCCGCAGCGGTGCAGGCGCAGATCCTGCGCGAACAACCGCATCTGCAGGAAAACGGTATTCACCTGCTGATCAGCCCGACGCCGTATGGCGAGCTGATCATCGGCGACTCGCACCACTACGGCAGCGATCCGTCGCCGTTCAACGCCGAGCAGGTCGACAACTGGATGCTCGAACTGGCCGAACAGACCCTCGGCTGCAAGGTGCAAGTGGTCGAGCGCTGGCAGGGTGTCTATGGTTCCCGTGGACCGGGGCCGTTTTCCTTCCTGCGTCCGGCGCCGGGGCTGAGTGTGGCGCTGATGCACAGCGGCGTCGGCATGAGCGTCGCCCCGGCCATGGCCGAGGGCAATGTTGCACAGCTGTTTGGAGATAATTGATGTTGAGTCACGAGCAAGTCATCGACCGGGTGTTCGGGCTCTATGAGCGGTTCGGCGCCAGCGACTACATCGGCGAACCGGTGTCACAGATCGAGCACATGTCCCAGGCTGCGCAACTGGCCATCGCCGAAGGCTTTGACGATGAAGTGGTGCTCGCCGCGTTCTTCCACGACATCGGTCATTTGTGTGCCGAGGGCGCGGAGAACATGGGCGGTTATGGCGTGGTCAGCCACGAGCGCCTTGGCGCGGACTATTTGCGTGAGGCCGGCTTCAGTGAACGCATGGCGCGGTTGGTGGAGTATCACGTTCAGGCCAAGCGTTATCTGACGCTCAGGGAGACGGGTTATTACGAACGCTTGAGCGAAGCCAGCCGCCGCACCCTGGAATATCAGGGCGGGGTGATGACGGAGGCCGAAGCGGATGCGTTCGAGCAGGATCCGCTGTGCGCCGTCAGTCTGAGGATGCGCCAGTGGGATGAGCTGGCGAAGGAAATGGCCGTGCCGGTGATGGATCTGGGTGTGCTGAAAGACAAAGCGGCGCGGGTTCTGGCGGCCTAAGGTCAGCCACTATAAATCTACAGCCAGCAACTCGATCTGCTCCTGCCGTTCCGCCTGATTCAGCTTGGGATGCGGATTGAGCGAAGACCATTGCGGATGCGCCCGCGCCTTGTTCAGCGCTTCCGGCAACTTACCCTCGCGCCAGGTCTTGTCTAGCGGCGTCGCCACCTGAACGGCGTCCATCGCTGCATGCCCGCGGGCATTCAGCGCTTGCAGCAGTTGCCGTTGACGTAATGCCAAGAGGCGCAACACGTTGTCGTCTACCGTCAACTCTCGCTGCCCTTTGATCTTTCCGAGCAGGCGATTGCCATAACTGCGGGCGGTTTGCAGGGCGCCGCCGGCAATTGCGCCGGCCAGGGCGGCGGCGCCGAGGGTGATGCCGCCCACCAGCAAATCCACACCCGCTCCGGCGGCTGCACCGGCCGCAATCCCGCCGCCGACCCGCACGCCCAGTTGCTTGAGGGTTTCCGGATTGAACAGGTCATCGCCCCAACGCCCGTCGAGCAGCGGCAGATCGCTGGCGGCAGCGTCTTGCGGACGGAAAGCGTACAGCTTGAGCAGCGCTTCGACGCATTTCTGCTCGCGTTGGCGCACGGCCTTGCGCAGTTCGCTGATGGCCTGTTGTTCCTGTTCAGCGTTGCTCGCCACACTGCGCCGGCAGGCAGCACAGTCAATCAGCAATTCGGCGATCAGGCGTGCGGCACTTTGTTCGCGGGCGAGGCGTTGGGCCTGTTGATCGGCGATCAGGCGTTCAAGTTGTGGGCGGGCATTTTCCAGTAGCAACGCAAGGCTTTCATACAGTCGTCGCTCGCCGTCTTCGGGCGGGGCGACGCTGTCGAAACGCACCAGCGCATGCAGGCCGAGACGCGCCAGTGCTTCGCGCCAGTCCGGTTCGCGGTGGTTGGCGCTGCTGACGAAATTCAGTACCGGCAGCAACGGTTTGCCGCAACTGGCCAGCACTTCCAGTTCGTCGCGGTACTTGGCCAGCACTGGTTCGCGGGCGTCGATCACGTACAGGCCGGCATCGGAATCGAGCAGTTGCCGCAGCACCTTGGCTTCCTGTTCGAAACGCTGGCGCGCTTCGCTGCCGTCGAGAAAACGCGCCAGTCGCGCCGGGCCATCGAGGCGTTCGCCGGGGCGTTCCAGTCGTTCGAGAAAATCCAGCAGGGCGATGGCATCTTCCAGACCGGGTGTATCGTAGAGGTCGAGCAACGGTTCGCCATCCACCGACAATCGCGCGCCTTCGACATGTCGCGTGGTGCTCGGGCGATGGGAGACTTCGCCGAAGCCGACGTCGCGAGTCAGGGTGCGCAGCAGCGAAGTCTTGCCGACGTTGGTGTGGCCGACCACCGCCAGTTTCAGCGGTGCTTTCCAGGCGTCAGTCATGTCCGTGCTCCAGCCAGTTCAACGGGGCGCAATCGGCAAATGGCAGTTCGAGTTGTTGCAACGCCACGTGCCAGTCGCCCAAACGCTCGGCGTCCAGCGCCTGTCCCGATGGTGCCTGCAACAGCCAGACGCGGGTCGCGGCGGCATTGCGCGCCAGCTCGGCGATCAGCGCAAGACTGCCGCGATCCGGCGAGCGCCGTGGATCGCAGGCAATTGCGAGGCGCGCTGGCGGGAAGCGGCTGAGCTGTTCGAGCAGTTTGTTGCGTGATTCACGACTATCGAGGATGCCGGCGTTGCTGACGTTTTTCGGCAGTGTCGGTGGCCATGGGTGCTGATCGTCGAGTTCGATTGCTACGAGTAATGCGCCATCGCTGGCGTGTTCGCCGACTGAGCTTTCAACGCGGTGCAGTTGCGCAGGCTCAGGGTCGGTGATGCCGAGGCGTTCGCTGGTCGGCATCAGGCGTTCGCGCAGTTGGGCGTAACCGGGCAGGTTCAGGTCCAGACGCAAGCGATCGCGCCCGCGTTTCCAGCGCCAGCGGCAGAACAGCATCAAGGCCAGCCGTGGCAGAACCCCATAGATCAACACCGCACCGACCAGCCAGATCGCCCAGGACTGACGAACCAGTTCGCGGTTGTAATCGGTATCCAGCGTTACGCGAATCATGTCCACACGTGGTGCAGACCAACCCAACGTATTGGGAATGACCGCCAATGCATCCGTCAGGGCGGTGAAGAAGTCGGCGCCGAATAACGTGCTTTCCCAGATGAAGTCATAGCGTCGGGCGGCCATCATCAGTACCAGCATGCTCAAGGCACTGAGCATAATCAGCAGCCACAGGCCATTGACCAGCGTACCGAGCGCCCAGCGGTTGAGTTTGTGCCGTTGCAGCAATACCAGCAGCGCGGGTGGTAGTTGCGCGGCTTTGGCATCCCGGGCAAATTTTTCGCTGAGCCATAGCCACAGCCGGCCGAGTGCTGCGCCGTGTTCGCCGGCGAACAGCAGGCCGAACAGCCAGCTCAGCAGCAGGATCAGATTCACCCCGAGCAATGTGCCCAGCGCCCAGAAAATATTCACCGCTCGCGTGCCGTCGCCAAGTGTGGAGAAGGCCATCCCGGCACCGGTCACGCAGGCCAGCAGCACCATCAACAGCAGCGCCAGGCGCGCGCCTTGCAGCCAGTGCTTGAGCGCAGAGGTCAGCCCATCGCGCTCGGCCAGCCACAAGGCCCGGCGCTGAATGCGGCTCGGCAGATCGCCGCCGGCCGCGCGGGCCAGGCGATTGGCTTCCAGATCGTCCAGCGGGCCTGCGTGTTCTTCGCGCAGGCGCACGGTTTCGGTGAGCCATAGGTTTTGCAGTGGAGTCAGTTCAGTCACGCGGCATCCCGTTGCTTGATTGAGCCGTGAGCATAACCGCTGTGGCGCTTATCGGGGTAAGGGCGGCTCTGGTATCCTCGCCGGCATGACTAAATCACTCCCCCTCAGCCTGATCGCAGCCCTCGGTGAAAACCGTGTGATCGGCGTCGACAACAGCATGCCCTGGCACCTGCCGGGGGACTTCAAATACTTCAAGGCCACGACGCTCGGCAAGCCGATCATCATGGGCCGCAAGACCTGGGATTCGCTCGGGCGTCCGCTGCCGGGCCGTCTGAATATCGTGGTCAGCCGTCAGGCCGGTCTGGTGCTGGAAGGGGCGGAAGTCTATCCGTCGCTGGAAGCCGCCGTGGTTCGCGCCGAAGAGTGGGCGAAAGAGCAGGGCGTCGATGAATTGATGCTGATTGGCGGGGCGCAACTGTATGCGCAGGGGCTGGCGCAGGCGGATCGTCTGTATCTGACCCGTGTGGCGCTGAGCCCGGAAGGCGATGCGTGGTTTCCGGAGTTCGATCTCAACCAGTGGAAACTGGTGTCGAACGTGCCGAATCCGGCTGAAGGCGACAAACCGGCTTACAACTTCGAAGTCTGGGAAAAAGCCTGAATCTGTAGCGAGGGAGCACGCTCCCTCGCTACAACGTCAATCAAGCCTGAGCAAGCTCCGCATGCTCATCGGCATCCAGCAGGGCCTTGTCGGTCTGCTGCATCACCTGGCTGGTAATCGCGCCAGCGGTGATCGAACCACTCACGTTCAGCGCCGTACGACCCATGTCGATCAGCGGCTCGACCGAAATCAGCAACGCCACCAGCGAAACCGGCAAGCCCATGGCCGGCAGCACGATCAGTGCCGCGAAGGTCGCACCGCCACCCACGCCCGCCACACCGGCTGAACTCAAGGTCACAATCGCCACCAGCGTCGCGATCCACAGCGGATCCAGCGGGTTGATGCCGACCGTTGGTGCAACCATCACCGCCAACATTGCCGGGTACAGACCGGCGCAGCCGTTCTGGCCGATGGTCGCGCCGAACGAGGCTGCGAAGCTTGCAACCGATTGCGGAATGCCCAGACGACGGGTCTGCGCTTCGATGCTCAGCGGGATGCTCGCGGCGCTGGAACGGCTGGTGAACGCGAACGTCAGCACCGGCCAGATCTTGCGGAAGAAACGCAGCGGGTTGATCCCGGCCGCCGACACCAGCAGGCCATGCACCACGAACATCAGGCCCAGACCGAGGTACGACACCACCACAAAACTGCCGAGCTTGATGATGTCTTGCAGGTTGGAACCCGCCACCACTTTGGTCATCAGCGCCAGCACGCCGTACGGGGTCAGCTTCATCACCAGGCGCACCAGACGCATCACCCAGGCTTGCAGGGTGTCGATGGCGTTGATCACTTTCTGACCTTTCTCGACGTCATCCTTGAGCAGTTGCAGCGCGGCAACCCCCAGGAATGCGGCGAAGATCACCACGCTGATGATCGACGTCGGCTTGGCCCGGGCCAGATCGGCGAACGGGTTCTGCGGGATGAACGACAGCAGCAGTTGCGGCACATTCAGGTCGGCGACCTTGCCGGCATAGTCGGTCTGAATGGTTTGCAGACGGGCCATTTCCTGAGTGCCGGCGACCAGGCCTTCGGCGGTCAGGCCGAACAGGTTGGTCAGGCCGATGCCGATCAGCGCCGCAATTGCGGTGGTGAACAGCAACGTGCCGATGGTCAGGAAGCTGATCTTGCCCAGCGACGAAGCGTTGTGCAGACGGGCCACGGCGCTGAGGATCGAAGCGAACACCAGCGGGATCACAATCATTTGCAGCAGTTGCACGTAACCGTTGCCGACCAGATCGAACCAGCCGATCGAGGCTTTCAGTACCGGGTTGCCGGCACCGTAAATCGTGTGCAGCGCGACGCCGAATGCCACGCCCAGCACCAGCGCGAGCAGGACTTTTTTCGCCAGGCTCCACGAGGTGTGACGGGTTTGTGCCAGACCGAAGAGCAGGGCGAGGAACACCAGCAAGTTGAGAATCAGGGGCAGATTCATGAGGACTCCAGAAAAGACTGTGCCAACAACCTTCCGGGGCTGTTGCGAACCGGCAAGCCTAACAGTTTGATTTCCAATGAATTAATACCGAAATCGAAGGTCGTCCGTCGTTTTTGGAATAAGCGGGTGTCGCTCTCGGGGATGCAACTGGCGCGGAAGGGACGCGGACGGTCGCTGACAGACGAGGACTGTCACATTTATTTGTTAGCGTCGATTTCTTTGACTCAGGGAGAAGTGTCCATGAAGTTTGCACCGAAATTTCTGGCTGTCGCGCTGACTGTGGGGATGGGCCTGGCCACTCAGGCGTTCGCCACCGACCTGAAACACTGGCCGGCGGATCAGGCCAAGGCGCTGGATGCGATGATCGCCGCCAACGCCAACAAGGGTAACTACGCGGTGTTCGACATGGACAACACCAGTTACCGCTACGACCTCGAAGAGTCGTTGCTGCCGTTCATGGAAAACAAGGGCCTGATCACCCGCGACAAGCTCGATCCCTCCCTGAAACTGATGCCGTTCAAGGACACCGCCGACCACAAGGAAAGCCTGTTCAGCTACTACTACCGCCTCTGCGAAGTCGACGACATGGTCTGTTATCCATGGGTCGCGCAGGTGTTCTCCGGTTTCACCCTCAAGGAACTCAAAGGCTACGTCGATGAGCTGATGGCGTCGGGCAAACCGGTACCGGCGACTTATTACGATGGCGATGTGGTGAAGAACCTCGACGTCCAGCCGCCGAAAGTCTTCGCCGGTCAGGCCGAGCTGTACAACAAGTTGATGGAGAACGGCATCGAGGTCTACGTGATGACCGCCGCCTCCGAAGAACTGGTACGGATGGTCGCGGCCGATCCGAAGTATGGCTACAACGTCAAACCGCAGAACGTGATCGGTGTATCGCTGCTGCTCAAGGACCCGAAGACCGGCGAACTGACCACCGCGCGCAAGCAGATCACCGCCGGCAAGTATGACGAGAAGGCCAACCTCGGCCTGGAACTGACGCCTTACCTGTGGACCCCGGCGACCTGGATGGCCGGCAAGCACGCGGCGATCCTGACCTACATCGACGAATGGAAAAAACCGGTGCTGGTGGGCGGCGACACCCCGAGCAGCGACGGCTACATGCTGTTCCACAGTGTCGACGTGGCCAAGGGCGGCATTCACTTGTGGGTCAACCGCAAGGACAAGTACATGACTCAGCTCAACGGCATGATGGCCAAACACGCAGCGGCGCAGGCGAAGGAAGGTTTGCCGGTGACGGCGGACAAGAACTGGGTGATCGTGAAGCCGGAAGAGATTCAGTAATCCTCAAGGCAAAAAAATGCCCCGCACTTGGCGGGGCATTTTTATGCGCGACGGTTAAGTATCACAGCCCGTCGAGCATCGCCTTGTTACGCACCGCACCCTTGTCGGCGCTGGTGGCCAGCAGGGCGTAGGCCTTGAGGGCGGTGGTCACTTTGCGTGGACGTATTTCCACCGGTTTCCAGCCCTTCTTGTCCTGCTCGACCCGGCGTGCCGCCAGTTCTTCGTCGCTGATCAACAGGTTGATCGAGCGGTTCGGAATGTCGATCAGCACCTTGTCACCGTCCTGTACCAGACCGATCGCGCCGCCGGCTGCAGCTTCTGGCGAAGCGTGGCCGATGGACAGGCCGGAGGTGCCGCCGGAGAAACGGCCATCGGTCAGCAGGGCGCAGGCTTTGCCCAGTCCTTTGGATTTCAGGTACGACGTCGGGTAGAGCATTTCCTGCATGCCCGGGCCGCCTTTCGGGCCTTCGTAGCGAATGATGACGATGTCGCCTTCCTTCACTTCGTCGGCGAGGATGCCACGCACGGCGCTGTCTTGGCTTTCGAAGATCTTCGCGTTGCCTTCGAAGACGTGGATCGATTCATCGACGCCGGCGGTTTTCACCACGCAGCCGTCGAGGGCGATGTTGCCGTACAGCACGGCCAGGCCGCCTTCTTTCGAGTAGGCGTGTTCGAAACTGCGGATGCAGCCGTTTTCACGGTCGTCGTCCAGGGTTTCCCAACGGGTCGACTGGCTGAACGCGGTCTGCGTCGGAATGCCGGCCGGGCCTGCCTTGAAGAAATGGTGCACGGCTTCATCGTCGGTCTGGGTGATGTCCCACTTGGCGATGGCTTCTTCCATGCTGCGGCTGTGCACGGTCGGCAGGTCGGTGTGCAGCAGGCCGCCACGGGCCAGCGAACCGAGGATGCTGAAGATGCCGCCGGCGCGGTGCACGTCTTCCATGTGGTACTTCTGGATGTTCGGCGCGACTTTGCACAGTTGCGGCACTACGCGCGACAGGCGATCGATGTCGCGCAGGTCGAACGCGATCTCGGCTTCCTGGGCAGCGGCGAGCAAGTGCAGGATGGTGTTGGTCGAACCGCCCATGGCGATGTCGAGCATCATGGCGTTTTCGAACGCCTTGAAGTTGGCGATGTTGCGCGGCAGTACCGACTCGTCGTTCTCACCGTAATAGCGTTTGCACAGTTCGACGATGGTGCGGCCGGCCTGCAGGAACAGCTGTTCGCGGTCACTGTGGGTGGCGAGGGTCGAACCGTTGCCCGGCAATGCGAGGCCCAGGGCTTCGGTCAGGCAGTTCATCGAGTTGGCGGTGAACATGCCGGAGCACGAACCGCAGGTCGGGCAGGCGCTGCGCTCGTACTCGGCAACCTTCTCGTCAGAAGCGCTGGAGTCGGCGGCGATGACCATGGCGTCGACGAGGTCGAGACCGTGGCTGGCCAGTTTGGTCTTGCCGGCTTCCATCGGGCCGCCGGAGACGAAGATCACCGGAATGTTCAGGCGCAGGGCGGCCATCAGCATGCCCGGGGTGATCTTGTCGCAGTTCGAGATGCAGACGATGGCGTCGGCGCAGTGGGCATTGACCATGTACTCGACGGAGTCAGCGATGATCTCGCGGCTCGGCAGCGAATACAGCATGCCGTCGTGGCCCATGGCGATGCCGTCGTCCACGGCGATGGTGTTGAATTCTTTCGCCACGCCACCGGCGCGTTCGATTTCACGGGCAACCAGTTGGCCCAGATCCTTCAGGTGAACGTGGCCCGGTACGAACTGGGTGAAGGAGTTGGCAATCGCGATGATCGGCTTCTTGAAGTCGTCATCTTTCATCCCGGTGGCGCGCCACAGTGCGCGGGCGCCGGCCATGTTGCGGCCGTGGGTGGATGTTTTCGAACGGTAATCTGGCATGGAGCACTCCGGGCGGCTAATCAGGTATCAAAAGGGAGTGAGCTTCTATTGACGTCTGGAACACTCAGAAATGGCCGTGTGTCCTGAAGTTGCCGATGACGTTGCGGGATCGCCGCTGGTCTCAGCCTGAGCTCATAAACCCGCCGGGGATGAATGGCGATGAATCTCGCGATTCTACACCGCTGGCGTCAGGAGGGAATGGCGCAAAACGTTGTTCCAGCGCTGACGCCCCGTGCGGAATGACGACTGGCAGGTTTAATCGCCACCCGGCTGTGCGATGGCACCGGTTTGCAGGATTCTGGCGCGGCGGCTGATCCGGTTGTTCAAGGCGAGCGCCACACCACTGAGCAAGACAAAGCTGTAACCCAGGGTGGATTGCAGGTTGGTCGGGCTCAGACTGATCAAGGCACTGATCAAACCGCCGCAGATGAAAGTGATTGTGCTGCCGGCCGAGGCCGAGGTGCCGGCGTTGTCCGGAAACAGGCTCATGGCCCGGGAGGTGGCGGCCGGTCGGGCAATGGTGGTGCCGGCGGTGCAGATCAGCATCGGGATCAGCACTGTCGCCGGAGCCAGTGCAAAGCTCGATGACAGGTACAGCATGCTCACCCCGGCGAACAGGATCAGGCTCAGGCCGACGACCATCTGCTGGCCGCTGGTGATGCGCCTGCTCAGCACGCTGGCGAGGATGCCCCCCGTGACGTATGCCGCACCGTAGATCAGCAGGATCAAGGAAAATTCGTAGGCGGACAGTTGCAGCCGGTCCATGAAGATCAGCGGCGAGATCACGATGAATGAAAAGTGGCAGGCGAACGCAAATGCCGAAATCAGCCAGTAGCCGACGAAGTCGAAATCCCCCAGGACCCGTCGGTAAGCCGTGAGGAAGTTCGTACGTGTGCCACTGGCGCTCGGTCGGGTGTTTTCCAGAAACAACCAGGCCTTGAGCAGCACCACGACGGATAATGCGATGAACACCCAGAAGCTGCCACGCCAGCCCAGTGTTGCCTGCAAAAACGTGCCTGCCAGTGGTGATACCGAGATGAAAATCCCGCCGGCAGTGACCATCAGGATTCGCAGACGATCGCGTTCCTCGCCTTCGAACAGATCCTGGACCAGTGCCTGGGACAGCACGAAACAACCACATCCCAGCGCCTGAACGACCCGGAATATCAGGAACAGCGAATAGTCCGAGGTCATCACACACCCGAGGGCGCCGAGCATTGAAACGCTCATGCCGGCGAGCAGCAGGCCCTTGCGACCGATCACATCCGACAGCGGCCCGATCAGCAACTGGGCGAAGGCGATACCGACGGCGAACAGGCTGATGGACAGCGCGATGTCTGCCGGAGTACTGCGAAAGTGTTCGGCCAGTGCCGGGAACGAAGGCAGCAGGACATCCAGCGGAAAGACCCCCAGCAACACCATCGCCAGCAACAGGCTGACGGCCCCGTGACGTTGTCGGGTCGTCACCCCGGATTTTCCTTTATCCATCGATCAATCCTGCCTTGGCGAAAAGTATCTGGTTTTGTGGGTCGGCGAAAAATCCGGCTTTCTTCAGTGCATTCAACGTGGCGATGCTGCCTGCCCGTGTGCGCAACCGGGCGGCTTGTACCGTTACCAGCTTGCCGAGTATCTCCGTCACGACGCTGTCGGCAATCCCGGCGTTGCACAGGCTTTGTTGCAGCCACGGTTCATCGATTTCGAAGAAGATTCCGAGGATCTCAAGCAGGGTGGCTGCGGTGAAGGTTCGTTGTTGTGCGCCCAGGTGCAGCCAGAGGTAGTGGAACACTTCAGTGAAATAGCGACTGTGGCGCGCTTCGTCCGTGAGGTGATCGCGCAGCATGTCGTTGACCCCGGACACCAGGCTGTCCCGGCAGACGTCGAGCAGCTCCCGGGCAATGATGGTTTCCGAGACGAAGCCGAGCAGGAACCCTGTCAGCGGTCGCTGCTCTTGAGGGGTTCTGGCGATCAGCCCGTTCATCCGCGTGATGCGCCTGGGCATCACCGGACGCCCGGTGATGGCGTAGAACCCGGCGATCTGTTCCGCGACCTGATGGGAGAACAGGGCGTGATAGCCCTCATCGGTGTAGAGCTGCAGCGCGGCGGTTTTCATGGAGGGCGGAACATCGACCGGCAGTTCGCCGTGGACGATGACTTCCACGGCGCGATTGACGATGCAGTGTTCAAGCAACGTGGTGTAGTCGAGAAAGTGCACCAGATGACTGGCCGTGAGCCGATGCACTATCGATCGTCCCGCCGCTTCGATGGCCGGGTGGGCGAGATAGGGCAGAAATGCCGGCGGGAACCAATGACGGGTTTCCAGTTGTTGCGCGATATCAGGCGGCAAGCGGTAATCGTGGGCGCTGGTACGTACCGAAGCGCGGGTGTTCCAGTCGCTCAGTGAAAACTCGAAGACCGGTGCTTGGGAGAGCAGGCTCATGTTTGCGTCTCGTGCAACAGGTCGCGCATTTCCTGGCACATCGCCTGACCGTCGCTTTCGCCGCAACCGACAAAGAACAGCGGTTGCTCGGTACCGTTTTCGAGTTGCAGCAATGTGTCGACCTGATCGTCGGTAAATGCGCCTGTCAGCCAGGTGTTCATGCCTAGCGCGGTGGCGGCCAGTTGAAACGTCTGTGAGAGATGCCCGGCCTCGACGAACGCCATTCGATAGGCGCGTGAGTGGGGATATTTCCACCAGAGCCTGTCGAAGCGGGCGGTGATGAACAGGCCCAGTGGCAGGTTGTTGATGAAGTGCTGGCCTCCCAGCAGATTGCCCAGCGCTGTGTCGGGCGACGGGTTGATCAGGCTCAAGGCGTGTTCGGCCGGGTGATAGGCATATACGCCAGGTGCCAGGCCTTCGACGTTCTGGATCAGCAGGTAACCTTCGCAGGCATTGAGCCCGCCACCGGAAGGGCTGCTGCGGCGGGCGGCGAGTCCTTCGGCGATGCTGTCGTCGCAATCGCCTTCGCGCTCGCGCAGATAGCCGAGAGTCAGGTACAGCAAGGAGCCGACATCACTCAGCCGAACGGCTGAACCGGTGAAGGACCGGCAGGTTTTTCGCCGGGTCAGGGCGTTCGACAGACTGTCGTCATGCAGTGTCGACGACGCGGGGAGAGCGATGCGTCTGCCTGAAGCGCGCTCAGCCGTGTCATCGGCGGGGGGCGAGGAGGCGAGCACTTCGTTGCAATGTTCCAGGTATTGTCTGGCCCATTCATGAATATTTCCCGGAATATATTCGCGGGGAATGTTGCGGGTGCCGATGTGATAAATCTTCGACAGTTCATCCCAGCCCCAGACTGGGTTGTTTATTGTCGATGTTGTCAGTATTCCGGCATTGAGTAGCTGTGTATCTATGATGTTGTCGTTATCGTACAGCTCGGGATTGTGGATTAGTTGTGCGAGGCGAGATGAATAGTCCAGGTCAAGTTCATGTTGCGTGTGATTTTTATAGTTCCAGACTATTTGGCCGGGCGTGCGCGGCAATATGAATAGATAGGGATTTATCTGCATGTTCAGGCAAGGCTCTCTGGATAGGTCATCAAAAGACGCTGGGTAGCCGGCAATACCCAGCGGCAGCCCTACTTATCGGGTTTTAGGTGCAACCAGAAAAGCCAGGTTTGCGATTTTGCGGGATTCCAGAGTAATTGCTTTCATGTTTGAACTCCTTGTTCATTGATGCTTCGTTGTTTGTTGAGTGTCACCTCGTGGTGACGACTTAATAATAGTTTGTAATGGATTAATCGCAAGCGGATATTAAGTAGGAATATTCCAGTAATTTTGTCGGAGTGATCTTCCGCTTGAAAAGGTCTTGTAAGTTAGGTGTTGGTAAATGTTGGATGTAAGGAAATGTCCTGCACGGTGACCGGACGGTAAATGTAGGAAAGCCAATAATGAAAGGCAAAAAGAAGGGGAGCCCGTTGGCTCCCCTTCTTAATAAGCATCGATACCGTTAGCTGTTGGGCAGCAGACGGCAGGTGATGCTCTTGATGTAGCGGGTTTCCGGAATGGCCGGGTGCACCGGGTGATCCGGGCCCTGACCACCGCGCTCCAGCAACTGGATGTTGCGGTCCAGGTGGCGGGCGCTGGTCAGCAGGATGTTCTGCAGATCGTCTTCCGGCAGGTGCATCGAGCACGAAGCGCTGAACAGGATGCCGTCCTTGTTGAGCAGGCGCATGGCTTGCTCGTTCAGGCGACGGTAGGCGCCTTCACCGTTTTTCATGTCCTTCTTGCGTTTGATGAACGCAGGCGGATCGGCAACGATCACGTCGAAGCGCTCTTCGCTGGCCTTGAGTTCCTTCAGGGCTTCGAAGACGTCGCCTTCGATGCAGGTCATCTTGTCGGCAAAACCGTTCAGCGCGGCGTTGCGCTCGACGCCGTCGAGAGCGAAGCCCGAGGCATCGACGCAGAACACTTCGCTGGCGCCGAATGCGGCAGCCTGCACACCCCAGCCACCGATGTAGCTGTAGAGGTCCAGCACGCGTTTGCCTTTGGCGTAAGGGGCCAGGCGCGCGCGGTTCATGCGGTGGTCGTAGAACCAGCCGGTTTTCTGGCCCTGAATCACCGGGGCTTCGAATTTCACGCCGTTCTCTTCCAGCGCCACCCACTCCGGCACCAGGCCGAACACGGTTTCGGTGTAACGCTCGAGGCCTTCGGCATCACGGGCGGCGGAGTCGTTCTTGAACAGGATGCCGCTTGGCTTGAGCACTTGGGTCAGCGCCGCGATCACGTCATCTTTATGGGCTTCCATGGTCGCCGAAGCGATCTGCACCACGAGGATGTCGCCGAAACGGTCGACCACCAGGCCCGGCAGCAGATCGGAGTCGCCGTAGACCAGACGATAGAACGGCTTGTCGAACAGGCGATCGCGCAGCGACAGGGCCACGTTCAGGCGATGCACCAGCAGCGACTTGTCCAGCGGCAGCTTGATGTCGCGCGACAGCAGGCGGGCGCAGATCAGGTTGTTCGGGCTCATGGCGACGATGCCCAGCGGCTTGCCGCCGGCGGCTTCGAGGATCGCCTGGTCACCGGCCTTGAAGCCGTGCAACGGGGTCGCGGCCACGTCGATTTCGTTGCTGTAGATCCACAGGTGACCGGCGCGCAGGCGACGGTCGGCGTTGGCTTTGAGGCGCAAGCTAGGCAGGGACATGACGTCGCTCCGGAAAAAAGAGCGGGAGTATACCGTGTTGCGCTGCACGCGGGTTCGGTGCTGGACATGTGGCGCGCAAGCCCGGCCGGTCAGCGGCTGAAGGCAGAATTCGCCAGATGGTCTTGAATGAAAGTTTCCGCCGATCTGCCCCCAAAGTGTCGTTCGTCGGTTTTTAGGGGTTAGAATCGCCGCCTGTCCCAGAGTGTGTACTTATGTCCCAAGAGCTGACCACCGAACAGATTCAACAGTCCCTGCAAGGCATCAGCGTGCCTGCGCAACCGCAGATCATGGTGGATCTGCAAATGGAGCAGTACATGCCCGACCCGGATCTGGAGACGATCGCCAAGCTGATCTCCCAGGACCCCGGCCTGTCCGGCTCTCTGCTGAAAATCGTCAACTCGCCGTATTACGGCCTGAGCAACAAGATCACTTCGATCAAGCGCGCGGTGAACCTGCTGGGCAGTCGTTCGATCATCAACCTGATCAACGCGATGTCGATCAAGGGCGAGATGAACGATGACACCATCGTCACCCTGAACCGCTTCTGGGACACCGCCCAGGACGTGGCCATGACCTGCCTGACCCTGGCCAAGCGCGTCGGCACCGAAGCGAGCGACGAGGCCTATGCGTTGGGCCTGTTCCATGACTGCGGTGTGCCGCTGATGCTCCAGCGTTTCCCGGATTACATGAAGACGCTCGAAGAGGCCTATGCCAACGCGGGTGCCGAACGCCGGGTTGTGGACACCGAGAACGATGTCTACAACACCAATCACTCGGTGGTCGGTTACTACACCGCCAAGTCCTGGCGCCTGCCGGAACACGTCAGTGCGGCCATCGCCAACCACCACAATGCGATGGCGATCTTCAGCGACGAGACTTCACGCAACAGCCAGATGAAAAACCTGCTGGCGATCCTGAAAATGGCCGAGCACATCTGCGCGTCGTATCGGGTGCTGGGCAACCAGACCGAAGACTTCGAATGGCAGGCCGTCGGGCCGCTGGTGCTCGAATACATCGGCCTCTCGGATTACGACTTCGAAACGTTGAAGCAGACGATCCGCGAACTTGGCGCACATTGATTTAGCAAACTGATTCGAGACCCCCATGCCTGAATTGCCGGAAGTCGAAACCACCCGTCGCGGCATCGCCCCGCACCTGGAAGGCCAGCGCGTCAGCCGGGTGATCGTGCGTGACCGGCGGCTGCGCTGGCCGATTCCCGAAGACCTCGATGTGCGCCTGTCCGGGCAGCGCATCGTGCTGGTCGAGCGGCGCGCCAAGTATCTGCTGATCAACGCCGAGGTCGGCACACTGATCAGCCACTTGGGCATGTCGGGCAATCTGCGGCTGGTTGAAGTCGGGCTGCCGGCGGCCAAACACGAGCATGTCGACATCGAGCTGGAATCCGGCCTGGCCCTGCGCTACACCGATCCTCGGCGCTTCGGGGCGATGCTCTGGAGTACCGACCCGCTCAATCACGAATTGCTGATTCGCCTGGGCCCGGAGCCGTTGACCGATCTGTTTGATGGCGAGCGTCTCTATCAGTTGTCACGCGGGCGGTCGATGGCGGTCAAGCCGTTCATCATGGATAACGCAGTGGTGGTGGGCGTCGGCAATATTTACGCGACTGAAGCGTTGTTCGCCGCCGGTATCGATCCGCGTCGCGAAGCCAAGGGCATTTCCCGGGCGCGCTATCTGAAGCTGGCAATCGAGATCAAGCGCATCCTCGCCGCCGCCATCGAACGTGGCGGCACTACGTTGCGCGACTTCATCGGTGGTGATGGGCAGCCGGGGTATTTCCAGCAGGAACTGTTTGTCTACGGGCGTGGTAACGAGCACTGCAAAGTCTGCGGCACCGGTCTGCGGGAAGTGAAACTGGGTCAGCGTGCCAGCGTCTTCTGTCCGCGCTGCCAAAGCTGAGCGCAAAAGCTGAAAAAGTCCTACGGTCTATAGTGAGTTGTCTCACTGTTCAGCCCGAAGGATCGTGCCATGAAATCCTCGCAAGCCCTGTTTCTCGCACTGCTGCTGTGTTCCGGCCTGACCGTTCATGCCACGGAAGGCGGCAGCGGTGACCCGCGATACGCCATCCAGAACCCACCAGCCTACGCCATGATCGGCGATCTGCTGATTGCCCGCCCCTTGCTGGTGGCGGCGACGGTGATCGGTGCGGGGGCGTTTGTGGTGTCGTTGCCGTTTACCGCGCTGGGTGGCGGTGTCGGCGATGCGGGGGAGGCGCTGGTGGTGGCACCGGCAAAAGCGGCGTTCGTGCGTTGCCTGGGCTGTACCGGGGAAGGATTCGAGCAGCGTGAATGACGCGATCGCAGCCTGGCGCTGCGATCGGGGTCAGAGACTCAAGCCTTGCCGGTAATCTTGCGGTATTTCTCCATCAACTGTTCTTCAGTCTCCGGATGGGCCTCGTCCAGTGGAATGCAATCCACCGGGCAGACCTGTTGGCACTGCGGCTCGTCGTAGTGGCCGACGCACTGGGTGCACAGGTTCGGGTCGATCACGTAGATCTCTTCGCCCTGGGAAATGGCGGCGTTCGGGCACTCAGGTTCGCAGACGTCGCAGTTGATGCAATCGTCGGTGATGATCAGGGACATGCTAACTCCAGCCGGGGCGGCGGGCCCGGGCGCAATAAATCAATGCGCGCAATTGTGCCGCATTGGCGCCCGCAGTGCACGCGGGCGCCGTTTGAACGGTCGTTACTTCTTGAAGCGCAGGGTCAGGGCGTCAGCCACTGCCGGGTGGACGAACTTGCTGATATCGCCGCCCAGGGCTGCAATTTCCCGCACCAGCGTCGAGGAAATGAACGAATAACGCTCGGACGGGGTGAGAAACAGGCTCTCCACATCCGGTGCCAGTTGGCGGTTCATGTTGGCCAGCTGGAATTCGTATTCGAAGTCCGACACCGCGCGCAAACCACGCAGGAACACATTGGCGTTCTGCTCTTTGGCGAAATGCGCCAGCAGCGTCGAGAAGCCGACCACTTCTACGTTCGGCAGGTGTTTGGTGACCTCGCGGGCCAGCTCGACCCGTTGTTCCAGCGGGAACAGCGGATTCTTCTTGGGGCTGGCGGCGACGGCGATGATCACATGGTCGAACAGGCGCGAGGCGCGTTCGACCAGATCGCCATGGCCCTTGGTAATAGGGTCGAAGGTACCTGGGTACAACACTCGGTTCATCGCGTCGTCCTGGCGGGAATCCGTTGGGGAGTCGGATGGTATCGCAGCCGTCCCGGTCGGCCAAGTCGCCTTTTGGGTAAGAAAGCACTATAGACGGTACGAATTTTCGGCTTTTTCACGGGTTTCTCAACCGTTCGCCGAGGGATGTCGCCAGTTGCGCCGTCAGACCATATACCGACAGCTGCGGGTTGGCGCCGATGCTGGTGGGGAACAGCGAGCCGTCATGAATCGACAGATTGCGCAGTTGATGATGCCGGCCAAGGCTATCGGTGACGGCGGTTTTCGGGTCTTCGCCCATCGCACAACCGCCCATGACGTGGGCGCTGCCCAGGCGGGTGCGGTACAGCTCAAGGCTCAAGCCGTCGATCATTTTGCGTGCCTCGGCCAGACTGTTCACGTAGCGCGCATCGGCGTGCATCGGCATCACCGCTTTGGCGCCACCGGCGAACTGGATTTCGGCCATGACGTGGAAGGCCCGGCGCAAACCGTCCCAGGCGTAGGACGACACCTGATAATCGAGCACCGGCGAGCCGTCGCCACGCAATTCGACACTGCCGCCCTGGCTGTCCTGATGAAAGCCGTCACGCAGCAACGCCAGCATGGCGTGGGTATGGGGCAGGTCGGCCATGTGCTGCGCGTTTTCCTGGCCGAAGCCGCCGAGCAGGGTGGCGGCCAGCGCCGGGTGCAGCGGCGGCACTTCGAGTTTGAAGGCCATCGGCCCGGTGGTGCCGTCCTTCCACTGGAAGTGGTCGGAGTAGATCGACTGCGGCGCCCCATAAAACGGGTTGATGACCTCGTCGAAGCGCCCGGCGGACATGTTCACCGGATGCAGAAAGGTGCGTTTGCCGAGGCGCTGATGGGGATCCGGCGCATCCGAGCGCAGCAGCAGGGCAGGGCTGTTGATCCCGCCGCCGGCCAGCACGTAATGGCGGGCCTTGACCGTGATCTTGCGTCCGGTCGGTTCGACGCAGCGTTCGTCCATCGCCACGCATTGCAGCCCGGTCACTTTGTCGCCGCTGATCAAGAGCTTTTCGGCGCGGGCCAGATAAAGCAGTTCACCGCCCTTTTCCAGGGTCGCCGGAATGGTCGTGACCATCATCGATTGTTTGGCGTTGGTCGGGCAGCCCATGCCGCAATAACCCAGATTCCAGCAGCCGCGCACGTTGCGCGGGATCACGTGCCAGCTGTAGCCCAGTTGTTCGCAGCCTTTGCGGATCACGTCGTTGTTGGCGTTGGGTGGAATCATCCACGGGGCGACGCCGAGGCGCTGTTCCATTTTTTCGAACCACGGCGCCATGTCGACGGGGCTGTGGCCTTTGACGTTGTGTTCTTTGGCCCAGTGTTCGAGGGTCGGCTCGGGGGTTCGGAAGCTCGATGTCCAGTTGATCAGGGTGGTGCCGCCGACCGCGCGGCCCTGAAGGATGGTGATCGCGCCGTCCTTGCTCATGCGGCCGATGCCTTCCTGATAGAGGCTGCTGTAGGCCTTGTCTTCCAGCATCTTGAAGTCGCTGCTGGTCTTGAGCGGACCTTCTTCAATCAGCAACACCTTGTAGCCGGCGGCACTGAGGATTTCCGCCGTGGTGCCGCCGCCGGCACCGCTGCCGATGATGGCCACGTCGGCTTCCAGGGTCAGGTCATCGGTCAGTTGTGCGCCGTTGTAGGTTTTCCAGCCACGGGCAAGGCCTTCGCGAAACGGGTCAGGTACGGGCATCAATCAGGCTCTCTTATTATTGTTCGGGGGAGGCGCGTGTCTCAGACGGTGGGCGGGCCGGGATAACCGCAGTGCGCCCAGGATTCGGCGCGGGTGTACCAGGCCATCATCACCATTTGCTGCAGGGAACTGTGGCCCATGCGCAGCAGGCTCAACGAGCTGTTTTCCCAGCGATCGAGGAAGTGCCGGATCGCCTCGGGACTGGCGTTTTCCCAGCTGCCCCAGATCCCGGTCAGCGGCCCACGGGTCACGGCCATGCCCAGCACGTCGAACAATTGCCGGGTGAGTTTGAGCATTTCCGGCGACAGGTGATCGAGGCTGTAGTCCAGGGACTTCAGCGCTCCGTCGACAGCGGCGGGCATCTTCTCCACCGCGACGGCGCCATCGAGCATCACCGGAATCAGCGCGCGCAGAAACAGCAGGTCGCCGCTACGCAACGCGGCGAATCCGTTGGCCGATACGCTCGACGAACAGCCGCTGAGGCTGGCGCCTAGGCCGGCGGTGGCGAGGAAAGCCGTGGCGCCCAGGCTGAATTTCAGCAGGCCACGGCGCGACAGTGCAGGTGTTTCGGTCAGGCTTGGGTGCATTGTTGTTATTACCCGGCGGTGACGTTAGCGAATGAACAGTTTCTGGATCAGTTTCTGAATGGATTTCCCGTACGGCGGGTAAATCAGCTTCGCCGCGTTGAAGCGCTGTTTAACCAGCACACCCTTGGCTTTGCTGAAGGTCAGAAAACCTTCGTGTCCGTGGTAATGGCCCATGCCCGATGGGCCGATACCGCCGAAGGGCATATCGTCCTGGGCCACATGCAGCAACGTATCGTTGAGGCAGACACCACCGGAATGGGTTTCGTGGAGCACGCGCTTCTGTTCGCGCTTGTCGTAGCCGAAGTAGTAAAGAGCCAGAGGACGTGGCCGCTGATTGATGTAAGCAAATGCCTGATCCAGATCCTGATACGGCACGATCGGCAGCAGCGGGCCGAAGATTTCGTCCTGCATCACCGTCATCTCGTCACTGACATTCAGCAGCAGGCTGTGAGGCATGCGTCGGCCCTGGCCCTGATCGAACAGCGGAATCAGCAGCGCGCCCTTGCTGGTGGCGTCGCTGAGGTAGCTGTTCAGCCGCGCCAATTGGCGCTCGTTGATGATGGCGGTGTAGTCCGGGTTGTCGGTGAGTGTCGGATAAAACCCGCGCACGGCCTGGCGATAGGCTTCGACGAAACCGCCGACCCGCTCTTCCGGCACCAGCACGTAGTCCGGGGCCACGCAGGTCTGGCCGGCGTTGAGGGTCTTGCCGAAGGCGATGCGTTCGGCGGCGTCCTTGAGCGGTACGTCGCGGGAGACGATGGCCGGGGATTTGCCGCCCAGTTCGAGAGTCACTGGCGTGAGGTTTTCCGCCGCTGCGCGCATCACGTGCTTGCCGATGCTGGTGGCGCCGGTGAACAGAAGGTGATCGAAGCGCAGTTTCGAGAACGCCACGCCGACATCGGCCTCGCCGAGCACCACGCAGACCAGGTCTTCGGGGAAGATCCGTGCCAGCAATTCCTTGAGCAACAGGCCGGTGGCCGGGGTCGACTCACTGAGCTTGAGCATCACCCGGTTGCCCGCTGCGAGCGCGCCGGTCAACGGGCCCATGGCCAGAAACAGCGGGTAGTTCCACGGCACGATCACGCCGACCACGCCCAGCGGCTGATACACCACTTTTGCCGATGCCGGCTGGAAGGCGACACCCACTTTGCGCCGCGATGGCTTCATCCACTGGCTGATATGGCGGCTGGCGTAATGAATGCCGTGCAGGCTTGGCATCAACTCGGCGAGCAGGGTTTCATCGGCGCTGCGGTGGCTGAAATCCGAACTGATCGCCTCGACCAGCGCCTGCCGTTCGCTGCTCAGCAGATCGCGCAACGCCTTGAGCCATTGCTGGCGCTGGGCGGCCGGCGGCATCGGGTTGGCGGCGTAGGCGGCGCGCTGCGCGTTGAACAACCGGTTGAGCTCTTCCAGCGGCTGTTGCAACGATTGCAGGTAGGCAATATCGGCGGTCATTGTCGGCTCCGGATTTGTTGTCGTGAGGAACTTTCTAGAGTCTATGCTCTAGAAAGTCAAATGACTTCCTTGTGCGTCATGGTTTTATCCCATTCCGGTTAGGTCGTAAGATGCCCCCCAACGCACTCTGAATTAAAGCTCAAGCCATGGCCCCACGGATCAAAACCAGCGAGCGCATCGTGCAGAACAGCCTTGAGCTGTTCAATCAGCAGGGCGAGCGCAGCATCAGCACCAACCACATCGCCGCTCACATGGAGATTTCTCCGGGCAATCTGTACTACCACTTCCCCAACAAGCAGGCGATCATCTCCGTGCTGTTCAGTGAGTACGAAAGCCTGGTGGACAGCTTCCTGCGCCCGCCTCAGGGGCGGGCGGCGACGGTCGAAGACAAGCGTTTCTATCTCAAGGAACTGCTGTCGGCGATGTGGCGCTACCGTTTCCTGCATCGCGATCTCGAGCACCTGCTCGACAGCGACCCGGACCTGGCCGGGCGTTACCGGCGCTTTTCCCAGCGCTGTGTGATTCAGGGCGCGGCGATCTATGAAGGCTTCGTCGCCGCCGGCATCCTGAAGATGGACCGGGTGCAGATCGAATCCCTGACCCTCAACGCGTGGATCATCCTCACGTCCTGGGTGCGCTTTCTGTGCACCACCCGGGAAAATTCCAATCACCTCAGCGAGCAGGCCATTAAACGTGGCGTGTATCAGGTGCTGGTGCTGGAAGCGGGGTTTGTCACCGATCAGGCCCGCGATGAGGTCAACGCACTGTTCGAAGAATTCTACGTACCGTTGGCCCAGGCCCTCGAAGAAAGGTCCTGACCCATCCGCTCACAGGAGTCGTTCGCTATGCCGATTGCGCAACTGATCAGCCCGACCACGCTGGATGCCCGCAAGGAGCAACCGGGGCTGGTGATTCTCGATTGCCGTTTTGCCCTCGAAGACCCGGACTACGGCCAGCGCAGCTATGCCGAAGGGCACATTGCCGGGGCGAGTTTTGCCGATCTTGAGCGTGACCTCAGCGGTCCGGTGATCAAAGGCGTGACCGGCCGCCATCCGCTGCCGGAACCTGCAGCGTTGATCGAGCGCCTGCAAACCTTCGGCATCAACAACGACAGCGACGTGGTTCTGTATGACGACGGTCCCGGTGCCTACGCGGCGCGGGCCTGGTGGTTGCTGGCGTGGCTGGGCAAGCGCGATGGCGTATTTATTCTCGATGGCGGGCTCAAGGCCTGGCACGCGGCGGGTCTGCCGTTGAGTCTGGACGCGCCTTCGGTGGCTCGCGGGACGTTCAGCGGGCAGGCGGACAAACATCTGCTGCTCAGCGCCGAGCAATTGCAGCAACGCCTCGGCCAACCGGCCCTGACCCTGCTCGACGCCCGTGCCTTGCCGCGTTTCAAGGGCGAAGTGGAGCCGATCGACCCGATCGCCGGGCACATCCCCGGCGCGCAATGCGCGGCGTTCACCGAGAATCTGGGCAGCGACGGACGTTTCCTGCCGGCCGATCAACTCAAGCAGCGCTTCGCCGCGAAACTCGGCGCGCGTTCACCGACCGATCTGGTGGCGTATTGCGGCTCGGGGGTGACGGCGTGTCACAACCTGTTCGCCCTGTGCCTGGCGGGTTATCCGTTGGGTTCGCTGTATGCCGGGTCGTGGAGCGAGTGGATCAATGAGCCTTCGCGCGGTATCGCCACCGGCGAGTAAGCGCGTTCAGCGGTCCAGCCGCGCGCTGCGGTAGGCCGCCGGGCCCACGCCATAAACCTGTTTGAACTGCCGGCTCAGATGGCTCTGGTCGGCAAAGCCCAACTGTGTGGCGACTTCCACCGGCAGGCAGCCGCTCTGCAACAAGCCCCGCGCGCAGGCAATCCGTTGTTGCATCAGCCAGGTGTGCGGCGGCATGCCGGTGGCGCGGCGGAATACCCGGGCGAAGTGGAAGGGCGACAGGTTCACGGCCGCCGCCAGTTCTTCCAGCGAGGGTGGTGCCGCCAGTTGTGCGTGCAGTAATTCCTTCGCCATCACCACCGCACGATGTTCCTTGCCGGGTTTGCCGTTGATCTGCACCGCCGCGTGACGTTGCAACAGCAACAGCATCATTTCGCGCCACACCGTTTGCTGCTGCAGCGCGGTGGCGGGGCTTTCCAACAAGCGGTGCAACTGGCTGAAGCCGTTGACCAGATCCGGATCGCGGTACAGCGTCGCGCCAAAGGCGGGCATCGGCGCAGTCGGCAGTTCCAGCTCTTCGAGCAGCGACACAATCTTGCCGGTGTCCGGATAAAACGCCCGGTACAGCCAGCCGTCCTCGGTGCCTTTGTGGCCGGTGTGCAATTCGTCCGGGTTGATCAGCACCAGCGTGCCGCTGCCGGCCAGGTGTTCGGCACCGCGATAACGGTAGCGCTGGGCGCCGGCCATGATCATGCCGATCACGTAGCCGTCGTGGACGTGCGGGGCGAAGCGATGCTCGATGTAGCGCGCCGACAGCAATTCGACCCCGGCCAGTGGTGCGGTTTGCCAGAAGCGGATCGACTCGCCCTGATCGCTCATGACGTCACTCGCGCCCCGAGTCGGCCAGCCACTGGGGAATGCGTCGTTCCAGGTAATAACCCGGTTGGCGGAATGAGCCGTCGACGAAACCGACATGCCCGCCCCGGGCCTGCAATTCGAACGCGGTCGAGCTCGACAGCTCACTGGCCGAAGGCAGGCTGTGGGGGAACACGAACGGATCGTCCGCCGCTTGAATGATCAGGGTCGGTGTACGGATCTCGCCAAGAAAGTAGCGGCTCGACGCACGGCGATAGTAATCCTCGGCATCGGCAAAGCCATTCAGTGGCGCCGTCACCCGGCCGTCGAAATCCCAGAAGGTGCGCATGTTTTCCAGCGAGCCAAGGGCGGCCAGTGCGGCAAGACCATCCTCGCGACCGTCGTGCTGGAACTGGCGCTGCTTGTTCTTGATGTAGGCCACCATCTCGCGCATGAAGTGCGCCTGATAGACCTTCGAAAACCCTTGGCCAATACGATCGGCGCACTGATCCAGACGAAACGGCACCGATACCGCCACCGCGCCGAGCACACCGCTGGCGCTGCCGGTTTCCCCCAGATGCTTGAGCAGCACGTTGCCACCGAGGGAGTAGCCGACCGCATACAGCGGCGCCAGTGGCCGCTTGGCCTTCAGATGGCGGATGGTTTCGGCGAGGTCTTCGCTGGCGCCGGAATGGTAGCTGCGCGGCAACAGGTTCGGTTCGCCCGAGCAGCCACGCCAGTTCAGCGCAACACTCGCCCAGCCTTGGGCGGAGAGCGCTGCCTGGATTCCGGCGACGTAAGGCGAATTGGAAGAGCCAGTCAGCCCGTGCAGCACCAATACCAACGGCGCTTCCGCACTGTGGGGGCCGTGCCAGTCAAGGTCGAGGAAATCGCCGTCGTCCAGCCACAGCCGTTCACGCTGGCGATCAAGGTGTACGGTTTTGCGCCACAGCGGCCCCCATAAGGTTTGCAGGTGCGGATTGCCTAGGCCGAAGGCGGGGATGAACGATTTTGACGAAGGGGACACGATTGCTCTCGAAGCAGCGCAGCGAGCCTCGGCTGAAGCTCGCCGCTTTTTCAGGCCGGTCGGTTAACCGGCGATCACTGCCATACGTTGCCACAACGCGTAGTACACCCGCCCGGATTTCTGCTCGCGGTGCAGGCGCCAGTTGCCTGGCAGGCCGAGGGTCGATGGCGCGGTTTCGCTTTCAGTGTAGATCCACGAATCATCGGCCAGCCATTGGCGCTCTTCCAGCAGCGTGCAGACGGCTGGCAGCAGGTTCTGGTTGAACGGCGGGTCGAGGAACACCAGATCGAACGCGGTCGCGGTCTGGGTTTCCAGATAGCGCAAGGCATCGGCGGTCTGCACGTGGCCGTTGGTGCAGCGCAGCGTGCCGAGGTGTTCTTTCAGGCTGGAGACTGCGACATGGCTGGCATCCAGCGCCTGACCCATGGACGCGCCACGGGACAGCGCTTCCAGAAACAGCGCGCCGCTGCCGGCGAACGGATCGAGCACCTTGGCCCCGGCAACGTACGGCGCGAGCCAGTTGAACAGGGTTTCGCGCACACGGTCCGGCGTCGGACGCAGGCCCGGCGCATCGGGGAAGCTCAGTTTGCGGCTGCGCCATTCGCCGCCGATGATGCGCAGCTGGTTCACACCGTTGTGCAGTTTCTGTACAGGTTTCTTTGGACTGGCCATTAATGCTCCGGAACCCCGAGCGGCTGCTCGGCAGGTTTATCAGATGGGGCCGGTAACGGCTTTTGCGGCACGGTCGGGCCAGCGCTGACGATGACCAGTTTATCCGTGCTCAAGTGTTTATTCAGGGCGTCGCGAACTTGTTCGACGGTCAGGCTCTGGGACTGACGCATGAAGTCGTCCAGATAATTCAGCGGCAGGTTGTAGAAACCCATGGCGCCGAGTTGGCCGACGATATCGGCGTTGCTCGCAGTGGACAGCGGGAAGCTGCCGGCCAGTTCGCGCTTGGCGTCATCAAGTTCTTTCTGGGTCGGACCGGTCTTCAGGTAATCGGCGAGCACATCCTGCACCAGTTTCAGGGTGCCTTCGCTCATTTCCGCGCGGGTCTGCAGATTGATCATGAACGGGCCGCGAGCCTGCATCGGGCTGAACGCCGAATACACGGTGTAGGCCAGACCACGTTTCTCGCGGACCTCACTCATCAAACGAGTGCCGAAACCACCGCCGCCGAGGATCTGGTTGCCCATCGACAGTGCGGCGTAGTCCGGGTCGTCACGGTCGATGCCCAGTTGCGCAAGCATCAGGTTGGTCTGCTTGGACGGGAACTCGATATGTCCGACGCTGGCCTTCGGCTCCAGCGGTTGGGCGATCTTCGCCAGCGCCGGGCCTTTTGGCAGGGCGGCAGAAACCTGATTGGCAATTGCCTCGGCCTCGGCACGGGACAAGTCGCCGACCAGTGCAATCACCACGTTGCCGGCGGCATACGCCTTGGCGTGGAACTCACGCAGTTGCGCCAGGGTGATCTTGGGTACGCTTTGCGCGCTGCCATCGCTGGAGTGCGCGTACGGGTGATCGCCGTACAGGCGCTTCATCAATTCCAGGCTGGCGAGCTTGCCGGGGCTCTGTTTCTGATACTCGAAACCGGCGAGCATCTGGTTCTTGATACGTGCGAAGGAGTCGGCAGGGAAGGTCGGTTTGCCGATTACTTCGGAGAACAGCTTCAGCGCCGGTTCGCGTTTGTCGACGGCACTCAGGCTGCGCAGCGAAGCGATGGCCATGTCCTTGTAGGCGCCGTTGCCGAAATCCGCGCCCAGGCCTTCAAAGCCCTGAGCGATGGCACCGACATCCTTGCCCGCGACGCCTTCGTTGAGCATGGCGTTGGTCAGCAGAGCCAAACCTGGCGCGTTGCCGTCCTGGCTGCTGCCGGCGGAGAAGATCAGGCGCATGTCGAACATCGGCAGTTCGCGAGCTTCGACGAACAGCACCTTGGCGCCTTCGGCGGTGTTCCAGGTCTGCACGTCGAGCTTGCGGCTGGCGGGGGCCTTGCCGTCGAGTTCGGCCAGCGATTGCAGCTTCTGGCTGGTCTTGGCGTTATCCAGTGCTTCGCTGGCCTTGGTGTTGTCGCTCGGCGCCAGGTAGAACGCGGCGGAGCCGATCACCGCCACGGTGATCAGGCCGAGCAGCAACAGGCGTGGGGTTTTGCGCTCACTCATGAGTCGTCTCCAGTGGCAGGACGTGGGCGACGCTGAGACGTTCGCGGGTGAAATACAGCTTGGCGGCGTTCTGGATGTCTTGCGGGGTGACGCTTTCCAGATCAGCCAGTTCGGTGTCCATCAATTTCCACGACAGGCCGACCGTCTCCAGTTGGCCGATGGCGGTGGCCTGGGCAGTGATCGAGTCACGCTCGAAGACCAGGCCGGCGATGACTTGCGCACGCACGCGCTCCAGTTCTTCGGCGGACGGTGCGGTGGTTTTCAACTGTTCCAGCAGTTTCCACAGACCGGCTTCAGCCTGGCCCATGGTCTTTTTCTTCTGGGTGTTCGGTGTAGCGGACAGAGTGAACAGGCTGTCACCGCGCGTGTAGGCGTCATAACTCGACGAACCGCCGGACACCAGCTCTTCGCCGCGCTCCAGTTGGGTCGGGATACGACCGCTGTAGCCGCCGTCCAGCAGCGCCGAAATCAGGCGCAAGGCATTGATGGAGCGCTTGTCCTCGACGGTGGCCAGGCTTGGCACGTTGAAACCGAGCATCAGGCTGGGCAGTTGGGTCTGCACATGCAGAGTGATCTGGCGTTCGCCGGGTTCGGCCAGTTCCAGCGGTTTTTTCGCCGGTGGCACATCGCGTTTCGGGATCGGCCCGAAATAGCGCTGGGCGAGGGTTTTCACCTCGTCCGGGGTCACGTCACCGACCACCACCAGCGTGGCGTTGTTCGGCACATACCAGGACTGGTACCAGTGGCGCAGCTCTTCGACCTTCATCCGGTCGAGATCGGCCATCCAGCCGATGGTCGGCGTGTGATAGCCGCTGGCCGGGTAGGCCATGGCCTTGTAGCGCTCGTAAGCCTTGGACATCGGTTTGTCGTCGGTGCGCAGGCGGCGCTCTTCCTTGATGACTTCGATTTCCTTGGCGAACTCGTCGGCCGGCAGGCGCAGATTGGCCATGCGGTCGGCTTCCAGTTCGAAGGCCACGCCCAGACGGTCGCGGGCCAGCACCTGGTAGTAGGCGGTGAAGTCATCGCTGGTGAACGCGTTCTCTTCGGCGCCGAGGTCGCGCAGGATCAGCGAGGCTTCACCGGGGCCGACTTTCTCGCTGCCCTTGAACATCATGTGCTCAAGGGCGTGGGACAAACCGGTCTGGCCCGGGGTTTCGTAGCTGGAACCGACCTTGTACCAGACCTGCGACACCACCACCGGCGCGCGATGGTCTTCGCGCACGACGACCTTCAAGCCGTTGTCGAGGGTGAATTCGTGGGTCGGTTGCGGGTCGGCTGCCAGGGCCGAAAGGGGCAGGCAGACTGTGCTGAGCAGCAGGCCTGCGGCGCGGCGGGCTAGAGCATTCATTCGTTTTTAAACCTGTTGGGCTGCCCGCTTGGTCTTAGCCTAGGCGGGCGAGGAGGTGCTAGGATACTGATCCGTTTTACCGGCGACCACGCCTATCCGGTTTTGAAACTTGATCAGGTTGTATGGGTTTGCGGCAGAAGGCCTTGGTTTATCAGCTAAACTTCGCTTTTTCGCCGATTTTGCCGGCTAGTCCTTCATTAAAACGATTCCTTTGAGGTGCCGTTGGCGCTTCGACAAAATGTTGCGCGTGAACAAGCTGGGTGAAACGCAGTCTGTTCTGCATCGAATATTTATTTGCCGGGGCGCCCCTGTGGCGCGTCGCTACCGTGAGATAGCCGTCCTCCATGTTTGGTTCCAACGACGACAAGAAGACCCCAGCTGCGGCTGGCGAGAAGAAAAGCCTGTTCGGATGGCTGCGCAAGAAACCGCAGGAACCCGTCGTCGAACAGCCGACTGCCATTCCTGAGCCGGCGCCGGCTCCAGCGCCTGTAATAGAGGAAGCGCCGGCACCGGTTGTACTGCCGATCGCCGAGCCGGTGTTGCAACCGGTGGCCGAAGCCGAGCCAGAAGCGCCGACGGCCACCGAGCTGCCGCTGACTCCGGTAGCCCAGCCATGGCTGACCTTGCCGGTGGCCGAGGAACCGGTGGCACTGGTTGAAGAGGCTGTGCCGCATGTGACCCCGGTGATTCCTGCGCCGGTTGCTTGGGTGCCTGAGCCGGTTCCAGTTTCTGTGACTGAACCTGAGCCTGCGATTGAAGCCGCGCCAGTTCCCGCCGAGCCTGTCGCAGTTGCTCCGGTTGCTCCGGTTGCTCCGGTTGCTCCGGTTGCTCCGGTTGCTCCGGTTGCTCCGGTTGCTCCGGTTATCGAAATCCCCGAGCCTGCACCTGCACCTGCACCTGCACCTGCACCTGCACCTGCACCTGCACCTGCACCGGTCGTCGCTGCGCCTGTCGCGGTCGTCGAAACTCCGGTCGAGGCGCCGCGCACCGAAGAAACCAAGGCCGGCTTCTTCGCCCGTCTCAAGCAAGGCCTGTCGAAGACCAGCGCCAGCATCGGCGAGGGCATGGCCAGCCTGTTCCTCGGCAAGAAAGCCATCGATGACGAGTTGCTCGACGACCTTGAAACCCGTCTGCTGACCGCTGACGTCGGCGTCGAAGCGACGTCGGTGATCATCCAGCGCCTGACTCAGAAGGTCGCACGTAAAGAGCTGGCCGATTCCGACGCACTGTACAAATCCCTGCAAGCCGAGCTGTCTGCGATGCTCAAGCCGGTCGAGCAGCCGCTGAAGATCGTTTCGCAGAACAAGCCGTTCGTGATCCTCGTGGTCGGCGTCAACGGTGCCGGCAAGACCACCACCATCGGCAAACTGGCGAAGAAGCTGCAACTGGAAGGCAAGAAAGTCATGCTCGCTGCCGGTGACACCTTCCGTGCCGCGGCGGTCGAGCAGTTGCAGGTCTGGGGTGAGCGCAACAAGATTCCGGTGATCGCCCAGCACACTGGCGCGGACTCGGCCTCGGTGATCTTCGACGCCGTGCAGGCCGCCAAGGCCCGTGGCGTTGACGTGCTGATCGCCGACACCGCCGGTCGCCTGCACACCAAAGACAACCTGATGGAAGAGCTGAAAAAGGTTCGCCGGGTGATCGGCAAGCTCGACGCCGATGCGCCGCACGAAGTGCTGCTGGTGCTCGACGCCGGCACCGGTCAGAACGCCATCAACCAGGCCAAGCAATTCAACCAGACCGTCGAACTGACCGGCCTGGCGCTGACCAAGCTCGACGGCACCGCCAAGGGCGGGGTGATTTTCGCCCTGGCCAAGCAATTCGGCCTGCCGATCCGCTACATCGGCGTCGGTGAAGGCATCGACGATCTGCGTACCTTTGAAGCCGAACCCTTTGTCCAGGCACTCTTTGCCGAGCGGGAGCGTTCATGATTCGTTTCGAACAGGTCGGTAAACGCTACCCGAACGGTCACGTCGGCTTGCATGAGCTGAGCTTTCGAGTCCGTCGCGGTGAGTTCCTGTTTGTCACCGGCCATTCCGGTGCCGGTAAATCCACGTTGTTGCGCCTGCTGCTGGCGATGGAGCGTCCGACCAGCGGCAAACTGCTGTTGGCCGGGCAAGACCTGAGCACCATCAGCAATGCGCAGATTCCGTTTCTGCGCCGGCAGATCGGCGTGGTGTTCCAGAATCATCAGCTGTTGTTCGATCGCACGGTGTTCAACAACGTCGCGCTGCCGTTGCAGATCCTCGGGCTGTCCAAGGCGGAAATCGCCAAGCGCGTCGATTCGGCGCTGGAGCGCGTGGCGCTGTCGGACAAGACCGATCTGTACCCCGGCGACCTGTCCACCGGTCAGCAGCAGCGCGTCGGCATTGCCCGCGCCATCGTTCACCGTCCGGCCCTGCTGCTGGCGGACGAACCGACCGGTAACCTCGACCCGCGTCTGGCGGCCGAGATCATGGGGGTGTTCGAAGACATCAACCGTCTGGGCACCAGCGTGTTGATCGCCAGTCACGACCTGGCCCTGATTGCGCGCATGCGCCATCGCATGCTGACCCTGCAACGCGGCCGATTGATCGGTGACGGGGAGGCTGGCGAATGAGTGCAACACGTAGTCCGAAGGTTTCCGAGCGTGTGGCCCCGAAAGCCGCCGATCCGCAGCCGCCAAAGAAGAAAAAGCACGACGATGACGATGGTCCGGATTTCGCCACGCTGTTCCGTGCCTGGGTAGAAAACCACCGTGCCAGCCTGCTCGACAGCCTGCGCCGCCTCGGCAAGCAGCCGATCGGCAGTTTCTTTACCTGTATGGTGATGGCGGTTGCACTGAGCCTGCCGATGGGGCTTTCGTTGTTGCTGAACAACGTCGAACGCCTGGGTGGTTCCTGGCAGCGTGCGGCGCAGATCTCGCTGTACCTGGAGCTCGAAGCCAGTCCGGCTCAGGGCGAGAAGCTGCGGGATCAGATCAAGGGCATGCCCGGTGTAGCTGATGCTGAATATGTCGGCCGCGATCAGGCACTGGAAGAGTTCCAGCAGCAGTCGGGACTGGGCGAAGCCCTGCGCGAGCTGCCGGAAAACCCGCTGCCGGGTGTGGTGCTGGTCACGCCGAACGAGGTCGACAAGTCGACGCTGGAAGCATTAAGACAAAAACTTTCCGAGCTGCCCAAGGTACAACAGGCGCAACTTGATCTAGTCTGGGTCGAGCGTCTGGCTGCCATCCTCAAGCTCGGCGACCGCTTTGTCTTCGGTCTGACGGTGTTGCTGGTTTCCGCATTACTTTTGGTGATAGGCAATACCATTCGTCTTCATATTGAAAACCGCCGCACCGAGATAGAAGTGATTAAACTCGTCGGCGGCACCGACAGCTATGTGCGTCGTCCCTTCCTTTATATGGGCGCGTTGTATGGCTTCGGTGCGGGGCTGCTGTCCTGGGGTGTGCTGGCGTTCGGCCTGAACTGGCTGAACGACGCGGTGGTTGGGCTGGCCGGCTTGTACGGCAGTGATTTTGCGCTGGCCGGAGTGCCAGTTGCCGACGGTCTGTCGCTCTTGCTTGGCGCGGTGCTGTTGGGTTATATCGGTGCATGGATTGCAGTCGCACGTCATCTCAGGGAGCTGGCGCCGAAGTAGAATCTTTTTTTGCGCGTGATTGACCTTACGGTTTTTAGGGAACTTGTACCTGAGTTCCCGGTCAATTTTTCGCAGTGCCGAAAGGCGCGAGTATGTAAGTCGGAGGTTTTTTCGTATGACCAATTCTTTGCAACCTGCGTATGCATTGGTTCCGGGCGCAAACCTGGAAGCCTATGTACACACCGTCAACAGCATTCCATTGCTGACGCCGGAGCAGGAGCGTGAACTGGCCGAGAGTCTCTACTATGAGCAGGATTTGGGGGCGGCTCGGCAGATGGTGCTCGCCCACCTGCGTTTTGTTGTACACATTGCCCGTAGCTATTCCGGCTACGGTCTGGCTCAGGCTGACCTGATCCAGGAAGGCAACGTCGGCCTGATGAAGGCCGTGAAGCGTTTCAACCCGGAAATGGGCGTGCGTCTGGTGTCCTTCGCGGTGCACTGGATCAAGGCCGAGATTCACGAGTTCATCCTGCGCAACTGGCGGATCGTGAAAGTCGCGACCACCAAGGCCCAGCGCAAGCTGTTCTTCAACCTGCGCAGTCAGAAGAAACGTCTGGCCTGGCTGAACAACGAGGAAGTCCACCGTGTGGCGGAAAGCCTCGGCGTCGAGCCGCGTGAAGTGCGTGAGATGGAAAGTCGCCTGACCGGCCATGACATGGCCTTCGACCCGGCTGCCGAAGCCGACGACGACAGTGCTTTCCAGTCGCCGGCCAACTACCTGGAAGACCACCGGTATGACCCGGCGCGTCAGCTGGAAGATGCCGACTGGAGCGACAACTCCAATCACAACCTGCACGAAGCGCTGGAAGTGCTGGACGAACGCAGCCGCGACATCCTCTACCAGCGCTGGCTGGCAGAAGAGAAAGCCACGTTGCACGACCTGGCGCAGAAGTACAACGTATCGGCCGAGCGGATCCGTCAGCTCGAGAAGAGCGCGATGAACAAGCTCAAGTTGTCGATTGCCGCGTAAGCGGTCTATCAGAAACAAAAAACGCCCCGATCAGTGATGATCGGGGCGTTTGTGTTTGCGTGTCAGAAACTCATTGGGCCCAGGGCGCGCGGCGTGAATCATTGAGTGTCAGCAGATAGCTGTCGCCACCCAACTGGCTCATCTGTTGGCGAATCCATCCGGCCCTGCGTGAAACATAGGATGTCGGGTGGCTGGCGCTCCAGACCCGGGGATTGGGCAATACGGCCGCCAGATAACTCGCCTGCTGCCGGGACAAAGACTTGGCGCTAACGCCAAAGTGATGCCTTGCTGCCGCTTCGGCACCAAACACGCCGTCATCCCACTCGACACTGTTCAGGTACACCTCGAGAATCCGCTGCTTGGGCCAGAACACTTCGATCAGCGCGGTAAACCACGCTTCCAGGCCTTTGCGCAGATAGCTGCGGCCCGACCACAAGAACAGGTTCTTCGACACTTGCTGGCTCAAGGTGCTGGCGCCGCGAATCGAACCGCCGAGTTCGTTGTGGGCCAGTGCGGCCTTGATTGCACTCAGGTCAAAACCCCAGTGCTCGGGGAATTTCTGGTCTTCGCCGGCAATCACCGCGACCTTCAGGTCATCGGAGATCTCGTCCCACGGCTTCCAGGTGCGCTGCAGATCGATCGGCTCGCCGTCGACCCAGGATTCGATCTTGCGCTCGACCATCAGCGCCGTGCCCGGTGGTGGCACGAAGCGAAACAACAACACCAGCAATACGCTGCCGCCCGCGAACCAGAGCAGAGCCTTCGTGAAACGACGGAGAAATAAACGCAGCATAGAGATGGCTTGGCCGAACCGGTTGAGCGGGCCATTATACAGACCCTGCCGATCGAGTCTGACTGGAGTTCTACATGCTGCGTAGCTTTCTGATGCTGGCTGCCTTCTTTGGTTTTACCGGTGTCGGCCTCGGCGCATTCGCCGCCCATGGCCTGAAAAACCGCCTGACCCCCGAGTACCTCGCGATCTTCCACACCGGCGTCACCTATCAACTGGTGCATGCGCTGGCGCTGTTCGGCGTGGCGCTGCTGGCCACGCAGCTTCAGGGGCGACTGATCGCCTGGGCCGGCATCTCGTTCAGCGTCGGCATCCTGCTGTTTTCCGGCAGCCTGTACCTGCTGACCACTATCGGCATCGGTAAGCTCGGTATCATCACCCCGTTCGGTGGCCTGGCGTTCCTGATCGGCTGGTTGTGCCTCGGACTCGCCGCCTGGCGCCTGCAGCCAACCGCTTGACGCTTGGTGCTGACCTTTAGGTCATGATCGGGCTAGAATGCCACCCCCTAAAAATGATGGCGGCATCCGGCATGCGCATTCAGTTGAACGGCGAATCCCTTGAACTGCCCGACGGTGAAACCGTTGCGGCCCTGCTGACCCGTCTGGACCTGACCGGACGCCGGGTGGCGGTCGAACTCAATCTGGATATCGTCCCGCGCAGCCAGCATGCCGACACGACTTTGAACGACGGCGACAACGTCGAAGTGGTGCACGCCATCGGCGGCGGCTAGTCGCCAGGCCTGTATGGGCCGAGAATTCTGCAAGACCCTCACCCCAACAGAGGATTTCCCATGAGCATCGTTCGTAGCGACAAGCCTTTCGTTCTGGCCGGTCGTACTTACCAGTCGCGTTTGCTGGTCGGTACCGGCAAGTACCGTGACATGGAAGAAACCCGTCTGGCCATCGAAGCCTCGGGTGCCGAGATCGTCACCTTCGCCGTGCGCCGCACCAACCTGGGCCAGATCGAAGGCGAGCCGAACCTGCTCGACGTGCTGTCGCCGGATCGCTACACCTTCCTGCCGAACACCGCTGGCTGCTACGACGCTGTCGAGGCTGTGCGCACCTGCCGCCTGGCCCGTGAGCTGCTCGATGGCCACAATCTGGTGAAGCTGGAAGTGCTGGCCGACCAGAAAACCCTGTTCCCCAACGTGATCGAAACCCTCAAAGCCGCCGAAGTGCTGGTCAAGGAAGGTTTCGACGTGATGGTTTACACCAGTGATGACCCGATCATCGCCCGTCAACTGGCTGAAATCGGCTGCATCGCAGTGATGCCGCTGGCCGGTCTGATCGGTTCGGGCCTGGGGATCTGCAACCCGTACAACCTGCAGATCATTCTGGAAGAGGCCAAGATCCCGGTGCTGGTGGATGCCGGTGTCGGCACCGCTTCCGACGCCACCATCTCCATGGAGCTGGGCTGTGATGCGGTGCTGATGAACTCGGCCATCGCCCACGCCCAGCAGCCGATCATGATGGCTGAAGCCATGAAACACGCGATCGTCGCGGGCCGCCTGGCCTACCTCGCCGGCCGCATGCCGAAAAAACTCTATGCCAGCGCCTCTTCGCCGCTGGATGGTCTGATCAAGTAAGAGCTATTGATGACTGAATCGAACGACACGCCAATCCAGACGGAAGAAGGCGACGAGCGCCAACACCGCCGCATCAAGAGTTTTGTGATGCGCGCCGGGCGCATGACCGAAGGCCAGCAACGCGGCCTGGATCAGGGCGCGCCGAAGTTCGTCCTGCCGCTGGCCGATGCGCCGGTGGATTACGACCAGGTGTTCGGCCGTTCCGCGCCGCGTTCGCTGGAGATCGGTTTCGGCATGGGCCACTCGCTGCTGGAAATGGCAGCCGCTGCGCCGGAACAGGATTTCATCGGTGTCGAAGTTCACCGTCCGGGTGTTGGCGCGCTGCTCAATGGCGTGCTGACTCAGGGTTTGACCAACCTGCGGGTCTACGATTGCGACGCGATCGAAGTGCTCAATCGCTGCATCGCCGACAACAGCCTCGATCGCCTGATGCTGTTCTTTCCGGATCCGTGGCACAAGAGCCGTCACCACAAGCGCCGCATCGTTCAGGCGTCCTTCGCTGAGCTGGTGCGCAGCAAGCTGAAGGTTGGCGGCATTCTGCACATGGCCACCGACTGGGAACCGTACGCCGAATACATGCTGGAAGTGATGAACGTCGCCCCGGGCTATCGCAACCTCGCCGAAGACGGCAAGTGCGTGCCACGCCCGGCCGAACGCCCGATCACCAAGTTCGAACGCCGCGGCGAACGTCTTGGGCATGGCGTGTGGGATCTGAAGTTCGAAAAGCTCGCTTAAGCATCACGCAATAAAACTGTGGGAGCCATTGGCTCCCACAGTTGTTTTAGCAGTACTTGGAAATTACACCGTAGAAAGAAACTCTGCCGGAACCCGCTCAGTCAGCCAGACACCATTCTCGGCCTGATAGAACTTGAAACCCTGTTCCTGCATCTGCCGCGCTGCCACCTTCAGAATCACGACCGTTCCGTAACGTTGCCCAACCGCCGAGGCGGTAGCGGTTTCCTGAGAAAGGTGCACGTGATGGCGTGATCCCGGGATCAATCCCTGCTCGTTGATCGAGTCCATGAAGCGCGTCGCGGTGCCGTGATACAGCGTTTCTGGAGGCTGCTTTTCTTCGAACTGCAGCTCCACGCTTTTCGTCGAGTGTCCCTGAACCGCACGAATCGACTGACCGTCGGCGGAGATCGAAAAGCGCTTCTTGTCGCTGCTCGCCACGACGTTTTCGATTAGCGCGCGATCCAGCGTTCTACCGTCCCGCGTCGCGCCACCGATCAAGGCGTCGATGTTCGCCCAGCCTTCAGAGTCCAGCGTCAGGCCGATCGCCTGTGGCTCATGACGCAGCACGAAGCTGAGAAATTTGCTTGTTTCGTCCAGCAGTTTCTTGCTCATGAACTTCCCTGTCTGTATTCAGCGTCGGTCGGCGACCACGCCGATCAAAACGAGCACCACCAACAAAACCGGCGCCAGGCTGTAGTTGTTGAACTGGCTCAGACCTTTCACTACCCACGGCGTGGCGTAGATCAGTGCCGCGCCGCTGCCGATCAGGCAGAGCAGGGCCATCAGTGGGACGCGCAGGGCGCCGGCGATGCTGCCCAGGCGTTGGTCGACCCAGGCCTTGAAGTCAGCGCCGAACAGCACCAGCAGGCAGCCCACCAGGGCCAGCGCGATTTCCGAGAGGTTGCTGCGGCTCCAGCGGGACACGGTGGCGAGCAGGTCGAGTATCAAATCCATGCGGTTTCCTTAAGAGCGGGTCAGCTCAGAAATTTCTGCAGCAAGTCATTGAGGAACAGTTGTCCGCGCTCGGTGGCCGCCAGACGTGACGGTTCGACCTGCAACAGACCGCTTTGTTCGGCCTCGCGCCGGTGTTCGTCGAGGCTTTCCAGCGGCAGGCCGGTGCGCTCGGGATACAGGCGCGATTCGACGCCGGCGGTCAGACGCAGGGCGTTCATCAGGAACTCGAACGGCATCTCGTCGTTGGTCAGGGTTTTCTCGCCGGCCTGGAAGCTTTTGGCCGGGTTGAGGTAATCCTTCGGCAAGCGCGTCTTCCAGGTGCGCACGATGCGCCCGTCCGGATGGCTGAGCTTGCCGTGGGCGCCGGCGCCGATGCCGATGAAGTCGCCGAAGCTCCAGTAATTGAGGTTATGCCGCGCCGGGCGACCCGGTTGGGCGTAAGCGGAGACTTCGTACTGCGCGTAACCGTGTTCGGCCAGGAGCGCCTGTCCGGCCTCCTGAATGTCCCACAGCGTGTCGTCTTCCGGCAGCACTGGCGGCTGGTTCCAGAACACGGTGTTCGGCTCCAGTGTCAGTTGATACCAGGAAATGTGCGTCGGCTTCAGCTCGATCGCCTGGCGCAGATCGCTCAGGGCATCGTCCAGCGACTGATCCGGCAAGCCGTGCATCAAGTCGAGGTTGAAGTTATCGAACCCGGCCTGGCGCGCCATACCGGCGGCGCGGATGGCTTCGTCGCCGTTGTGGATGCGGCCGAGGGCCTTGAGCTTTTCCTGCTGGAAGCTCTGGATACCGATCGACAGACGATTGATCCCCAGTTTGCGGTAGGCGACGAACTTCTCTTGTTCGAAGGTCCCGGGGTTGGCTTCCAGGGTGATTTCGATGTCATCGGCAAACGGAATGCGTTGTTTCACACCTTCGAGCAAGCGGCCCAGTGCTTCGGCACTGAACAGGCTCGGCGTGCCGCCGCCAAAGAAGATCGAACTCAACTCACGGCCGTACACCGCGTGCAGATCCTGATCGAGGTCGGCGAGCATCGCGTCGACGTATTCCTGCTCCGGCAGCACCGGGCTGGCGGTGTGGGAGTTGAAGTCGCAATACGGACATTTGCGCACACACCACGGGATGTGGATGTACAGCGCCAGGGGCGGCAGCGTCGGCAACGGCGCCCGAGGCGAGGAGGCGGCGCCGCCGATGATCAGCGACGACGCGGAGGAGCTATCGGTCATTTCAAGCCCAGACGCAGGCGCAGCAGATCCATTGCACGGGCGCGGTGGCTGATCTGGTTCTTGTCGATCGGGCTCAGCTCGGCGCTGGACACGTTACGTTCGGGCACCCAGAACAGCGGGTCATAGCCGAAACCGTGTTCACCGCTGGCGGCGGTCAGGATGCGCCCGTGCCACAGGCCTTCGCACAGGATCGGCAGCGGATCGTCAGCGTGACGCACCAAAGCCAGTACGCAGACGAACTGCGCCCCGCGCTCGGCTTCAGGCACATCTTTCAAGGCGTCGAGCAGTTTGGCGTTGTTCGCTGCGTCGCCCTTGCCGTCGGCATAGCGGGCCGAGTAGATACCCGGCGCACCGCCGAGGAAATCCACCGCCAGACCCGAATCGTCGGCCAGTGCCGGTAGCCCGGAAATGCGCGCGGCATTTCGGGCCTTGAGGATCGCGTTCTCGACGAACGACAGGCCGGTCTCTTCCGGCTCCACGCTGCTGAATTCGCCGATCGAGCGCAGTTGCACCGATTCGCCGAGCATGGCCTGGAGTTCCTTGAGTTTGCCGGCGTTATGGCTGGCCAGTACGAGTTGCTTGAGGTTCATCATTCGCCGGGGAAAAGCTCTTGGTTGAAATTGATGGTGTTGATCTTGTCACCGTTCTGCACCTTGATTTCAAAGGTGCGGGTTTCCTGCTGTTCCACCGGGTACTGGGCGATGTAATAGATCGCGCCCTGTTCGGTGACCTGGCGGAAGTTGAGCGTCACGCTCTGGCTGGTCAGGTCTTTGACCGTGCCGGTGACATTGGCGATCAACGGCTTGCCGTCCTTGATCACCGAGACATTGATCACGCCCTGATTCTTGCTGCGGATCAGCTCGGCAGCCTTGGCGATGTCCGGTTGCAGGTAGGTCGAGTTAAAGGTGTTGTAGTGCACCGTCACGTCGCCGAAGGTTTCCTGGCGCTCGCCCTTGATGACGTCGGCAGCCATGGCCGAGAGGCTCAGGCAGGCGGCCAATAGCGCGGTAATCAAGCGTCCCATGTTCGTTCTCCTCGCAATGTCGTGGTTCAGACCGCGATTCTGTGATCCTGCAGCCCTGGGCTGCTGACGCGGTAGATACCGATCTCACCTAACAGATTAGGCCATAGCTTACTGGCCCACCCGTGGCGGTGCTGTTGATCCACGGCAAGCCGATCAATGACCTTCGCCTCACGTTCGCGGCAAAGTTCTTCAAAGTCTTCGAAGGTGCAGAAGTGAATGTTCGGCGTGTTGTACCAGGTGTACGGCAGGAACTCGGACACCGGCATCCGGCCCTTGCTCGCCAAGTACCAGCGGCAGCGCCAGTGGCCGAAGTTGGGGAAGGTGATGATGCACTGGCGACCGACCCGCAGCATTTCGTCGAGGATCTTGTCCGGGTAGTGCACGGCTTGCAGGGCCTGGGTCATCACGACCACGTCGAAGCTGTTGCTGGCGAAGTTGCCCAGGCCCTTGTCCAGGTCCTGCTCGATGACGTTGATGCCCTTGGCCACGCACTCGGCGATGTTGTCCGGGTCGTTTTCCAGGCCATAGCCGGTGACCTGCTTGTGGTCACGCAGCCAGGTCAGCAACTCGCCGTCACCGCAACCGAGGTCGAGCACGCGGCTGCCGGCGGGGATCCATTCCTGGATGATTTCCAGATCAGCTCTCATGGCTTTCTCACAACGAAATGCGGTTCATGTAATTGCCGAACGCCTGCAAGTAGCGAGGGATCGGAATCAGGAAGGCGTCGTGGCCCTGCGGCGCGTCGATTTCCAGGTAGCTGACGTCCTTGCGCGCGGCCATCAGCGCGTCCACCAGCTCCCGCGAGCGGGCCGGGGAGAAGCGCCAGTCGGTGGTGAACGACATCACGCAGAATTTGGCTTTGGCACCTTCGAAGGTTTTTGCCAGGTTATCGTCGAAGTTGGCCGCCGGATCGAAGTAATCGAGCGCCTTGGTCATCAACAGATAGGTGTTGGCATCGAAGCGCCCGGAGAACTCTTCGCCCTGATAGCGCAGGTAGCTTTCGACCTGGAACTCGACGCTGTGGAAGTCGTAGTTGAGTTTTTCGCTCTTCAGGCCACGGCCGAATTTCTCGCCCATGGAGTCGTCGGACAGGTAGGTGATGTGCCCGACCATCCGGGCCAGCATCAGGCCGCGCTTGGGAATCACGCCCTGTTCCTGGAACGAGCCGCCGTGGAATTCCGGGTCGGTGAGAATCGCCTGGCGCGCCACTTCGTTGAAGGCGATGTTCTGCGCCGACAGCTTGGGGGCCGAGGCGATGGCCAGGCAGTGGCGCACGCGATCCGGATACGTGATGGTCCATTGCAGCGCCTGCATGCCGCCGAGGCTGCCGCCGATCACCGCGGCCCACTGGCCGATGCCGAGCAGGTCGGCGAGGCGTGCCTGGCTGTGCACCCAGTCTTCCACGGTCAGCACCGGGAAGTCGGCACCGAACGGCTTGCCGGTTTCCGGGTTGAGGCTGCTCGGACCGGTGGAACCGTTGCAGCCGCCGAGGTTGTTCAGGCTGACCACGAAGAACTTGTTGGTGTCGATCGGTTTGCCGGGGCCGATGCAGCTGTCCCACCAACCGGGCTTGCGGTCGTCGACGCTGTGATAACCAGCGGCATGGTGGTGGCCGGACAAGGCGTGGCAGATCAACACGGCGTTGCTCGCTTGCGCGTTCAGCGTGCCGTAGGTTTCGTAGATCAGGTCATAAGCGGCCAGCGACCGGCCGCAGGCCAGGGCCAGCGGTTCGCTGAAGTGCGCCGTTTGCGGCGTCACCAGACCAACAGAATCGGGGGGAAAGGCAGCTGGCATCGACCCTGCTCTCGTTGAAATGAGGCGTAAGTCTAAAGACCGGTGGGGTTAGCGGCAAGCAACTACCTGCGCTCGTTCCCACGCTCTGCGTGGGAACGCCTCATTGGACGCTCCGCGTCCGCTTCGGCGGGGACGCGGAGCGTCCCGGGATGCATTCCCACGCAGACGGTTCGACGCCTCGACGTGGGAACGATCAAGGTAAAACCAAACCCGGCAAATCCGGCAGTTTTTTGGGGGCGTGGATGCGCACACGTTTCTGCCGGTTCAACTCACCGCTGATCAGGCTGACCTGGCTCTTGGAAACCCCAAAAGCCTTGGCCAGAAACCCCATCAGGTACGCATTGGCCTTGCCCTCGACCGGCGGGGCGGTCAGGCGGATCTTCAGGCGGTCGCCGTGCAACCCGGCGAAGTCATCGCTGCGGGCTGCCGGTTGCAGGTGACACTCGAGGATCAAGTCGTCACCGTCCCAACGGAACCAGCTCACATCAACAGGCGCAGGATTTCCGGCATCATCGTCATCGCCGCGAGGTTGTTGATCACCAGCATGTCGATCAGCTTCAGCGCGAGGAAGGCGAAGATCGGCGACAGGTCCAGACCGCCCATGCTCGGCAGGAAGCGGCGGAACGGCGCCAGGGCCGGTTCGCAGATCTGGTTCACCAGTTCGGCGCCCGGGTTATGGCTGCCCGGAGCGACCCACGACAGGATCACGCTGATGATCAGGGCGAAGAAGAAAATCTTCAGGAACAGCGCGGTCACGCCGATGATCGACCAGATGAACAGTTGCAGCGGATTGCCGGTGGTGCCGTAGGTCAGCAGCAGGGTCAGCGCCATCAGTGCCAGTTGCACGAGAATTGCCAGCACCAGCGACGACATGTCGAGGCCGAAGACGCTCGGGATGATCCGGCGCAGCGGCTTGAGCAGCGGCTGGGTGGCCTTGACCACGAACTGGCACAGCGGGTTGTAGAAGTTCGCCCGCACCAGTTGCAGGACGAAGCGCAGCAGCACGATCAGCAGGTACAGGCTGCCGAGGGTTTGCAGCACGTAGACCGCTGCAGTGTTCAATCCAATCATGTAAGGCTCCTTATTTGCCCAGTTGTTCGGCCATCTCGGCCGAGCGGTGCGCGGCGGCGCCGAGTGCTTTTTCCACCAGGGCTTCGAAGCCGCCGGCCTGGAACGATTTGATCGCCGCTTCCGTGGTGCCCGCTGGCGAGGTCACGCGGCGGCGCAGTTCGGCGGCGTCGGCGTCGCTGGACACGGCCATGTGCGCGGCGCCCAGCGCGGTTTGCAGGGTCAGTCGCTCGGCAGTTTCCTTCGGAAGACCGAGTTTGACGCCGGCAGCGGTCATGGCTTCGATCAGCAGGAAGAAATACGCCGGGCCGGAACCGGAGACGGCGGTGACCGCGTCCAGTTGTTGCTCTTCGTTCAGCCACAGGGCGATGCCCACGGCGGACAGCAGCTCTTCAGCCTGCTGGCGCTGTTCGGCGCTCACTTCACTGGTGGCGTACAGACCGCTCACGCCCTGACGCAGCAGAGCCGGAGTGTTGGGCATGCAGCGCACGATTGGCTGCTCGCCGAGCCACGCGGTCATGCTGGCGCAGGTGATGCCGGCTGCGATGGACACCACCAGTTGATTCGGTTTCAGGCTCGGGCGGATCGCTTCGCACACGGCTTTCATGGCCTGTGGCTTGACCGCCAGCACGACAACGTCGGCACCGTCGATGGCCTGGGCGTTGTCGGCGAAGGTTTCGATGCCGTGCTCGGCGCTGACCCGGTTGCGGGTCTCTTCGCCCGGATCGCTGGCGCGGATCGATGCGGCTTCCAGACCCTTGGCCCGCAGGCCGCCGATCAGGCTGGCGGCCATGTTGCCGGCACCGATAAAGGCAATACGCGTGTTGCTCATGTCAGGTCCTTATCTGGAAATCATCAAGATTGGGAGTAGTCGCGAGCGCCAAACAGGGCCGTACCGATACGGACCCAGGTGGCGCCCTGGGCAATGGCCGACTCGAGGTCGTGGCTCATGCCCATGGAAAGTGTGTCGAGCGGCAGATCGAGGCTGGCCTGCAGCTTCTGAACAGCGGCGAATGCGGCGTCTTGCTCGGCGCGATCGTCGGTCGGCTCGGGAATCGCCATCAACCCGCGCAGTTTCAGACGCGGCAGCGCGCTGATGGCCTGGGCGAGGGCCGGCAGGTCTTGCGGGGTGCAGCCGGACTTGCTGGCTTCACCGCTGACGTTGACCTGAATGCAGATGTTCAGTGGCGGCAGATCCGCCGGGCGTTGCTCGGACAGGCGTTGGGCGATTTTCAGGCGATCCACGGAGTGCACCCAGGCGAAGTGCTCGGCAATCGAGCGGGTCTTGTTCGACTGAATGGGGCCGATGAAGTGCCAGATCAAGGGCAGGTCGGCCAGTTCGAGCTGTTTGCCCAGGGCTTCCTGCAGGTAGTTCTCGCCAAAGTCGCGCAGGCCGGCGGCGTACGCTTCGCGCAGGGCTTCGGCCGGTTTGGTCTTGCTCACGGCCAGCAGCTGGACGCTGTTTTCATCGCGGCCTGCGGCTTTGACGGCTGCCTGAATGCGCGAACTAACCAGTGAGATGTTGTCTGCTATCGTGGACATCAAGAGGCGCCAGCGGTCTGTAGGTTCGCGGCATTCTACTGGAATTGAGGAACGCTATGGATATCACTGAACTGCTGGCCTTCAGCGCCAAACAGGGCGCTTCCGACCTGCACCTGTCGGCCGGACTGCCGCCGATGATCCGCGTGGATGGCGATGTGCGACGGATCAATCTGCCGGCGCTGGATCACAAGCAGGTGCATGAGCTGATCTACGACATCATGAACGACACCCAGCGGGTGGAGTTCGAGAAACATCTGGAAACCGACTTTTCCTTCGAAGTGCCCGGCGTGGCGCGTTTTCGGGTCAACGCCTTCAACCAGAACCGTGGCGCCGGCGCGGTGTTCCGCACCATTCCGTCGAAAGTGCTGAGCATGGAAGACCTCGCCATGGGCGATGTCTTTCGCAAGATCACCGACGCCCCGCGCGGGCTGGTGCTGGTGACGGGGCCGACCGGTTCCGGCAAATCCACCACCCTCGCGGCGATGATCGATTACCTCAACACCCATCGCCATCACCACATCCTGACCATCGAAGACCCCATTGAATTCGTTCACGAATCGCGCAAATGCCTGATCAATCAGCGTGAGGTTCACCGCGATACCCGCAGTTTCGCCACGGCCCTGCGTTCGGCATTGCGCGAGGATCCGGACGTGATCCTGGTGGGCGAGATGCGCGATCTGGAAACCATCCGCCTGGCACTGACCGCCGCCGAGACCGGGCACCTGGTGTTCGGAACGCTGCACACCACGTCGGCGGCCAAGACCATCGACCGGGTGGTGGACGTGTTCCCGGGGGATGAGAAGTCGATGGTGCGTTCGATGTTGTCCGAGTCGCTGCTGGCCGTGGTGTCGCAGACGCTGATCAAGAAGATCGGCGGCGGCCGGGTGGCGGCGCACGAGATCATGCTCGGCACGTCGGCGATCCGTAACCTGATCCGCGAGGACAAGGTGGCGCAGATGTATTCGGCGATCCAGACCGGCGGGTCGCTGGGGATGCAGACGCTCGACATGTGCCTGAAGGATCTGGTGACCAAGGGCCTGATCAGTCGCGAACATGCGCGGGAGAAGGCGCGGACACCGGATAATTTCTAAGGACGAAAAAAAACGCAGCCCGAGGGCTGCGTTTTTTATGATCTGTACAGATCAGCGCTGAACCACGCGCATCTGCTTGCCACCCGGTTCTTTCGGCAGCACGCGCTTGGCTACCACGTAATGCTGTTCCCAATACGGCTTGTTCAGCGTATCGATACTCACCGCTTTACCACGACGCGGCGCGTGGATGAAGCGGTCGTTGCCCAGGTAGATGGCAACGTGATTGACCCGACGGCTCTTGATGTTGAAGAAAATCAGGTCGCCAGGCTTGAGATCCTTGCGCTCGACTTTCTCGCCGTGGCCGCTGGCCATGGCATTCGAGGTGCGGGGCAGGTCGAAAGTCGCGTCGTTGAACGCGTATTTCACCAGGCCGCTGCAATCGAAGCCTTTACTTGGGCTGCTGCCGCCCCAACGGTAAGGTGTACCGAGGACGTTCACCGCGCGACTGAGGACGTTGCTGCTTTCCTTGTTCGCCATCGGTGGGACCAGCTTGCCGTGACTCTTGCTGGCGAGCGTGGTGTGTTTCGTTTGCTTGCCTTTGTTCGAAGGAGCAGAGGCATGGGATTTAGGGGTGAAGCCGTTGACGTTGGGAAGACGTTGCTCACGATTGGTGGCGTGGGCGGCCAGTGGCATTAATAGGCAAATGGTTAGCCATGTCTTGAAAAATGGACGCATTAGGCAGGGCTCTTATGTGTTAGCGCGCAACTTTATAACAGCTTTTTTGTCCCTTCCGAGGCCGTTGGTCGATTCAAAAGGCGGGCAACGGAACCAAACAAGCGGCAAATAGACGCAATTGTCGGACAGAAGTCAGGTGCTATAAGGCTTTGACGGAACACACGGTAGCATTTGCCGTACGTCGGCTACCTGTAAAAAAGTCACAAAGAATTAAAGAATATTTATCTATCGTGTGAATCGAGGTCTTCATGAACAGCTATCAGCTACCCCGTGTGAAGGAAAAAGACACCCATAGCAAAGTGATCGGTTACCTGCTGTGGATCTTCGGTTTTACCGGTTCTCACCGCTTCTATTACGGCAAGCCCGTGACCGGAACGATCTGGTTTTTCACCTTCGGGCTGCTGGGGATCGGCTGGCTGATCGACGTGTTCCTGATCCCGGCGATGGATCGGGAAGCGGACCTGCGATTTGCTGCGGGGCCGATCGAATACAACGTGGCGTGGATCCTGCTGACGTTCCTCGGGGTGTTCGGCGTGCACCGGATGTACCAGGGCAAGTGGATCACAGGCTTGCTGTACCTGCTGACCGGCGGATTGTTCTTTATTGGCGTGCTGTATGACTTCTGGACGCTGAACGATCAGGTGTCGGTGCGTAACGCGCAGAATCGCGGCGCATTCCAGTAATAAAGTGTGGCGAGGGAGCAAGCTCCCTCGCCATTTTTTATGCCTGGTAGCTGATCCGGCCATCCACCAACGTGTAACGCACCACGCCTGGCAGACTATGACCGAGGAACGGGCAGTTCTCGCCCTTCGACAGCCAGGTCTCACCGGCCACGGTCGAGGCCTTCGGATCGAACAGCACGATATCCGCCGCGCCACCCACCGCCAGTTTGCCCGCCGGCAGGCGCAGGGCCTCGGCCGGGCCGGCGCTCAGGCGTGAGAGCAGGGTCGGCAGGTCCAGCAGACCATCCTCTACCAGCGTCATCGCCAGCGGCAGCAACAGCTCGACGCTGCTGATGCCCGGTTCGGTCGCGCCGAATGGCGCCAGTTTGGCGTCGCGCTCATGGGGCTGGTGATGGCTGGAAATCGCCGAGACCACGCCGGACTTCACTGCCTCACGCAAACCATCACGGTCGGCGCGGGTGCGCAGCGGCGGTTGTACGTGATACAGGCTGCTGAAATCGATCAGCGCTTCATCCGTCAGGATCAGCTGATACAGGGCGACATCCGCCGTGACTTTCAGGCCACGGGCCTGGGCCTGAGCGATCAGGGCCACACCGCGAGCGCTGGTGAGCTGGCTGAAGTGCGCACGCACGCCGGTCTGCTCGACCAGCAGCAGGTCACGGGCCAGGGCCACGGTTTCAGCGGTTTCCGGAATGCCCGGCAGACCGAGGAAACTGGCGGTGGCGCCTTCGTGGGCCAGGCCGCCGTCGGCCAGGTCGTGATCCTGCGAGTTGAAAATCACCGTCAGGTCGAAGGTCGCCGCGTAATCCAGCGCCCGGCACAGGGTGCGGGTGTTGCGGAAACTTTCCAGGCCGTTGCCGAACGCCACGCAACCGGCGTCGCGCAGGGCCACCAGCTCGGCCAACTGCTCGCCGTCCAGACCTTTGCTCAGGGCGCCGATCGGGAACACCTTGGTGTTGCCGGCCTCGCGGGCGCGGTCGAGGATCAGCTCGGCCACGGCGGAGGTGTCGAGCACCGGTTTGGTTTTCGGCGGGCAGCACAGGCTGGTCACGCCACCGGCCGCAGCCGCGCGGGTTTCGCTGGCGATGGTGCCTTTGCGGCTGTAGCCCGGCTCGCGCAGGGCGACGTTCAGGTCTACGAGGCCTGGAGCGGCGACAAGGCCTTGGGCGTCGATGGTTTCGAGGGCGGTGAAACCGGCCGGTGCGGCGCCGAGGGCGACGATCTTGCAGGCTTCAACGTGAATATCGGTGATTTGATCCAGGCCGCTGCTTGGATCGATGACGCGGGCGCTGAGAATGCTGAGCTTCACTGGGCGTTCTCCTGCTCGAATTGGCGCTGCGCTGTTTGTCCGCTCATGGCCATCGACAGCACGGCCATACGGATCGCGATGCCGTAGGTGACTTGATTGAGGATCACCGAGTGCGGGCCGTCGGCCACCGCCGACTCGATCTCCACGCCGCGGTTGATCGGCCCCGGGTGCATGACGATGCAATCGGGCTTGGCGCCGGCCAGGCGCGCGGTGGTCAGGCCGAACAGGCGGTAGAACTCACCCTCACTCGGCAGCAGGCCGCCGGTCATGCGCTCACGCTGCAGGCGCAGCATGATCACCACGTCGACATCTTTCAGGCCTTCGGTCATGTCGGTGTAGACCTTCACGCCGTATTGCTCGATGCCGATCGGCAGCAGGGTCTTCGGCGCGATCACGCGGATGTCCGGGCAGCCGAGGGTCTTCAGGGCGAGCATGTTCGAGCGCGCCACCCGCGAGTGCAGGATGTCGCCGACGATGGCCACCGAGAGGTTTTCGAAGCTGCCCTTGTGCCGACGGATGGTCAGCATGTCGAGCATGCCCTGGGTCGGGTGGGCGTGACGGCCGTCGCCGCCGTTGATGATCGCCACTTGCGGGCAGACATGTTCGGCAATGAAGTGCGCGGCGCCCGAGTCACCGTGGCGCACGACGAACATGTCGGCGGCCATGGCTTCGAGGTTGCGCAGGGTGTCGAGCAGAGTTTCGCCCTTGCTGGCCGACGAAGTCGATACGTTCAGGGTGATCACGTCCGCAGACAGCCGCTGGGCCGCCAGTTCGAAGGTGGTGCGGGTGCGGGTGGAGTTTTCGAAGAACACGTTGCACACGGTCTTGCCGCGCAGCAACGGGACCTTCTTCACGGCCCGGGCACCGACTTCGAGGAACGAGTCGGCGGTGTCGAGGATTTCCGTCAGCAACTCACGGCGCAGGCCGTCGAGCGAGAGGAAGTGGCGCAGCTGGCCCTGATCATTGAGCTGCAGCGGGCGCTTGGTATCTAGAGGCGTCATCGCGAAGGGGACTCTCAATAGGGCGGATTAAAGGGCGAGGTCTTGCAGTTCGAGGGCCAGTTCCGGGCCGGACAGCTTCACGCGTTCGTGGGGGGCGAGCGACAGCGTTGCGCCGACCACGTTCGGGCGGATCGGCAGTTCGCCGGCGTCCAGGTCCAGCAGGCAGACCAGCGTCACGCTGGCCGGGCGGCCGTAGTCGAACAGTTCGTTCATGGCGGCGCGGATGGTGCGGCCGCTCATCAGTACGTCGTCGATCAGCACCAGATGCTGGCCTTCGATTTCGAAGGGCAGGGCGGACGGGCGCACTTGCGGGTGCAGGCCGTTCTGGCTGAAGTCGTCGCGATAGAAGGAAACATCCAGCGTGCCCAATGGCGCATCGCTGCCCAGCTCTTCGAGCAGGGCCTGGGCGACCCAGACGCCGCCGGTGCGGATGCCGATGTAACGCGGTTCGCTGATATCACGCTGGGCAAGGTGCGCCTTGAGGCGGGTCGCCATCTGGCTGATCAGATCGGCGGGATTGGGCAGGCTCATGGTTGCTCCTTCTTGGGGTCGAGCCGGTTCTCGCGAACCGAGGCTCGGGTTGTAACCAAAAGAAAAGCGCCGTAGCGCTTGTCAGGATTCAAATAGTGCGGTGTTTTCGTCGAGCCAGCCTTGCAGCAGCAGGGCGGCGGCGATGGCGTCCACCGGGTTGTCGCGGTAACTGCCTTTCTGCCCGCCGCGCACCAGTCGTTCGCCTTTGGCTTCAAAGGTCGTCAGGCGTTCGTCGTGGGTATAGAAGGGCAGGTTGTAGCGGCCGTTGAGGCGACGGGCGAACTTCTCGGCGCGCAGGCACATCTCGCTGGGCGTGCCGTCCATGTTCAGCGGCAGGCCGACCACCACGGCGTCGGGTTTCCATTCCTTTATAAGCGCTTCGACCTGATTCCAGTCCGGCACACCGTTTTGCGCCTTCAAGGTGCACAGTTCGCGGGCCTGGCCGGTAATCACCTGGCCAACCGCCACGCCGATCTGTTTGGTGCCGTAGTCGAAGCCGAGGATCAGGCGCAGGGCCATCAGGCGTGCCCTGCCTGGCTGGTCAGCAGATTGAGGTTGATCCCCAAGTGCTTGGCCGCCGCTTCCAGACGCAGCTCGCTGCTGGTGTTGAACAGGATGTCGGCGTCGTACGGGCAGGTCAGCCAGGCGTTGTCGGCCATTTCAGCTTCCAGTTGCCCGGCTTCCCAGCCGGCGTAACCGAGGGCGATCAGGCTTTTCGCCGGGCCGACGCCGTCAGCGATGGCGAACAGCACGTCTTGCGAAGTGGACAGTGCCAGCTCGCCTTCCAGTTCGACGGTGGCCTGGAAGGTCTTGCCTGCCGGGTGCAGCACGAAACCGCGATCGGTCTGCACCGGGCCGCCGATGAAGATCGGCACATGCTGGCACAGCGCTGGCGGATCGATGTCCGGGCGCAACTGCTCGAGGATGTCGGCCAGATTCAGCTCTTGCGGTCGGTTGACCACCAGCCCCATGGCCCCATTGGCCGTGTGCTCGACGATGTAGGTCAAGGTGTGGGCAAAGTTCGGGTCGGCCATGTGTGGCATGGCGATCAGGAAGTGATGCTTGAGGTAGCTGGGGCTGACGTTTTTCATGTGCGGTAGTGTGGCGTTCGGGGGGCGAACTGACAAGCTGGAGCGGTCAAAAGATCGGCTCAGTTGCTGGACAACCGGTCGCCCCGGGCGAATTTCCAGGTGCGGATGATTTCCAGTCGGTCGATGTCCGACAGATCCCCGGTAAACGGTGCAAACGGTGCCGCCAGACGCACGATGCGCTGCGCTGCCTGATCCAGCAGCGGCTGGCCGGAGGATTCCAGCACCAGCACTTCATACAGCGAGCCGTCGCGGTTGATCGACACCATCAGGCGCAGATTGCCGTAGATCTGTTGGCGACGGGCTTCGTCGGGGTAATTGAGGTTGCCGATGCGCTCGACCTTCTTGCGCCATTCGTCCTTGTACCAGGCGCCCTTGTCGCGCATGGTCGAAGCCGCGCTCAGGCGGTGGATGCGCGGGCGCTTGGCGTACAGCTGTTGTTCGTTGGCCAGTTCGGCTTCGAGGCTGGCGATATCGCTGGAGAGCTGCGAGCTGTCGAAAGTCGGGGCGTCGACCGTCGGTTTGGTCTCGGTCTTGGCTTCTTCTTTCTTGGTCGGCGCCTTTTTCGGTTTCGGCGCGACGGTGGTCACGGCCGCCTTGGGCGCCGCTTCCTGCACTTCCGGCTTGGCGGCCGGCGGCGGAGTGACTTTCTTGACCTGATTGTCCTGGAACGGCGCGACCTCGGTGGTCTTGGGGATCGCCTTCTTGTCGAGGGTGCCGCTGCCTTCCTGGTTTTCCTGGGCGAGGAAATCGGCCTTCTTGGGCTTGGTTTCGCTCTTGAAGGTGGCGAGGGTGATTTCCAGGGTTTTGCTGATCTGCTTGGGCTCGACCATGGTGAAACCCACGCCGAGCAGCAGCGCCAAATGGATCAGCGCCGCGAGAAACAGGGTAAATCCGAGGCGATCGACCGGGCGCACGCCTTTATGGGCGAGTTCAGCGGGCAGATCGGACGGAAGTGTCATGACAAGAAAACCAACATCGCGTTTTTCACAGGCCGCGCATGATAACGCAATGTTGGTTTCTCGCCTTGGGCTTCAAGCATCAAGCGACAGGCTGCATGTGACACACATCAAGCTTGCAGCTTTTTCTCGATGGCATCCATCAGCAGGCCGCCGATGTCGGTGCCGAACGCATTGTCGATCTCGCGGATGCAGGTCGGGCTGGTGACGTTGATTTCGGTCAGGTGCTCACCGATCACATCCAGGCCGACGAACAGCAGGCCCTTCTCGCGCAAGGTCGGGCCGACCTGAGCGGCGATCCAGCGATCCTTGTCGGTCAACGGACGGGCTTCGCCACGGCCGCCGGCGGCGAGGTTGCCGCGTGTTTCGCCCTGGGCCGGAATCCGCGCCAGGCAGTAATCCACCGGCTCGCCGTCGATCATCAGAATGCGTTTGTCGCCGTCCTTGATCGCCGGCAGGTAGGCCTGGCCCATGATCTGCTGGGTGCCGAGGGCGGTCAGGGTTTCCAGAATCACCGACAGGTTCGGGTCGCCGACGCGGTGACGGAAGATCGAAGTACCGCCCATGCCGTCCAGCGGCTTGAGGATCACGTCGCCGTGTTTGGCCGCGAATTCGCGCAGCACGTCGGCGCGGCGGCTGACCACGGTTGGCGGCGTGCACTGCGGGAACAGCGTGGCGAACAGTTTTTCATTGCAGTCGCGCAGGCTCTGCGGCTTGTTGACCACCAGTACGCCGGCGGCTTCGGCCTGTTCGAGCAGGTAGGTGGAGTAGACGAACTCCATGTCGAACGGCGGATCCTTGCGCATCAGGATCACGTTCAGGTCGCTCAGCGGCAGATCCTGTTCGGCGCCCAGTTCGAACCATTTTTCCGGGTTGGCGAAGACTTTCAGCGGCTTCATCCGCGCTCGTGCCTGACCTTCGCCCTGATAAAGGTCCTGCTGTTCCATATAGAACAGTTCCCAGCCGCGCTTCTGCGCCGCCAGCAGCATGGCCAGCGAGCTATCCTTTTTATAGGAAATGCTGGCGATTGGGTCCATGACTATCCCGACGCGAACGCTCATTGGGTTTTCCTCGAAAATTGGCTACCGGATCGGTATGAAAAAAGTGCCGCCAGAGTGGCTCCGGGCGGGTTTTCGGTCAAGGAAAAACCCGTCGATAGATTGGATCAGGAGACTGTGCTAAAAAGGCTGCCATATCGTGCTGGCCCTTAAGCATCAAGGGTTTCCGGCCATTACGCATCGCAAAACGGACAAATTGATTCGCAAAGGCGACGGTAGAGCCCCCTTATGGAACAGCAGTCCAGCGCCTTGAAGGTCATGGTGATCGACGACTCGAAAACGATTCGTCGCACCGCCGAGACCCTGTTGAAAAATGCAGGGTGCGAAGTCATCACGGCGATCGACGGTTTCGACGCCCTGGCGAAGATCGCCGACAACCACCCCGGGATCATTTTTGTCGACATCATGATGCCGCGTCTGGATGGTTATCAGACCTGCGCTTTAATCAAGAACAACAGTGCTTTCAAGGCAACGCCGGTGATCATGCTGTCGTCCCGCGACGGGCTGTTCGACAAGGCCAAGGGGCGGATTGTCGGTTCCGATCAATTTTTGACCAAGCCTTTCAGCAAGGAAGAACTGCTCGACGCGATTGCGGCCCATGTTCCGGGCTTTACCGCTGATTTGCCGCAGTAAGACACGCACAGTGACGCTCGGCCAGCGGGCCCGGTGTCGACAAGAAAAATGGGGAAGACCATGGCACGTATTCTGATCGTCGATGATTCGCCGACCGAAATGTACAAACTGACCGGCATGCTGGAAAAGCACGGCCACGAAGTGTTGAAAGCCGAAAACGGCGCCGACGGCGTGGCCCTGGCCCGTCAGGAAAAACCCGACGCGGTGCTGATGGACATCGTCATGCCCGGCCTCAACGGTTTCCAGGCGACCCGCCAATTGACCAAGGACGCTGAAACCAGCCACATCCCGGTCATCATCATTACCACCAAGGATCAGGAAACCGACAAGGTCTGGGGCACTCGCCAGGGCGCCAAGGATTACCTGACCAAACCGGTCGACGAAGACACGCTGATCAAGACCCTGAACAACGTGCTGGCCGGTTGATCGCGCCGCCATGAGCGAGTCGCTGACCGCGTTCGAACTGTTGTGGCAGATCGACCAGCGCTGTCGCCTGCTGGCGGCGGACCTGCCGTCGCAACCGGCGCGCCAGGATCGCTGGAGCGGCATCGGCTTTCGTCTGGGCGAGCACTGGTACGTCGCGCCCATGGGCGAAGTCAGCGAAGTGCTGCCCGAACCGCGTTTCACCCAATTGCCGGGGGTAAAGCCCTGGGTCAAGGGCGTCGCCAATCTGCGCGGACGGTTGTTGCCGATCATGGACCTGTGCGGATTCTTCGGCCATGAGTTGTCACCCATGCGCAAGCAGCGGCGGGTATTGGTAGTGGAGCATCAGGACGTTTTTGCCGGTGTGCTGGTCGATGAGGTTTTCGGCTTGCAGCACTTCGAGCAAGACAGCTTCGAACCCGTCTCGATCCGTAAGCGGCAAGGCTCCAAGGGCGAGTTCGTCAAAGGGTATTTCCGACGCGAGCAGAACTGGCGAGTGTTCAGCCTGTTTGCGCTGGCGCAGTCACCGAGTTTCATGCACGTCGCGGTTTAACAGGCGAGGACCGATGATCAAAGCAAAAACCAGCAAGCCCGCAGAAGGCTCGCGCAGCCGCTCGCAGATCATCGTGCTGTTCATCGCGCTGATCGTGTTCATCATGCTGCTGTTCGCCAACTTCGCTTACCTCAACACCCAGGCCAATTACGACAAGCAGTACATCGGCCATGCCGGTGAGCTACGGGTGCTGTCGCAGCGGATCGCCAAGAACGCCACCGAAGCGGCGGCCGGCAAGTCGGCCGCGTTCAAGCTGCTCAGCGATGCGCGCAACGACTTCGCCCAGCGCTGGGGTTACCTGAAGAAGGGCGACCCGGCCACCGGCCTGCCGCCGGCACCGTCCACCGTGCGCCCGGAAATGCGCGCCGTGCAGCTGGACTGGGAACGCCTGCTGAAAAACACCGACGCCATCCTGTCCAGCGAACAGACCGTGCTGTCGCTGCATCAGGTCGCCGCAACCCTCGCCGAAACCGTGCCGCAGTTGCAGATCGAATACGAAAAAGTCGTCGAGATCCTCCTGCAACGCGGCGCCCCGGCGGCGCAGGTGGCGATGGCCCAGCGTCAGTCGCTGCTGGCCGAGCGGATTCTCGGCGCGGTGAATACCGTGCTCTCCGGCGATGAAAACTCGCAACAGGCTGCCGATGCCTTCGGTCGTGATGCCGCGCGTTTTGGTCAGGTGTTGAACGGCATGCTGCAAGGCAACCCGACACTGAAGATCAGCCAGGTCGAAGACCGCGACGCCCGGGCTCGCTTGAGCGAGATTTCCGAACTGTTCCAGTTCGTCTCCGGCTCGGTGGATGAAATCCTCGAAACCTCGCCGGAGCTGTTCAAGGTCCGCGAGTCCGCCACCAATATCTTCAGCCTGTCGCAGACCCTGCTCGACGAAGCTTCGCACCTGGCCACCGGTTTCGAGAACCTCGCCGGCGGGCGCAACACCGACACCATCGGCGGTTACGTGCTGGGCCTGTTGGCGCTGGCGTCGATCATCCTGATCGGTATGGTCATGGTCCGGGAAACCAACCGGCAGTTGCAGGAAACCGCCGAGAAGAACGAGCGCAACCAGAACGCGATCATGCGTCTGCTGGATGAAATCGAAGACCTCGCCGACGGCGACCTGACGGTGACCGCCTCGGTGACCGAAGACTTCACCGGGACCATCGCCGACTCGATCAACTATTCCGTCGACCAGTTGCGCGATCTGGTCGCCACCATCAACCTCACTGCCGGCCAGGTCGCCGCCGCGGTGCAGGAAACCCAGGCCACCGCCATGCACCTGGCCCAGGCGTCGGAGCATCAGGCCCAGCAGATTTCCGAAGCCTCGACTGCAATCAACGATATGGCCCAGTCCATCGATCAGGTGTCGGCCAACGCCGCCGAATCCTCGGCGGTGGCTGAGCGCTCGGTAGAAATCGCCAACAAGGGCAACGAGGTGGTGCACAACACTATCCACGGCATGGACAACATCCGCGAACAGATCCAGGACACCGCCAAACGCATCAAGCGTCTGGGCGAGTCGTCCCAGGAAATCGGCGACATCGTCAGCCTGATCGACGACATTGCCGACCAGACCAACATCCTCGCGCTCAACGCGGCGATTCAGGCGTCGATGGCCGGTGACGCCGGGCGCGGTTTTGCGGTGGTTGCCGACGAAGTGCAACGGCTGGCCGAACGTTCGTCCGCCGCGACCCGGCAGATCGAGACGCTGGTACGGGCGATCCAGACCGACACCAACGAAGCCGTGATTTCCATGGAACAGACCACCACCGAAGTGGTGCGCGGCGCACGGCTGGCGCAGGATGCCGGTGTGGCCCTGGAAGAAATCGAAGGCGTGTCCAAGACCCTCGCGGCGCTGATCCAGAGCATTTCCAACGCAGCGCAGCAGCAGACGTCTTCGGCCGGGCAGATTTCCCTGACGATGAACGTGATCCAGCAGATCACCTCGCAGACCTCGTCCGGCTCAACGGCCACCGCCGAAAGCATCGGCAACCTGGCGAAAATGGCCAGCCAGTTGCGGCGTTCGGTGTCCGGGTTCACCTTGCCCGCGGCGGCAGCGCCCGCCACGGACAAGGCGTGAGTTCATGTCGAGCGGAGTGGTTATGGGTGACCGGCACGACTACGTGGCCCTCGAATGGGTCAAAGGCGAAATTGCTGAAACGCTGAGGCAGGCGCATCAGGCCATCGAAGCCGTGCTCGACGATCCGCAGTCGCTGCCCGGCCTCGACGAGTGCCTGGCGTGCATCCATCAGGTCCACGGCAGTCTGCAGATGGTCGAGTTCTACGGCGCGGCATTGCTCGCCGAAGAGATGGAACATCTGGTCGAAGCCTTGCAGAACGATCGCGTCAGCCACCGCGACGAAGCCTTGCACCTGCTGTTGCAGGCCTTCGGTCAATTGCCGATTTACCTCGACCGCGTGCAAGGCGCCCGCCGTGATTTGCCGCTGGTTGTCCTGCCGCTGATCAATGATCTGCGCAGCGCCCGGGGCGAAAGCCTGTTGTCCGAGACCAGCCTGTTCAGCCCGCAATTGCCCGAGCTGCCGCCGCTGAGCCCGGAAGCGTTGGCCCTGCTGGAACCGGCGGATCTGCCCAATGTGCTGCGCAAGTTGCGGCAGATGTTGCAGATGGCACTGGTGGGATTGCTCCGCGAACAGGACGACCAGACCCACCTCGGTTACCTGAGCAAAGTCTTCACCCGCCTCGAAGCCTTGAGCGGCGAGGCGCCGCTGAGCCCGTTGTGGCAGGTCGCTTCGGCCTTGGTCGAAGGCATGCGCGAAGGGCGGATCGCCAACAGTCCGGCCCTGCGCAGCCTGTTCAAGGACGCCGACAAGGAGCTCAAGCGCCTGCTCGAACAAGGCATGGCCGGCCTCAACCAGCCACCGCCGCCCGAGCTGTTCAAGAGCCTGCTGTTCTATATTGCCAAAGCCGAACATCCCACCGGGCAGATGCTGACCATGAAAGATCGCTACTCCCTGGACGACGCGTTGCCCGACAGCGCGATGGTCGACGAAGAACGCGCGCGCCTGGCCGGCCCCGACCGCGATGCCATGCGCTCGGTACTCGCGGCGTTGTGCGAAGAGCTGGTGCGGGTCAAGGAGCGCCTCGACCTGTTCGTGCGCAGCGACCGCCAGCACACCTCGGATCTGGACAGCCTGCTGGCGCCGCTGCGGCAGATCGCCGACACCCTGGCGGTGCTCGGTTTCGGCCAGCCGCGCAAGGTCATCATCGATCAACTGGCGGTGGTGCTCAGCCTCGCTCAGGGTCAGCGCGAACCGAACGACGCCACGCTGATGGACGTCGCCGGTGCCTTACTTTACGTCGAAGCGACGCTGGCCGGGATGGTCGGCACGGTGGAACCGGAGAGCCCGGAAGACTCGCGCCTGCCAACCACCGACCTGACGCAGATCCATCAGATCGTGATCAAGGAAGCGCGCATCTGCCTGCAACAGGCCAAGGACATGATCGTCGACTACATCGACGCCGACTGGGATCGCCAGCAACTGCAACCGTTGCCAGCGCTGCTGACCCAGGTGCGTGGCGCGCTGGCGATGATTCCGTTGACCCGTGCGGCGAGCCTGCTGGAAGCCTGTAACGGTTTCATTCGCGAGCATCTGCTGCTCGATCCCCACGAGCCGGGCTGGCAGCAACTGGATAACCTCGCCGACGTCATCACCAGCCTCGAGTATTACCTCGAACGCCTGACCGATGACCCGCAGGCGCCGAGCGAGCAACTGCTGGATGTCGCGCAGAAAAGCCTGGCCAGCCTCGGCTACTTTCCTGACGAGCCGACCAGCGAACAATGTGTGCCGCTGCTCGACGACGTGCTCAGCCCCAGCGAAGCGCTGGTGATGCAGGACCTGCAGGAACTCGATGATCCGGACATCGTGCAGTCGCTGGCCGACGTACTGGCCAGCCCGGTGTCGGCGGTCAACCCGCCGGCGCTGACCACGCCCGGGAGTCTGCTGCCGCCTCCGGCCGATGAAGAACCGGTGGATGACGAGCTGCGCGAAGTGTTCCTCGAAGAGACCGAGGAAGTGCTCGATGTGCTGCGCGAATACCTGCCGCGCTGGACCGCCGATCCGCAGGATCGCGCAGCCCTGAGCGAACTGCGCCGGGCCTTTCACACCCTGAAAGGCAGCGGACGAATGGTCCGTGCGCTGGTTCTCGGCGAACTGGCGTGGGCGGTGGAAAACCTGCTCAATCGCGTGCTGGAACACAGCGTTGAACCGGGCCCGGCGGTGCAACAATTGCTCGCCGATACGTTGCTGTTGCTGCCGGACCTGATTGCCGAATTCGCCATCAACCACCAACGCCAGCGTCAGGATGTCGATCAGCTGGCGGCCCGCGCCCATGCATTGGCCAAGGGCGACACGCCGCTGCCGGCGGAAGACGTGGAAGACGTCGCCGCGCTCGATCCGCTGTTGCTGGAGATTTTCCGCAACGAAGCCGAAACCCACCTCGCCAGCCTCAACCGCTTCCTCGATCAGGCCGCCGAACACGTACCGTTGCAGGCCAGCGATGAATTGCAGCGAGCGTTGCACACCCTCAAGGGCAGCGCCTCGATGGCCGGCGTATTGCCGATCGCCGAACTGGCGGCGCCGCTGGACAAGCTGGCCCGGGAGTTCAAGGCCCACCAACTGGCGCTGGACCTGGACGAAGTGGAATTGCTGCTGGAGGCCGAAGGCCTGTTCCGCGTCGGTCTGCGCCAGCTCAAGCACGATCCGCTGGCGCCGATTGTCGGTGCACAGTCGCTGATCAAACGCACCGAAACCCTGCTGAGTGAGCGGCTGGAATCGATCCTCAATGCGCCGAGCAGCAGCTTGCGGGTCAAGCGTGATCCGCAACTGATCAACAACTTCCTGGCCCAGGGCATGGACATCCTGCTCGACGCCGAAAACCTCCTGCAACGCTGGCAGCAGCACCCCGGCGAACGCCAGGAACTCAGCGCGTTGCTGGATGAACTGACGACCCTCGGCGAGGGCGCGCACCTGGCAGATCTGCTGCCGGTGGATGTGTTGTGCGAAGCCTTGCTCGACCTGTATGGCGCGGTGGAAGAAAGCAGCCTGGCGGTCAGCGAGCGGTTTTTCCATGAGGCGCAGCAGGCCCACGAAGCGCTGATCAACATGCTCGACGAACTGGCCGCCGGCCAGGAAATCACCCCGCAACCGCAGCGCATTCGTGCGCTGCACGAACTGCTCGACGAAAGCCTCGACCCGTCGGCCATGGGCCTGATTCGCAGCGACGGCAGTCGTACCCTGAGCATTTCGGAGCTGGGCAGCGCCACTGCCGAACTGCAAAAAAGCGCCACCGGGATCGCCCCGGATGACGAGATCGTCGAGATCTTCCTCGAAGAGGCGGTAGACATTCTCGACAGCGCCGGGCAAGCCTTGCAGCGCTGGTTGAACGACCCGGAAAATGGCGCGCCGCTGTCGTCGCTGCAACGGGATCTGCATACCCTCAAGGGTGGCGCGCGAATGGCCGAGGTCGAGGCGGTCGGTGATCTGGCCCAGGAGCTGGAGAGCCTTTACGAAGGTCTGGTGGATCGTCGCTACAACCACAGCGACACCTTGGGCCGGCTGTTGCTGCAAAGCCATGACCGCCTGGCGTTGTTCCTCGATCAACTGCATGACCATCAGCCGCTGAAACCGGCGCAGGAACTGATCGACGCGATCCGCCAGTTCCGTCAGGGCCAGGCCGGCAGTCCCGAAACACCGACACCCGCTGCCAGCCATGACGGTGCAGGACACGATCCGGAGCTGCTGGAAATCTTCCTCGAAGAAGGTTTCGACATCATCGAAAACTCCGGTGCCGCGCTGCTGCGCTGGCAGGCCGAACCCGGCAACCGCCAGGAAGTGGAAACCCTGCTGCGCGACCTGCACACCCTCAAGGGCGGCGCGCGGATGGTGGAAATCGGCCCCATCGGCGACCTTGCCCATGAGCTGGAATACCTTTACGAAAGCCTGTCCTCCGGCACCCTGCAGGGCAGCGCCGAACTGTTTGCCCTGTTGCAGCGCGGCCATGACCGGTTGGCGCAGATGCTCGACGCCGTGCGTGCCGGCCAGCCGTGCCCGCCAGCGGATCGATTGATCAGCGCGATCCAGAATTTCAGCCACCCGGTTGCCGCGCCAACGCCACCGCTGTTGTTGCCCGCGCCGGTTAAAACCGAAACCACCGCGCCCGCTGCCGAGGCCGGCGCGGACATGGTCAAGGTCTCCGCCGAGCTGCTCGACGATCTGGTCAACCTCGCGGGCGAAACCTCGATTTTCCGTGGGCGTATCGAGCAGCAAGTCAGCGATGCACAGACCGCCCTGAACGAGATGGAAACCACCATCGAGCGCATGCGCGACCAGTTGCGCCGGCTCGACACCGAAACCCAGGGGCGGATTCTCAGCCGTCAGCAAGTGGACGCCGAACGTCTGGGCTACGAAGAATTCGATCCGCTGGAAATGGATCGCCATTCGCAGTTGCAGCAGTTGTCCCGGGCGCTGTTCGAATCCGCCTCCGACCTGCTCGACCTCAAGGAAACCCTCGACCGGCGCACCCACGACGCGGAGAACCTGCTACAGCAACAGGGCCGGATCAACACCGAATTGCAGGAAGGCCTGATGCGCACGCGCATGGTGCCGTTCGAGCGCATGTTGCCGCGACTCAAGCGCATCGTCCGTCAGGTCGCCGAAGAGCTGAACAAGGACGTGGCGTTCACCGTCGGCAACGCCGAAGGCGAGATGGATCGCAACGTCCTCGAACGCATGGCCGCACCGCTGGAACACATGCTGCGCAACGCCGTCGACCATGGTCTGGAACCCGCCGATGTGCGACTGGCGGCAGGCAAACCGGCCCAGGGACAGATCAGCCTCGACCTGTCCCGCGAGGGTGGCGACATCGTTTTCGACATCCGCGACGACGGCGCCGGCGTGCCACTGGACGCGGTGCGACGCAAAGCAATCAAGCGCGGTCTGCTGGCGCCGAACGCGGAAATCAGCGACCGCGAAGTGCTGCAGTTCATCCTTCAGCCGGGCTTCTCCACCGCCGAGAAAATCACCCAGATTTCCGGGCGCGGCGTGGGCATGGACGTGGTCCACGAAGAAGTACGGCAACTGGGCGGCACCATGAGCATCGATTCGGTGCCGGGGCAGGGCGTGCATTTCCGGATTCGCCTGCCGTTCACCGTGTCGGTCAACCGTGCGCTGATGGTGCAGTGCGGCGAGGATCAATACGCGATTCCGCTGAACACCATCGACGGCATCGTCCGCGTCTTGCCAAATGAACTGGACGCGCATTTCCGTCACGATCCGCCGCGCTACGAGTATGGCGGCCAGCGTTATGAACTGTGCTACCTGGGCGAGCTGCTGAAAACCGCGCCACGGCCGAAACTGCTTGGCCAGAGCCTGCCACTGCCGGTGCTGCTGGTGCAGTGCAACGAGCGGCACATTGCGGTGCAGGTCGACGCCATGGCCGGCACCCGCGAGATCGTGGTCAAGAGCCTCGGCCCGCAGTTCGCGGCGGTGCAGGGCGTGTCCGGGGCGACGATCCTCGGTGATGGCCGGGTAGTGCTGATCCTCGATCTGCTGGCGCCGATCCGCGCGATGCAGGCGCGGCTGCCGCAGCGTCCGGCCAGCCACGAAATCGAAAGCGAACCGCAGAAGCCGCTGTTGGTGATGGTGGTCGACGACTCGGTCACCGTGCGCAAGGTCACCAGCCGTCTGCTCGAACGCCACGGCATGAACGTGCTGACCGCCAAGGACGGGGTCGACGCGATGCTGCTGCTGGAAGAACACATGCCGGACCTGATGCTGCTCGACATCGAAATGCCGCGCATGGACGGCTTCGAAGTGGCGACCCAGGTGCGCCACGATGAACGCCTGCAACACCTGCCGATCATCATGATCACCTCGCGCACCGGGCAGAAACACCGCGACCGCGCGATGGCCATCGGCGTCAACGACTACCTCGGCAAGCCGTACCAGGAATCGGTGCTGCTCGAAAGCATTGCCCTGTGGAGCAAAAAACATGCATGAGCGACGTCATAACCAGCGCAGCAGCCAACTTACCGGGCTGTTGCTGCCGCTGGCCGATCGCAACCTGATCCTGCCCAACGTTGCCGTCGCCGAACTGATCGACTACCAGTCCAGCGCCTTCGATCTCGACACACCGCCGTGGTATCTGGGCCGGGTGACCTGGCGCGAGCGGCAGATTCCGCTGCTGAGTTTCGAGTCGGCGTGCGGCAACAAAATCGTCATCGGCGAACGGGCACGGATCGTCATCCTCAACGCCTTGGGCGGATTGCCGACGCTGCGCTTCATTGCATTGCTGGTGCAGGGGATTCCACGCTCGTACAAGCTCGATAGCCAGTTGAGTTATGTCGACGTGCCGCTGTGTGCGCTGGAGCAGGCGGCGGTGCAGGTTGGGGAACAGGTGGCGAAGGTGCCGGATCTGTTGGCGCTGGAAAAACTGCTGGTAGATGCAGGCTTGGCGTAATCGTTACTCCAGGCGTAACGATCACGCACTGCGCTTGATTGATGCCCCCACCCGACACTCCTAAGGTAGCTCCACGACAGCGAACCCCGTGGAGTGAGCATGACAACAACAATTTCCCCCGACTCGCGCTGGACGCGGCGGCGTGACGAGAAGCAGCGTCGCCTCGACAAGGTGCGCGGGCTGGCCGACGGTGTGGTGTTGCCCACCGACAGGATCGTCGCGGCGCTCGAAGCGCTGATCCTGCCTGGCGACCGTGTGGTGCTGGAGGGCAACAACCAGAAACAGGCGGATTTCCTTTCCCGTGCGCTGGCCAAGGCTGATCCCGAGAAACTCCACGACCTGCACATGATCATGCCCAGTGTCGGCCGCTCCGAGCATCTGGACCTGTTCGAACGCGGCATCGCCCGCAAGCTCGATTTCTCCTTTGCCGGCACCCAGAGCCTGCGCATCAGCCAATTGCTTGAAGACGGTCTGCTGGAAGTCGGCGCGATTCACACCTACATCGAACTCTATGCCCGGCTGGTGGTGGACCTGATCCCCAACGTCGTGCTCTCGGCCGGGTTCATGGCCGACCGTGCCGGCAACATCTACACCGGCCCAAGCACCGAAGACACCCCGGCGCTGATCGAACCGGCAGCCTTCAGCGACGGCATCGTCATCGTCCAGGTCAACCAGTTGGTGGACGACGTCAGCGAACTGCCCCGTGTGGACATTCCTGCGTCGTGGGTGGATTTCGTGGTGGTGGCGGACAAGCCGTTCTACATCGAACCGCTGTTCACCCGCGACCCGCGCCACATCAAGCCTGTGCACGTATTGATGGCGATGATGGCGATCCGCGGGATCTACGAAAAACACAATGTGCAGTCGCTGAACCACGGCATCGGTTTCAACACCGCCGCCATCGAACTGATCCTGCCGACCTACGGCGAATCCCTCGGCCTCAAAGGCAAAATCTGCCGCAACTGGACCCTCAACCCGCACCCGACGCTGATCCCGGCCATCGAAAGTGGCTGGGTCGAAAGCGTGCATTGCTTCGGCACCGAACTGGGCATGGAAAACTACATCGCTGCTCGCCCCGATGTGTTCTTCACTGGCCGCGACGGCTCGCTGCGTTCCAACCGGATGTTCTGCCAACTGGCCGGGCAATACGCGGTGGACCTGTTCATCGGCGCAACCCTGCAAGTCGATGGCGATGGCCATTCCTCCACCGTGACCCGTGGTCGCCTCGCTGGTTTCGGTGGCGCACCGAACATGGGCCACGACCCGCGCGGCCGTCGTCACGGCACCCCGGCGTGGCTCGACATGCGCCATGACGATTCGCAGCAGCCGATGCTCGAACGCGGCAAGAAACTCGTGGTGCAGATGGTCGAGACGTTCCAGGAGGGCGGCAAACCGACCTTCGTCGAAACCCTCGACGCGGTGGAGGTGGCGAAGAAAAGCGGCATGCCGCTGGCACCGATCATGATCTACGGCGACGACGTCACCCACCTGCTCACCGAAGAGGGCATCGCCTACCTGTACAAGGCGCGCTCGCTGGAAGAGCGCCAGGCGATGATCGCAGCGGTGGCCGGCGTCACCGCCATCGGCTTGCGTCACAACCCGAAAGACACCGAACGCATGCGCCGCGAAGGGCTGATCGCCTTGCCCGAAGACCTCGGCATCCGCCGCACCGACGCCACCCGCGAATTGCTTGCGGCGAAGAGCGTGGCCGATCTGGTCGAGTGGTCCGGCGGCCTCTACAACCCACCCGCCAAGTTCAGGAGCTGGTAATGCACGCACTCAACCTGCAACCCAAAACCATCACTCTCGCGGAACGGCTGGCGGATCTGGCAGTGGACGCGTTGATCGACGAAGCCGATCTGTCGCCGAAACCGGCGCTGGTCGACCGTCGCGGCAATGGTGCGCATACCGATCTGCACTTGGGATTGATGCACGCTTCGGCGCTGGCGTTGTGGCCGGCGTTCAAGGAAATGGCCGAGGCCGCGCTTGAATTCGGCGAGATCGGCTTACCGCTGCGCGAAGCCGTCGGCCGCATTGGACGGGAAGGCGAGCAAGCGATGCTCGCCACCACCCACGGCGTGAACACCCATCGCGGGGCGATCTGGGCGTTGGGCCTGTTGGTCACGGCCGCTGCGCTGGATTCGAAGTCCGCCAGTGCCAGCGCCGTCACTCTGCGCGCTGCGCGTCTGGCGTTGCTCGATGACCGTTATGCGCCGCGCCCGCTGAGCCACGGCGCGCAAGTCGCCCAACGCTATGGCGCTCGCGGTGCCCGGGAAGAAGCGCAACTCGGTTTCCCGTCCGTGCTGCAACGCGGTCTGCCGCAGCTCAAACGCAGCCGCGCCGCCGGTCATGGCGAACAGAACGCCCGGCTCGATGGCTTGCTGGCGATCATGACCGACCTCGCCGACACCTGCGTGCTCTACCGCGCTGGCGAACAAGGTCTTTACGCCATGCAGCTCGGCGCTCAAGCGGTACTCGATGCAGGTGGCAGCGCGAGCCTCACCGGTCGCCGCCGTCTGCACGAACTGGATCAACAACTCATCGCATTGAATGCCTCGCCCGGTGGCGCCGCCGACTTGCTCGCCGCCACGTTGTTGCTCGACCGAGTCGAGCGCGACGGCATCCTTCAGGGAGCGTTTTGATGGAAACCTTATCTTTTGAATTCCCCGCCGGGCAGCCGCCACGTGGTCGGGCGCTGGTCGGATGTGTCGGTTCCGGCGATCTGGAAGTGCTGATCGAACCCGGCCTGGCCGGCAAGTTGACGATCAACGTGCAGACCTCGGTCAACGGCGCACAGCTGCGCTGGCAGCATCTGTTTGCGCGGATGTTTGACGGCACCACACCGCCGGCGATGGCCATCGATATCCACGACTTCGGCGCGACCCCGGGCGTGGTGCGCCTGCGTCTGGAACAAGGCTTCGAGGAGATCGGCCATGACTGATACCTCAGCGCTTCTGCATAAGCATTCATTCGTCGAACTCGGCGCCCGGCAGCGGGCGAAAGCCCTGCTCGATACCGGCACTTTCCGCGAACTGCTCGACCCGTTTCAACGCGTGATGTCGCCATGGCTCGAACGTCAGGGCGTAGTGCCGCAGGCCGATGACGGCGTGGTGATCGCCAAGGGCAGCCTCGATGGTTTGCCGGTGGTGATCGCGGCGATTGAAGGCGCGTTTCAGGGCGGCAGCCTCGGTGAAGTCGGCGGCGCGAAGATCGCCGGCGCACTGGAACTGGCCGCCGAAGACAACCGCAAAGGCATCCCGACCCGCGCCATCCTGCTGCTGGAAACCGGCGGCGTGCGCTTGCAGGAAGCCAACCTCGGACTGGCGGCGATTGCCGACATTCATGCGGCGATTGTCGATCTGCAGCAGTACCAACCGGTGGTCGGCGTGGTGGCCGGCAGCGTTGGTTGCTTTGGCGGGATGTCGATTGCCGCAGCCCTGTGCAGCTATTTGCTGGTGACCCAGGAAGCACGCCTCGGTTTGAACGGCCCGCAGGTGATCGAGCAGGAAGCCGGGATCGAGGAATACGACTCCCGCGACCGGCCCTTCATCTGGAGCCTGACCGGTGGCGAGCAACGGTTTGCCAGTGGTCTGGTGGATCGTTACGTCGCCGATGACGTGGCGCAGATTCGCCAACAGGTCGGCGAGTTGCTGCAACAAGGCTTGCCGACACAACCGCGCAGTCAGCGGGCCGAGTGGTTCCTGCAACGACTCGCGAGCCTGGACACTGACACGCAAATCGAGCCTTCGGTGGTTCGCGATCTGTATCGAGGAGAGCGCTTATGAGCGGGTATTCCGTGCGCGGTTTGAACTGGTTCAACGCCTTGAGCGCTGGCGCGCATGCCGTTGAAGGTTTGCCGCCATCGCTGAAGGTCGCTGACGGGCCACTCGGGCGTTTTATTGCCGTGGTCGCCGACCCGGAAAACCGTTTCCCTCGGGCTCGCAACGGCGAAGTCGGTTTGCTCGAAGGCTGGGGCCTGGCCAAAGCGGTGGATGATGCGATCAGCGCCGACCGTGACAAAACGCAAAAGCGCCCCTTGATCGCCATCGTCGATGTGCCGAGCCAGGCCTATGGCCGCCGCGAAGAAGCCCTCGGCATTCATCAGGCCCTGGCCGGTGCGGCGGACGCTTATGCCCGCGCGCGTCTGGCCGGGCATCCGGTGATTGCGCTGCTGGTGGGCAAGGCCATGTCGGGGGCGTTTCTGGCCCACGGTTATCAGGCCAATCGCTTGATCGCCCTGCGTGATCCGGGGGTGATGGTGCATGCGATGGGCAAGGCTTCGGCGGCGCGGGTGACCTTGCGCAGCGTCGAAGAACTGGAAACCCTGGCCTCCAGCGTGCCGCCGATGGCCTATGACATCGACAGCTATGCCAGCCTCGGCTTGCTCTGGGAAACCCTGTCGGTGCAGCAGATCGAACAGCCGACGACGGAGGATCTGGTGCGGGTCGGCGAATGCCTGAAGCAAGCCATCGGCGATGTTGCTGCGACTGACTTGAGCAATCGTCTCGGCGCGAAAAATCGCGAAGCCTCCAGCCGCGTGCGTGAACTGCTGAGGGCGCAGTGGTGAACACGCCTCTGGCCCACGATCTGCTGTGGGGCATGACGCCGGCGCAGTTGCCGGCGGATGCGCCGCAGTGGGCAATTGATTCGCTGGCGGCCGGGCAACCGGTGGTGGTGCGGCGGGCGTTGAGTGAAGACGGGTTCGTGGCGGTGGGCGTGCGCGGTCGGTTGCGCGAGCAGCGGATGGCGGCGTTCATGGCGATCGATTCGATTGCCTGTCGGGTCAGCCCGGAAGCGCTTTGTCAGATCGACAGCGAGCGTGATCTGCCGGTCATGCACGCGCTGCGGCAACTGCGGCCGGTGCTCGATGATTGCGGTTGGATCTGGGGCGTCTGTGGCAGCGTCGGGTTTGAGCTGGCCAGTGGATTTACGGCGATGCACGAGCGCAGCGATCTCGACTTGATCCTGCGTACACCGCAACTCATCACCCGTAATCAGGCACGTAAATTGGTCGCAGTTTTCGATCAGGCGATCTGTCGAGTCGACATGCAGTTGCAGACGCCATTCGGTGCAGTCGCCCTGCGCGAGTGGGCCGGGAATGCTTCGCGGGTGCTGCTGAAAAGTGCCCATGAAGCCTGTCTGGTCAGCGACCCATGGAACCCGCAGGAGCAGGCAGCGTGAGCAGCCTGCTGGTGTTTCCCGGCCAAGGCGCGCAGCAGCCCGGCATGCTCCAGCGGTTGCCTCGGGAAACGCTGATCGAGGCCAGTGATGGGCTCGGTGAGGATGTCTTGCGGCTGGATTCCAGCGAAGCGTTGCGCAGCACCCGGGCGGTTCAGCTCTGTCTGCTGATCGCCGGGGTCGCGGCCTCGCGGCAGTTGCTGCAGGACGGACTCAACGCAGATTACGTCGCCGGCCTGTCCATCGGTGCCTACCCGGCAGCAGTGGTCGCCGGAGCATTGAGCTTCAGCGATGCGCTTCATCTGATCAGCCTGCGTGGCGAGTTGATGCAGCAGGCTTATCCACAGGGCTTCGGCATGACCGCGATCATCGGCCTGCAATTATCCACAGTCGAAACACTGCTAGCGCAGGTACACGGCGCAGAAACACCGGTGTACCTGGCCAACATCAACGCCGATAACCAGGTGGTGATTGCCGGCAGCGACAAGGCGATGCAAGCGGTCGCCGAGCTGGCACGCAGTCGTGGCGCCGGTCTGGCAAAGCGTCTGGCGGTCAGTGTGCCGTCGCACTGCCCGTTGCTGGATGAGCCTGCGCAAACCCTCGCCGAAGCATTCGCCAGGGTCGAATTGAAAACACCGAAAATCGCTTACCTGAGCGGCAGTCGCGCAAGACCTGTGACCAAGGCTGAAGCGCTGCGCGACGATCTCGCCTTCAACATGTGTCGCGTAGTGGACTGGCGCGGCACCGTGCAAAGCGCCTACGAGCGCGGTGTGCGACTACAGATCGAACTGCCGCCCGGTGCGGTGCTGACCGGGCTGGCGCGCCGGGTGTTCGAACAGGGGACTGTCACTGCCTTCGACAGTGCCCGGCTCGACACCTTGCAGGCGCTGTTGCGTGAGGAGGAGGGCAGAAGAACCTAAATCACCGACTCAGGCTTCGAACAACAAAAACAACATTCGACGATGCACTTTGAGGACTACAACAATGATTATTTACGGTGTGGCGCTGCTGGCGATCTGTACGCTGGCAGGGGTGATCATGGGTGACCTGCTCGGCGTGCTGCTGGGGGTCAAATCCAACGTCGGCGGGGTCGGCATCGCCATGATCCTGTTGATCTGCGCGCGGTTGTGGATGCAGAAACGCGGCGGCATGACCAAGGATTGCGAGATGGGCGTCGGCTTCTGGGGCGCCATGTACATTCCGGTGGTGGTAGCGATGGCCGCGCAACAGAACGTTGTCACCGCCCTGCACGGCGGCCCGGTGGCAGTGCTGGCGGCAATCGGTTCAGTGGTGGTCTGTGGCTGCACCATTGCCCTGATCAGCCGCACCCACAAGGGCGAACCCTTGCCCGACGAGCCGGCGGAAGTCTCCCCGGTCGGCACGCCCGTAGGAGGTCGCTGACATGTGGGATCTCATTGAAAAGGGCCTTGAACACAACGGTCTGGTCACCGCGTTTGCCTTCGTCGGCGTGATCATGTGGGTCTCGGTGATTCTCTCCAAACGCCTGACGTTCGGGCGGATTCACGGCTCGGCGATTGCCATCGTCATCGGTCTGGTGCTGGCCTGGGTTGGCGGCACCATGACCGGCGGACAGAAAGGCCTGGCGGATCTTTCGCTGTTCTCCGGCATCGGCCTGATGGGCGGCGCGATGCTGCGGGATTTCGCCATCGTTGCCACGGCTTTCGAGGTGCAGGCGACCGAGGCGAAGAAGGCCGGGTTGATTGGCGTGATCGCGCTGCTGCTGGGCACGATCCTGCCGTTCATTGTCGGCGCGTGCATGGCCTGGGTCTTCGGTTATCGCGATGCGGTGAGCATGACCACCATCGGCGCGGGGGCGGTGACTTACATCGTCGGCCCGGTGACCGGTGCAGCGATTGGCGCGACTTCGGATGTAATGGCGCTGTCGATTGCCACCGGGTTGATCAAGGCGATTCTGGTGATGGTCGGCACACCGGTGGCGGCGCGCTGGATGGGCCTGGATAATCCGCGTTCGGCGATGGTGTTTGGCGGACTGGCCGGGACTGTGAGTGGCGTGACGGCGGGGCTGGCGGCGACGGATCGGCGGTTGGTGCCTTATGGGGCGTTGACGGCTACTTTCCACACCGGATTGGGTTGTCTGCTTGGGCCGTCGCTGTTGTATTTCATCGTCCGCGCAATTGTTGGCTAACTGATCCCGACCGATGATCGTTCCCACGCTCTGCGTGGGAATGCAGCCGGGACGCTCCGCGTCCCAAAAGCGGACGCAGAGCGTCCATTGAGGCATTCCCACGCGGAGCGTGGGAATGATCATCAGCCGCGATCATTGGGAGCCTTGGCGATTCGCATACATCCGACACTCCGCCAACAACGCCAGCAGATTCGGATCCCGCTCCTTGGCCTTCAAGAACACCACACCAATGTGCTGCTGCAACCGGTACTTCTCCTGCAACGGAATCAGCTTCACCCGGTTCTCGTACACCGCCGCAATCCTCCCCGGCAGCAACGCATAACCGACCCCGGAACTGACCATGCTCAGCAGGGTGAAGATGTCGTTGACCTGCATCGCCACCTTCGGCTCGAACCCCGCCTGGCGGAACACCCGAATACCGTCCTGATGGGTGGCAAAGCCTTGCGTAAGGGTGATGAAGGTTTCGTCGCGCACCTCCGCCAGATCCACTTCGCTGCGTTGGGCGAAGCGGGAATCGGCCGGCGTGGCGAGAAAGATGTCGTCGGAAAACAGTGGAATCTGCTCGCAGTCCGGGTCGTTGACGCTGTCGTCCAGCGACACCAGGATCGCGTCGACTTCCATGTTTTTCAGCTTGTAGAGCAGGTCGATGTTCGAGCCGAGGATCAGATCGATGTTGAGTTCGCTGCGGCGGATCTTCAGGCCCATGATCAGCTGCGGCACGGTCTTCACCGTCAGCGAATACAGCGAGCCGAGCTTGAAGCGTTCAGCCGAGAACCCGGCGGCTTCGCGGGTCAGGCGCACGCTTTCGACCACGTCCTGAATCAGCTTCTGCGCCCGCTCTTCGAGTACATAGGCGCTCTCCAGCGGCGTCAGGTTGCGTCCTTCGTGCTTGAACAACGGGCAGCGCAGGGCGCTTTCCAGTGAATGGATCGCGCGGTGCACGCTGACGTTGCTGGTCTGCAGCTCGGCGGCGGCGCGGGCGAGGTTGCCGGTGCGCATGAAGGCGAGGAACACCTCGAGTTTCTTCAGGGTCAATTCTTCGTCGATCAGCATGGCGCGGACTCTTCTTGGTATCGGTCGATTGTGCCCAAATATCAGGACAGGCGCAGGCCCGCGTTGAACGGAAACATTGCGCTTTTACGCTCAAGGCCCGAGCCTTGCGCGCTGCGGTAATGAAATCGAGGTGTGCGACACATGTATCACGGAGAAAAACTGAACGCCTGGACGCATCTGGTCGGGGCGATAGCGGCGTTTGTCGGGGGCGTCTGGATGCTGGTGATTGCCAGCCTCGACGGCAGCCCGTGGAAGATTGTCAGCGTGGCGATTTACGCCTTTACGTTGCTGGTGCTTTACAGCGCATCCACCGTGTACCACAGCGTGCGCGGGCGCAAGAAAGCGATCATGAAGAAGGTCGATCACTTTTCGATCTACCTGCTGATCGCCGGCAGTTACACGCCGTTCTGCCTGGTGACCCTGCGCGGGCCGTGGGGCTGGACGTTGTTCGGGATTGTCTGGGGGCTGGCGCTTATCGGCATCCTGCAAGAGATCAAACCGCGCTCGGAGGCGCGGATCCTGTCGATCGTGATCTACGCGGTGATGGGCTGGATCGTGCTGGTGGCGGTCAAACCGCTGATTGCAGCGCTGGGAACGGCAGGGTTTGCCTGGCTGGCGTCGGGCGGCGTGTTGTACACCGTGGGGATCATCTTCTTTGCCCTCGACCATCGGTTGCGACATGCCCACGGGATCTGGCATCTGTTTGTGATCGCGGGGAGTTTGCTGCACTTTGTGGCGATCTTGTTTTACGTCTTGTAACCCGACGGACTGATCGTTCTTAGGCTCTGCGTCACGCGGTTTGGGACGCGGAGCGTCCCGGGCTGCATTCCCACGCAGAGCGTGGGAACGATCAATCCGGCAAAAAGGGTTAGAAATCACCCCACAGTTGCTGCGCCACCGCCAGCGCCACAACTGGCGCCGTCTCGGTGCGCAGCACGCGCGGGCCGAGGCGGGCGGCGTGGAAGCCGTTGCCTTTGGCCTGCTCGACTTCGGCGTCGGACAAGCCGCCTTCAGGGCCGATCAGGAACGCCAGGGTCGATGGCTTGGCGTGGCTGACCAAGGGTTCGGCCACCGGGTGCAGGACCAGTTTCAGTTCGGCTTCGGTCTGTTTCAACCAGTCGGCCAGCAACACCGGCGGATGAATCACCGGCACCCGCGAGCGACCGCATTGCTCGCAAGCGCTGATCGCCACCTGGCGCCAGTGCAGCAGGCGTTTGTCGGCGCGTTCGTCCTTGAGCCGGACTTCGCAGCGTTCGCTGAAGATCGGGGTGATTTCGTTGACGCCCAGTTCGGTGGCTTTCTGGATCGCCCAGTCCATCCGCTCGCCCCGGGACAGGCCCTGGCCGAGGTGGATTTGCAACGGCGACTCGACCTGGCCGGCGAGTTGTTCGTCGATCCTGACCGTCACGCGCTTCTTGCCGACTTCCAGCAGTGCACCGCGAAACTCGTGGCCGGAACCGTCGAACATCTGCACCGCATCGCCCTCGGCCATGCGCAGCACGCGGCTGATGTAATGCGCCTGGGCTTCCGGCAGTTCGTGTTCGCCAATGCTGAGCGGGGCGTCGATAAAGAAGCGGGACAGTCTCATTTCGGGTCTCTCTGGTTAGATCGTTCCCACGCTCCGCGTGGGAATGCAGCCCGGGACGCTCTGCGTCCCAAGAGCGGACGCAGAGCGTCCGGTGAGGCATTCCCACGCAGAGCATGGGAACGCGCCGTCAACTTAAGTAATTTAGATCAGCCCGGATCGCGGAAACCGGGATGGAAATCCTTCGGCACCGTCACGCTGACGCTGTCACGGGTGGCAATGTCGATGCCTTCGCTGGCGACTTCGGCGAGGAAGTCGATCTGCTCCGGGGTGATCACGTACGGCGGCAGGAAATACACCACGCTGCCCAGCGGACGCAGCAACGCGCCACGCTCCAGCGCATGCTGGAACACCTTCAGGCCACGCCGTTCCTGCCAGGGGTAGGCTTCTTTCGTGGCTTTGTCCTTGACCATCTCGATGGCCAGCACCATGCCGGTCTGACGCACTTCTGAAACGTTCGGATGATCCACCAGATGCGCCGTGGCCGACGCCATGCGCTGGGCCAGCGCCCGGTTGTTCTCGATCACGTTGTCCTGTTCGAAGATATCCAGGGTCGCCAGCGCCGCCGCACAGGCCAGCGGGTTGCCGGTGTAGCTGTGCGAATGCAGGAAGGCGCGCAGGGTCGGGTAATCGTCGTAGAACGCGCTGTACACCTCGTCGGTGGTCAGGCACGCCGCCAATGGCAGATAACCGCCGGTCAGGGCTTTCGACAGGCACAGGAAGTCCGGGCGGATGCCGGCCTGTTCGCAGGCGAACATCGTTCCGGTACGGCCGAAACCGACAGCGATTTCATCGTGGATCAGATGCACGCCGTAACGGTCGCAAGCCTCACGCAACAGTTTGAGGTACACCGGGTGATACATGCGCATGCCGCCGGCGCCCTGGATCAACGGCTCGACGATCACCGCAGCGACGCTGTCATGATTTTCCGCCAGCGTCTGTTCCATGGCCGCGAACATGTTGCGCGAGTGTTCTTCCCAGCTCATGCCCTGCGGGCGCAGGTAACAATCCGGGCTCGGCACCTTGATGGTGTCCATCAGCAGGGCTTTGTAGGTTTCGGTGAACAGCGGCACGTCGCCGACCGCCATCGCCGCCATGGTTTCGCCGTGGTAGCTGTTGGTCAGGGTGACGAAGCGCTTCTTGTTCGACTGGCCGCGATTGAGCCAATAGTGAAAGCTCATTTTCAGCGCGACTTCGATGCAGGACGAACCGTTATCGGCGTAGAACACCCGGTTCAGGCCCTCGGGCGTCATCTTCACCAGACGTTCGGACAGCTCGATCACCGGCTGATGGCTGAAGCCGGCCAGAATCACGTGTTCCAGCTGATCGACCTGATCCTTGATGCGCTGATTGATGCGCGGGTTGGCGTGGCCGAACACGTTGACCCACCAGGAGCTGACGGCATCCAGGTAGCGCTTGCCTTCGAAATCTTCCAGCCAGACGCCTTCACCGCGCTTGATCGGGATCAGCGGCAGCTGTTCGTGGTCTTTCATCTGGGTGCAGGGATGCCACAACACCGCGAGATCGCGTTGCATCCACTGGTTGTTCAGGCCCATGTTCAGTCTCCTCGAGGCGGCTCGCGTCAGGCGCGGGCAAACAATCGCGCAAGCCTATGCAATGCGTCGCGTCGGGACAACCCATTGCGTCGATTGAGCTACTTTGTATGGGCCGATAGACGTTGCTGGCGGCGTTTTGATGGCTGACGTATTCTTCGCGGTTCTTTGGGTCGTCTGACCCGCAAAACTGCTTTTTCCTACGTGTTTTTCCGGAGTTCGCTGAATGTCTGTCGGTTGGCTGCGCGCCTGTGCGCTTGTGGTGTTGGGGCTGTTTAGCGTTACGGCGCTGGCCAAGGATAAAACCGCGATCGTGATCGGCGGCGGCCTGTCGGGCCTGACTGCGGCTTACGAACTGCAGAACAAGGGCTGGCAGGTGACGCTGCTGGAAGCCAAACCGAGCCTGGGCGGTCGCTCGGGCATGGCCACCAGCGAGTGGATCGGTAACGACAAGGCTCAGCCGGTGCTGAACAAATACGTGTCGACCTTCAAGCTGAGCACCACGCCGGCCCCTGAATTCGTGCGGACCCCGGGTTACTTGATCGACGGCGAGTATTTCTCCGCCGCCGACCTGGCCACCAAGCAACCGGCCACCGCCCAGGCGCTGAAAGCCTACGAGAAGACCCGCGACGATCTGGCGCGTTCGATCGACGATCCGCAGAACCCGGCCGCAACCAACACCCTGCACGCGCTGGACCAGATCAACGTGTCGAGCTGGCTCGACAAGCAGAACCTGCCAGCCACCGCGCGTCAGCTGATCAACCAGGATATTCGTACTCACTACGACGAACCTTCGCGCCTGTCGCTGCTGTATTTCGCGCAGCAGAGCCGGGTTTATCGCGGCGTGTCCGACCGTGACCTGCGCGCTTCGCGTCTGGTCGGTGGCAGCCCAGTGCTGGCCCAGGCCTTCGTCAAGCAGCTGAAAACCATCAAGACCGATTCGCCGGTGTCCGCCATCACCCAGGATAAGGACGGCGTGACCGTCAAGGTCGGCAGCGTTGGCTATTCGGCGGATTACGTTGTATTGGCCGTGCCACTGCGCGCGCTTAACAAGATCCAGCTGACCCCGGCGCTGGACGCCCAGCACCTGGCTGCGATCAAGGGCACCAACTACGGCTGGCGCGACCAGATCATGCTGAAGTTCAAGACGCCAGTGTGGGAAAGCAAGGCGCGGATGTCCGGCGAGATCTACAGCAACACCGGTCTGGGCATGTTGTGGATCGAGCCGGCCCTGAAGGGCGGCGCGAACGTGGTGATCAACCTGTCCGGCGACAACGCCCGTGTGATGCAGGCCTTCGGCGACAAGCAGATGGTCGATCAGGTGCTGATCCGTCTGCACACGTTTTATCCTCAGGCCCGTGGCTCGTTCACCGGTTATGAAATCCGTCGCTACAGCACCGACCCATCGACTGGCGGTTCTTACCTGGCCTTCGGTCCTGGCCAGATCAGCAAATTCTGGCGCCTGTGGGAGCGTCCGCTGCAACGCGTAGCGTTTGCCGGCGAACACACCGACACCTTGTACCCGGGCACCCTGGAAGGCGCACTGCGCACCGGTCAGCGTGCGGCCAGTCAGGTTGAAGACCTGGCGGCGGGCAAATCCTTCGAACCGATCAAGGTCGGCCCGGCGGCAGCCACCGCAGCAGCGGCGGCAGGCGCAGCGGGTGCGGCCACGGCGGCGAAAAAAGGCAACTTCTTCACCAACCTGTTCGGCGGCTCGGATGACGACAAGAAACCAGAGCCAGTAAAAGCGCCAGAGCCGGCACCTGCTCCAGCCGCTCCAGCACCTGCGCCGACCCCGGCTCCTGCGCCAGCTCCGGTGGAAGCACCGAAGCCAGCAGCCCCGGCGAAAGCCGAGCCAGCCAAGAAAGCGGCAGCCAAGCCAGCAGCGAAAAAACCTGCAGCCAAGACCGAGGCGAAAAAAGCCCCGGCCAAACCTGCAGCGAAAAAGGCTGAACCGGCGAAGAAGCCAGCAGCCAAACCTGCAGCAGCGACCGATACCAAAGCGCAGTAAGGCGTTGCGGTGAATGAAAAAGCGCGGCTTTCATGCCGCGCTTTTTTATTGCCTGTCAGTCGGCCCGGTCAGTGGAAATCTGCGAGCCGCCAACTAACATCCCGCCACACTTTTCACCTTTAATCTTTCCTTAACTCCCCTGTTCAAGACTCTTGATCGTATTTCTCGATATTTCAAAGCGAAATTTTCCGCTTTAATTCGATAGATAACTCGCTAGTCTTGGTTCGCAGTTCTCACAGGATTTGGGCAATGCAGCTACGTAACTCTTCTTCGCGCTACGGTTGGATCAGCATTTTCATGCACTGGGGCGTGGCGCTGGCAGTCTTCGGATTGTTCGCACTCGGTCTGTGGATGGTGGGGCTGGATTACTACAGCACCTGGCGCAAAGACGCGCCGGATCTGCACAAGAGCATCGGTCTGGTGCTGCTGGCTGTGATGGTGTTGCGGGTGCTGTGGCGTTTTGTCAGCCCTCCGCCGCCAACGCTGCAGAGCTACAGCCGCATGACCCGCATCGGCGCCAGGTTCGGCCATGGGTTTCTCTACCTTGCGCTGTTCGCCGTGATGCTTGCCGGTTACCTGATTTCCACCGCAGACGGTGTCGGGATCCCGGTGTTTGGCCTGTTTGAAGTTCCTGCACTGGTTTCCGGACTACCGGACCAGGCAGATACCGCTGGGGTGATTCATCTGTACCTGGCGTGGGCGCTGGTAATTTTTTCCGGCCTCCATGCGTTGGCAGCATTGAAGCACCACTTTATCGATCGTGATGCGACCCTCACCCGAATGCTCGGTCGCAAAGCCTGAAGTTCAACCTCGACTCAAAGGAAAAGAAAGCATGTTGAAAAAGACTCTGGCCGCTCTGGCAATCGGTTCTGCCGTGCTGTCCGCCAACGTAATGGCCGCTGACTACACCGTCGACAAAGAAGGCCAGCACGCCTTCGTCGACTTCAAGATCAGCCACCTGGGCTACAGCTTCATCACCGGTACCTTCAAGGACATCAGCGGCAAGTTCAGCTTCGATGCTGCCAAGCCTGAAGACAGCAAGATCGAGTTCGACGTGAAGACCGCCAGCGTGTTCACCAACCACGCCGAGCGTGACAAGCACATCGCCAGCAAAGACTTCCTGGACGTGGGCAAATTCGCTGACGCCAAGTTCGTCTCCACCAGCGTCAAATCCACCGGCAAGAACGCCGCAGGCAAAGACACTGCTGACGTGACCGGCGACCTGACCCTGCACGGCGTGACCAAGCCGATCGTGGTCAAGGCCACGTTCCTGGGTGAAGGCAAGGATCCATGGGGCGGCTACCGTGCCGGCTTCGAAGGCACCACCAGCATCAAGCGCTCTGATTTCGGCAAGATGATGGATCTGGGTCCTCAGTCCGACAACGTCGACCTGTACATCTCGTTCGAAGGTGTCAAAGCGAAGTAATTTTCGCCAGACATACAAAAACGCCCCCGGTCTTGCGACCGGGGGCGTTTTTTATTGCCTTGTTGAAACTCAGCGATTGCGAGTCAGCAAGGCCGGTTTTTCACCGCGTGGACGGCTTGGCAGTTGATCGAGCTGTTCCGGAGTCGGGAAGCGGTCGGCTTTCGATTCCTTGTGCATGATCTTCGGGCCACTGCTGCGCGGGTTCTGCACGGCCGGTTCGGCACGTTGCTGATCGTCACGGGCCGGGCGGCGGTTGCGCGGGTTTTCGTCGCGACGACCCTGACCGTCACGCGGCGCACCGTTGCGCGGGCCGCTGCGTTTGGCCGGTGGGGTGCCGGTGCTCGAACCGTTGCTGTTGCGTGGACCGTTCTGGCGACCTTGTGGCTGGCCACCGGTGCGCGGCGCGCCCGAACCTGCGCCTTGCGCCGGAGCGCCTGGACGACGACCACGGCCGCCGGCCGGAGCCTGCTTCGGCACGTAGTCAACGCGGTTACCGAAGTTATCCACATCGTCGTCGAGGAATTCGTCCGGAGCACGGTCGGCAGCGGCGCGTGGCGGCTGGCTTGGCTGGCGCTGTTCGCGGGCCGGAGTGCCTTCGCGCGGCTTCTGTTGACGGGCTGGACGCTCGCCACGCTCACCGCGTTCGCCGGCAGGTTTTTCCTTGCCCTTGTCTTTGCCTTTGTCTTTACGACCGCCGCCACCGCCGCCGCCATTCGGGCCGTCGCCGCGTGGGCCACGGGCGTTGCGCGGGTTGCGCATGTCCGGACGCTCGCGCACTTCAGGCTTCTCGGCCTCGATGGTGCTGGCATCGAAGCCCATCAGGTCGCCGTCGGCGATTTTCTGCTTGGTCATGCGCTCGATGCTTTTCAGCAGTTTTTCTTCGTCCGGCGCAACCAGCGAGATCGCCTCGCCCGAACGACCGGCACGGCCGGTACGGCCGATGCGGTGCACGTAGTCTTCATCGACGTTCGGCAGTTCGAAGTTGACCACGTGCGGCAACTGGTCGATGTCCAGGCCTCGGGCGGCGATATCGGTCGCTACCAGGATGCGCACTTCGCCGGCCTTGAAGTCGGCCAGGGCTTTGGTGCGGGCGTTCTGGCTCTTGTTGCCGTGGATCGCCACAGCCGGCAGGCCGTGTTTGTCCAGGTACTCGGCCAGGCGGTTGGCGCCGTGCTTGGTGCGGGTGAACACCAGTACCTGTTCCCAGGCGCCAGCGGTGATCAGGTGAGCCAGCAGCGCACGCTTGTGGCTGGCCGGCAGACGGAATACGCGTTGTTCGATGCGCTCGACCGTGGTGTTCGGCGGCGTCACTTCGATGCGTTCCGGGTTGTGCAGCAGCTTGCCGGCGAGGTCGGTGATGTCTTTGGAGAAGGTCGCCGAGAACAGCAGGTTCTGGCGCTTGGCCGGCAGACGCGCGAGGACTTTCTTCACGTCATGGACGAAGCCCATGTCGAGCATGCGGTCGGCTTCGTCCAGCACAAGGATTTCAACGTGGGACAGATCGACGCTGCCCTGGCCGCACAGGTCGAGCAGGCGACCCGGGCAGGCAACCAGTACGTCCACGCCACGGGACATGGCCTGAACCTGCGGGTTCATGCCGACGCCGCCGAAGATGCAGGCGCTGACGAATTTCAGGTCACGGGCGTAGATCTTGAAGCTGTCGTGAACCTGGGCCGCGAGTTCGCGGGTCGGGGTCAGCACCAGGACGCGCGGTTGGCGCGGGCCGTGACGCTGGGATTTGTCCGGGTGACCGTTAGGGAACAGCCGCTCCAGGATCGGAAGGGCGAAACCGCCGGTTTTACCGGTACCTGTCTGTGCCGCAACCATCAGGTCGCGACCTTGCAACACGGCGGGAATGGCCCGCTGTTGCACCGGAGTAGGCTCGGTATAGCCCGCGTCTTCGATAGCGCGGACCAAAGCCTCGGAGAGACCGAGGGAAGCAAAGGACATGAGTAATCCTGTTTTAGTTAGGGCTTGGCCCAATGGGAGTCTTGCCTGGCGCGAATGGCGTTTAAGAGGACGCAATCCCGTCCGGTCCTGCTGCGGTTCCGAAGGCACGTCCGGAGCGCTCGCGCGGGCTGAAAAGCTGCGCTGTAGCGGGTCGGGAGGCCTGTTACGGTTCCGGGCGTCCGGGCGTGAGCCTGGCGGGAACGCCGGAGTATAACAGAGCAATCACTGCGCGCCGCTTTCCTGCTGCTCAACGGTTTTGCCGCTGGCGGTGGCGCTGCCCAGTGGCGCGGTCATGGCCGGGGCCGCGCCGTAGCGTGCGCTGAGCTCGGCATAGGCCGGTTCACGCTTGAAACGCTTGAGTTCGGCGCCGAAGCGCTGCACCAGCAAATCCATCCCTGCGTTGCGCCGAACGGCCAGAAACTGGCTCTGACGGCTGATGACGGTGGGGTTTTCGGTGATCTGGTTGCGGATATTCAGTTCGTCGAGCAAATGCTGACCCACGCGGCGATCGGTGATCAGCAGGTCGATGCGCCCGCGCACCAGTTTGCCGAAGTTGGCTTCGTGGGTCGGGGCTGGTTCGCGGGTAAACAGGGGCGATTCCCTGAAGTCCGGGCTGTACAGATAACCCGGCGAGGTGCCGATGGTCAGGCCCTTGAGGTCTTCAAGGCTGCGAAAGGGATGCGGTCGTTCGTTGGCATAGAACATCACAAATTCGACGTCCGACAGCGGTTCGCTCGGGTAGAGCAGGGTGGCGTCGCGTTCGGCGCTGTGAAAAATATCCAGCGCGCCGTCAGCCTGGCCGGTTTCGAGCATCGACAGGCAGCGTTTCCACGGCAGGAACTGCCATTCGACTTCGATGCCCAGACGCTTGAACACGATGGCGGTGGTTTCGTAGTCCAGCCCGAGGTTCTTGCCGTTCTCTTCGTAAACGTACGGCGCCCACGGTTCGGTGACGATACGCAGCTTCTCGCCCCGAGCCGCAAAGCTCAGGCAAGCAAAAACCAGCACGGCGAATAACTGCGTGATCAAAGGCATGACTTGAGATTACGACGAGAAACGCCAAAGAGCCAGAAACTGGCAGCAGAAGCTCTGTTTCGGGCCTTAAAAGCAAAAGATCGCAGTTGCGACAGCGCTGTAAAAGCTGTCGAAAGTTGCGATCTTTTGTTGTGGCAAGAAGCGTTCAGCTTGCGGCGTACAGCGGTCTCAGCGTGGCAACTTCAGGTTGTTCCAGATCGCCAGGCTAGGTTCGGCCTGGTTCATGGAATAGAAGTGCAGACCAGGTGCGCCGCCCTGCAGCAGGCGTTCGCACATTTCGGTGACGACCTGTTCGCCGAAGCGCTGAATGCTTTGGCTGTCATCGCCATAGGCTTCCAGTTGCTTGCGAATCCAGCGCGGGATTTCCGCACCGCAGGCATCGGAGAAGCGCGCGAGCTTGCTGTAGTTGGTGATCGGCATGATCCCCGGAACGACTGGAATGTCCACGCCCAGCGCCTGCAAACGGTCGACGAAGTAGAAGTAGCTGTCGGCGTTGAAGAAGTACTGGGTGATCGCGCTGTCGGCGCCGGCACGGGCCTTGCGCACGAAATTGGCGAGATCGTCTTCGTAATTGCGCGCTTGCGGATGCATCTCCGGGTAAGCGGCAACTTCGATGTGGAAATGATTGCCGGTTTCTTCACGAATGAATTCAACCAGTTCATTGGCGTGACGCAGCTCGCCGCTGGTCATGCCCATGCCGGACGGCAGGTCACCGCGCAAAGCAACGATGCGCTTGATGCCGGCCGCCTTGTACTCGTTCAGCAGGCCGCGCAGGTCGTCCTTGCTGTCGCCGACGCACGAAAGGTGGGGGGCGGCGGGGATTTTGACTTCGCTTTCCAGCTGCAACACGGTATTCAGCGTGCGGTCACGGGTCGAGCCGCCCGCGCCGTAGGTGCAGGAAAAGAAGTCAGGGTTGTAGGTGGCCAGCTGACGGGCAGTGGCGAGCAGTTTTTCATGCCCAGCATCGGTCTTGGTCGGGAAGAACTCGAAGCTGTAGCGACGGTCTTGGGACATGGAGGGGACCTCCAGCTACAAGCTGCAAGCTTCAAGCTGCAAGAGCAGCGGAGGTGCGCTGGTCTCTTGTGCCTGAAGCTTGCGGCCTGACACTGTTTTGACAAATAGGGGCAGAGCTTTCGGGCTTCGCGCGGCAAGCCCGGCTTGTGGCCTTGCTTGCCGCTTGAAGCTTGAAGCTCGCAGCTGCTCTTAGTAGCGGTAAGCGTGCGGCTTGAACGGGCCTTCGACGGTCACGCCGATGTAGTCAGCCTGTTGCTTGGTCAGTTGAGTGACCACGCCGCCGAAGCCGCGAACCATTTCCAGGGCCACTTCTTCGTCGAGTTTCTTCGGCAGTACTTCAACAGTCAGGCGCTCGGCTTTCTGGGCTGGCGACAGGTCGGCGTACTTCTGGCCGAACAGGAAGATCTGCGCCAGAACCTGGTTGGCGAACGAACCGTCCATGATGCGGCTCGGGTGACCGGTGGCGTTGCCCAGGTTCACCAGACGGCCTTCGGCCAGCAGGATCAGGTAGTCGTCGTTCTGAGCGTCGAAAGCGCCCGGGCCGGTACGGTGGATCTTGTGTACCTGTGGCTTCACTTCTTCCCATGCCCAGTTCTTGCGCATGAAAGCGGTGTCGATTTCGTTGTCGAAGTGACCGATGTTGCAGACAACGGCACGCTTCTTCAGGGCTTTGAGCATGTTTGCGTCGCAAACGTTGACGTTACCGGTGGTGGTCACGATCAGGTCGATCTTGCCCAGCAGCGCTTTGTCGATGCTGGCTTCGGTGCCGTCGTTGATACCGTCGATGAACGGCGAAACCAGTTCGAAACCGTCCATGCAGGCTTGCATGGCGCAGATCGGGTCGACTTCGGAGACCTTGACGATCATGCCTTCCTGACGCAGGGACTGGGCCGAGCCCTTGCCCACGTCACCGTAACCGATGACCAGCGCTTGCTTGCCGGACAGCAGGTGGTCGGTGCCGCGCTTGATGGCGTCGTTCAGGCTGTGACGGCAGCCGTACTTGTTGTCGTTCTTGGACTTGGTCACCGAGTCGTTGACGTTGATGGCCGGGATGCGCAGTTCGCCCTTGGCCAGCATGTCCAGCAGACGGTGTACGCCGGTGGTGGTTTCTTCGGTCACGCCGTGAACGCGATCCAGAACCTGTGGGTACTTGTCGTGCAGCAGCTGGGTCAGGTCGCCGCCGTCGTCGAGGATCATGTTGGCGTCCCATGGCTGGCCATCTTTCAGGATGGTCTGCTCCAGGCACCACTCGTACTCTTCTTCAGTCTCGCCTTTCCAGGCGAAAACCGGGATGCCGGCAGCGGCGATGGAAGCAGCGGCCTGATCCTGAGTCGAGAAGATGTTGCAGGACGACCAGCGAACTTCGGCACCCAGGGCAACCAGGGTTTCGATCAGCACGGCGGTCTGAATGGTCATGTGGATGCAGCCGAGGATTTTCGCGCCTTTCAGCGGCTGCTCGGAAGCGTACTTGCGGCGCAGACCCATCAGGGCCGGCATTTCCGACTCGGCGATGATGGTTTCGCGACGGCCCCAGGCAGCCAGGGACATGTCGGCAACTTTGTAATCGTTAAAATCTGCAGGCGTGATAACAGCGCTCATGAAGAGCCTCCATTCGTAATGTATGCGAATGGGCGCCGTTGTGCGTTTAGTGTCCGGCCTGAGCCAGTCAACGCCCCATCCGAGCCTGACAGGTTGAACCTGCTGCAGCGCCCCTCGGACAGGTGGCGGGAAAACGGTATCAAGTGAACGTTACCGTTTTGAAACGGGGGCGATTATAGCCGTCTAGACTGATCTTCCAAAGGGTTTCTGTCGGCCAAATGAAGATCGCCAATCGCGACCATAGTAGAAGCCTCATGGAGCATGACCGATCAGTCTGCCAAGATGGCGCCCATCTTTCGGCAAACGCTCAGGAGTGAACATGAATTTCCACACCCGCAAATGGGTAAAACCCGAAGACCTCAACCCCAACGGCACCCTGTTCGGCGGCAGCCTGCTGCGCTGGATCGACGAAGAAGCGGCGATCTACGCCATCGTTCAACTGGGCAACCAGCGCGTGGTGACCAAGTACATTTCCGAGATCAACTTCGTCAGCGCCTCGCGCCAGGGCGACATCATCGAACTGGGCATCACCGCCACCGAGTTCGGCCGCACCTCGATCACCCTGACCTGTGAAGTGCGCAACAAGATCACCCGCAAGAGCATCCTGACGGTCGAGAAGATGGTCTTCGTCAACCTCGGTGAAGACGGCCTGCCGGCGCCGCACGGGCGGACCGAGATCAAATACGTCAAAGACCAGTTCAAGGATGAAACGCCCGTTACCGAGTAATCGGCGCGTCCTGTAGAACGGAAGCCGAATGGCGCGTGTCGTAGTTTTATGACCCCGCCACCGGTTTCCCGCCATGACCACGCCAACAGACGGCAAGACCCCCGACCTCTCGGCCAAGGAACAGCACGAAGTCGAGAAAAACCAGCCGCCCCGCGCGGCGGTCCTGCATGAAATCATCCGTAAACAGGGCGACCAGGAACTGGAGCGCAGCATTGCCGCGCTGTGGTGGTCGGCGTTGGCGGCGGGGCTGACCATGGGCCTGTCGCTGATGGGCATGGGCCTGCTCAATTCCCGGTTGCCCGAGGGTGACGAATTCAAGGTGATCGCCAGTTTTGGCTACTGCGCAGGTTTTCTCGCGGTGATCCTCGCCCGCCAGCAGTTGTTCACCGAAAACACCCTGACCGCTGTGCTGCCGGTCATGACCAAACCGACGATCCGAAACTTCGGCCGACTGATCCGACTCTGGACAGTCGTACTGTTCGGCAATCTGTGCGGCACGATTCTGGTGGCTTACGTGATGCTCGAGCTGCCGATCTTCGACAGCAAGACCGACGCAGCCTTCCTCGAAATCGGTCGCAAGGTCATGGAAAACCACGCCAGCCAGATGTTCGCCAAGGGCATCGTTTCCGGCTGGATGATCGCCACCATGGTCTGGATGATTCCGTCCATGGAAAGCGCGAAGATGTGGATCATCATCCTCATCACCTACCTCATGGCACTGGGCGACTTCACGCACATCGTGGTCGGCTCGGCGGAAGTGTCGTACCTGGTGTTTGCCGGCGAGTTGCCGTGGAGTGATTTCTGGGCGGTGTTTGCCGGGCCGACACTGGCGGGGAATATCATCGGCGGCAGTTTCATCTTCGCCCTGATCAGCCATGCGCAGATTCGCAGCGAAAGCGGAAAACCGAAGGAGTCTGCGGATCAGGCGGAAAAGCCCGATCCGCAGCAGATCAAGAAGTGATCAATGGTGCGCAGGTTCGGCAGTGGCTGCCGGTTCATCACGGGTGGCGTGCTTGACCAGTTTGCCGATGGTCAGACCCTGCAGGAGGATCGACGACAGCACTACGATGTAGGTGATGCTCAGCAGCAGATCGCGTTCCGGGCCCAGCGGCAGGGCCAGGGCCAACGCCACCGAAACACCGCCGCGCAAACCGCCCCAGGTCAGGATCCGGATGGTGCCGCGCGGCACCGTGCGCCAGCGACGCAACAGGACAATGGCCGGGGCCACGGTGAGCAGCCGCGACAACAGAATCGCCAGCGCCAACAGACTTGCAGCCGCCACGTGCAGCCAGTTGAACGGCAGCAGCAACAGCTCCATGCCGATCAGCGCGAACAGCAGGGCGTTGAGCATGTCGTCGAGCAACTCCCAGAAACCGTCCAGGTATTTGCGCGTCATGTCGTTCATCGCCAGATTGCGACCGAGGTTACCGATGATCAGGCCGGCGACCACCATCGCAATCGGCGCCGACACGTGCAGCTCGGTGGCCATTGCCGAACCGCCGATCACCAATGCCAGGGTCAGCATGACTTCGATCTGGTGCTGCTCGATGCTCTTGATCATCAGGTACACCAGATAACCGATCAGCCCGCCGAACAGCACACCGCCGACGGCTTCATGGACGAACAGCATGGCGGTGGCGCCGATGGTCGGGGTTTCGCCCAGTTGCGCGATGCCCAGCAACACGGTGAACACCACCACGGCGGTGCCGTCGTTGAACAACGATTCGCCGACGATGGTGGTTTTCAACGGTTTCGAGGCGTTGGCCGTACGCAACACGCCGAGCACCGCGATCGGGTCGGTCGGGGAAATCAGTGCGCCGAACAACAGGCAGTAGAGGAAGCTCACGTGCCAGCCGAACAGGGCGAAGATGTAATAGGCGAGGCTGCCGATCACGGCGGTGGCGATCAATACGCCGAACGTCGCCAGCAGGCCGATGGGCCAGCGGTAGCTGCGCAGGTCATTCAGGTTGACGTGCAAGGCGCCGGCGAACAGCAGGAACGACAGCATCCAGTTCATCAGCAGATCACCGAAGTCGATCTGGCCGATCAGTTGCTGTACGCGCTCTTCGAGGCCGGGGTAACCGAGCAGGCTCAGGCCTTGCAGCAACAGGGAAAACATCAGTGCGGTAACCATCACGCCGATGGTCGGAGGCAAACCGATGAAGCGGAAATTCACGAAAGTGAGGAGGGTGGTGAGGCAGATGAAAGCGGCGACGAGTTCAAGCATCCGGGGTCCTTTGGATGGGGGGTGAAAAGACAACGCGCCCGTTCGTGGACGCAAGGGTTGGATGGGCAGACACCGGGTGGGGGCACAATTGTGTCGCCCAGACAGGGTTTTTTGAGATTCGTCTGTGCGCAACCGGTTGCGACGGGGGCGCTTGGCGTATAAACAACGCCTGACACATCGCGAATAAAAGACCTGATCAAAGGGCTCAGGTTCAAAAACAAGAATGAAGGAGTGACTCGTGCTGGCGACAGCTCTGGTGTTGGTGGCGGCGCTGTTGCACGCAGCGTGGAATACCTTGATCAAGTTCAGCGCCGAACGGCTGCTGGTGGTGGCCTGCATGGACACCGTGGCGCTGTTGTTCGTCGCGCTGGCATTTCCTTTCATCAGCCTGCCGCCCCAGGAGATCTGGCCGTGGATTCTGGCCTCGGCGGCGTTCGAGCTGCTTTATCGCTACCTGTTGATCCAGGCCTATCGGGTCGGCGACCTGGGCCTGGTCTATCCGTTGATGCGCGGACTGTCGCCGCTGGTGGTGCTGGCGCTGACCCTGATTTTCGCCGGTGAAGTGCTGACCACGCAGCAGATTTTCGGGATCATGCTGATCCCGCTGGGTATGGCCTGCCTGCTCTGGCAGGGCGGCGGCGGGAAACACTTGCCATGGTCGATGCTGCCGGTAGTGGCGCTGATCGGGCTGTGCATCGGCTGCTACACCTACATCGATGGCCAGGCCTTGCGGCGCTGGTCGCATCCGCTGGACTACCTGGTCTGGGTCACGCTGCTCAGCGCCTGGCCGTTCCCGCTGCTGGCGTGGGTGGCCAAGCGGCCGGCGTTTATGCTGTTCTGGCGCGAACAATGGAAGCTGGGACTCGCGGTCGGGTTCTGCGTGTTGTTCAGCTACGCTCTGGTGCTGTGGGCGATGCAGTTGGGCTCGATTGCCGAAGCGGCGGCGTTGCGTGAAATCAGCGTGATTCTGGTGGTGCTGTTCGGCATGCGCTACCTGAAAGAACCTTTCGGTCGGCCACGGCTCTTAGCCTGTGGGCTGGTGCTGATCGGCATGCTGGTGATGAAGTTCTGACCCGCCAACACTCTAAAAACTGAAGAAGGACGGCGTTATGACGGTGGCTCTGTGGTGCGTTTTGATTGCGATCTTTCTGCCCTATGTGTGCACGGGCGTGGCCAAGGCTGTCGGTGGTTATCGGCTGAGCGACAATCACGATCCTCGGGATTTTCTCGAAAGCCTGAACGGTTTGGCCCGACGGGCCCATGCGGCGCAACTGAACAGTTTTGAAGTGACGCCGGCCTTTGCGGCGGCGGTGATCGTCGCGCATCTGGTCGGCACGGCGGAGCTGGTGACGGTCAACGTGCTGGCGGTGCTGTTTATCACCAGTCGCCTGCTCTACATCATTTGCTATCTGGCGGACTGGGCGATTTTGCGGTCGCTGGTGTGGTTTGTCGGGATGGGGCTGATCGCCAGTTTCTTCTTCGTTTCGGTCTGAAGCTGAACAGATCGCAGGCTGACGAGGCCTGCGATCTTTTGCGTTGCGCTTACAGCTTGTCGGCCACCTGCGGCACTTGCGGCAACGCCGCGCCTTTGGGCCAGAGCATCCAGATCTGCCCCTGCTGCTTCATGTCACCGGCCAGTTGCCCGGCGGCATCACCGGTGCCCCAGAACAGGTCTGCACGAACTTCGCCGGCAATCGCGCCGCCGGTGTCCTGCGCGGCCACCGGGCGTACCAGTGCCGTGCCGTCCGGGCGAGTGGTCGACAGCCACAGCAGGCTGCCCAGCGGGATCACCTTGCGATCCACCGCCGCGCTGTAACCGGCGGTCAGCGGCACATTCAACGAGCCGCGCGGGCCTTCGTTGCTGTCCGGGTTGCGGGTGAAAAACACATAACTCGGGTTGCTGCCCAGCAACTCCGGAATGCGCGACGGATTGGCCTTGGCCCAGTTGCTGATCGCGCCCATGGTCACGTCTTCTTTCTTCAGTTCGCCCTGTTCCACCAGCCAGCGGCCGATCGGCCGGTACGGGTGACCGTTCTGGTCGGCGTAGGCGATGCGCAGTTGTCGGCCGTCATCGGTCTGAATCCGCCCCGAACCCTGGATCTGCAGGAATTGCAGGTTCATCGGGTCAGTCAGCCACGCCACCACCGGTGCCTTGACGCCTTTGGTCTCGATGGTAGCTGCGTCGTCATAGGGTTTGAGCACGCGACCTTCGAGGCGTCCGCGCAGGCGTTTGCCTTTCAGCTCAGGGTAAATGCTGTCCAGGGACACGATGATCATGTCCTCGGGCACGCCGTACACCGGCACGTTGGCGGTCGCGGTTTGCGTCAGGCTGCCGGGGTAGACCGGTTCGTAGTAGCCGGTGATCAGGCCGTTGGGATTGTCGTGCTCGGCGCGCAGACCGAAGACGTCGAGGTGCTGCTTGAGGAAGCTGCGGATGTCGCCAGCGCTTTGCGGCACATTGGCTGCCGCTGCGCAGGTGGCGCCCCAGATCGGATCAGCCTTTAGCCGGGTGCAGGCGCTGCGCCACGAACCGAAGCCGGCCACCAGATCGTTGTCGGACACTGCGGGCAGGGCTTCCCAGGTGGCGCTGGAGTAAGTGGCCAGTGCGTGGGTTTTCGGCTTGGCACTGTCGCCCCCGGTGCAGCCGGCGAGGATGGCCAGCAGCGGCAGGGTTGCGATGAGTGGGTGACGCCAGGCCTTGAAACGGCTGTTCATGGAGAATTTCCTGTGTCGGTTGCAGGCGTGCTCCATGCGCGCCAGCAACCCATATTATTAATAGGGCTATTGGTGTTTGGCGGTGACGCGAGGATACTGGCCGCCGAATTCCGTGACCTGAAGCCACCATGACTCTTAAAAGACTTTCTGTTGTATTGCTGGCCTGTCTGACCTTGTCCGCCTGTGGCGGTGTCGATCCGAATTCCCCGCTGGGCCAGCGCAAGGCGATCTTCAAGCAGATGCTCAAGACCGGCGAAGACCTGGGCGGCATGCTGCGCGGGCGCATTGCCTTCGACGGGCCGAAATTCACGGAAGGCGCGGTCAAGCTCGATGCGCTGTCCCATGAACCGTGGAAACACTTTCCGCAGGTGCGCGAAGAAGATCACACCAGCGCCAAGGACGATGTCTGGCTGAGACAGGCACGTTTCCAGGAAATGGCCCGCACCCTTGAGGCGGCCACCGGTGAACTGGTGATCGCCAGCCAGGTTCAACCGTACAAGGCCAGCAATTTGGGGCCGGCGGTGCAGAAGGTTGAAGATGCCTGCAGTGCCTGCCATAAAGAATTTCGGGATCATTGATCCTGAAGTGCAGTGAAGGAGAGGACTCTTTCACCGCACGTTGCCTGCCGGATTACTTGTCGAGTTCGTCCAGCGCGTCCTGCAATTCCTTGCGCGATTCGGCGAGCTTGTTCTTGCGCTTGTCGATCTTCTCCGGGTCGCCTTTCTTCATGGCCTTGTCGAGGTCAGCCTGACGCTTGCTCACTTCGTGCTTGGCGTCGAGCACCTTGTTTTCACGTTCCTTTTTCAGGCCGGCGTCGGTGCAGTGGTCTGTGACTTCGCGCAGTGCGGTTTCGAGACCGGCCTGCTGGTCGGCGTTGCCACGGGATTTGGCCTGTTCGATCTGATTGATGATGCCTTGCTTCTTGGCAGCACAACCGGTCAGGCCCGGGGCGTCTTCGCCAGCCATCGCGGGGGCGGCCATTACGCCGCAAAGAGTCAGCAGGGCGAGCGGTGCGAGAAATTTCATAAAAGCTCCATGTGCAAAGGCAATCGGGTCGTGAAAGCACTGCGCTCTTGGAGCGCCTCGGCGACCGTTGGGTTCCCGGCGTACCGGGATGCATGTTCAGAAACCGTCGATTCCGGCGGCACGTAAGGTTTCACTCAGGGCCAGCACCTGCGGGTCGCGGAAAAAAGCGCTCAATTGCGCCGCGCGACCGGGGCCGATTCCGGGTTCTGCCTGCCATTGTTCAGTATTGCGTTGTGCCAGCGCTTGCCATGAATCAACCAGAGAGGCCTGACCTGTCGGCGGCAGCCCGAGGGCTTTGAGCCATTGGGCGAATGGCCGCTGGCGAGCGCTGTGAAAACTGTGCGACAGGCGGGCGCTGCTGCGCTCGCCGAGGCCGGCAATCTTAGCAAGCTCTGGCCCGTCGAGGGTCAACCAATCCAGCAGGCTGTTCAGGCGGCCTGTTTCCAGAAGTTTCTCCCACGTACCGCGCCCGACATGGGGCAGTGCCAGCCCTTGCTTGCCGCCAAGCCAGGTCAGACGCGCGAGGAACTGACTCTCGCATCCGGGCGTTGGTTGCCAGCAGCTTAGCGCGTGAAAGTCGCTGGCGAGTGGAACGTTCAGCTCGACGCGCTCTGTGCTGCGCAGCACAACGCTGTCGAGTCGCGGAATCGTCAGTCCGGCCAGGCTGATCGCCACTTGATCGCCGGGGCGTATGTCCAGTTCCTGCCAGCGTTTGAGTGAGCTGACGCTGACGCGTCTGATCTGGCGATCATCGAGCATGACCGGCGCCAGCTCCAGCACGGGGGTGATGCGCCCGGTACGGCCGATCTTGAAATCGACCTTGCGTACATCGGCCAATGCCTGGGCGAACGGGTACTTCCAGGCCGCGGCCCAGAAAGGCGAGCGTGCCTGCCAGCGTTCGGCTGCCGGACGCAGACTTTGGCGCAAGACGATGCCGTCACTGGCGAAGGGCAGAGGTGAGCGATACCAGTGATCACGCCATTTTTTCGCATCAGCAAGATCACCAACGGGATGGCTGTAAGGTTCTGTCGTTTCGAAGCCGAGTGTTGCCAGTCCCGTGATTCGCTCTGTCAGACTGCTCGGCCCCAACGGCCAGTCCCAGACAAAAAGCCCGATGCCTGCTGCCTGTTCGGCACTCAAGTCCTTGCGTCCCATCAGGCCGGCGACTGTCGCGCGGGCGTTGGCGCTGCCGGCTCGGGCCTGGATATGGTCGTTCAGTCGCCAATAGAGTTCGCCCTGCACCGACAGGTCCAGCGGTTGTGTCAGTTGTTGGGGAATGGCGTTGATCTTCTGTGCCGATGCAGTCCAGTCCTGCCCGCGAACCCCGTCGCCGCGACTGATCGCCTGCTGCAAACGCCCGGCGCGATAGATCAGCGTGACGGCCACGCCATCGATCTTGGGTTGTGCCCAGACGTCCTTGCGGTCGCGCAGCCAGGCTTCGATGTCCGCTGCGTCGTGAATCTTGTCGAGGCCGGTATGGGCGATCGGGTGCGCGACAGGCCCTGACGCTGTCCGTAACGGCTTGGGCGGCGGTGGAAGTTTGAAGCACTGGCGCCATTCGCCGAGACGGGTGCGGGACTGATCGTAGAGTTCGTCGGCGATCAGTGATCGGCCTTCTCGGTGATAGGCGTCGTCCCACTGATCGATCTGCTGTTGCAGGGCGGCGATTTCGGTTTGTGCCCGGTCGACGGGCCAGGTGGGGCAGTCGTCAGCGAAGGTGCTGAAGTGGATTAAAACCGGCAGGAAAAAGAAAAACAGGCGCAGTGTGGCAAGCATCGTGAGCGTCCTTGCTCAGGGAGTTGCTTGAAGGCTAGTCAGGATTTCAGCGCGGGGGCGGGCAGCTGTTTTGCGGCTTGTTTCCAGGACATGAAAAAGCCCCGCACGGCGAACCGTGCGGGGCTTCTTGTATCGCCAGGGAAGTCTTACAGACCGGCAGCAGAACGCAGAGCGTCGGCGCGGTCGGTTTTTTCCCAGGTGAACGTGGTGAAGGTGTCTTCGCCAACGGTCTTGGTCTGCGGAGCACGGCCGAAGTGGCCGTAGGCTGCGGTTTCCTGGTACATCGGGTGCAGCAGGTCGAGCATGGTGGTGATCGCGTATGGACGCAGGTCGAACACTTCGCGGACCAGTTTGATGATCTTGTCATCGCTGATCTTGCCGGTGCCGAAGGTGTTCAGCGAGATCGAAGTAGGCTGGGCTACACCGATCGCGTAGGAAACCTGAATCTCGCAACGCTCGGCCAGGCCGGCAGCCACGATGTTCTTGGCAACGTAACGGCCAGCGTAGGCGGCCGAACGGTCAACCTTCGATGGATCTTTACCGGAGAACGCGCCGCCGCCGTGACGGGCCATGCCGCCGTAGCTGTCGACGATGATCTTGCGACCGGTCAGACCGCAGTCACCTACCGGGCCGCCAATGATGAACTGGCCGGTCGGGTTGATGTGGAACTGGGTGTCCTTGCTCAGCAGTTCGGCAGGCAGCACGTGCTTGACGATCAGCTCCATCACGCCTTCGCGCAGGTCTTTGTACGACACTTCAGGGTTGTGCTGGGTCGACAGAACAACAGCGTCGATACCCACAACCTTGCCGCCTTCGTAACGGCAAGTCACTTGCGACTTGGCGTCCGGGCGCAGCCAAGGCAGCAGACCCGATTTACGGGCTTCGGCCTGGCGCTGAACCAGCTGGTGCGAGAAGGTGATCGGTGCTGGCATCAGCACGTCGGTTTCGTTGCTGGCGTAGCCGAACATCAGGCCCTGGTCGCCGGCACCCTGATCTTCAGGCTTGGCACGGTCAACACCCTGGTTGATGTCAGGGGACTGCTTGCCGATGATGTTCATCACGCCGCAGGTCGCGCCGTCGAAGCCGACGTCGGAGCTGTTGTAGCCGATGTCGAGAATCACGTTACGCACGATCTCTTCCAGATCGACCCAGGCGCTGGTGGTCACTTCACCGGCAACGATGGCCACGCCAGTCTTGACCAGGGTTTCCACGGCAACGCGTGCGTGTTTGTCCTGGGTGATGATGGCGTCCAGCACCGCATCGGAAATCTGGTCGGCGATTTTGTCCGGATGCCCTTCGGACACGGACTCGGAGGTGAAGAGGGAGTATTCGCTCATCTCGATGTTTTCCTGAATTTACCGATGGTGAGTGTCGCCAGTCGGTCGCTGAAAATGGCGGACCTGAATCTGGAAACCATTACGTAAGCCTACATAGAGGCTGTCCCCGGGAACGAGTCCCGCAGCGGTGGCCCAACGGGCCAGATCGTCCTGTTCAAACCCCAACCACAGATCACCGCAGGCCTCCCTGGCCCAACTCTGGTTGTGGCTACATAACTCTGTCACGAGCAGGCTACCGCCCGGTTGCAGCAGGCTGGCCATGTGCTTGAGCGCTTCGGCCGGCGCGGCGAAATGGTGCAACACCATGTTCAACACTACGCAATCGGCCTGAAGGCTTGTGCCATTCAATGCATCGGCCAATTGCAGGCTGACGTTAGCCAGCTTTTCACGTTCACATACCTGGCGGGCCAGTTCGAGCATCGCCGCGCTGTTGTCCAGTGCGGTTACGGTGCCGAAACGACGGGCCAGTTCCGGCAGGAAAGCACCATCGCCGGGGCCGACTTCGATGGCCGAGGCTGCACCATCGAAGTTCAGTTTGTCGAGCAGGGCCAGCACGCTTTCACGGTACTGCGGCAGGCCGGCAATCAAATCCTGCTGGGCGCGGAATTTCTCTGCGACCCGTGCGAAAAAATCCTGGCTGTTGGCAGCACGCTGCCCGTGTACTTGTGCGATCCGCGTTTCCACGTCGGCCGGCAGCGCCAGATTGTCGACTTCTTCTAACAACGCCGCGTGCAACTTGCCGCCCAGCAACTCGGTATGGGGCAGGGCGCGGCGGTAGAAAACCGCATTGCCTTCACGGCGAGTCGCCACCAGATCCGCCTGTGCCAGCACTTTAAGGTGATGGCTCATGCCGGACTGGCCGATATCGAAAATCTGCGCCAGTTCCAGAACGCCGAACGAATCGTTGGCCAGGGCGCGCAATACATTCAGCCGCAGCGGATCGCCGCCGGCCTTGCACAGGGCCGCCAGCTCGTCGCAATCGTCATGGCGAATGGAAGGCACGCGTAAGTTCATAGGGCCAGCAGTCTAGAGACGGCCGGAAAACACCGCAAGGCCAATATCAAAAAGTTTTGATATTGCTCGATGGGTGGCGCTTTTTATTGCACTTCTCACTGGCCGGTTAACTCTACAGACGAACAGCGGAAAGGATTCACCAGCCGAAACCGATGTTATCCATGGGAAAAACGTCTCCGGATGACTATCTGTCATTGCCCCGAGGCGCTCGGGTGAGGGAAAATGCCCTCCTTTTTTCCGTTTCAATCTATTCAAACCCAGGAGATCAGCGATGCCTAGCCGTCGTGAGCGTGCCAACGCCATTCGTGCCCTCAGCATGGATGCCGTGCAAAAAGCCAACAGCGGCCATCCCGGTGCCCCTATGGGTATGGCAGATATCGCCGAAGTGCTTTGGCGCGACTACCTCAAGCACAACCCGAGCAATCCATCGTTCGCTGACCGTGACCGCTTCGTGCTGTCCAACGGCCACGGCTCGATGTTGATCTACTCGCTGCTGCACCTGACCGGTTACGACCTGTCGATCGACGACCTGAAACAGTTCCGTCAATTGCACAGCCGCACCCCGGGTCACCCGGAATTCGGTTACACCCCGGGCGTTGAAACCACCACCGGCCCGCTGGGTCAGGGTCTGGCCAACGCCGTGGGCTTCGCCCTGGCTGAAAAGGTACTGGGCGCGCAGTTCAACCGTCCTGGCCACAACATCGTCGACCACCACACCTACGTGTTCCTGGGTGATGGCTGCATGATGGAAGGCATTTCCCACGAAGTCGCTTCCCTGGCCGGTACGCTGGGCCTGGGCAAGCTGATCGCCTTCTACGATGACAACGGCATCTCCATCGACGGCGAAGTCGAAGGCTGGTTCACCGATGACACGCCGAAGCGTTTCGAAGCCTACAACTGGCAGGTGATCCGCAACGTCGACGGTCATGATCCGGAAGAGATCAAGACTGCCATCGACACCGCTCGCAAGAGCCCGCTGCCGACCCTGATCTGCTGCAAGACCACCATCGGTTTCGGTTCGCCGAACAAGCAAGGCAAGGAAGATTGCCACGGCGCCCCACTGGGTGACGCGGAAATCGCCCTCACCCGCAAGGCGCTGAACTGGAACCACGGTCCGTTCGAAATCCCGGCCGACATCTACGCCGAATGGGATGCCAAGGAAAAGGGCCGCGCCGTCGAGTCCGAGTGGGACCAGCGTTTCGCTGCCTACTCCGCCGCGTTCCCGACCGAAGCCAACGAACTGATCCGTCGCCTGAGCGGTGAGCTGCCGGCTGATTTCTCCGAGAAGGCTTCGGCCTACATCGCTGAAGTCGCGGCCAAGGGCGAAACCATCGCCAGCCGTAAAGCCAGCCAGAATGCCCTGAACGCGTTCGGCCCGCTGCTGCCGGAAGTGCTGGGCGGTTCGGCTGACCTGGCCGGTTCCAACCTGACTCTGTGGAAAGGCTGCAAAGGCGTCAGCGCCGAAGACGCCAGCGGCAACTACATGTACTACGGCGTGCGCGAATTCGGCATGACCGCGATCATGAACGGCGTTGCCCTGCACGGCGGTCTGGTGCCTTACGGCGCGACCTTCCTGATGTTCATGGAATACGCCCGCAACGCGGTGCGCATGTCCGCACTGATGAAGCAGCGTGTGATCCACGTCTACACCCACGACTCCATCGGTCTGGGCGAAGACGGCCCGACGCACCAGCCGATCGAGCAACTGACCAGCCTGCGCACCACGCCGAACCTCGACACCTGGCGTCCAGCCGATGCCGTTGAATCGGCAGTGGCCTGGAAAAACGCCCTGGAGCGCAAGGACGGCCCGTCGGCGCTGATCTTCTCGCGTCAGAACCTGCAGCACCAAACCCGTGATGCCGGCCAGATCGCCGACATCAGCCGTGGTGGCTACGTGCTGAAGGACTGTGCAGGCGAGCCTGAGCTGATCCTGATCGCCACCGGTTCGGAAGTCGGTCTGGCTGTTCAGGCCTACGACAAACTGACCGAGCAGGGCCGCAAGGTGCGTGTTGTTTCGATGCCTTGCACCAGCCTGTTCGACGCTCAGGACGCCAGCTACAAGCAGTCGGTTCTGCCGTTGCAGGTTGGCGCGCGTATCGCGATCGAAGCGGCTCACGCCGACTTCTGGTTCAAGTACGTGGGTCTGGAAGGTCGCGTGATCGGCATGACCACCTACGGCGAATCGGCTCCTGCCCCGGCGCTGTTCGAAGAGTTCGGTTTCACCCTGGAAAACATCCTGGGTCAGGCTGAAGAGCTGCTGGAAGACTAAGCAGTACGAATGCGGTGGCCCTGGCCACCGCGTTCCCCTGTAGGTGCTGCCGAAGGCTGCGTTCTTTTGATCTTGATCTTAAAAACAGGATCAAAAGAACGCAGCCTTCGGCAGCTCCTGCATAGGGTTGTGTTGTTAGCGAATACTATCGAGAACCCCATGCCTCAACCGCGTCCCTACAAAGTTGCACTCAACGGCTACGGCCGGATTGGTCGTTGCGTCTTGCGTGCGTTGTTCGAGCGAGGCGATAAGGCCGGGTTTGAAATTGTCGCGATCAACGATCTGGCCGACATGGCCAGCATCGAATACCTGACACGCTTCGACTCCACCCACGGCCGGTTCCCCGGCGAAGTGAAGGTCGACGGCGATTGTCTGCATATTAATGGCGACTGCGTGAAGGTCCTGCGCAGTGCCACCCCCGAAGGCATCGATTGGGCGTCGCTGGGCGTCGATCTGGTGCTCGAATGCTCCGGCGCCTACCACACCCGCGAAGACGGCCAGCGTTTCCTCGACGCCGGCGCGCCGCGTGTGCTGTTCTCGCAGCCGATGGCCAGCGAGGCGGATGTCGACGCCACCATCGTCTACGGCGTCAATCAGGATTGTCTGACCGGCGACGAGCTGCTGGTGTCCAACGCCTCCTGCACCACCAATTGCGGCGTGCCGCTGTTGCGTCTGCTGGATCAGGCAGTCGGCCTGGATTACGTGTCGATCACCACGATTCACTCGGCGATGAACGATCAGCCGGTGATCGACGCCTATCACCACGAAGACCTGCGCCGCACCCGTTCGGCGTTCCAGTCGGTGATCCCGGTGTCCACTGGTCTGGCGCGCGGTATCGAGCGTCTGCTGCCGGAACTTGCCGGACGAATTCAGGCCAAAGCCGTACGCGTGCCGACGGTCAACGTGTCCTGTCTCGACATCACGATGCAGACCGCGAGCGACACCGACGCCGGCGAGGTCAACCGGATCCTGCGCGACGCCGCCACCAGCGGCCCGCTCAAAGGTCTGCTGGCCTACACCGAGCTTCCCCATGCTAGCTGTGATTTTAATCATGACCCACATTCGGCCATCGTCGATGCCAGTCAGACCCGCGTTTCCGGCCCTCGGCTGGTGAACATCCTGGCCTGGTTCGACAACGAATGGGGTTTTGCCAACCGAATGCTGGATGTTGCAGAACACTATCTGCAAACAGCGACTTCAAAAAAACCGTAGGAAGTGCGACCCATGACCGTGTTGAAGATGTCCGACCTCGATCTGCAAGGTAAGCGCGTATTGATCCGCGAAGACCTCAACGTCCCAGTCAAGGACGGTGTTGTCACCAGCGATGCGCGTATCCTGGCTTCGCTGCCGACCATCAAGCTGGCCCTGGAAAAAGGCGCGGCCGTGATGGTCTGCTCGCACCTGGGTCGTCCGACCGAAGGCGAATTCTCTGCCGAGAACAGCCTCAAGCCTGTCGCCGACTATCTGAGCAAGGCCCTGGGCCGCGAAGTGCCACTGGTGGCCGATTACCTGGGCGGCGTTGACGTCAAGGCCGGCGACATCGTGCTGTTCGAAAACGTGCGCTTCAACAAGGGCGAGAAAAAGAACGCCGACGAACTGGCCCAGCAATACGCCGCCCTGTGCGACGTGTTCGTGATGGACGCTTTCGGCACTGCTCACCGCGCTGAAGGTTCGACCCACGGTGTGGCCAAGTTTGCCAAGGTCGCGGCTGCTGGCCCACTGCTGGCCGCTGAGCTGGACGCACTGGGCAAAGCCCTGGGCGCACCGGCCAAGCCAATGGCTGCCATCGTTGCCGGCTCCAAGGTCTCGACCAAACTCGACGTGCTGAACAGCCTGAGCCAGATCTGCGATCAACTGATCGTCGGCGGCGGCATCGCCAACACCTTCCTCGCTGCGGCCGGTCACCCGGTCGGCAAGTCGCTGTACGAGCCGGACCTGCTGGACACCGCGCGCGCCATCGCCGCCAAGGTCAGCGTGCCGCTGCCGGTCGACGTGGTAGTTGCCAAGGAATTCGCTGAAAGCGCCGAAGCGACTGTAAAACTGATCGCTGACGTCGCTGCCGACGACATGATTCTGGACATCGGCCCACAAACCGCCGCCAACTTCGCCGAACTGCTGAAGTCGTCGAAAACCATCCTGTGGAACGGCCCGGTCGGCGTGTTCGAATTCGACCAGTTCGGCAACGGCACCAAAGTGCTGGCCCAGGCCATCGCCGACAGCGCTGCGTTCTCGATTGCCGGCGGTGGCGACACCCTGGCGGCCATCGATAAATATGGCGTGGCGGAAAAGATCTCCTACATTTCCACCGGCGGTGGCGCGTTCCTCGAATTCGTCGAAGGCAAAGTGCTGCCGGCCGTTGAAGTCCTGGAAAGTCGGGCCAAGGCCTGAGGCCGCCCGTTTGGCCAGGCAAAGGAGTGTTCAGATGGTCAAGTCGTTAGCGCTGTTGTTGCTGACCGGTACATTGGCAGCCTGTGGGAGTAACCCGAAGGCTGCGCCGGAGCCGGCACCCGGCGAGGCACAGAAAGGCTGCTACCAGGCCGACTGGCAGGCCGAAACCAACCCGGTGCTGAACAAGCGCTCGGGCCCGGACGGCCTGGACAAATACGAGACGCAAACCCCGGCCAAGGAACATGGTTGTCCTTGACCGGTCTGACTCTTTAACTCAGGGCCGGCGGCGTGCGCTGCCGGTCGAGGAACACGGATGAAAGGCTTGATCGCCGTTGCGGCATTGGGATTGTTGGGTGGTTGCGCGCAGTGGAACCCGTTTCAGTCGTCCGCCCCTGTGGATAACTGGACCACCTGGACCTGCGACAGTCAGGCCAAGGTGCTGTGGCGCTTCACCGATGCCGGCCAGAAGGCAGTCGATGTGCGGCTGGGCGGCGGCGATCAGGTCTATCGCCTGAAAGAAGAGCCGGGCGCCTCGGGCGCACTGTACAGCGACGACATGCTGGCGTTTCACATCAAAGGTAATGAAGGCCTGGTCTACTGGGTCGCTACCAATGATTTGATCGGCCGGGGCTGCAAAGCCGAATAAAACAGAATCTGCTTTATCGAATCACCAGGCCGGGCCTCAACCCCCGATCTGCAATCACTTGAATAGCCGCCGCCGCTCCGGCAGGCTGGCACGATTAACGACCCAAACCGGGAGAGACACACACAATGGCACTTATCAGCATGCGCCAGATGCTGGACCACGCAGCCGAATTCGGCTACGGCGTTCCAGCCTTCAACGTCAACAACCTTGAGCAGATGCGCGCCATCATGGAAGCCGCTGACAAGACTGACTCCCCGGTGATCGTTCAGGCTTCGGCCGGTGCCCGCAAATACGCCGGCGCCCCGTTCCTGCGTCACCTGATCCTGGCGGCAATCGAAGAATTCCCGCACATCCCGGTGTGCATGCACCAGGACCACGGCACCAGCCCTGACGTCTGCCAGCGTTCCATCCAGCTGGGCTTCAGCTCGGTGATGATGGACGGCTCCCTTGGCGAAGACGGCAAGACCCCGACCGACTACGAATACAACGTCCGCGTGACCCAACAAACCGTGGCCATGGCTCACGCCTGCGGCGTTTCGGTTGAAGGCGAGCTGGGCTGCCTGGGTTCGCTGGAAACCGGCATGGCCGGTGAAGAAGACGGCATCGGCGCCGAAGGCGTTCTGGATCACAGCCAGATGCTGACCGACCCGGAAGAAGCTGCTGACTTCGTCAAGAAGACTCAGGTTGATGCCCTGGCCATCGCCATCGGCACCAGCCACGGTGCCTACAAGTTCACCAAGCCACCTACCGGTGACGTGCTGGCGATCGACCGCATCAAGGAAATCCACAAACGCATCCCGAACACCCACCTGGTGATGCACGGTTCCTCGTCGGTGCCACAAGAGTGGCTGGCGATCATCAACCAGTACGGCGGCGACATCAAAGAAACCTACGGCGTACCGGTTGAAGAAATCGTCGAAGGCATCAAGCACGGCGTGCGCAAGGTCAACATCGACACCGACCTGCGTCTGGCATCCACCGGTGCAATGCGTCGCCTGATGGCCACCAACCCGAGCGAATTCGACCCGCGTAAATTCTTCGGCGAAACCGTGAAGGCCATGCGCGATGTATGTATCGCTCGTTATGAAGCTTTCGGTACTGCCGGCAACGCTTCGAAGATCAAGCCGATCTCGCTGGAAAGCATGTATCAGCGTTATCTGAAGGGTGAGTTGAACGCCAAGGTCAATTGAGACTGGGTGTTGAGCTGATTTGAAAGAAACCCGCCGTGAGGCGGGTTTTTTTTGAGCCGATTTTTTGGACGAACGAAAGTTCCTAGCTCGGCTCTACGTGATCCAGCGCCTGATTCACCGCCAGTTCCCCCAGCATCACCAATTGCGCAATGCCAATCGCGGTTTTGCGGTCGGCGGGGGCGAGGGTGGCGGCGAAGTTGTTGAGCATTTCGCTGGCGGAGCCGAGGGTTTCGCTGGCGTTGGCCAGCAGGGATTCGGTGTTGTAGGCGGGGTTGGCGAAGTACATGGGGTCGGGTTCGTTGACCGTGGCCATGATGCGGGCGCCGGGGCAGAGGTAGTGGTCGAGGGCGCGTTCGGCGGCTTCGTTGAGTTTTTTGGGGTCGATGGAATCGTAGGGGGAGGCCGGGTCTGCGACCGGCGGATGAGGCGTAGATTTAATCATTTGCTCGAAACCTGATTGGAGTGCCCCCGCCCTGGCTACTAATCAAAGTGGAGGCAACTGTACGCAGGTTAGTAGACCGGGGTTTCGAGCAAACCGGCGCACCCGAGGGTGCCCTGCGCACAGTCGCCATCGAGCGCAGGTATTGAAATACCTGACTGACAGATGCTTGTGCACAAAGCTTGAAACCACAGGCTACTAAACCCGATCACTGCGAATCAGTGACCCGAATCAAGTTATCGATGGCCCTCCAGGCGCACAAGCCGGCGGATTCTGGCGTACCGGTAGGCAGCGATGCAAGCCGTTGTAGGCTTCGGGAAGTTGCGCCGAGCGGGTTTAAACATGACCGTTTAATTCAGGTGCTGCTACTGGCGCCTTCGCTGGCAAGTCGAATCGTCGCACCGCAGCTCCCACAGGTTATTTGTCGTGATCGATATCCAGCTTGCTGAACGTCACCTGCCCACCCTCGCTGGTGTACCCGGTGTTGTCCTGCACATACACGCCCGCCTTGAAATACAGCGGCTTGTTGCGCCACGTCGCGCTGATCTGCGAATCCCACTGATACCCGGCCGCACTCACGCCCAGCGCGCCGCCAGGACTCAAATGAATGAGGTAGTTGAACTCGCGATTCAGTTTGATCCCGGTGGCGAGGGTGATGACGCGGCTTTCGTCCTGATCCGGATGGGTGCGCAGCTTGATCACCAGGTTGCCGGTCTCGGTTTTGTCTTTGTACTGATACTCAAGCTTGAGCATCGGCTTCTGGCTTTCATAGGCATGAATCTGCCCGATGACGATCTTGCCGGAACTGGGCACTTTATTGACCGAGAGGGTCGCGCGCAGCAGGTTGTCGGCGTCCGGGTAGTACCAGTTGCGCAGGGTGCCGTTGCTGTAGGTTTCGCGCAGTTCGGTGCGCGGGTAGATAGCGTTTTCGGTTTTCGAGCCGGTAACCGGGGACCAGAAGAACAGGGTGCCGGTGTCGGAATGGAAGTACTGATCCTTGAAGCCGTTCACCAGTTTGGAGGTTTCGACGGTGTAGGGCGGGCTGCCAACGGGAACGCTGAGGTTCCAGGTTGCGAGGTCGATCATGTCGGTTCTTCCACTCTATTTTTCCTGCACTCGCGTGCCAGAAGCTCTAGCACGCGGTTCTTGGGGGCGGCCTTTATAAGCGTAGAGGGATTTTTTGTTAACGGCCGTCTGGCGGATGATTGGCGTCAACATCCTGTCGAAATGCCATCTTTCCCGGTTTTCGGGGGCTGCAGCGATGACCGTTAGTCGGCTTCTTACCGGTTTGGTTAAATGATGGCCTGATGACAGCTACTGCTTTTTCGGATCCAGGACTAGAGTGAAGGCTCAGTAACTGTACGGTTTTCACGAGAAACCGGCCGCGTCCCGATTGGATGTCCCGACAAGAGAAGCAGCATGGAATGCGCGCAACCCCAGCCAGGTGAAGGCAGCTCAGTCCTTTTGATCGTTGATGATTACCCTGAAAATCTGATCAGCATGCGCGCGTTGCTGCAGCGCCAGGACTGGCAGGTCATGACCGCGGCTTCCGGTTTCGAAGCCCTCAGCCTGTTGCTTGAACACGACATCGACCTGGTGCTGCTGGATGTGCAGATGCCGGGCATGGACGGTTTCGAAGTCGCGCGCCTGATGCGCGGCAGTCAGCGAACGCGGCTCACCCCCATCATTTTCCTCACCGCCAACGAGCAGTCCCAGGACGCTGTGATCAAGGGCTATGCCAGTGGCGCGGTGGATTACCTGTTCAAACCCTTCGATCCACAGATTCTCAAACCGAAAGTCCAGGCGTTGCTGGAGCACCAGCGCAATCGCCGGGCGTTGCAGCGCTTGAGTCAGGATCTGGAGTCGGCGCGAGCCTTCAATGCCTCGGTGCTGGATAACGCCGCCGAAGGGATTCTGGTGCTGGCCGAGGATGGCTTGATCCGCTTCGCCAACCCGGCGATTTCGCGGTTGCTCAATGCGCCGGTGAAGGAGCTGGAAGGGCAGGAGTTTCTCGATTACTTGCAGAAACCGCACATTCCGCTGTGGGCCGATTCCGAGTTTTATGCCAGTTACAAACGCGGCGAGACGTTGCGCTTACACGACGCGTTGCTGCGTACCGCGCCGGGCCAGCAGGTGCCGGTGGCCTTGTCCTGCGCGCCGCTGCCGAGCGAACAGCATGCGATGGTGGTGACGGTGCTGGACATGTCGGTGGTCCGCCATCTGCATCAGCAGCTGGAGTTCCAAGCCGTCACCGATCCGTTGACCGGGCTGCTCAATCGCCGGGGTTTCTACCAGACTGTGGAAAACCTGCTGCTGCGCGGCGAGCGCACGGACAGCAGTTGGGTGCTGATGTACCTCGATCTCGACGGTTTCAAGAGGGTCAATGATTCCCTCGGCCATGATGCCGGGGACCGGGTGTTGCGCTGGGTCTCCGAACAATTGAAAGCCTGCCTGCGGCCATTCGACATTCTGGCGCGGATGGGCGGCGATGAATTCACCGCGCTGCTGGATCTGGAATTCCCCGAACAGGCAGCAAAGATCGCCGAGAAGCTCATCGAACGGGTATCGATCTGTCAGCAGATCGAAGGCATGGACATTGCCCTCGGCGCCAGTATCGGCATCGCCACGTACCCGGATTGCGGTAACAACCTCGACGGTTTGATGCGTGCCTCGGACATCGCCATGTACGAAGCCAAGCGCGCCGGGCGTCAGCAATATCGCTTCTACGATCACGAAATGAACGGCCGCGCGCGCTCACGGTTGATGCTGGAAGAGAGCGTGCGCAACGCCATCGAGAACCGTGATTTCAATCTGGTGTATCAGCCGCAGGTGGCGATTGGTGACGGCAGGATTCGCGGTTTCGAGGCGTTGCTGCGCTGGCAGCATCCGAGCGTCGGCGACGTGCCGCCGGGGTTGTTCCTGCCGTTGCTGGAGGAGGCGACGCTGATCAGCCGGCTCGGCAGCTGGATCTATCATCGCGGCGCCGGGCAGCGTAAGGCCTGGGAGTCCGAGTTTTCCAAGGATCTGGTGCTCGGCGTGAGCCTGAGCAATACCCAGTTCGGGCTGCCGAATCTGGTGACCGAATTGCGCCAGGTGCTGGAGCGCCATGGTTTGCAGCCGCATCAGATGGAAGTGGAAGTCACCGAGGAGGCGCTGACGGTCAATCCCGATGAAACGCGCAAACAGCTGCGGCTGCTGCGCAATCTCGGGGTGCGGGTGGCGCTGGATGATTTCGGTTCCGGATCCTGTTCGTTGTCGCATCTGCGCGACCTGGAACTGGATACGCTCAAGCTCGATCGCCACCTGATCGCCCGATTGCCGGACTCATCGCGGGACGCCTCACTGGTGCGCAGCGTCATCGAGCTGTGCAAGGAATACGGGTTGCTGGTGATTGCCGAAGGCGTGGAAACCGTCGAGCAATACCAATGGCTGCAAGCCCATGGTTGCGAGTACGTGCAAGGGTTCCTGGTGGCGCGGCCGTTGGTCGCCGAGGACGCCACGCGCTTTGCCGAGCCATTCGACTGGAGCGCGTTGGCCAGTTGAATTCGTTACACTGGCGGACTTTTCATGACCCGTGCCGCCCCATGACTGCGTTGAAATACCTCCAGGCCTATCCCGCGCAATTGCAGGATCAGGTGCGCCAATTGATTGCCGAAGATCGCCTCGGTGATTACCTGAGCCAACGCTATCCGGGCCGCCACGATGTGCAGAGCGACAAGGCGTTGTACGGCTACGCGCTCGATTTGAAACAGGAATACCTGCGCAACGCCCCGGCCATCGACAAGGTCCTGTTCGACAACCGTCTAGACCTGACCCACCGCGCCCTCGGTCTGCACACCACGGTCTCTCGGGTGCAGGGCGGCAAGCTCAAGGCCAAGAAAGAGATTCGCATCGCCTCGCTGTTCAAGGAGGCCGCGCCGGAGTTTCTGAAGATGATCGTCGTGCACGAACTGGCGCACTTCAAGGAGTCCGATCACAACAAGGCGTTCTACAAATTGTGTGATCACATGCTGCCGGGCTATCACCAGATCGAGTTCGACCTGCGGGTGTATCTGACCTGGCGAGACATGCAATAAAAAATCAAACAGCGGAGTGCGTGCATGGACGTGAGCAAGACCAAGAGCAGTTTCTACCGGCGCTTGTACGTGGCGTACCTGATCGACAGCGGCCTGGCCAGCAGCGTACCGGCGCTGACCGAAGTCACCGGCATGCCTCGACGCACGGCGCAGGACACCATCGCGGCGCTGGCGGATCTGGATATCATCTGCGAGTTCGAACAGGAAGAGGGCGCGCGCAATCATGCGGGGCGCTACCGGATTCGTGAGTGGGGGGCGATTGATCGGGGGTGGATCGAGCGGAATTTGCGGCAGATCAAGGCTGTGCTTGAGTATCCCTGACCCATGTAGACCCTTCGCGGGCACGCCCGCGAAGGGGGAATCTCAGGACCGCCGCATACCAATATGCGGAATGTCATCCTCCAGATATTCCTCACCCGCCACCACAAACCCGTACCGCCCGTAATACCCCTGCAAATGCGCCTGGGCCGACAGATAGATCGGCACTTCAGGCCAACGTTTCTCGGCCTGTTTCAGCGCCTGCTCCATCATTTCATGCCCCAGCCCTTTGCCACGTCCGGCCGGCGCCGTCAGTACACGGCCGATCACCACGTCGCCACCCTGGGACTCCGGGTCCAGCAGGCGCAGGTACGCCACCAATTGATCACCGTCCCAGCCCATCAGGTGGCAGGTGTCGCCATCCAGATCCTGACCGTCCGGGTCCAGGTAGGCGCAGCGCTGTTCGACCACGAACACTTCCGAGCGCAATTTCAAAATGGCGTACAGCTGCTCCAGTCCCAGATCGCTGTGATGTTTACAGACCCACTCGATTGTCATCTTCCGATTCCTTGAACAACGTCGCCCGATACTAAGCGCACCGTCGAAATATGTCTGTATGGCGCAATAATCTGTGACGAAGGCCAAAATGCCATCATTCCTTTCTCGCGCCGCCGACTTCTTTGTGTAATCTGCAGAGAAGCGCTGTGCAACGGCTTCAATGAGCTAATGTTAGGGCCTGGGATTCGCCGGTACGGGGCCTTGGGGTTTTGACTGAAAACACGCCGGGCGGCCCGCCCGCTAAGGATTTTCAAGCATGCCGCGATTGCATCGAGCCTTTGCTTTGATCGGATTGCTGTTGCTGGGTCAAAGCGCTGCAGCGGAGAAATTGCGTCTGGTCTTCGACGTCTGGCCGCCGTTTACCGATGACACGCTGGTCAACGGTGGGCTGGCCACGGACATTGTCAGCACGGCCCTGGCCAGGGCAGGTTATGCCAGCGATTACGAACAGGTGCCGTGGGCGCGGGCGCTGCTCGGGGTTGGCGAGGGGCGTTACGACGTGCTGGTCAACGCCTGGTACAACGACGAGCGTACGAAGCTGGGGCAGTTTTCCGACGAGTACCTGCTCAACCGCGTGCGTTTTCTCAAGCGCAAAGACACGCCCATCGAATACAACAACCTGCAGGAACTGCACACCTACCCGATTGCGGTGGTGCGCGGCTACGCCTATTCGGCGCCGTTCGATGCCGACACGGCGTTGCAGAAAGTCCCTGTGCATAACTTCGCCATGGCCGTGCGCATGCTGGCGGCGGACCGGGTCAAGCTGACCCTGGAAGACGAGTTCGTCGCCCGTTATTACCTGGCCCGTGAATCACCGAAAGTGCGCAACGCCGTGGAGTTCCTGCCCAAACCGCTGAGTGAGAACAGCCTGCACATTCTGGTCAGCCTGAAGAACCCGGAGCACGAACAGATCGTGGCCGGGTTCGACAAGGCGATTGCAGCGATGAAGGCCGACGGCAGCTATGACAAGTTGCTCAGACAGCATGGCATGTGAGGCGGCTCAAGCCTCGCCGGTGTCCTTGATCAGATGTGCCGCCAGCGTGCGCAATGGCCCGAGCTGGCGGCAGATCAACGCCAGTTGCGTCTGCACCAGTCGCTGGCCTTCGTCGATCTCGTCCGCCATCTGCTCAAGCTCATTGGCCAGCGCCTCTTCCTCATCGCTCTGAATCGCAATCGGCTGTTTGCTGGCCAGTCCTTGGGCAATTTCATCGATGCTGGTGGCCAGTTTCACCCCGGCGCCATCGATCAGATGCTCACGCACCTCGGCCGGCAGCTGGGTTTCTCTGTGTGCGCCGAGGCCTGACAGATAACTGAGCAGGGTGTGCGACAGCACAAGGAAGCGGAAGCCTACGTCGGCTTCCTTCCGGAAATGTCCCGGCTCCATCAGCATGTTTGCCAGTGTGGTCGACAGCGCCGCGTCGGCGTTGTGCGCGTTGCGGCGGGCGAGGCGATAGGCGAGGTCATCGCTCTTGCCAGCTGCGTATTGCTGCATGATCTGGCGCAGGTAGATGCTGTTGCAGGTCAGGGTGTTGGCCAGCACTTTGTTCAGGCGCCGACCCTGCCAGTCCGGCAGGAACAGGATCACCGTCAGGCCTGCGATCAGGCTGCCGAGCAAGGTATCGAACAGGCGCGGCACAAACAGCCCGTAACCGTCACCGACCTGGTTGAAGCAGAACAGCACCATGATCGTGATCGCGGCGGTCGCCACGGTGTAGCGGGTGGTGCGGTTGGTAAAGAACACCACGCCGGCGGCGATGGCGAAGCACGACTGCACCAGCGGGCTCGGGAACAGATCGAACAGCGCCCAGGCGATAGTCAGGCCGATGGCGGTGCCGAGAATCCGCTGGCCGAGTTTGCGCCGGGTGGCGCCGTAGTTCGGCTGGCAGACGAACAGCGTGGTGAGGATGATCCAGTAGCCTTGGGACGGGTGAATCAGATGCACCATGCCGTAACCGATACTCAACGCCAGCGGCAGGCGCAGGGCGTGGCGGAACAGCAATGACGTCGGTGTCAGTTGGGTGCGCAGGCGAACCAGTACGTCTTTGAAGTTACGCGGCGAGCGGTCGAGCAGGCTGCTGTCGGTGGCATCGGCCAGCGCATCCGGATTGCTCGCGTCGCTGAGCAAACGGTCGAGCGTGCCGAGGTTGGCCGCCAGTGCCCGCAGCGAGCGCAACAGTCCACGCCAGGCCGGATTGCTCTGGATGCGCAGGTGTTCGAGGGAGGCGTGGAGGTCACTCAGGGCTTCGGCGAATGTCGCGTCGTAGATGAACGGCTGGCGCATCTGGATCGATTCGGCCAGCGCCCGGCACGCCTTGCCTTGCTGGCGCAGCAGGCGTTGGCAGCGGAACAGCACGTCGCTGTGGAAAAACGCTTCGGCCAGCGCGTTGTAGGGGTAGTGCGAAGAACTGGCGCGTTCGTGAATGTCCTGGGCAAGGAAGTACAGCTTCAGGTAACGGCTGACTTTCGAGCCGGGGCGACCGTTGCCGACCCGGTGCAGGATGATTTCCTTGGCGCTGTTCAGCGCCGCCACGACGCGGCCGTTTTGTTGGGCCAGTTCCAGCCGCCGCGCCTCTACGTCCATCTGACGGATCGGCTCGAACAGCGAGGATTTCAGCTTCAGGTAATAACCCAGTTCACGGAACAGCCGCGCCAGGCTCTGCTGCACCGGCTGGTTGGAAAACATCGCCTGCCACAGCACCGACAGCAAGCCGTACCACGCGGCGCCGGCCACCAGCAGCATCGGCTCGTGCCAGAAATCTGTGACCGCGCCACCGCGCTGGTCGACGCCGATCATGGTGTAGACGGAAAGAATCAGGGTCGCCGAGGCGATCGCGCCATATCGCTCACCGAGCGCCCCGAGCATGGTCAGGCCGAAACTGGCCAGTGCCAGAGCAATGACGAACACGATGGGGTAGGGGAAGAGTAATTCCACCGACAGCGCCGCAACGCTGAAACACACCAGCGTCACCGCCAGTGCGTTGAGGCGGCCCTGCCAACTGTCGTCGGTCTCGGCCAGGGCGCTGGCGATGATCCCGAGGAACAGCGGGATCAGCAGCCCCATTTCATCCTGATACCAGCACAGCGCCATGCTGCCGGTCAGGGCGATGAACACCCGCACGCTGTAGCTGAATTTATCCAGCGCCCACAGGCGCCGCAAAGACTGACGAAACGAGGTCGAGGACATGAAGTGCGAGGGCCTTCCGAGGCGATGCCGCTAAATTGAGCCAGTAATGACGCCGACGCAATGGCGCCGATCACATCTGACAGCAAAAAGTGTTCCGCCCGGCCTTCGAATCAGACGTATTGCGCCGCCGCGTAACCCGATGCCCAGGCCCACTGGAAGTTGAAACCGCCCAGATGCCCGGTGACATCCAGCACTTCGCCAACAAAATAGAGGCCCGGGCTTTTCAGCGATTCCATGGTCTTGGACGAGACTTCGCGGGTGTCGACGCCACCGAGGGTGACTTCGGCAGTGCGGTAGCCTTCGGTGCCGGCCGGGACGACTTTCCAGCTGCCAAGCTTCTCGGCGATCTCCGCCAGTTCGGCGTGGGTGTACTGCTTCATCGGTTTGGAGACGAACCAGTTGTCCGCCAGCAGGTTGGCCATCTTCTTGGTGAAGATTTCGCCGAGCAGGGTTTTCAGTTCGCTGTTCGGGCGCTCGGCGGTTTGCTGTTGCAGCCAGCTCGCCGCGTCGTGATCGGGCAGCAGGTTGATTTCTACCGTGTCACCGGATTCCCAGAACGAGGAAATCTGCAGAATCGCCGGGCCGCTGAGGCCGCGGTGCGTGAACAGAATGTTCTCGCGAAAGCTCTGGTCGTTGCAGCTGACCAGGCAATCCACCGAGGTGCCGGACAGCTCGGTGCACAAATCCTTGAGCTGATCGGTGATGGTGAACGGCACCAGGCCGGCGCGAGTCGGCAGCAGGTCGTGACCGAATTGCTTGGCGACCTGATAACCGAAACCGGTCGCGCCCAACGTCGGGATCGACAGGCCGCCGGTGGCGATCACCAGCGACTGGCACTGGATCTGGCCAAGAGTCGTGTCGAGCAGGTAACCGCCCTCGACTTTTTCGATGGTCTGGATCGAGGTGTCCAGGTGCAGGCTGACGCCGACCTGATCGCACTCGTCCAGCAGCATGCCAAGGATGTCGCTGGATTTGTTATCGCAGAACAATTGACCGAGCTTTTTCTCGTGATACGGCACGCCGTGTTTGGCGACCATGCCGATGAAATCCCACTGGGTGTAGCGGGCCAGCGCGGATTTGCAGAAGTGCGAATTCTGCGAGAGGAAATTGCTCGGCTCGGTGTACATGTTGGTGAAGTTGCAGCGCCCACCGCCGGACATCAGGATTTTCTTGCCGGCCTTGTTCGCGTGGTCGAGCAGCAGCACCTGACGCCCGCGCCCGGCGGCGGTCAGTGCACACATCAACCCTGCGGCGCCAGCGCCAATGATCACGACTTCGGTAGAGCGCAAAACGGTGTCCTCACACAATGATCGTTCCCACGCTCTGCGCGGGAATGCCGCCATGGACGCTCTGCGTCCGCTTTTAAATCGTGACGCGGAGCGTCACAGGATGCATTCCCGCGCGGACGGTTCGACGCCTCAACGCGGGAACGATCAGGTCAGAGGACGCGAACGCGCAGCGAACGACCCTTGATCTTGCCGTTGTTCAAACGCTGCAGCGCCTGCATGACCACGGTGCGCTCAACCGCCACATAGGACTGGAAGTCGAAGATCGCGATCTTGCCAACCTGAGCGCCAGGGATGCCGGCATCGCCGGTCAGTGCGCCAAGAATGTCGCCCGGACGCACCTTGTCTTTACGACCGCCACCGATGCACAGCGTGCTCATCGGCGGTTGCAGCGGGGCACCGCCCTGGGATTTCAGGTTGTCCACCTGATCCCAGTTCAGCGGGGTTTTCTGCAATTGTTCGATGGCTTGCGCGCGGTGCGCTTCCGACGGCGCCACCAGGCTGACCGCGATGCCTTTCTCGCCGGCACGACCGGTACGGCCGACGCGGTGAATGTGAATTTCCGAGTCGCGGGCCAGTTCGACGTTGATCACCATGTCCAGGGCATCGATGTCCAGACCACGGGCGGCGACGTCAGTGGCAACCAGTACCGAAGTGCTGCGGTTGGCGAACATCGCCAGAACCTGATCGCGGTCACGCTGTTCCAGGTCACCGTGCAGGCCGACGGCGGAAATGCCTTTGGAAGTCAGGTGATCGACGGTTTCCTGCACTTGCTGCTTGGTGAAGCAGAAGGCCACGGTGGAGGCTGGACGGAAGTGGTGCAGGACCTTGGTCACCGCGCTCATGCGTTCTTCCGGGGAAATCTCGTAGAAGCGCTGTTCGATCTGGGTGTCGTCGTGGAACGCTTCGGCTTTCACCGTCTGCGGATCACGCATGAACTTCGACGCCAGTTGTTTGATGCCCACCGGGTAAGTGGCCGAGAACAGCAAGGTCTGACGGCGGGACGGGGTCTGCTCGATGATGTCTTCGATGGCGTCGTAGAAACCCATGTCGAGCATGCGGTCGGCTTCGTCGAGGATCAGCGTATTGAGGCCGTCGAGGACCAGCGAACCCTTGCGCAGGTGCTGCTGGATGCGACCCGGAGTGCCGACGATGATGTGCGCGCCGTGCTCCAGCGAGCCGATCTGCGGGCCGAACGACACGCCGCCGCACAGGGTCAGGACCTTGATGTTGTCTTCGGCACGGGCCAGACGACGGATTTCCTTGGCGACCTGATCGGCCAGCTCACGGGTCGGGCAGATGACCAGCGCCTGGCAACCGAAGTAGCGCGGATTGATCGGGTTCAGCAGGCCGATACCGAACGCGGCGGTCTTGCCGCTGCCGGTCTTGGCCTGGGCGATCAGGTCCATCCCCTTGAGGATCACCGGCAAGCTCTGCGCCTGGATCGGCGTCATCTGGGCATAACCGAGGGAGTCGAGGTTAGCCAGCATGGCGGCGGACAGCGGCAAAGTATTAAAAGCGGTGGCGATGGTGGTCACGGGACTGGCCTGCAAAACAAAATGTCGCGCAGTGTACCAGCCCGGTGGCCAATAGCCCTAAGACTCGATGTGCTCTTCCGGACGTCTGACACGCCGTCCGTCATTCTTGGAAAGCTGCGAAAAGATGGTTGCGGCCAGCATCGCCATGATCCCAACTGTCACGAACGTGAGCTGAAACGCGCCCAACACGGTCTCAACGCCGTCATTCCCGATCTCTGCCGTAAAGCCGCCGAGCAGCGCACCGGCGCACGCCACGCCAAGGCTCAGCGACAACTGCGCCACCACCGACAGCAGGCTGTTGCCGCTGCTGGCGCTGGCGTCGTCGAGGTCGATCAGGGTCACGGTGTTCATTGCGGTGAATTGCAGCGAGTTGATCGCCCCGAGAATCGCCAGCAGGCACAGCAGCAGCCAGTACGGCGTCTGCTCGCTGACCAGGCCCATGCTTGCCAGCATGATCCCCAGAAACAGCGTGTTGCCGGTCAGCACGATGCGATAGCCCAAGCGCTCGATCAGCGGCCGCGCGCCCCACTTGGCGACCATTGCCGCAGCCGCCAGCGGCAGCATGCTCATCCCGGCCTGGGACGGCGAATAACCCAGCGCCACTTGCAGCAGCAACGGCACCAGAAACGGCAGGGCGCCGCTACCCAGTCGGGCGAACAGATTGCCGAGGATGCCGACCGCGAAGGTGCGGGTCTTGAACAGCGACGGCGCGAACAGCGGGTTTTCAATGTGTCCGGCGCGCAACCAGTACGCCGCCAGACACGCCATGCCGCCGAACAGCAACAGCATCACTCGCAAGTGCGGCAGGTGCAGTTCGCCGAGGCCTTCCATGGCGATGGTGATCAGCACCATCGCCGCGCCGAACAGCAGGAAACCGAGGCTATCGAAACGCGTGCGCTCGGTGCCGCGCAGGTCGGGGATGAATTTCCACGCCGCGTAGCAACCGATGACGCCGACCGGCAGGTTGATCAGGAAGATCCAGTGCCACGTCAGGTATTCCACCATCCAGCCGCCCATGGTCGGGCCGATCAGCGGGCCGAGCAGGCCGGGAATGGTGATGAAGCCCATGATCCGCACCAGTTCCGAACGCGGGTAGGCGCGTAGCACCACCAAACGCCCGACCGGCAGCATCAGCGCACCGCCGAGGCCCTGAATCACTCGGGCGCCGATCAGCATGCTCAGGCTGCTCGACAAGGCGCAGAGCAGCGAGCCGAGGCTGAACAGCAGGATCGCGCCGAAGAAGATTTTCTTGGTGCCGAAGCGGTCGGCGATCCAGCCCGAGGCCGGAATCAGCAACGCCACGGTGAGCATGTAGGCGATGATCACGCCCTGCATGCGCAACGGGTCTTCGGCCAGATCCCTGGCCATGGCCGGCAGGGCGGTGTTGAGGATGGTCCCGTCGAGGGACTGCATGAAGAAAGCGATGGCGACGACCCACGGCAACCAGCGGGCGGTGATGGCGTCGAGAGGCGGGCGGTTGGGCATGGAACCTCTTGTTGTCTGGAAGATGATCGTTCCCACGCTCTGCGTGGGAACGCCGCCATGGACGCTCTGCGTCCGCTTTTGGCTGGGACGCGGAGCGTCCCGCGCTGCATTCCCACGCGGAGCGTGGGAACGATCAGGTCGGAGGGTTAGAGAGTGAGGGTCAATCGGCTCACCAGCGCCCCCGGCAACAGCGCCGATGAGGTATTGCGCTGGCTGTAAGTGCTCGCCGACAGCAGCAACTCACGCTCGGCGGTCAAGGCTTCCAGCTGCGAACCCAGCAGACTGTAGGCGCTGTCGTCGAAACGCATGGTACTGACCGGCGCCTGAATCTCGCCATTCTCGACCCAGAACGTGGCAAACCGGGTCATGCCGGTCAGGCGCGCCGCCGGTTGGTCGGAGAAGTTCAGGTACCACAGGTTGCTGATGTACAACCCGGTGCCTAACTGCTTGAGGATTTCAGACTGCGGCAGTTCGCCTGCGCCCATGTTCAGCGCACTCGGCGACTCACCACCGCCGGCACCGTTGGCCGTCAAACCGTATTCGGCGGCACTGCGCGAACCGACCAACTGGTCACCCGCCTTGCCTTCGATGATCAACCGCAGATCGCTGCGCGGGTAACCTTCACCGGAAAACGCCGGGCTCAGCGAGTCGCTGACTTTCTCGTCGAGGGACACCAGCGGGCTGAACGCCTGGTCGCCGGCATACAGCTTCTGCAACGGGCTGCTCTTGCTGGCAATCGACTGCGCCGAGAAGCCGCCCCAGCACAGCATGCCCATGATTTCTTCCAGGGCTGCGGGCGCCAGATAGGCGCGGTATTGGCCGGGCGGCAAGGTGCGCAGCGGTCGACCGAGAAACTCAAGCTGTTCGCGGGCTTGCTTGATTCGATTGGCGAACTCCTCGCTGTTCCAGTCATGCCCGGCGTAGCTGGCTTTCACCGCTTCGCCGTTTTCGTGGAACAGGCTGAAGTCGAAGTTGAAGCTGTTGGCCTGATGCCAGCCGAACGCACCGGAAGAACTGGCGAAACCGCGACTGATGGGACCTGCGGCATAGAAGCCGACCAGATCCAGGCCTTCGGCCGCTTGAGCGATTTCCGCCACGACTTGTTCGGTGTCCGGCAGCGGATGTTCCTGCACATTCTTGCTCTGCCAGCCATTGTGGTTGAGCAGCAGATAGGGATCCTGCGGCAGCAGCGGCAAGGTTTCGCGCAGTTGTTGCAGGCCTTCGGCCAGACGTTGCAGGTCGGTGGTCGGCTCGCCGGACAGGGTGATGTGCAGGTCGGCATGTCGGCCGTCGTCGATCAGTTTCAGGCCGATACCGGCTTGCTGCACTTGCCCGGCCTGACGCACCTTGGCGTGGTTGAAGCGGACGAATGCCGACGATTCGGCGTCGTAACTCAGAGTGAATTGTTCCGGCTCGCGCACGGTATCGCGCAACCAGTTGACCAGAACCTTGAAGGCCTCGACCTGGCTCTTGGAAGTACTCATCAGGCGTCTCCCCCAAACACATCAACATTGCTGAACACGCAGGCCGGCGAAGCGTGGCCGACGCGGATCACCTGGTTCGGTTCGCCCTTGCCGCAGTTCGGAGTGCCCAGCACCTGGGTGGTGCCGGCGTTGCCGACGGCGCGCAGGCTCTTCCAGAAGTGCGCGGAAATGCCCCGGTAGTTCGGGTTCTTCACCACGCCTTTGAGTTCGCCGTTTTCAATCAACTGGCCCCATTCGCAGCCGAACTGGAATTTGTTGCGTGCATCGTCGATCGACCACGAACGGTTGGTGCTCATCAGGATGCCGTTTTCGATGCCGCCGATCAGTTGCTCCAGCGACTGGTCGCCCGGCTCGATGTTGAGGTTGGCCATGCGGTCGATCGGCGGTCGGTTCCAGCCGCAGGCGCGACTGTTGGCGACGCCGTCCAGACCTGCGCGGAACTGCGACAGCGCACCGCCCAGCGGCCGCACCAGCAGACCTTCGTGAATCAGGAATTGCTTGCTGGCCTTGGATCCGTCGTCATCGTGACCGTAACTCGCCAGTTCTTCCGGGATGTCCGGATCGAACGTCACGTTGAGCAGTTTCGAGCCGTATTGCAGGCTGCCGAAATCCGAAGCTTTGACGAAGCTGGTGCCAGCGTAGTTGCGCTCGTCGCCGAGGATCCGGTCGAGTTCCAGCGGGTGGCCGATGGATTCGTGGATCTGCAGCATCATCTGATCAGGCATCAGCAGCAGGTCGCGCGGGCCTTGCGGGGTGTTCGGTGCGAGCAGCAGTTGCAGCGCCTGATCGGCGACTTGCGGGCCAGCACCGATCAGGCCGCAACGGCTGATTACGTCCGCGCCGCCCTGCTGGCCGAAGTTCTCGCGGCCGAGGCTGCGGGTCTGGCTGTCGTTGCCGTCGTAGGCGGTGACGTCCAGGCCCGGATAAACGAAGCGCTGGGCCTGGCGCAATTCGGCCCCGGCACTGCTCAGGTAGATCTGTTCGACGTGGGTGATGCCGATGCTCACTTCCCAATTCACCAGGCGCTCATCCTTTGGCACCGAGGCGGACTCCGCGCCGAGCAGTTCGAAACATTCGCTCAGGGACGGGAAGGGTTGTTCGAGATTGGGTGAAAAGTAATCGGCGCGGTCGCTGGACACCGGCTGCTGGCTCAGGTCGAGCAGGGCGTGGGGCTTGATCCGCCGGGCCTGCTGTTCGGCGCGCTCGAGGGCGGCTTGCAGGCCTTGTTGCGACAGGTCATTGGTTGCGGCGTAAGCTTCGACGCCGTTGACGCGAACGGTGAGCATCGCACCTTCGTCGCGGCTCAGGCTCGGCGGTTCGGCGACATTCTTGCGCACCGACAGGTACTGGCCGGACTCGCGTACATACCGCAAGGAAAAAAACTCGGCGCCCGTGCGCAAGGCAGCGAAGCGCTGCTTGAGCTGGGGGTGGAAATCGAACATCAGGGAACCTCCTTGTTATGGGAGAAGCGGCGAAGCGGATTCGGCGGGGAGGGGTGAAACGATTGCGCGAGGACTAGAGTAGGCCTGCGTGGGGGTAGGATCAAGTGAAGAGGGGATGTAGGAGGATTTACTGCTTTGAGTCGGCTGATCGTTCCCACATTGCATGGGAACGATCACCGCCCGGTATTACGATTTACTGAGCAACAGCACTCACATCACGCAGTGCCTTGCCTTTCACCGGCGCATCGCCAGCGACGTAGTACGGCGCCTTGCTGCGCGGCAGTGGCTGACGGCCACGGATCTTGTCGGCGATTTTCTCGGCCATCATGATCGTCGGGGCGTTCAGGTTGCCGGTGGTGATGATCGGCATGATCGAGGCATCGACCACACGCAGACCCTGCATGCCATGCACGCGGCCCTGGCCGTCCACGACCGCCATCTCGTCGGTGCCCATCTTGCACGAGCAGGACGGGTGGAACGCGGTTTCGGCGTGCTCGCGGATGAACTTGTCCAACTGCTCATCGGTTTGCACTTCGATGCCCGGGCTGATTTCGCGGCCACGGAAAGCGTCCAGTGCAGGCTGTTGCATGATTTCACGGGTCAGGCGGATGCCGTCGCGGAATTCCTGCCAGTCTTGCTCGGTGGCCATGTAGTTGAACAGGATGCTCGGGTGCTGGCGCGGATCCTTGGATTTGACCTGGATGCGACCACGGCTCGGCGAACGCATGGAACCCATGTGCGCCTGGAAGCCGTGCTCTTGCACACCGTTGCTGCCGTTGTAGTTAATCGCCACCGGCAGGAAGTGGTACTGGATGTTCGGCCATTCGAACTCTTCGCGAGTACGGATGAAGCCGCCGGCTTCGAACTGGTTGCTGGCGCCGATGCCGGTGCCGTTGAACAGCCACTCGGCACCGATGGCCGGCTGGTTGTACCAGAGCAGCGACGGGTACAGCGAGACTGGTTGGGTGCAGGCGAATTGCAGGTACAGCTCGAGGTGATCCTGCAGGTTTTCGCCGACGCCCGGCAGATCGTGAACGACCGGGATGTCGAGGCTTTCCAGCAGTTTCGCCGGGCCGACGCCGGAGCGTTGCAGCAGTTGCGGCGAAGCGATCGCGCCGGAGCAGACGATGACTTCTTTACGGGCACGGGCTTCAACGCGCTCTTCAGCGGCGCCGACCAGGTAACGCACGCCAACGGCACGCTTGCCGTCGAACAAGACTTTGTCGGTCAGGGCGTGGGTGACGATGGTCAGGGTCGAACGCTTCTTGGCCACGTCCAGATAACCACGGGCGGTGGAAGCACGACGGCCTTTCGGCGTCACGGTGCGGTCCATCGGGCCGAAGCCTTCCTGCTGGTAGCCGTTCAAGTCTTCGGTGCGCGGGTAACCGGCTTGTACGCCAGCTTCAACCATGGCGTGGAACAGCGGGTTGTTGCCAGCCTTCGGCGTGGTCACGCTGACCGGGCCTTCGCCACCGTGGTAGTCGTTCGGGCCGATGTCGCGGGTTTCCGCTTTACGGAAGTACGGCAGGCAGTCGAGGTAGGTCCAGTCTTCCAGGCCTGGCAGTTTTGCCCAGCCGTCGTAGTCCATCGCGTTGCCACGGATGTAGCACATGCCGTTGATCAGCGAGGAACCGCCGAGGCCCTTGCCGCGACCGCATTCCATGCGACGACCGTCCATGTGTGGCTCGGCGTCGGTTTCGTACGCCCAGTTGTAGCGACGGCCTTGCAGCGGGAATGCCAGTGCGGCCGGCATCTGCGTGCGGAAGTCCATGCGGTAGTCCGGGCCGCCCGCTTCAAGCAGCAGGACGGTGACGCCTACGTCTTCAGTCAGACGGGTCGCCAGGGTGTTACCGGCAGAACCGGCACCCACGATGATGTAATCGAATTCTTGGGACATTGAATGCACCCTCTTTGAAAGTTGGTCAGGTCAGACAGCCAGCGCTTCCCGTGTGGGAGCGGCGAGCAGACTTGCCCGCGAAGGCGGCTTCGCGGGCAGCGCACGATGGCGGGTCTTAGAACACCGAGACGTAATCGCCCAGCTCGACCTGTACCGATTTGATGCGAGTGAAGTTGTTCAGCGAGCTGATGCCGTTCTCACGGCCAACGCCCGACTGCTTGTAACCGCCAACCGGCATTTTTGCGTCGGACTCGCCCCAGGCGTTGATCCAGCAGATACCGGCTTCCAGTTGGTGAATCACGCGGTGGGCGCGGTTCAGGTCGCGGGTGACGATACCGGCGGCCAGGCCGAAGTCGGTGTCGTTGGCGCGGCGGATCACTTCTTCTTCGGTTTCGTAGGTCAGGATCGCCATCACCGGGCCGAAGATTTCTTCACGGACGATGGTCATGTCGTCGGTGCAGTCGGTGAACACGGTCGGAGCCACGAATGCGCCTTTGGCGAACTCGCCGTCGGTCAGACGGTCGCCGCCGCACAGAACGCGGGCGCCTTCTTCTTTACCCTTGGCGATGTAGCCCAGCACGTTTTCCATGTGCGCGAAGCTGACCAGCGGGCCGAAGTTGGTGTTTTCGTCTTCCGGGTTGCCAACGCGGATGCGGGCAACGCGCTCGACGATCTTGGCTTCGAAAGCGGCTTTCAGGTGCGCCGGTACGAACACGCGAGTGCCGTTGGTGCAGACCTGACCGGAGCTGTAGAAGTTGGCCATCATGGCCGTGTCGGCGGCGCGATCCAGGTCGGCGTCGTCGCAGATGATCAGCGGGGACTTGCCGCCCAGTTCCATGGTCACGTCTTTCAGCGACGAAGCCGAAGCGCTGGCCATGACCTTCTTGCCGGTGTCGGTGCCGCCGGTGAAGGAGATTTTCTCGATGCGTGGGTGCTCGGTCAGCCAGGTGCCGACTTCACGGCCGCTGCCGGTCAGGACGTTGAACACGCCGTTTGGAACGCCGGCTTCGGTGTAGATCTCGGCCAGTTTCAGGGTGGTCAGCGAGGTGACTTCGCTTGGCTTGAAGATCATCGCGTTACCGGCCGCCAGGGCTGGAGCGGATTTCCACAGGGCGATCTGGATCGGGTAGTTCCACGCGCCGATACCGGCAACCACGCCCAGCGGCTCGCGACGGGTGTAGACGAATGCGGTGTCACGCAGCGGGATCTGCTCGCCTTCGATGGCGGGTACCAGGCCTGCGTAGTATTCCAGCACGTCGGCGCCGGTGACGATGTCGACGTATTTGGTTTCGGAGAAGGCTTTACCGGTGTCCAGGGTTTCCAGAGCAGCCAGTTCATCGTTGCGCTCGCGCAGGATGTCGACGGCGCGACGCAGGATGCGCGAACGCTCCATGGCGGTCATCGCGGCCCAGATTTTCTGGCCCTTTTCGGCGCTGACTACTGCGCGCTCGACGTCTTCCTTGGTCGCACGTTGCACTTGTGCGAGGACTTCACCGTTAGCCGGGTTGATGGCTTCGAAGGTGGCATCGCTGCCGGCGTCGGAGTACGCGCCATCGATGTAGAGTTTTTGCAGTTCGAAACGGGCCATAGTGTCCTCGCAAGTGCATAAGTGGTTGGCGTTGACCACCGCGATCAGGCTGCGGTGGCGTTCAGGGGCCGAGCGTTTTCTCTGTGCTCTAGCTCACCTGCTTGGCCAATTGGAAATCCATGTATTCGTAAGCGATCTGTTGCGCCTGCGCAGTGTCGAAAGCGTCTCCCGACAGCGCGCCGCGCAACCACAAGCCGTCAATCAGAGCTGCCAGTCCACGGGCGGCGGTGCGCGCATCTTCGAGCGGCAACACACGGCGGAACTCGCAGCACAGGTTGGAATACAGACGGTGATCGTTGATCCGCTGCAACCTGTGCAAAGACGGCTGGTGCATGCTGGTGGCCCAGAAGGCCAGCCAGGTTTTCATTGCCGGGCCATTGACCTGGCTGGCGTCGAAGTTGCCTTCGATGATCACCTGCAGATGCGCCCGGGGGCTGCTGTCTGCCAGCGCCTGACGGCGCGCGGTGACGTTCTCGCTGAGGACGCTCATCAGATACCGCATCGTGGCGGCAATCAGGCCGTTCTTGTCCTGAAAATAGTGACTGATGATGCCATTCGAGACACCGGCCAAACGGGCGATCAGCGCAATGCTGGCGTCCCCCATTCCGACCTGATCGACGGCCTGCAAAGTGGCTTCGATCAGTTGTTGGCGGCGGATGGGTTGCATACCGACCTTGGGCATCTTGCACATCTCCTTAGGCCTTCCAACGGGCGATAAACGCCTATCGGATTGAGGGCCAGTCTATTTTGTTTTGATTGAACGTTCAATCAACAAAGAATAAGATCTGCGACAAATCGTCGCTGCCTACAGATTTTTCCTACGTGTAAGTGGCGATAAACCGACATCCGAAAATGCTCGAAACCTGCGCGGGGCAAGGCGCGGTTCGACGTTCGATGGACGTGTTGAATGGGCAAGACGCTCAAGGCCAGGTTTCGGATGAACGTCCATGCCTCGGCCACGACGGCGATTCGCGGTGCCATCTCTGCAGGTTCGGGCTTTTTTCGGGGTGTCTTTATATCACCCGCCGGTCGGCTGCCAACTAACCGATTGGTCGGGTTCCGTGTTGCCTTGTGTTCTTCTCTCGCACTGCCTGGAGCATTTGTGCCATGAGTTCTGCCTCGCTTATAAAGACCCCGCCCGAGAAGGTGACGGTCAACGGTTGGGTGTTCTACACCTCTACCGCGTTGATTCTGTTGTTGACCGCCATTCTGATCATCGCCCCGCAAGAGGCCGGCAGAATGTTGGGAGTGGCTCAGGCCTGGTTGTCCCGCAGCTTCGGCTGGTACTACATGGTGGTGATCGCCGCTTACCTGGTGTTTGTGGTGGGCCTGGCGTTTTCCTCCTACGGCAAACTCAAACTGGGTAGCAAGGACGACACCCCGGATTTCAGCTACGGCGCCTGGGCGGGGATGCTGTTCTCGTCGGGTATCGGTATTTCGCTGCTGTACTTCGGCGCATCCGAGCCGCTGGATCACTACTTCAACCCACCGGAAGGTGCATCCGCTACCAACATGGCGGCGCGTCAGGCTGTTCAGCTGACTTTCCTGCACTGGGGCCTGCACGGCTGGGCGATCTACGCACTGGTCGGTCTGGCTGTTGCCTATTTCGCTTATCGTCATAACCAGCCGCTGGCACTGCGTTCGGCGCTGTACCCGCTGGTGGGTGAGCGTTGGGTCAAGGGTGCTGCCGGTCATGCGGTAGACGGTTTCGGCATGTTCGTGACCCTGCTGGGTCTGGTGACCAACCTGGGGATTGGCTCGCTGCAAGTGTCCTCGGGCCTGGAAAACCTGTTCGGCATGGAACACAGCAACACCAACCTGCTGATCGTGATCATCGTGATGAGCACCGTGGCGACCATCGCTGCCGTGTCCGGCGTGGAAAACGGCATCCGTCGTCTGTCCAACCTCAACATCATTCTGTTCAGCGGTCTGCTGATTTTCGTGCTGTTGTTCGGCCCGACCCTGCACCTGCTCAACGGCTTCGTGCAGAACATCGGCGACTACCTCAACGGCGTGGTACTGAAGACTTTCGACCTGTATGTCTATGAAGGCGACAGTGCCAAGTCCGACCGCTGGCTGGGCCTGTGGACTCTGTTCTACTGGGCCTGGTGGATTTCCTGGGCCCCATTCGTCGGCATGTTCATCGCGCGGATTTCCCGTGGTCGTACCGTGCGTGAACTGGTGGCCGGCGTGCTGCTGATTCCGCTGGGCTTCACTCTGGCTTGGCTGTCGATCTTCGGTAACTCGGCACTGGACCTGGTGATGAACCATGGGGCGGTGGAGCTTGGCAAGACGGCGCTGGAACAGCCGTCGATGGCGATCTATCAGTTGCTTGAACACTACCCGGCATCGAAAGTCGTCATCGGTGTGTCGATCTTTGTGGGTTTCGTGCTGTTCCTGACCCCGGCCGACTCTGGCGCGGTAATGATGGCCAACCTCTCGTGCAAGGGCGGCACTGTCGACGAAGACGCACCACACTGGTTGCGGATCTTCTGGTCGGTCGTGATCACCCTGGTGACCATCGGCCTGCTGTTCGCCGGTAACTTCGAAGCCATGCAGACCATGGTGGTGCTGGCCGGTCTGCCGTTCTCGGTGGTGCTGGTGTTCTTCATGTTCGGCTTGCACAAGGCCATGCGCCAGGACGTGCAGATCGAACAGGAGCAAGCGCAACTGGCTGAGCGCGGTCGTCGTGGTTTCAGCGAGCGCCTGACTCAACTGGACCTGCAACCGAGCCAGTCGGTGGTGCAACGCTTCATGGACAAACACGTCACCCCGGCGCTGGACGATGCGGCTGCCCAGCTGCGTACCCAAGGCCTGGAAGTGCAAACGCTGCTGGGTAAATCCAAGCGTTGCATGGGCGTGCGCGTCGAGATGGAAGAGGGCAACCCTTTTGTCTACGAAGTGAGCCTGGACGGCTATCTGGCGACCCCGACCGAATCGGCCCAGTCCGATGAAGCGCGCCAGCGTTACTACCGCGCCGAGGTGTACCTGCACAACGGCAGCCAGGACTACGACCTGATGGGCTTCACGCAGGATCAGATCACTCGCGATGTGCTCGATCAGTTTGAAAGCCATCGGCAGCTCCTTGGCCGGGTCTATAGCTAAGTTGTGATCCAGGATCGTTCCCACGCTCTGCGTGGGAACGATCATCACGCAAACAAAAACGCCGCGATCCTCTCGCGGCGTTTTTGTGTCTGCTCTCTTTACCCCAGGTTCTTCCCGAGCAGCGCGTGATACAGCTCGCTGTCCCCAAGAATCCCCACCACATGGTTGTTGTCGTGCAGCACCAGCTTGTTGCCTGTCTGGTAACGGATCTGCAGTGCGTCACGCATGCCGATGTTCGAGTCCACCAGCGTCGGACGACGATCGAGGCCTTCCACGGCTTGCCCCGGCACCCAGTTCTGCAGGTCGAGTACCGAACCGTTCTTGCGTGCACCCTTGATGGTGTTGCCTTCGGCCAGGTCCAGCCACGAATCGCCGCCCGGATCCAGGCATACCGAACCGTTGATGCGTTTGCAGTTGTCCAGGGTGCGCATCAGGCTGCGACCGCAGAGCACGTTCAGCGGATTGGTGTGGGCAACGAAGGTGCGCACGTAATCGTCCGCAGGATTGAGCACGATCTCTTCCGGCACGCTGTACTGGATGATCCGGCCGTCTTTCATGATCGCGATGCGGCTGCCGAGTTTCAGCGCCTCGTCGAGGTCGTGGCTCACGAACACGATGGTTTTGCTCAGCTTGCGTTGCAGTTCCAGCAATTCATCCTGCAGACCCTGACGGATCAGCGGGTCAAGGGCCGAGAACGGTTCGTCCATCAGCAAAATGTCGGCGTCCATCGCCAGTGCGCGGGCCAGGCCTACACGCTGTTGCATACCGCCGGACAGTTCGTTGGGTTTCTTGTTGCGCCACTGGGTCAGGCCCACCAGCTCAAGCTTGTCGTCCACCAGTTTGCGGCGTTCTTTCTCGGGACGGCCCTGCATTTCCAGACCGAAGCTGATGTTCTCGCGCACCGTCAGCCAGGGCATCAGGGCGAATTTCTGGAACACCATTGCAATGCGCTTGGTGCGCATCATTTTCAGCTCGGCCGGGGTGCAGGAGGCGATGTCGATCTGTTTGCCTTCGTGCTCGACGAACAGCTTGCCGCGGCTCACGGTGTTGAGGCCGTTGATGCAGCGCAACAGGCTGGATTTGCCGGAGCCGGACAGGCCCATCAGTACGCAGATTTCACCTTTCTCGATATCCAGGCTGGCTTTTTCGACGCCGACAATCTGCCCGGTCTTTTTCAGGATCTCGTTACGGGTCATGCCCTGATCCAGCAGCTTGAGCGCCTCGCGTGGATCCTTGGCGAAGATAACGTCAACGTTATCGAAGCGAATTATGCTCATGCGTCACCCCCTACTTTTGCGTCGGGTTGTTTGCAGATACGGTCGAGCATGATCGCCAGCAGTACGATCGCCAGGCCCGCTTCGAAGCCCAGGGCGATATCAGCAGTGTTCAGTGCGTTGACCACCGGTTTGCCGAGTCCGTCGGCGCCCACCAGTGCCGCGATCACCACCATCGACAACGACAGCATGATGCACTGGGTGATGCCGGCCGCGATGCTTGGCATGGCGTGGGGCAGTTCGATCCGTGAAAGCAGTTGGCGACGCGAGCAGCCGAAGGCCTTGCCGGCGTCCATCAGTTCTTCCGGGACATCGCGGATGCCCAGATAGGTCAGGCGGATCGGCGCAGCGATGGCGAACACCACCGTGGAGATCAGGCCCGGAACCACGCCCAGCCCGAAGAGGGTCAGGGTAGGAATGAGGTAAACGAAGGTCGGTACGGTCTGCATCAGATCGAGCACCGGCCTCATCAAAGTGTAGAACATCGGTTTGTGCGCGGCGACGATGCCCAGCGGCACGCCGATGACCACGCAGACCAGGGTCGCGAACATGACCTGGGCGAGGGTTTCCATGGTCTCCTGCCAGTACCCCAGGTTGAGGATCAGCAGAAAGGAGGCGATCACGAACGCGGTGAGGCCCCATTTGCGTTGAATGAAATGCGCGAGCAGAGCGATGAGGCCGATCAACACCAGCGGGTTGAACCAGGTCAGCGCAAACGTCACGCCGTGGATCATCGTTTCCAGGGTCACGGCGATTGCGTCGAAGGTGCTGGCGCCGTGTTGCGTCAACCATTCAACGAAGCCCGCGATGTACTGGCCTAAAGGGATTTTCTGATCAATCAGCATGGTAGTGAACGTCCGCATGCAAGGAAATAAACAGCCCGGACGGCCGGAGCCGTCCGGCATAAGCGATTACTGATTCAACTTGGCTTTCACGGCCTCCAGGCCAGGTTTACCGTCAATGGTGGTCACGCCAGCGAGCCAGGTATCGAGCACCTGTGGATTCTTTTTCAGCCAGGCCTTGGCGGCCGCGTCAGGCTTCATCTTGTCGTCCAGGATGTTGCCCATCAGGGTGCTTTCCATGTCGACGGTGAACTCCAGATTCTTCAGCAACTGACCGACGTTGCTGCATTCTTCGACGTAGCCCTTGCGGGTGTTGGTCGCGACGGTGGCCGCGCCGAAATCCGGGCCGAAGAAGTCGTCGCCGCCGGTCAGGTATTGAATCTTGAAGCGCTTGTTCATCGGGTGCGGCGCCCAGCCGAGGAAGACCACGGCGGTGTCGCGTTTCTGCGCGCGGTCGACCTGCGAGAGCATGCCCGCTTCGGACGACTCGACGACCTTGAAGCCCGCGGCTTTCAGGCCGAAGGCATCCTTGTCGATCATGCTCTGGATCAGACGGTTGCCGTCGTTGCCCGGCTCGATGCCGTAGATCTTGCCGTCGAGTTCTTTCTTGAATTTGGCGATGTCGGCGAAGTCATGCAGGCCCTTGTCGTACAGCGCCTGCGGTACGGCGAGGGTGTATTTGGCGCCCTTGAGGTTGGTGCGCACGACTTCCACGGTGCCGGCATCACGGTAGGCCTTGATGTCGTTTTCCATGGTCGGCATCCAGTTGCCGAGGAACACGTCCATGTTCTTGCCGTCGGCCAGCGACTTGTAGGTCACGGGCACGGAGATCATGGTGGTCTTGGTCTTGTAGCCGAGGGCGTCGAGCACCACGCTGGTGGTCGCGGTTGTTGCGGTGATGTCGGTCCAGCCGACATCGGAGAAGTTAACGGTACTGCACTGCGCCGGTTCTGCGGCTTGAGCCAGTAACGGCAGACTCAGCATGGCGGCCAACAACAACGACGGGGAACCTTTCATGGATGGACTCCTTGGTGTTTTTTTTGGCAGTGTTCCGACTGGACCACCGCACTTATAGGTTGCGGTTGGATGGCGTTCTGGAGACAGCTCTACCACGGCGCCTTGCAATCGAGTCGATACGATCATGTACCAGTGAAAATCTGACGCCTACAGGGTGCGTCGTATCCAGTACAGGGATGGTCGCATCCAGTGTCGGTGACGTCGTTTACAGCTTTTTTCAGCCCCGTTTGGCCATCTGAACCGCATAAAAACGGCGAAAACACGGGCGAAAACCGGCACGGCGTTAGTGGGCATGAGTGCGTCGGTGTCAGACGCCGAGCGACCCGGGAAAAGCCTGATGATGCGGGCATTCCGGCGGATCGCAGCTTGAGCGTAGCAGCTCCGCCAGCGGGCGCTTCACGCCCCGGACGGCACTCTCAGGAGCTCTGCATCAATGGCTATCAGCGTTTTCGACCTGTTCAAAATCGGCATCGGCCCGTCCAGTTCCCACACCGTCGGGCCAATGCGCGCCGCGGCGCTGTTCGTCGAGTCTCTGCGCGACAAATTCCTGCTGGAGCAAGTGCGGCGGATCGAAGTGCAGCTGTTCGGTTCGCTGTCGGCCACCGGTGTCGGTCACGGCAGCGACAACGCCGTGATCATGGGACTGATGGGCGAGTGGCCGGACGCGATCGATCCGTCGCAGATCGGCCCGCGAATCCAGGCCCTGCGCGAAACTCACACCCTTTTACTGGATGGTCGTTTGTCGGTGCCCTTTATATGGGCCCGCGACATGCGCCTGATCGACGAAAACCTGCCGTTCCACCCCAACGCCATGACCCTGGTTGCCGAAGGCGATCACGGCGAGATTCATCGCGACACCTACTATTCGGTCGGCGGCGGTTTTGTCGTCGATGAGGCGCAGGCGTCCAGCGGTGTGGTGGATCTGGATCGCACCGAATTGCCTTATGACTTCTCCAGCGCCGTCGAACTGCTGGAGTTGTGCAAGAAGAACAACCTGCGTGTCGCCGAATTGATGATGGCCAACGAGAAAGTCTGGCGCAGCGAAGAGGAAATCCGCGCCGGGCTGATGAAGCTCTGGCGGGCGATGCAGGATTGCGTCGAGCAGGGCCTCAAGCACGAAGGCATCCTGCCAGGCGGCCTCAATGTGCGTCGGCGTGCGGCGAAACTGCACCGCAGTCTTCAGGAATTGAACAAGCCCAACGTGATCGGCTCGACCCTCAGCGCCATGGAGTGGGTCAACCTGTTCGCCCTGGCGGTGAACGAAGAGAACGCGGCCGGCGGGCGCATGGTCACGGCACCGACCAACGGCGCGGCCGGGATCATTCCGGCGGTGCTGCACTACTTCATGAAATTCAGCGAGGCGGTGACCGACGCCAACGTGGTCGACTATTTCCTCGGGGCGGCGGCGGTGGGGATTCTGTGCAAGAAGAACGCCTCGATCTCCGGCGCTGAAGTCGGTTGCCAAGGCGAGGTCGGTTCGGCCTGCGCAATGGCAGCGGCAGGGCTGGCGGAAATCCTCGGCGCAAGCCCGGAGCAATTGTGCAACGCGGCGGAAATCGGCCTGGAGCATAACCTCGGCCTGACCTGCGATCCGGTGGGCGGTCTGGTCCAGGTGCCGTGCATCGAGCGCAATGCGATTGCGGCGGTGAAAGCGATCAACGCGGCACAGATGGCCCTGCGCGGCGATGGTCAGCACTTCATTTCGCTGGACCGGGTGATCCGCACCATGCGCGATACCGGCGCCGACATGCATGACAAATATAAAGAGACATCGCGGGGCGGGTTGGCGGTCAGCGCGGTGGAGTGCTGATTCCTCCGATAACACCAGACCAGTCAAAACTGCGCACCAAGTGAGCATCGGCAATCAAACGCGCCACCTTTTGGCGCGTCGCAATCAGATAAGAGTGTTTCCCACCTCCAGCGCGTGATTGATGCTGGCGACCGTCCGTCACCTGTGCCTGCGGTGACACTGTCCGACAATCGCGCCCGGCCCTGTTCCCACAAGTGCTACCGATTTGCTCACGCACTTCGGGGCAGGGCTTTCACCGCCGCTGATGGCACTTCGAACTACCTTTCGTCGGACGGCTTGTATAGACGCGTCGCGACGTCGTTTTCAGGAGTTATTGAACGGCCATTCAAATTTAGGCATGGCAATTGCTCTGTCATAACAAAGCCCGTCTCACGCAAGAGAACGATGGCAATAACAAGAGCCTCCGCCTGAGGCCATCACCCGCTTTGTGTGAGGAGATACCGCGATGACGTCGTTCAACTCCGGGGCTCAACCCCAGAACCGTGCGCCTCAATCCATCGGCTTTCTGCTGCTGGACAATTTCACGCTGATTTCCCTGGCTTCCGCAGTCGAACCGCTGCGCATGGCCAACCAGTTGTCCGGTCGCGAGCTGTATCGCTGGACCACCCTCACCGTCGACGGTGGCCAGGTCTGGGCCAGTGACGGTCTGCAGATCACTCCCGACGCCTCCATGCACAAAGCCCCGGCCCTCGACACCATCATCGTGTGCGGCGGGATCGGCATTCAACGCACCGTTACCCGTGAACACGTTTCGTGGCTGCAAAGCCAGGCGCGCCAGTCCCGCCGCCTCGGTGCCGTGTGCACCGGTAGCTGGGCCCTGGCCTGCGCCGGCCTGCTCGACGGCTTCGATTGCAGCGTGCACTGGGAATGTCTGGCGGCGATGCAGGAAGCGTTTCCTCGCGTCGCGATGAGCACCCGTCTGTTCACCCTCGACCGCAACCGTTTCACCAGCTCCGGCGGCACCGCGCCGCTGGACATGATGCTGCACCTGATCAGCCGCGATCACGGCCGTGAACTGTCCGCCGCGATCTCCGAGATGTTCGTCTACGAGCGCATCCGCAACGAGCAGGATCACCAGCGCGTGCCGCTCAAGCACATGCTCGGCACCAACCAGCCGAAGTTGCAGGAAATCGTCGCGCTGATGGAAGCCAACCTGGAAGAGCCGATCGACCTCGACGAACTGGCGGTGTACGTCGCCGTGTCCCGTCGTCAGCTCGAGCGCCTGTTCCAGAAATACCTGCACTGCTCGCCGTCGCGCTACTACCTCAAGCTACGCCTGATCCGTGCGCGGCAACTGCTCAAGCAGACGCCGATGTCGATCATCGAAGTGGCATCGGTCTGCGGCTTCGTGTCGACGCCGCACTTCTCCAAGTGCTACCGCGAATACTTCGGCATTCCGCCGCGTGACGAGCGCGTCGGTTCCAACACCACCCAGCAAGTGGCGATGCTGCCGCTGCCGCAGGCCATCGTGATGTCGCCGCTGTCCGGGCCGATGTCGGCGCTGAGCCAGGCGCGCAACGAGTCGACCTTTGCCAGCGTGCGCCTCTGATCAGAGCGCGCGTTTGAAGTACACGACGCGCTCGGTTTCTTCGAAGCCGAGCGCCTTGTGCGTCGCCTGACTGGTCAGATTGTCGACGCCGGTGTCGGACGCCATTTCCACGCAGCCGTTTTCCCGTCCCCATTGCGCGACCTGCTCGATCAATCGGGCGGCCACGCCGTGGCGGCGCTGCTCCGGTATCACGTAGATACCTTCCAGATACACCACGGGCGAGCTGTCGGTGCCGTTGACGTAATCGGTGCGCAATGAGGCTTCGGCGAGGCCGACAGGATGCTGCTGCGTGTCGTAGGCGACGAAGTTGATATAGCGCTGCGGCGCTTTCAGTTGCTGCTCGATTTCATCGCGATGTTCGTGTTCCGAAGCATCGGGCCAGAGGGCCTGGCGCAGGGGCAGCCAGCCCGATTGCTCGCTGGACTGGCAGGTCTGGATAAGGAACATCGGCGTTCGCTCGTGGTGGTCGTCAAGGCCAGCACTCTAGCAAACGCCCGAGTCCTCAGGCGCGGGTTTGCTGATACTGCGCCAGGGCCGGCAGCAACTGCTTGTCGATGGCTTCGCGCACGGTGGGTTGAATGCTGGCGCTGCTGGTGTACATCTGCTTGACCATGGTGCGCAGCGTGTTGGCCCGCACATCGTCCAGGCCCCGCACGGCGCACTCGCAGGCCTGCTGGGCAGACGAGCCCGACGGTACTTCGAATCCCAACGACTTGAGCTGGCCCAACAGGTCTTCCTGATCGATCAAATCGGCATACATCATGACGCGAATCCTTCTTCGGCAACGGAGGTCGTGGCTCGATTCTGGTAGGCCTGCCCAGGCACGGCAAGGGCGATTTGTCGCAGTGTCCACATTGGCTATGAGCATGTCGTTTTCGGCTAACTTGCCGTGTCGGGGAGTGGGCACACTGGACCCGGCTCGCTTCACGACGGTTTGGTCACCCTCGGCATGGCAGCTCCTCAACAGTACCCTCGCCCCGATCCTGTCACGGCTTGTATCGGGGCTTTTTTTGTCTGCGAATAACGATGACGCGGTCTAGCGCTGCAACACCAGAATCCGCGACAACAACTCATCCCGATCGATGTAGCAGCCCTGAAAGTGTCGGGCCCCTGTGGTCGGGTCGAACGCATTGCGCGCGTGCAGGGTGCGGCGGTTGTCGAAGCACCACAACTCGCCCGGATTGAGCCGCTGCATCAGCCGGAAGCGCGGCTCGCGGGTCATGGCGATGAAGCGTCGATACGCGCGATACAGCAGGGGCATTTGCTCGACGGACGTGTCGAACGCGCCACGCAGAAAGTTGGCCATGCGGATTTCCGCAACCCGGCTCAACGCATCCAGGGCGATGATCGGGGCGAGGCAGCGATAGTCGCTGTGGCGATCCTTGTTGCGAAACTCCACCGGGATCTCGCACAGCGCCTTGAACGACGCGGGATCTTCCTGACGCAAGGCTTCGGCAATCGCAAAACCGTCGACAAAAATACTCTCGCCACCCTCGGCGTCGTTCACCAGACAATGCAGAAATTGCAGCCCCGGTTGCAGCTCGCGAGTCGGCAGGTCGGTGTGCAACGGCAGGTTGAAAGCGGTGTAGGCATTGCTGTCGGCATCGGCCTTGGATTGCACGTTGAACAGCACGCCGAAATTGCTCTCGCGGATGAACGAAATGCGCTGGGCGATCAGCTTCAGCGAGCCGGGTTCGACGGGCACGCCGCGCACCTGGGTCAGGCCGATGTCGCGCACTGCCAGCAACCATTGCAGCAGCGCGGCGTTGTCGTTCATCAGCGCTGAATAGTCGAACACCGGCAACTGCAAGTCGCTGCGCCAGAGAAAGGCTTTTGGTTTGGCGGCCAGGCGTTCGGCGCGGGACTCGTCGTCATAGGCGTGGGCCCGCAGCCATCCGGCATCAAAGCGGCTGAGGTGACCGTCCTGCCAGTTGATGCGCAGGCAGCCATCGGTGTCGATATGGGCGGCGGAGGGTGACAGATCCTGCGCCGCATCGACGATCTCGAACACTTGCTCGCGGGTAACGCTGTAGACGCAGTGCGGACACGGGCAGTTGTCCCGCAGCCACACATGGTGGAACGGGCTGACGCGCCCGTCGGCCCATTCGATCAGGACGCGATCCGCCAGGTTCTGCACGCCGTTCAGCGCGCTGATCAACGGATAAGTACGGAAATCGGCAACTGCGGCGGCGGTTTGCATGGCGGCTCCTTGCGATGGATGGATTTACCGGGCTGGCGGCAATGCGATGACCCGGCCGATGTAAGCCGGGGCGGGCAGGTCGGTCTGCTCGGCGACAATGGCTTGCAGGCGGCTCAGGGTGTCCGGGGTAAACGGAGCCGAACGCGGCCCGGCGAGGTCGACGTGCAGCAGCATCTGTTCGTTGCCGGCCAGTTCCTTGTCACCGCCGGCCAGGTGCAGGCTGTGATAGAGGTGCAGGCGTTTCTGGTCGTGACCGATGATTTGCGTGCGCACTTCGACCTCGGCATCGAGCTTCACTTCGTGCAGATAGTTGAGGTGCAGTTCGAGGGTGAACAATGAGTTGCCGCTGGCCTCGCGGTTGTTGCTGTCCATACCGAGGCGGTCCATCAGGGCGTCGGTGGCGTAGCTGAAGATCAGCAGATAGAAGGCGTCGCGCAGGTGGCCGTTGTAATCGACCCAGTCGGGGATGATTCTGGTTTGGTAGGTGGTGAGGGTGGGCATACTTATCTCCAGGCACGTTCGTACCCACGCTTTGCGTGGGTACGATCAATCAACACATCACTCGCTGAAACTCATCCCGTGCTTCTCTTTGGTGGTCTTCACCGCCTCAAGCACCGCCAGCAAGCAATCATCACGATAGCGCTCCAGCGCCGAAATACTGTGCCGCCCCAGTTGATCGCTGGTGCCATCCACCACGTCGTCGATCAACTTGTCCGTCAGTTCCGGTGCCGGCAAGTACGTCCACGGCAACTGCAACGCCGGGCCGAACTGCGACATGAAGTGACGCATGCCGGCATCGCCCCCGGCCAGGGTGTAAGTCAAAAACGTACCCATGAACGACCAGCGCAGACCGGCGCCAAAGCGGATCGCATCATCGATTTCTCCCGTGGTTGCCACCCCGTCGTTGACCAGGTGCAGCGCCTCGCGCCACAGCGCTTCGAGCAGGCGGTCGGCGATGAAGCCCGGCACTTCCTTGCGTACATGCAGCGGGCGCATGCCGAGGGATTCGTAGACTTTCATCGCGGCCTGCACGGCTTCCGGCGCGGTGTTCTTGCCGCCGACCACTTCCACCAATGGCAGCAGGTAAACCGGGTTAAACGGGTGACCGACCACGCAACGTTCCGGGTGGGTCGAGCTCTCGTAGAACTCGCTCGGCAACAGGCCCGAGGTACTGGAGCCGATCAGGGCATTGGGCTTGGCCGCCGCGCTGATCTTGCTGTGCAGATCCAGTTTCAGTTCGAGGCGTTCCGGGGCGCTTTCCTGGATGAAATCCGCATCGCGTACGCATTCTTCAATGGTCGCCACAAAGCGCAGGCGGTCCTGCGAGGCGCCCGGCGCCAGACCGTTTTTCTCCAGCGCGCCCCAGGCATTGGCCACGCGTTTGCGCAGCGCCGCTTCGGCACCCGGCGCCGGGTCCCAGGCCACCACGTCGAGGCCATGGGCGAGGGCGCGGGCGACCCAGCCGCTGCCGATGACGCCGCTGCCCAGTGCTGCGAAGGTTTTGATTTCGGTGATAAAGCTCATGGTCACTTCCTGGAATGAGGCAAAAAAACGGTGGGCGCCAATTGCCCGCCCACCGGGGGAAAGGGTGGCTTCAGCCGCGCTGGGTCAGGCCCATTTTCTTGCGACCTTCAGCCGGGGTCAGTACGCGGGCGCCGAGACGGCTGAGGATTTCGCTGGCGCGTTCGACCAGTTGGCCGTTGGTCGCGAGCACGCCTTTGTCCAGCCACAGGTTGTCTTCCAGACCGACCCGCACGTTGCCGCCGAGCAGCACCGCTTGTGCGGCCATCGGCATCTGCATCCGGCCGATGCCGAAACCCGCCCACACCGCGTCGGCCGGCAGGTTGTCGACCATGGCTTTCATGGTGGTGGTGTCGGCCGGCGCGCCCCACGGGATGCCCAGGCACAGCTGGAACAGCGGGTTGTCGAGCAGACCTTCCTTGATCATCTGTTTGGCGAACCACAGGTGACCGGTGTCGAAAATCTCAAGCTCCGCCTTCACGCCCAGCTCGGTGATGCGCTTGGCGCCAGCACGCAGCTGGGCTGGGGTGGAGACGTAAATGGTGTCGCCGTCGCCGAAGTTCAGGGTGCCGCAATCCAGCGTGCAGATTTCCGGCAGCAGCTCCTCGACGTGGGCCAGGCGGGTCAGCGGGCCGACCAGATCGGTGTTCGGGCCGAACTCCATCGGGTTCTCGCCCGGGCCGATTTCCAGGTCGCCGCCCATGCCGGCGGTGAGGTTGACGATGATGTCGACGTCGGCTTCGCGGATGCGCTCCATGACTTCGCGGTACAGCGCCACGTCACGGCTGAACTTGCCGGTCTGCGGGTCGCGGACATGGCAATGCACGACGGTGGCACCGGCCTTGGCCGCTTCCACCGCGGCTGCGGCGATCTGTTTCGGAGTGACCGGCACGTGAGGGCTCTTGGCGGTCGTGTCGCCAGCACCGGTGAGTGCGCAGGTGATGATGACGTCGTGGTTCATGGTGCGTTTTCCTTCAGGCGTGATGGGTCTGTTCGCAGCCCGTGGCGGGCTGCGAAGTGGTTCGTTCGTTGCGGTTTATTTACTGGTGAGCTGGAGGTTTTCAGCCGCCGGTTTGCCATCGAAAGTGGTCACGCCTTCGAGCCAGCGCTGTTTGTCCTGCGGGTGATCCTTGAGCCATTGCTTGGCCGATTCGAAAGCGTCCTTGTGATCGAGCAGCGGCTGCATCATCCGGCTCTCGTCTTCGGCGGTGAACGTCAGGTTGCTCAGCAGGCGACCGACGTTCGGGCATTGTTCGGCGTATTTCGGCGCGGTGACGGTCCACACGGTGGCCATGCCTTCGTTCGGGCCGAGGGCGTCGTCGCTGCCGGTCAGATAAGTCATCTTCACGTTGACGTTCATCGGGTGTGGCGCCCAGCCGAAGAACACCACGGCTTCCTTGCGGCGCACGGCGCGATCGACGGCGGCGAGCATGCCCGCTTCGCTCGATTCTACGAGCTGGAATTTGCCGAGGCCGAACTGGTTCTTGGCGATCATCGCCTTGATCTGGGTGTTGGCGCCCGAGCCTGGCTCGATGCCGTAGATCTTGCCGCCCAGTTCTTTCTCGAACTTGGCGATGTCAGCGAAGGTTTTCAGACCCTTGTCCGCCAGATAGGTCGGTACGGCGAGGGTGGCGCGGGCATCCTTGAGGCTCGGGGCCTGGAGGACTTTGACCTGATTGGCGTCGACGAACGGGGTGATGGTCTGGGTCATCAGCGGGTTCCAGTAGCCGAGGAACAGGTCCAGACGCTGGTCGCGGATCCCGGCGAAGATGATTTGCTGGGAGGCGCTGGTTTGTTTGGTGCTGTAGCCGAGGCCGTCGAGCAGAACCTGGGTCATGGCGCTGGTGGCGATCACGTCGGTCCAGTTCACGACGCCCATGCGCACGTTCTGGCACGCGGCAGGTTCGGCCGCCATGACACTGGCGCTTAAAAACGCGGTACCGCTGAGTGCGAGAACACAGCTGCTGATCAGTCGTTTCATGTCGGGTTCCTCGGCAGGTCGTTATTGTGGGTTCCGACATCTTTCGTGTCGGTGATGCCAAGTTACGCAGCTGCGCACCGCTGAAAACGCACTGCGGCGACCAGCTCTTGCACTGCAGCGACCTGTGCTCTTGAATGCCGCCGGCAACTGGCGTATCAACGTTGCACGCTACCCGCTGACCGAGTGCGCGCCATGTCCCAGGATTTCTACTTTCTGTTGATGCCGGGTTTTTCCGCCATCGGTTTCATCTCTGCGATCGAACCGCTGCGGGTGGCCAACCGCTTTCGCGGCGAGCTGTATCGCTGGCACGTCTTGAGCGCCGATGGCGGGGCGGTGTTGGCGAGCAACGGGATGTCGGTCAACGCCGACGCGGCATTGGAACCGCTGAAGAAAGGTGCGACGTTGCTGGTGGTCGCCGGGTTCGAACCGCTGAAATTCGCCACCCCGGCGCTGGAGCACTGGCTGCGACGGCTGGACAACGAAGGCGTGACCCTCGGCGCCATCGACACTGGCAGTTTCGTCCTCGCCGAGGCCGGCCTGCTCGACGGCCATCGCCTGACCCTGCACTGGGAGGCCATCGATGCCTTCAAGGAATCTTATCCACAGCTCAGCGTCACCCAGGAGCTGTTCGAGATCGACCGTCGGCGCATCACGTCCGCTGGCGGCACCGCATCCATCGACCTGATGCTCGACCTGATCGCCCAGGCCCACGGCCCGCAACTGGCGATCCAGGTCAGCGAGCAGTTTGTATTGGGAAGGATTCGTCCGCGCAAAGACCACCAGCGCATGGAAGTCGCGACGCGTTACGGCATCAGCAACAAGAAACTGGTGCATGTGATCGGCGAGATGGAACAGCACAGCGAACCGCCGCTGACCACCCTGGAACTGGCGGAATCGATCAAGGTGACGCGGCGGCAACTGGAGCGCCTGTTCCGCCTGCACCTGAACGACACGCCGAGCAATTTCTACCTGCGCTTGCGGCTGGAGAAAGCCCGGCAGCTGTTGCGCCAGACCGATATGAGCGTGCTGGAAGTCAGCATCGCCTGCGGGTTCGAATCACCGTCGTATTTCACTCGCAGCTACCGGGCGAAGTTTGCCCGGTGTCCGCGCGAGGATCGGCGTACCGCTCAGGCTTGAGTTACTTCTTCAGTAAAGCCGAGCAGGCCGCTTTATAGGCTTCATGCTGATACTTGTTCAGCGACCCCGGTAGCTCAAAGTTGTGCTTCTTGGCCTGGGCATTGATCGTCTGAGGCGACAGCAGCGTCACCTCACAACCATCGAGCAACTGAAACACGCCCTCGATCTTGAACGTGGTCGGCCCACCGGCAAACTCGCCCTTCTTGCTGCGCTTCTTGATCGCGATGCGATCAATCGAGTTTTCCCGCACGAACGACGCTACTTGCGCGGCAAATACTTTGACGTTGGCCGCCTCGTCGTCATCGTCCAGGGCGATTTTCTTGGTGCTCAGAGCGACATGGCTCAGCACCGAACCGTTGAGGGACGCCACGGCGATGATCGCTTCACTGCCTTTGATTTCGATACCGCAGATATTCATGTGAATCCCTTGATTGGCTGAAGAGGTGCAGCTTACAGCTCAAGCTGGTTGGCGGTGATGCCAAACGCCGCTGCAATCTTCTCGCGAGTGGCCTTGCGCGGCTTTGCAACGGTTTCCTGCTGGGCAAAGGCAGGCTGCGAAATGCCCATGCGCCGAGCCACTTCTTCTTGGGTCAGGTTGAGATGTTCGCGCCAGGCCCTGATCGGAGTTGCCCCGTCGACAATGCGACTGACCACCTCATGGGGGATCAGGTCAGGCTCCATTTTCTGCGCGACATACTGTGCGTAGGGAATGACCACGAAAGCGGGCTTGCCCTCGGAGTCATTGATGATTTGGATGTCAGTAAGTGCGTTCATCGCGTTTTTTTACCTCTTGAATACTGACCACTTTGATCGCGCCATCCCAGTCGAACATGACTCGGTAATTTCCAGTCGATACGCGTAGTCATGACCAACCAGTGCTTTCACATTGCCCACATCAGGCATGTCAGAGAGCACCGTGATGGCGTCTCTGACCTGACACTGATGAACGGAATACAATTTCAGGAGTTGCTTAACGGCCTTTCGAGTCCAGTGGATGCTGTTCACGGCAGAATATAAGTCTTTTATAAGATTTGCGAATCTTTGCTTATATTTTTCAGGTGGCCAATAAACAACGTTCGACCGAATGTTGCAGGGTGCATGGCGGGGAAAATTTCGGGCTTAGCTATCATCCATGAATTACACAGAGGTAAATACCGTTCATCTGAAACCGGGGGCGACCTGTTATTTCTGACAGTAGATCCTAATCGATATTGCCTCGAAGATTGATGCGAGGGCCATCACCGGCTCTGAACCCAAGAACGACTGTTCCGGCAAAGGAGTCGCACAATGATCGTCAGGAAAAACATTCGCTCGCATACGGCCGTCGAGCGGGCAGCGTTCATCAACTGTCTGCTCGCCCTCAAGCGTAATGGGGGGTACGACAAATATGTGCACTGGCATCACCGAGTGATGAAACCCACTGTGCATCCTTGGGAACCGCAAGATCCTGAGTATCGAAACGGAGCCCACCTTGGCCCGGCATTTCTGCCATGGCATCGAGAAATGCTGATGCAGTTCGAGACGGATTTGCGCGCGATTGATCCTCAAGTGACTCTGCCATATTGGGACTGGACTGAAGATGCGTCGGATCCGACAAACTCACCTGTCTGGACGGATCAATGGATGGGCGGGAATGGCAGCCAAGGTGATCATGACCGAGTACAGACCGGGCCTTTTGCTCACCAGTACGGAAACTGGCCGGTTCCGGCCTATCCGGAAAACGGTGAGACGGAACCTGGTCTCAAACGTCAGTTCGGCGTTCTTGTGACCTCGCTTCCGACGTCGGCAGACGTGGGCATGGCGATGCGAGAGTGGTTATATGACACGCCGCCTTACGATTCCGGTCCATATACCAGGGGATTTCGCAATCGACTGGAGGGGTGGATCACGCAACGAGGTGATCCTCAAGTCACCACCCCGGGTTCGCAGCTGCACAACCGCGTCCATCTGTGGATAGGGGGCAATATGTTGGCCATGACCTCCCCTGAAGATCCGGTGTTCTTTCTGCACCACTGCAATATCGACCGGATCTGGGCGAGTTGGCAGGCACAGATGGCTCTGGACAATCCGCAATGGGCTCCGCATTACACGCCGATCCGTGGTGGGCCGCCCGGTCATAACTTTGATGACGCGCTCGCGCCATGGACGAGAACCATCGGAGACGTCATGGATATCCGCGTATTGGGTTATGAATATGCCCCCATCCAGCCGTTGCAGAAGAGTCCATTCAAGTCGCCCTTCATGGCGTCATGACGCGTCAACGTTCCTGCACGGCTCGTGCAGGAACACTCCTCACTCCTGCCCGATCGACTCCAAAAACTCCGACCGCTCGTCACTCATCCGCGCCACGCAATCGTTCTGCGCAATCTTGAACGCCTTGCTGCCGTCCGTCGCCGGGAAGGCTTCGACGGCGCAGTCGGCGTCGCGGGTTTTCAGCCATTGTTGCTGGGCGGTCTTGAGTTTGGCGGTGATGTCGGCCAGTTGCGCCGGGTTCTTGCCGTAGGTCGATTGCATGCGCTCGTTCAGGCTTTTGAAGTTGTCCTGGAGCAGGTCTTCGGCGGTGGTGCGGCTGTAGGTCGAGCATTCCAGGGTCTGGACGTCGTTTTCCACCGCGTCGCACGGGTTGTTGTCGGACTCTTCGGCGGCGTGTACGCCGGTCGCAATCAGTGCCAGGGCCAGGAAGATCGATTTCATTGATGTCGCCGCTCTAATCCAGTGGTGTTTCCGAGATGCGGCAGATTCTGGCTCAAGCTCGCGGGCTTGAACAGGTGGCTGGTCGGACCGGTTGGCGACCCTTTGTCGCGGATTGACGCTTTCGGCAATTCCCCTGTCGTTTTTGCACCCGGCTGGTCGCGCACCGAGGCATATGCTGGCCCCAAAGCGCCGGCAGACGATTCGGCGCATGAATCGCCAATAAGGGGACGCCTGATGAGCCCAGCCGAATTACACGCCGACAGCATCGTTATCGACGGTCTGATCATTGCCAAATGGAACCGCGAGCTGTTCGAAGACATGCGCAAGGGCGGTCTGACGGCGGCCAACTGCACCGTGTCGGTGTGGGAGGGCTTTCAGGCCACGGTCAACAACATCGCCGCCAGCCAGAAGCTGATCCGCGAAAACAGCGACCTGGTGATCCCCGTCCGCACCACCGCCGACATCCGCAAGGCCAAGGAGCAGGGCAAGACCGGCATCCTCTTCGGCTTCCAGAACGCCCACGCCTTTGAAGACCAGATCGGCTATGTCGAGGTGTTCAAGCAGCTTGGCGTCGGCATCGTGCAGATGTGCTACAACACCCAGAACCTGGTGGGCACCGGTTGCTACGAGCGTGACGGCGGCCTGTCGGGCTTCGGTCGCGAAATCGTCGCCGAGATGAACCGCGTCGGCGTCATGTGCGACCTGTCCCACGTCGGCTCCAAGACCTCCGAGGAAGTCATCCTCGAATCGAAAAAACCGGTCTGCTATTCCCACTGCCTGCCGTCGGGGCTCAAGGAGCACCCGCGCAACAAGTCCGATGAAGAACTGAAGTTCATCGCCGACCACGGCGGTTTTGTCGGCGTGACCATGTTCGCGCCGTTCCTGGCCAAGGGCATCGACTCGACCATTGACGACTACGCCGAAGCGATCGAATACACCATGAACATCGTGGGCGAAGACGCCATCGGCATCGGCACCGACTTCACCCAGGGTCACGGTCAGGACTTCTTCGAATACCTGACCCACGACAAGGGCTACGCCCGCCGTCTGACCAACTTCGGCAAGATCATCAACCCGCTGGGCATCCGCACCGTCGGCGAGTTCCCGAACCTGACCGAAACCCTGCTCAAGCGCGGCCACTCCGAGCGAGTCGTGCGCAAGATCATGGGCGAGAACTGGGTCAACGTCTTGAAAGACGTCTGGGGCGAGTAAGCCGCTTCCCGAATACTTTCCCCCGGCCGTCCGCGCCGGGGGCAACACCCAAATTTTTCTGGAGTTAAGTTTCCATGGCCAAGATCGCCCCGCAATTGCCAATCGAAGTCGACAGCGAGACCGGTGTCTGGACCTCCGACGCCCTGCCGATGCTGTATGTGCCGCGCCATTTCTTCGTCAACAACCACATGGGCATCGAGGAAGTGCTGGGCGCCGACGCCTACGCCGAAATCCTCTACAAGGCCGGCTACAAATCCGCCTGGCACTGGTGTGAAAAAGAAGCCGAATGCCACGGTCTGGAGGGCGTCGCGGTGTTCGAGCACTACATGAAGCGCCTGTCGCAGCGCGGCTGGGGCCTGTTCAAGATCCAGGATATCGACCTCGATAAAGGCACCTGCAGCGTCAAGCTCGAACACTCGGCGTTCGTCTACGTCTACGGCAAGGTCGGACGCAAGGTCGACTACATGTTCACCGGCTGGTTTGCCGGCGCGATGGATCAGATCCTCGCCGCTCGTGGCAGCAAGATCCGCACCGTGGCCGAACAAGTCTACGGTGGCTCCGAAGAAGGCCACGACGACGGCCTGTTCACCGTCAAGCCGTTGTAAGTCGAGGAACCCGCCATGGCTTTCGAAGCAATGTTCCAGCCGATCCAGATCGGCAAACTGACCATCCGCAACCGCGTGCTCAGCACCGCGCACGCCGAGGTCTACGCGACCGACGGCGGCATGACCACCGAACGGTACGTCAAGTATTACGAAGAGAAAGCCAAGGGCGGCATCGGCCTGGCGATCTGTGGCGGTTCGTCCGTGGTGGCGATCGACAGCCCGCAGCAATGGTGGAGTTCGGTGAACCTGTCCACCGACCGGATCATCCCGCACTTCCAGAATCTCGCCGACGCCATGCACAAGCATGGCGCCAAGATCATGATCCAGATTACCCACATGGGCCGTCGCTCCCGTTGGGACGGTTTCCACTGGCCGACCCTGATGTCGCCGTCGGGCATCCGTGAACCGGTGCACCGCGCCACCTGCAAGACCATCGAGCCGGAAGAAATCTGGCGGGTGATCGGCAACTACGCGCAAGCCGCGCGCCGTGCCAAGGCCGGTGGTCTGGACGGCGTCGAACTGTCGGCCGTGCACCAGCACATGATCGACCAGTTCTGGAGCCCTCGCGTCAACAAGCGTACCGACGAATGGGGCGGCACTTTCGAGGGCCGGATGAAGTTCGGTCTGGAAGTCCTGAAAGCCGTACGTGCCGAAGTCGGTGACGATTTCTGCGTCGGCATGCGTATCTGCGGTGACGAGTTCCACCCGGACGGCCTGTCCCACGAAGACATGAAGCAGATCGCCAAGTATTACGACGACACCGGCATGCTCGATTTCATCGGCGTCGTCGGCTCGGGGTGCGACACCCACAACACCCTGGCCAACGTGATTCCGAACATGAGTTACCCGCCGGAGCCGTTCCTGCACCTGGCGGCCGGGATCAAGGAAGTGGTCAAGGTTCCGGTGCTGCACGCGCAGAACATCAAGGACCCGAACCAGGCCACGCGGATTCTGGAGGGCGGTTACGTCGACATGGTCGGCATGACTCGCGCCCACATCGCCGACCCGCACCTGATCGCCAAGATCAAGATGGGTCAGATCGACCAGATCAAACAGTGTGTCGGCGCCAACTACTGCATCGACCGCCAGTACCAAGGTCTGGACGTACTGTGCATCCAGAACGCCGCGACCTCCCGTGAATACATGGGCGTGCCGCACATCATCGAGAAATCCACCGGGCCGAAACGCAAGGTGGTAATCGTCGGTGCCGGCCCGGCGGGGATGGAAGCTGCTCGCGTGGCAGCCGAACGTGGCCACGACGTGACCCTGTTCGAGAAGAAGGAATTCATCGGTGGCCAGATCACTACGGCCTCGAAAGCGCCGCAGCGTGACCAGATCGCCGGTATCACTCGTTGGTTCCAGCTGGAGCTGGCGCGGCTGAAAGTCGACCTGCGTCTGGGCACTGCAGCGGATGCCGACACCATCATGGACCTGCGTCCGGACATCGTGGTGCTGGCCGTCGGCGGGCATCCGTACCTGGAGCAGAACGAACACTGGGGCGCCGCCGAAGGGTTGGTTGTCAGCAGCTGGGACGTGCTCGACGGCAAGGTCGCGCCGGGCAAGAACGTGCTGGTCTACGACACCATTTGCGAGTTCACCGGGATGTCGGTTGCCGATTTCCTCGCTGACAAGGGCAGCCAGGTCGAGATCGTCACCGACGACATCAAGCCGGGCGTGGCCATCGGCGGTACGTCGTTCCCGACCTACTACCGCAGCATGTACCCGAAAGAAGTGATCATGACCGGCGACATGATGCTGGAGAAGGTCTACCGCGAAGGCGACAAACTCGTCGCGGTGCTGGAGAACGAATACACCGGCGCCAAAGAGGAGCGGGTGGTGGATCAGGTGGTTGTCGAGAACGGCGTGCGCCCGGACGAAGAAATCTACTACGCCCTCAAGGACGGCTCGCGCAACAAGGGCCAGATCGATGTCGAGGCGCTGTTCGCGATCCAGCCGCAACCTTCGTTGAGCAGCAACGGCGACGGTTACCTGCTGTTCCGCATCGGTGACTGCGTGGCGCAGCGTAATACCCACGCTGCGATCTATGACGCCCTGCGGCTCTGCAAGGATTTCTAAACGCTGATGGACTGATCGTACCCACGTCGAAGCGTCGAACCGTCTGCGTGGGAATGCAGCCCGGGACGCTCCGCGTCCCAAAGCGGACGCAGAGCGTCCATTGAGGCATTCCCACGCAGAGCGTGGGAACGATCGTCACGTGTTTCTCCAGGCTGTACTGGTGGGAGCTTCACCATGTTGAACACCCTTCTTCCAATCCTGTTGTTCGCAGCCCTGGCCCTTGCGGTGCTGGGTGCATTGCGGCGGGTGGCCATGTGGCGCCGGGGCCGGGCCTCGAAGGTCGATCTGATCGGCGGCCTGTTTGCCATGCCCAAGCGTTACATGGTCGATCTGCACCACGTGGTGGCGCGGGACAAATACATCGCCAACACCCACGTCGCCACGGCGGGCGGTGCGGTGGCGTCGATCGTGCTGGCGATTCTGGTGCACGGTTTTGGCCTGCATAACCGCATTCTTGGATACGCGCTGCTGCTGATGACGGCGGTGATGTTCGTCGGGGCGATCTTCGTTTATCGGCGTCGGCTCAACCCGCCGTCGCGGCTGTCGAAAGGCCCGTGGATGCGCCTGCCGAAAAGTCTGCTGGCGTTCTCTGCGTCGTTTTTCCTGGTGACCTTGCCGGTGGCCGGGATCCTGCCGGAAAACTTCGGCGGCTGGGTGCTGGCAGCGATTCTCGGCATCGGTGTGTTGTGGGGCGTGTCGGAACTGTTCTTCGGCATGACCTGGGGCGGCCCGATGAAGCACGCATTCGCCGGTGCCTTGCACCTGGCCTGGCACCGTCGCGCCGAACGTTTTGGCGGCGGTCGTTCCACCGGTTTGAAACCGCTGGACCTGAATGATCCGACCGCACCGCTGGGTGTGGAAAAACCCAAGGATTTCACCTGGAACCAGTTGCTCGGTTTCGACGCCTGCGTGCAGTGCGGCAAGTGTGAAGCGGCGTGCCCGGCGTTCGCCGCCGGCCAGCCGCTGAACCCGAAAAAGCTGATTCAGGACATGGTGGTCGGCCTCGCCGGCGGCACCGATGCCAAGTTCGCCGGCAGCCCTTATCCGGGCAAACCGGTCGGCGAACACTCGGGCAATCCGCATCAACCGATCGTCAACGGTCTGGTCGATGCCGAAACCCTGTGGTCGTGCACCACCTGCCGCGCCTGCGTCGAGGAGTGCCCGATGATGATCGAGCACGTCGATGCCATCGTCGACATGCGTCGGCACCTGACCCTGGAAAAAGGCGCGACCCCGAACAAGGGCGCCGAAGTCCTGGAAAACCTGATTGCCACCGACAACCCTGGCGGTTTTGCTCCGGGCGGCCGGATGAACTGGGCGGCGGACCTGAACCTCAACCTGCTCAGCGAGAAGAAGTCCACCGACGTGCTGTTCTGGGTCGGCGACGGCGCCTTCGACATGCGCAACCAGCGCACCTTGCGTGCCTTCGTCAAAGTGCTGAAAGCGGCCAAGGTCGACTTCGCGGTGCTCGGGCTGGAAGAACGCGACAGCGGTGACGTGGCCCGACGTCTTGGCGACGAAGCGACCTTCCAGTTGCTCGCCAAACGCAATATCCAGACCCTGGCCAAATACAGTTTCAACCGCATCGTCACCTGCGATCCGCACAGCTTCCACGTGCTGAAAAACGAGTACGGCGCGTTCGACGGCAACTACCTCGTCCAGCACCACAGCACCTATCTGGCGGAAATCATCCAGGCCGGCGCGCTGAACCTCGGTCAGCACAAAGGCAACAGCGTGACCTACCACGATCCGTGCTACCTCGGCCGCTACAACGGCGAGTACGAGGCGCCGCGCGAAGTGCTGCGTGCGCTCGGCATCGAGATCAAGGAAATGCAACGTTCCGGCTTCCGTTCGCGCTGCTGCGGCGGCGGTGGCGGGGCGCCGATCACCGACATTCCGGGCAAGCAGCGGATCCCCGACATGCGCATGGAAGACATCCGAGAGACCGGCGCCGAGCTGGTGGCCGTGGGTTGTCCACAGTGCACGGCGATGCTCGAAGGCGTGGTCGAACCGCGTCCGCTGATCAAGGACATCGCCGAACTGGTGGCCGACGCGCTGCTCGAAGACGCCGCGCCGAACAAGCCTGCCACCCCGGCCAAACGTGAACCTGCGGAGGCCCACTGATGAGCGACATTATCCGCCGTGACCCCCGCGCCGAATGGATCGCACGCAACCGCCTGCATCCGCTGCACGCAGCCATGCAACCGGCGCAACACAGCTGGATGGGGCCCAACGGGATCATCCGCAAGAACCTGCACGGTATCGGCTTCATCGGGCCGAACGGCATCAAGCGCATTGACCGCAGCGGCGCCCAGCAGGGTGGGGCGGTCAAACGTTCGGCAGCGGTGGAAGTGCAATTGCCGCTGCATCAGGTACCGGCCCCGGCGTTCTATATCAGCGTGGTGCCGGACATGGTTGGCGGTCGCCTGAGCAGTCACGACCGTGACTTGCTTGGCCTGGCGCATCAACTGGCCGGCAGCGACGGCGCGGTGCTGGCGGTGGTATTCGGAGAGCACAAGGAAAACGCTTTCGCCACGGCGGGCGTTGACCGCTTGCTGGTGCTGGAAGGCGAAGAGTTCAGCGGTTATGCACCGGAGCAACGAGTCCAGGGCCTGAGGGCTGTGGATAACCAGTTCAACCCGCGCCACTGGCTGCTGCCGGACAGTCGCAGCGGTGGCGGCGAACTGGGTCGGCGCTTTGCTGCCGCACTGGGCGAACGCCCGGCCACACGGGTTTGGCAAGTCAAGGATCAGGAGTGCATCGGCCGCGCCGGTGCCGGGTTGCAGGATCTTGCCCGTCCGGTGGCGCGCTTGATTCTGGCTTCGGCCGAATGCGCCGAGCCGGTCAGCGAAACCCGTCACGAAGCGCTGCCGGTGGAGTTATCCACACCTGTCGCGCGCAGCCTGTCGCGGATCGAGGATCTGGGCGCCGTAGCGGTGGATCCGTCGGCGATCCCGATGGCCGAAGCCGAGTTCATCTTCTCCGGTGGCAACGGGGTCAAGGACTGGGATCTTTTCCACAGGACCGCCGCCGCTCTCGGCGCCACCGAAGGCGCCTCGCGGGTGGCGGTGGACGACGGCTTCATGGCCCGCGACCGTCAGGTCGGCGCGTCCGGCACCTGGGTCACGGCGCGGGTTTACGTGGCCGTGGGGATTTCCGGGGCGATCCAGCACCTGCAAGGCATCGGTGCCTGCGACAAGGTGGTGGCGATCAACCTCGATCCGGGCTGCGACATGATCAAGCGTGCCGACCTGTCGGTGATCGGCGAAAGCGCGGAAATTCTTCAGGCCTTGATCGCGGCGGTAGAGGCTTACCGCAACGAAGCCAAGCGCGATGCGGCTTAAGGAACGGTTATGAGCACAAAGATCATCAGTCTGGTTTCAATCGGCGCCCACCCGACCTCGGGCCGCCCGCGCCGCGCCGAACAGGACGCCCGCGCGGTGGAGCTTGGTCTGCAACTGGCTGGGGATAACCTGCAAGTGCTGCATGCCGGGGACATTGGCGAACCTGCGCTGCGCGCTTATCTGGGCATGGGGCTGGAGCAGATGCATGTGCTGGAGCAACCGGCCGGCGCCGATGCGCTGCCGGCGTTGACCGACTATCTGCGTGATGCCGGCGCCCAGGTCGTACTGACTGGCAGCCAGGCGGAAACCGGCGAGGGTTCGGGAATGCTGCCGTTCCTGCTGGCCGAAGGGCTGGGCTGGCCGCTGGTGGTTGGATTGGCGCAGGTCGAGTCGATCAACGACGGTTCGGCGCTGGTGCTGCAAGCATTGCCCCGTGGGCAGCGGCGCCGGTTGAAGGTACGTCTGCCGTTTCTCGCGACTGTGGATAACGCCGCACCCAAGCCTCGACAAAGTGCTTACGGCCCGGCGCGGCGTGGGGTTCTCCAGGCAAAAGACGTGGAAGTGGTGGACGACGAATTGCTCGCCGTGTCGACCCTGCAACCGGCCAAGCCACGGCCGAAACGGTTGAAGGTGATCAAGGCCAAGAGCGGGGCGGACCGGATGAAGGCGGCGACAGCCAAGGCCAGTGGGGGTGGGGGGCAGGTGCTTAAGGGCGTGACTGCCGAGGCAGGTGCCGAAGCTATCCTCAAACTGCTGATCGAAGAAGGTGTTGTCCGCTAGAGCCCTGCATTTGACCCTCTTCCTTTGGAAGAGGGTTTTTACCCACAATCCCTGTTGGCGGATCTGTGGATAACGTGTTCGCCCATCCCTGAACCCCGCGCCAACCAAGCCCTCCAGCCTTAAGATCAAAAAACAACCAGCCTAACTCGCGGTTTTTACGAGCTTTTTCCCCAGAACAACTCCCCAAGTTGCCCCCAATCTCTGTTGGCGCTTCTGTGGATAAGATGTTCGCTATCCGCTGAGAGCTAGATAAACCGTGGCTTGCGAAGAATTGTTCGAAAAACGATCAATTTAGCCTTTTTATTCGCCAGACCTCGCGCAAACCTCGATTTATCAAGGCCTCCAGCGCTTTTCCACAGAGCCCGCCAAGTTACCCCCGAAGTCTGTTGGCGCTTCTGTGGATAAGGTGTTCGCCATCCTTTGCAAGCCACGCAATCCGTGCCTTTCGGGCTTGTGATCAAAAAACACTCAATCGTTACTGAAAACCCTGCTTCTGGATAAGTCACGGTTTTTCTTTACAAAACCGTCGATATTTTTCCGGGTCATCCACAGTTGTCCCCATTTGCTGTGGGTGGCTATGTGGATAACTTGTTCGCCAAACCCTGCGAGCCCCGCCGGCTATAGTCCAAACGGTAATTGATCAGATTTCATACAGTTCTAAAGCGCTGCCTTGACTTCAATACGGCCGCTGTCTTCACTCCAATGGCACAAGGACCGCCGTCACTTATCCACATCTGGTTCAGGGAGAACGCGTGATGGATACCCAGCCACATCGCTCACCCCTCAATCCACGCATGCTCCGCGCGCAGTCGGCTCCGACGCCGCGCAAGCGCACCTTGCGTCGTGCAGCCAATCAGCACGCCCGTCTCTAGCGAGTCGATATCGCCCACATCGCTGTACTGCCGCCGAAACCGGAGGCCAGGTGCCCGTTCGCCCATTGATTGCAGGCAACCGCAGAGTTGCCCCATCTGCCTGAGAGAGGAACCACCTCATGACACGGATCGCAACGCCCATCAGCGACATCAAGGAACACTACGACGTGATCGTCATCGGCTCCGGGTATGGCGGCGGCATTGCCGCTTCGCGGTTGTCCCGGGCCGGCAAAAAGGTGTGTTTGCTGGAACGCGGTCGGGAAATCCAGCCCGGCGAATACCCCAACACCATGATCGCCGCGACTGAGGAGTTGCAGGTGAACGACCCGGACGGCCACATCGGCTCGCGCACCGGGTTGTTCGATCTGCACGTCAACGCGCAGCAGAACGTAGTGGTCGGCTGTGGCCTGGGTGGCACGTCGCTGATCAATGCCAACGTCTCGCTGGAACCTGAGCCGGGCGTCTTTGACGACCCGCGCTGGCCGCAGGAGGTGCGCGAACACCGCGACACCCTGCTCAAGGACGGTTATGCCCGCGCCCGGGAAATGCTCAAACCCAATCCTTACCCGAATACCGCGCCGAATTTGCCCAAGCTCGACGCCAACAAAAAATCCGCGGATTTCCTCAAGCAAGGCGCGCACTTCTACAAGCCGCCGATCAACGTGACCTTCGACAAACTGCCGAACAACCTCAACCACGTCGGTGTCGAGCAACTGCCGTGCAACCACTGCGGCGACTGCGTTTCGGGCTGTAACAACAAGGCCAAGAACACCACGCTGATGAACTACCTGCCGGACGCCTGCAATCACGGCGCGGAGATCATCTGCCAGGCCCAGGTGCGGCATCTGGAGCGCGATGGCGATGGCTGGATCGTGCACTTCCAGTATCTGGACAGCGGTCGCGAGAAATTCGACGCGCCGACGCTGTTCGTGAAGGCCGACATTGTCGTGGTGTCCGCCGGCACCCTCGGTTCCACCGAGATTCTGCTGCGCTCGCGGGACAAGGGCCTGGCGATGTCCGGGCAGCTCGGCGAGAACATGAGCGGCAACGGTGACATCCTCGGCTTCGGCCACAACTGCGAACAAACCATCAACGGCATCGGTTTCGGCACGCACCCGGCCAAGGAAATGAAACCGGTCGGCCCGTGCATCACCTCGATCATCGACATGCGCACCGAAGGCGACTGGCGCAGTCGCATGGTCATCGAGGAAGGTTCGATCCCCGGCGCGCTTGGCCGGCCGATGGTGCCGGCGATGGCCGGGTTTGCCGAGCTGATCGGCAAGCCCACCGACGACAGCTTCAGCGGCAAAGTGAAGTACAAGGAGCGCGAGGCCGAAAGCTTCCTGCGCGGCCCGTACTACGGCGCGCTGCACAACATGCAGACGTACCTGATCATGAGCCACGACAGCGGCCAGGGGCGCATGGTCCTCGACAACAAGGATCAGCTGCGCATCGATTGGCCGGGGGTTGGCGAACAGGAAAACTTCAAGATCGGCAACGAACGCCTGCACCAGAGCACCAAGGCCTTGGGTGGGATCTGGGTCGAGAACCCGATCTGGACCAAGCTGCTCAAGCACAGCATCGTCTCGGTACATCCGCTGGGCGGTTGCGTGATGGGTGAAGACGCCGCGCAAGGCGTGGTCAACCACAAGGGCCAGGTGTTCAGTGGTGCCAGTGGCACCGATGTCTACACCAATCTGTACGTGACTGACGGCGCGGTGATTCCGACGTCACTGGCGGTCAACCCGTTGCTGACCATCTCCGCCGTCAGCGAGCGCAACATGGGCCTGCTGGCCGCCGATCGTGGCTGGAAGATCGACTACACGCTGCCGTCGGCGCCGCGTAAACAGACTGCGCCGCCAACCCTCGGCGTGCAATTTACCGAAACCATGAAGGGCTACTTCTCCCGGGCCTTCACCGCCGCGCAAAGCACCGACCTCAAGGTCTACGAAGCGGCGGCCAAACGCGGCGAGGCGGACAATTCGCCGATCGACTTCACCCTGACCATCACTGCCAACGACCTTAACCGGATGATCAAGGAACCGGAACATGCCGCGACCATCGTCGGCACGGTGATCGCCCCGGCGCTGTCGCCGCAGCCGCTGACCGCCAGCAATGGCGTGTTCAACCTGTTCGAGCAATTCGAGCAGCAGGTCGACACGCGCCACATGAAATACGACATGAAGCTGACCGCCGAGGACGGCAGCGACTATTTCTTCAGCGCCTTCAAGACCGTGCCGGAAGACAACGGCGTGCTGAATATCTGGCATGACACCAGCACCCTTTACGTGACGCTGTATCGCGGGCCGGACAAATCCGGCGAGGTGATCGGTTCGGGTGTGATGCACATCCATCCGGCCGATTTCGCCAAGCAGATGACCACCATGAAAGTCCTCAATGCGCGCAACGAGCGTGAGCGCATCGAAGGGCTGGCGCGGTTCGGCAAGTTCTTCGCCGGGATTCTCTGGGAGAGTTACGGCGGGGTGTTCGCCGGTGACAAATACTTCAATCCCGACGCACCGCCACGCTTGAAACGACCGCTGGATGCGCCGACGCCGGCTGTGCATTTCTTCCCCACCGAGGATGGCGTGGAACTGCGCCTGAGCCGCTATCAGGCCGGCAGCAAAGGCCCGGTGATGCTGGTGCATGGCTTGGGTGTGGGCTCGAATATCTTTTCCACCGACACCATCCAGACCAACCTGCTGGAGTTTCTGTGCAAGCACGACTACGACGTGTGGCTGCTGGATTTCCGGGTGAGCATCCTGCTGCCGGCGAGCAAGAAGGAATGGAACGGCGATCAGATCGCCCAGTACGACTTCAAGGCTGCCATCGGGCAGATCCAGCAGCAGACCGGCGCGAAGGACGTGCAATGCGTGGTGCATTGCTACGGCGCGACGACGTTCTTCATGTCGTTGCTCGCCGGTTTGCAGGGCGTGCGTTCGGTGGTCTGCTCACAGATTGCCGCCGACACGGTGGTCGCGACCGCAACGGGCTTGAAGGCTGGTCTGCACCTGCCGGGCATGCTCGATGCGATTGGCGTGAAGTCGATGACGGCCTACGCCGACAGCAAGGAGAACTGGTTCAACAAACTCTACGACAAGGCCCTCAACGGCTACGCGCGGATCGAAGCACAGGGCTACTGCACCAACCCGGTGTGCCACCGCATCACCTTCATGTACGCCTCGCTGTACCGCCACGACACCCTCAACGAGACGCTGCATGACAACCTGCACGAACTGTTCGGCGAGTCGAACATCGAGACCTTCGAGCACCTGGCACTGATCGTGCGCAAAGGGCATCTGGTGGATTTCAAGGGCAACGATGTGTACATGCCGCACTTCGACCGGTTGACCATGCCGATCTGCTTCATCAGCGGCGCGGAAAACCAGTGCTACTTGCCGGAGAGCACGCTCAAGACCTATCAGAAGGTTTGCGAGAAGCATGGGCCGGAGCGTTATAGCCGGCATGTGGTGCCGGGCTATGGCCACATCGATTGCATGTTCGGCAAGAACGCGGTGGTCGATGTGTACCCGATCATCCTTGAACACCTGGAGAAAACGGCCCTCGGCTGATCTCAGACCGAGTCGACTGCCATCGCGAGCAAGCTCGCTCCCACAGGGGACTGTGTCGAGCACAAATTCTGAGCATGGTTGCGCTCTCTGTGGGAGCGAGCTTGCTCGCGATGGCGACAGGTCAGGCGCTACACCTCTCCAGTCTGCACAAGGAAATGGATGACATGGACAGCTACATCCGCTGGTTTCAACGCTTCATCTGGCTCGGCATTGCGATGAACATGGTGTTCGCGATCCCGGCGCTGTTCGCGCCGGGGTTGCTGACATCGGTGGTCGGCCTGCCGCCGCAACTCTCCGACCCGTGGCTGGAAAACGCCGGGATGCTGCTGGTGGGCATCAGCGTGTTCTACATGCCGTCGGGCTTCAACGCACCGCGCTATGTGGTGCATTCCTGGCTGTGTGTGCTGACGCGGTTGATCGCCGTGGCGTTCTGGATCTACCTGATCAACACCAGCAGCCAGGGCTCGGTATTCGTGCCGATGCTGATGGGCGATCTGAGCTTTTTCCTGATCCTCGGCATCCTGCTGTACCTCGGCACCACCCCGGAAAATCGACCGCTGACCCTGCTCTGTGACGGCTGGCGCGAATGGCGGGCGGCGTGGGCGCGGCATTGGCAGAGCCACGCGTTCAAGGTCGGCACGCTGGTCGTGGTCGCGTTGCTGGGGTTCATCGGCTACGAGACCTGGTATCAGATGCTGCGCGTGGTGCCGGAGCAGGAATACGCATCCGACGAAGATCACTACAAATACGCGGCCATTGGCCTGGGCATCGAAGCGCGGATCCCGTACTACCTGTTCTCCGTGCTGCCGCAGATGTGCCCGGAAAAAATGCCGAAACCCGGCGGCTGGGAAGTTTTCGGTTTCCTGTTCGAGAACGGCAAGGACTTGCCGATCGGCATGGCCAAGCGGCAGATCGGCTACCCGACCGTCGAGCCGAACTGCGCGCTGTGCCACACCGGCTCCTACCGGGCGAATGCCAGTGATGTCGCGGTCAATGTGCCGAGCGCACCGGCCAACACCCTGCAACTGCAAGCCTTCCAGTGGTTCGCCTACGATTGCGCCAGCGACCCGAAATTCACCACCGACGCGGTGATGGCGGCGATCAACAGCAAGTTCCAGCTCGGCTTCTTCGAGCGGATCTACAACCGCTACCTGATCATCCCGATGGCGAAGACCGCGCTGCTCAAGCAGAAGCAGGCCTATGCCTGGCAGAAGCTACGCCCGCAGCAGGGACCGGGGCGTACCGACACCTTCAACCCGACGAAAATGGTGGTGTTTGGCTTCCCGGATGACTCGACCATCGGCACCGTCGACCTGCCGCAAGTGTGGAACCAGAAACCCCGTGAATCGATGTACCTGCACTGGGACGGCAATAACAACAAGATCCATGAGCGCAACTACGCGGCTGCGATGGCGGTGGGTGCGACGCCGGAGTCGGTGCTGCCACCGAGTTTCAATCGCGTGACCAACTGGCTGCTCGGGCACAAGGCGCCGGCTTGGCCGTGGGCACTGGATCAGGCCAAGGTCGCCCAGGGCAAACCGATCTGGGAAACCAATTGCGCCGGTTGCCACGACTTCGGTCGCGTCGATACCGGGCAGGTCACCACCAAAATCGACCAGCTCGGCACTGATCCGCATCGGCTCGACTCGTTCACTGTCGGGCTGGTGGCGGCGTTCCACACCTTCAAGAAACCGCCATTCGATTTCGGCGCCTACCGCAAGACCCAGAGCTATAGCAACACGCCCACCGACGGCATATGGCTGCGCGCGCCGTATCTGCACAACGGTTCGGTGCCGACCCTGTGGGATTTGCTGCAACCGCCGGAAAAGCGTCCGCAGGTGTTCGTCACCGGCTCCGATGTCTACGACCCGGTCAACGTCGGTTTCGTGACCAGCGGCGCGCAGGCCAAAGCCTCGGCGGACTTCAAGTACGACACGCACCTGGAGGGCAATCACAACAGCGGTCACCTGTATGGCACGACGCTGTCGGACGACGACAAACGCGCGCTGATCGAATTCATGAAAACCCTGTGAACCCCTACGGATAGAGGATTACGCCATGTCAGCAGTCGGTCATCTGAAGCATGAATACGACAAGGTAAAGGTGCGTCTGCACGGCCTGTTCACGCGAGTGGAAATGGCCTGGATGAAGCTCATCAGCGAACTGGAACCCGAGGAGTTCCAGGCCATCATCAAGTTGCTCCAGCGGGGGCACGATCAGGCGCAGTACGTGCTCAAGCACGGCGAGTTGCCGGACGATGAGCCGGCGGTGCCGTGGGAGTTGTCCCACGGTTTGTCGATCCTGCGCATTGGCAACGCGACGCCGTTGCCGCAGTCGCCTGACCAACTGCAAACCAAGGTGCTGAAGGACGGCACGCTACTCGGCTGTCGCAAATGGGAACTGCTGGATCTGCTGTGGAGCGAGGCGCTGCTGAAGTGGATCGAAAACCTGCGTCATCACGCGACCTTCGGCACCGATCCGGCGCTGGTGACCATGGATCGCGAAGTGACGTTGGCGATTGCCGGCGACTGGGGCACCGGGCCGTTCAACAGCCATGCGCCGGCGGTGTCGGTGGCCAACCAGATGCAACTGGCCAATGCCGACTTCACCATTCACCTGGGGGACGTTTATTACGCCGGTACCCACTCCCAGGAAGACACCGACATGGCCGGCTGGCCGATGGGCACCCACGGCTCGTTCACCCTCAATTCCAACCACGAGATGTACAGCGGCGCCCACGGTTACTTCAAGGAACTGGCCGCGCGTTTTCCGGGGCAGCAGGGCACCAGCTACTTTGCCCTGATCAACGACGACTGGCTGATTGTCGGGCTGGACACGGCGTACGCCTCGGACGTCATGAACCTGTACATGGACGGCACCCTGAACAAGCCGCAGATCGAGTGGATGAAAAGTCTGCCGAAACGCAAAAAGCTCATGGTGCTCAGCCACCATCAGGGTTTCGACATCACCGGGCACAACAAGACCGCGCTGTATCAACCGGTGTGCGATGCACTGGGGCGTGAGCCGGATTACTGGTACTGGGGGCACCTGCACAACGGCATCGTCTACGCGACCCAGGGTGGGTTGCATGCGCGCTGCGCCGGGCACGGGGCGATTCCCTACGGCACCACCAGTGAACTGAACGGGCATTCGGGGGTGCTGTTTTCGGAGACGCAGGATGCGAAGGATCCGGATTATCCGCTGCGGGTGTTGAATGGCTACGCAAGAATCCGGTTGGTGGGGGAGGATATTTTCGAGGAGTTTATTGGTGAGGATGGATCTGTGAGGTGGTCATCGAAGTGACCCGTTTGATCGTTCCCGCGCAGGACGCGGGAACGATCAATGACGCGAATCAACCCTGAACCGGAACACCTTTGAGATACGGCGCTGGCTCGGCTCCGAGGTTGCTCAGCAACCGCTCGCTGTACCAGTCGACGAAGTTGACCACGCCGAACTCATAGGTCTTGGAGTAAGGCCCTGGCTGGTAGGCGGTGGAGTTGATCCCGCGCTGGTTTTCTTCGGCCAGACGACGGTCCTGATCGTTGGTCGCGTCCCACACCTGGCGCATGCGCTCGACGTCGTAATCCACGCCTTCGACGGCATCCTTGTGCACCAGCCATTTGGTGGTGACCATGGTTTCCTGGGCGCTGATCGGCCACACGGTGAAGACGATGATGTGGTCGCCCATGCAGTGGTTCCACGAGTGCGGCAGGTGCAGGATGCGCATCGAGCCCAGGTCCGGGTTCTTGATCCGGCCCATCAGCTTGGCGCAGCCCTGTTTACCGTCCAGGGTCATCGACACGGTGCCTTTAAGCAGCGGCATGCGCACGATGCGGTTGCGCAGGCCGAAACTGGCGTGGGCGTAAGGGATCTTTTCAGCTTCCCAGGCCGCCGCGGAATCGGCGACGTGGTCCTTGAACGCCTGGTCGGCGCGCGGGTCGGTGACGTCGTCCCACTCCAGCAGGGTTTTCAGCAGTTCCGGGTGCGATGCGTTGCAGTGATAGCACTCGCGGTTGTTTTCCAGCACCAGTTTCCAGTTGGCCTTTTCCATCAAGGTGGTGGTAATCGCCACCTTGGTGTTCTCCATGTCGTACGGTTCCATGTAGTGGTTCAGCGTCGACAGGAAGTCATCGATGGCCGGCGGGTTCTCCGCCAGGCTGATGAAGATGTAGCCGCCGGCGGTCTTCACGTTCACCGGTTTGAGGCCGTACTGGTTCATGTCGAAGTCGGCGCCCATCTCGGTGCCGGCGAACAGCAGGCGGCCGTCCAGCTCATACGTCCACTGGTGGTAGTGGCAGACCAGTTTGGCGACCTTGCCCTTGTCGCTGGTGCACAGGCGTGAGCCACGGTGGCGGCAGACGTTGTGGAACGCGTGCACCACGCCTTCGGCGCCACGGATCACGATGATCGGGTTCTTGCCGATCTGCAGCGTCAGGTAGTTGCCCTTGGCCGGGATCTCGCAGGTCATGCCGGCGATCAACCACTCTTTCTGGAAGATCTCCTGCATGTCGATATCGAACAGGCGCTCGTCACTGTAGAACGGTTGCGGCAGCGAGAAGGTGCGCTCGCGCTCTTGCAGCATTTGTGCGGTGGCCTTGCGTGCGGGTTCCAGCGGGTCGCCCAGGCTGATTTTTGCGGTGTCCATCGATGTAATCCTCAAGGCCATCTGCGTGGCCGCGAAAGTGGCTGATCAGGGTTGCAGCGCAAGGTGTAAAGAATCTGTTTGTGTTGGGGCGAGTGTGGGGCCGCCGCAGGCGAGAACCTTATCCATGGGCGACATGGTGCAATCTGTTCCCGACGCGCAACCCCCGGTGGTTGGGGGCTGGTCGCGATAAGTATGTCAATGTCGCGGATAGGTAAACGGGCCGTCTGCGCTATACGCAGAATCGCCACATGAAGGCCGACAGTCGGCCGTGGAGAACAAGCATGTCCAACAGCTTCCTGAATCCGGTCACCACTCAGACCTGGGCCAATGGCCGACACATTGTCCGTTGCGTCAAAGTCATCCAGGAAACCTGGGATGTGCGTACCTTTTGCTTCATGGCCGACCAGCCGATCCTGTTCTTCTTCAAGCCCGGGCAGTTCGTTACCCTGGAGCTGGAGATCGACGGCCAGCCGATCATGCGTTCGTACACCATCTCCAGCTCGCCGTCGGTGCCGTACAGCTTTTCGGTGACCATCAAGCGCGTACCGGGGGGCAAGGTGTCCAACTGGCTGCACGACACCCTGCATGAAGGCCAGGAACTGGCGGTACACGGGCCGGTCGGGTTGTTCAACGCCATCGACTTTCCGAGCCCGAAAGTGCTGTACCTCAGCGGCGGTGTCGGCATCACGCCATGCATGTCCATGGCGCGCTGGTTCTATGACACCAACGGTAACGTCGACATGACGTTCATCCACAGCGCCCGCTCACCCAAAGACATCATTTACCACCGCGAGCTGGAACACATGGCGTCGCGAATCGACAACTTCAGCCTGCACCTGATCTGCGAGAAACACGGGCTGGGCGAGCCGTGGGCCGGCTATCGCGGCTACCTCAATCACAAGATGCTGGAGCTGATGGTGCCGGACTTCCTCGAGCGCGAAGTCTTCTGCTGCGGCCCGACGCCGTACATGACGGCGGTCAAGCGCCTGCTGGAAAACGCCGGCTACGACATGAAGCGCTATCACGAGGAATCCTTCGGCGCCACGCCACCGGAAGCCCGTGCCGATGCAGTGGAACAGGCGGAACAGGCAGCGGAAGCACCGGAAGTCCCGGCAGCGGATCTGCACCTCGTGGAATTCACCTCATCGGACAAGAGCATCCGTGTTGCGCCAGGCGAGACCGTGCATGCGGCCGCAGCGAAAGTTGGGCTGATGATTCCGAAGGCCTGCGGGATGGGCATTTGCGGGACGTGCAAGGTGCTCAAGCTGGGCGGTGAGGTGGAGATGGATCACAACGGCGGGATTACCGAGGACGATGAGGCGGAGGGGTACATTCTTTCTTGCTGCAGTGTGCCGAAGGGGGATGTGCGGATCGAGTATTGAATTCAGTTTGCAGGCTTGGGGGCGATCTCCCATAGGGGAGATCGTATGAAGTCATTAGTTGCTGTTTTTAAATGACTTCGAATGCGGCGAGAAGTCCAAACAATAAAAAAGTGAAGCCGGTAATTCTCTGATATTTATATAGTGTAAGCAGCGTGCGTTTGAAGTCTGACGGAAAATTTTTAATATCTTTTGCGCTCAATTTCCCTTGATAAATGTAGATTTCGGGACGCTTCAGGAAATTAAAAATTTCTCCCATCATGTAGATGCGCCCCCGCACGCCTCCATGCCATAGCATCATAAGGCCTCCAGCAATCGAGCTGTTTTGAAGGCTGTTCATTATTAGTTCTATTTTTGTTTTTGCGATATACAACGAGATGCAGTTAATTGTTATGAGCGCGGTGAAGTTTATGATGTTTAGAATGATGAATGCATCTCTTGCAGTTTCAAAGTTCATTGGGTTTTCTCGTAAATCAACTCTCCGGCGATCTCGCCGCCTTTTTCGCCCATATAGCCGACCGTAAAAAATCCAGCTCCCGCAACCACTATCCCGCACAGTGCCCCACCGAGTCCCGCACTGGATACCCCGAGTGCTACGCAGATTGTCGTGGCAGTACTCGCACCCAAGGCAGAGCCGGCAACTCCACCCAGGAAACTCCCCGCCTCGGTATATTTCACTTTTTTGCATGCCTTGGCACTCTGGCTCGTACAAACTTCTTGAACCTTTATTGCCGAGGCCCCACCGCCTAAGGCTGTACCAATCCATCCTCCATATTTCATGTATTGCGATGCTTTGGTGACGGCCTGAAAATGAGTGGCATATCCCGGGTTCTGGCCGATGCCGCCGGCCTTTCTCCATCGATGCACCAGATGCGGATGCTCGATACCTAGAGCGATTTTGAGGTTTGGGTAATCAGGGAGGCCAATGGCTTTCTTCGTCAATCCGGTGAGCTGTCCGCCCAGCCGTTGAAGTAATTCGGCACGCTGCTTTTTGAATGCCTTTGAATTCAGGCTGCCATTGGCCTTGATAGTGCTGGCATGCAATGCCTCAATGTCTTTCAAAACGGCCTTTATGCCATCCAGATGATTAGCCGCCATGGCAGTCCCAACACCAATAACTTTCGAGCCATCTGAAAGCGTCCGTCTGATGACGTCATAGTGCTGCGCAAAAAAGTCCGCCTCTTCCACCGTCAACGGCGCCAGCGCCATGCTGACGATGTGTGCGGTTTCCATCAGCAGTGATTCTTCATAGGTACATTGCTGATTGTCTGGATTACTCAGAACAATCATCGATCCGGCTTTCACCACGTCCTCCAGTGGATTCAGGTTTTTGAATTTGGCGATGACACTCGGGTTTGACGACGGAAACAGCTGCGCCTGAAGTTTCTCGGCGGACACGCTTTTCGGCACGATGTAGAACCCCGGCTCTTCGGGCGCCGGCAGTTCCTGCGGCCACTCCTCGCGGGGAACGATTCGCAAGTCGTTGACCGGACGCGGAGAAGAGGGCGGGGCAGAGTTCGGGCGTGTCACTTTCATGACTTGCTGGTGAACGGCCCGCAGCAAACGTTCCGGATCGGGAGTTGCTGCAGGCTGTGGGAGCATCGGCAAGCGTCGTGTCTTGGTCGTGCCGGTGATCGCTCTGTGCCTGTTTTGCAGCAGGGCCCGAGACTGGTTCAGCAGGTTTTGTTGTTCTTGCACAAGCGCAAGGATTCCCTGCTCCGGAGTCAGGCGTCCGGCTGCAACCTCATCGGTGATGTGCTTGGCGAAATAAGCGACTTGTTGATTGAACTGCACGCGCGCAATGCCGTAGGCCAGATGGCGAGCACTGGCGGTCAGCGCCTGTCCGAGCAAGTTGCCGGCGGCATCCTCAACGTCGCAGAGGTCATGTGGTCGAGGGTTCAATCCTGGCTGCCCCACGAGGTATAGCCGGTGGTGCCCGCAATGTGGTGTACCCAACTGATGCCGCGGTAACGAATGGCTAATTGTTCTTGGGGTTGGGCGTCGTTTTGCAGAATGACGTGGGGCATCTCCTGCGAGAGTTCGGCGAGAACGGCCCCATCGAGGGCGATCGAATAAAACTTTTCCTGCTGACCTTGAGGCGAGGTTCGATAAAGGCTGATTGTGCATTCGAGTTCTTCGTTGTTCGAATACGCCTGAGCCAGCAATGGGGAAGATTTGTCGACCGCTTTGGTGATGATGACCGGTTGGTGGACGGCTTTGCCGAGGTTGTTGTCGCGGCGCATTTCATGGCTCAAGGCGAACACCATGATTTCATCGGTATGGGCTTTCTGGTATTTGTTGCCGACCGATTCCGGGGTCGAACATCCCGCTGAAATAAGGCCTTGAGTCTTGCCGGTGATGGTCATGTAGGCAGGGTTCGCCATAGTCAGCACTCCTCGAAAAAGGAGCAGGCAGTCTATGGCGAGGTCTGTTTGGTTTATGTAGGGCCTGGCGTAGGTTGTTTCTGAAAATGTTCAGTCGATAAACAGATCCGTCATCAACTTCGCGTCACTCTTCGGTTCAAACCGATAGTGATCGAATTCGCTCACGCCGCTCTCCCGCAAGATCTCCTCATCAATCAACAACCGCCCGGTAATCCGCCGTCCGCTGCTGCCCAGAATCACATGCGCCGCATCCGCCATGATCGCTGGCGTGCGCGCATGCTTGAACGACTCCCGATTACCGAGCTGAAATTCGATGGCAGCAGTGGCGATCATGGTCTGCGGCCACAGCGAATTCACACTGATCCCGTAGTTGGCGAATTCCTCGCTCATCCCGATGGTCAGCATGCTCATGCCGTACTTGGTCACGGTGTAGGGGCTGTATTGCGCGAACCATTTGCTGGCCAGATTCAGCGGCGGTGACAGGTTGAGAATGTGCCCGGAGGATTTCTTCAGATAGGGCAGGGCCGCCTGGCTGCACAGCAACACCGCACGGGTGTTGATCTGGTGCATCAGGTCGAAACGCTTGAGTTCGATATGTTGAACACCGGTCAGTTTGATCGCCCCGGCGTTGTTCACCAGTGCATCAATGGCGCCGAAATGTTCGTTGGCCTGGGCCAGCGCCTGGCGCACGGCCTCTTCATCGCGCACATCCAGTTGCAGGGCCAAAGCCTTGCCACCGGCCGCTTCGACTTCCGCTGCGACGCTGTGGATGGTACCGGGCAGCTTGGCATGCGGTTCGGCGCTCTTGGCGGCGATCACGATGTTGGCCCCGTCCCGCGCGGCCCGTAGCGCAATCTCGCGCCCGATGCCACGGCTGGCGCCGGTGATGAACAGGGTTTTGCCTTTTAGCGACATGCGGATGCTCCTGCTTATTGTTATGTGAGCGATGGCTCGACAAACAATGTAGACGATGGAGCTGAAACAGGAGCTGTGGCGGGGGAGCACGCCCCCTCGCCACGGGGAGGGGATCAGGCCGACATGACTTCGCGGATGTCGCGCGCCAGTTCGCGCACGCGTTCTTCTTCGGTATCCCACGAGCACATGAAGCGGGCGCCGCCCTTGCCGATGAAGGTGTAGAAGCGCCAGCCGCGAGCGGTCAGGGCGGCGATGGCCGGTTCCGAAAGTTGCAGGAACACGCCATTGGCCTGGACCGGGAACATCAGTTCCACGCCCGGGATGTCGCTGACCAGTTCGGCCAGCAGTTGCGCGCAGTGGTTGGCGTGGCGGGCGTATTTGAGCCAGGCGTCGTTTTCCAGGATGCCGACCCACGGAGCGGACAGGAAGCGCATTTTCGAGGCCAGTTGCCCGGCCTGTTTGCAACGGTAGTCGAAGTCTTCGGCCAGTTTGTGGTTGAAGAACAGGATTGCTTCACCCACCGCCATGCCGTTTTTCGTGCCGCCGAAGCACAGCACGTCGACGCCGGCCTTCCAGGTCAGATCCGCCGGCGAGCAGCCGAGGAACGCGCAGGCGTTGGAGAAACGCGCGCCGTCCATGTGCAGGTTCAGGCCCAGTTCCTTGCAGGTGTCGCTGATGGCGCGGACTTCTTCCGGGGTATAGACGCTGCCGACTTCGGTGGCCTGGGTCAGGGTCACCACGCGCGGTTTCGGGTAGTGGATGTCCTGGCGCTTGAGGGCGACTTCGCGGATCGAGGCCGGGGTGATCTTGCCGTTTTCAGTGCCGGCGATCAGCAGTTTCGAACCGTTGGAGAAAAACTCCGGGGCGCCGCATTCGTCGGTTTCGACGTGGGCGGTTTCCGAGCAGATCACGCTGTGGTAACTCTGGCACAGCGACGACAGGGCCAGCGAGTTGGCGGCGGTGCCGTTGAAGGCGAAGAACACTTCGCAGTCGGTCTCGAACAGCTTGCGGAAATCATCCGAAGCGCGTGCTGTCCACTCATCGTCGCCATAGGCGCGCTGGTGGCCGTGGTTGGCCTGTTCCATGGCAGCCCAGGCTTCAGGGCAGATACCGGAGTAGTTGTCGCTGGCGAATTGTTGGCTCTTGTCGGTCATGGCCGGCTTCCGTGATCGAGGCGCTTGTGGCGCTTCGTGGGGTCAATGATGGTGCGCACTTTACCGAAGATCATCCGGGGAGCACACGGGATGTCGCTGACAGAACATTACAGGGATGCGGGTCGATTATGCACCTGAGCCGACGCGACGGCGCACTCGATCTGCTCAAGTGGCTGGCGCTGCTGAGCATGCTGCTCGATCACCTGCGATATGTCGGGATCAGCGCCGATTGGCTGTATGTGCCAGGGCGGTTGGCGTTCCCGTGGTTCTGTCTGGCGATGGCGGCGAACCTGGCGCGTGACGGGGCGCGCAAGACCGAATGGCGCTATCTGGGCTGGTTGCTGCTGTTCAGTCTGCTCAGCGAGATTCCCTACCGTTTGTACATTCCCGATCCCGACACCTTGAACGTGATGCCCACGCTGGCGCTGGGCCTGCTGGTGGCGCGGGGCTGGCAGGATCGAACGCTGGTTTCACGACTGCTGGGTATCGGCGCCTTGCTGGGGGCGGCGTTGTTCGCGGAGCGACTGATGTTCGGTCTGTTCGGCATCCTGCTGCCGCTGGCGATGTTGCTGGTGTTTCGCAAGCCCTGGTATTTCAGCTTGCTGCCGGGTCTGGTGTGTCTGGCGGCGAATCAGTGGCAGTTGCTCTACGAGTCCGCCCAGTTCGGCAACCGCGTGGCGATCTTCGGCATTGCGACATGCCTGATGGCGCCACTGCTCGGAATGTTCCTGTTGCGACATGTCACTTTCCTCCGCGCGCCACCCATGCGCCGCTGGGCGTATGCGCTCTATCCCGCGCATTTCCTCGTTCTTCTGGGGTTGCGCCAGCTGCTTGTTTGAGTCCATCGCTGTCGCCATGTCGTAAACGCACCTTTGCGTGGCGTCCGTAGGCATTTGACCTCCCTGCGCCGGCCATACCATCGCATCAAAGGGCACTGCCGAAACGCCGTGCCTTACCGAGACGAATGGCGCACAGATGCCGCTGGGAGAGACGCGATGTTCAGCAAGCAAGACCAGATCCAGGGTTACGACGATGCACTGCTGGCGGCGATGAATGCCGAGGAGCAACGTCAGGAAGATCACATCGAGCTGATCGCGTCGGAGAACTACACCAGCAAGCGCGTCATGGAAGCGCAAGGCAGCGGCCTGACCAACAAATACGCCGAAGGTTATCCGGGCAAGCGCTACTACGGTGGCTGCGAGCACGTCGACAAGGTCGAAGCGCTGGCCATCGAACGCGCCAAGCAACTGTTCGGCGCCGATTACGCCAACGTCCAGCCGCACTCCGGTTCCTCGGCCAACAGCGCTGTCTATCTGGCGCTGATCCAGGCTGGCGACACCATCCTCGGCATGAGTCTGGCCCACGGCGGTCACCTGACCCACGGCGCCAAGGTCTCGTCTTCGGGCAAGCTGTACAACGCCGTGCAGTACGGCATCGACACCAAGACCGGCCTGATCGATTACGACGAAGTCGAGCGTCTGGCCGTCGAGCACAAACCGAAAATGATCGTCGCCGGTTTCTCGGCCTACTCGAAAACCCTCGACTTCCCGCGCTTCCGTCAGATCGCCGACAAGGTCGGTGCCCTGCTGTTCGTCGACATGGCCCACGTGGCTGGTCTGGTAGCTGCCGGTCTGTACCCGAACCCGCTGCCGTACGCCGACGTGGTCACCACCACCACTCACAAGACCCTGCGTGGTCCCCGTGGCGGCCTGATCCTGGCCAAGGCCAACGAAGAGATCGAGAAGAAACTTAACGCCGCAGTTTTCCCAGGCGCCCAGGGCGGCCCGCTGATGCACGTCATCGCTGGCAAGGCCGTGTGCTTCAAGGAAGCGCTGGAGCCTGGCTTCAAGGCCTATCAGCAACAAGTGATCGACAACGCCCAGGCGATGGCGAGCGTATTTATCAAACGTGGCTACGATGTAGTGTCCGGCGGCACCGACAACCACCTGTTCCTGGTCAGCCTGATCCGTCAGGGCCTCACCGGTAAAGACGCCGACGCCGCCCTCGGTCGCGCTCACATCACCGTCAACAAGAACGCCGTACCGAACGACCCGCAGTCGCCGTTCGTCACCTCCGGCCTGCGCATCGGCACCCCGGCGGTGACCACGCGCGGCTTCAAGGTGACCCAGTGCGTGACGCTGGCCGGCTGGATCTGCGACATCCTCGACAACCTCGGTGATGCCGATGTCGAGGCCAATGTCGCCCAGCAGGTTTCGGCCCTGTGCGCTGACTTCCCGGTTTATCGCTGAGCGTTCTGGAGTACATGACTATGCAACGCTATTCGGGCTTCGGCCTCTTCAAACACTCCCTCAGCCACCACGAAAACTGGCAGCGCATGTGGCGCACGCCGACCCCGAAAAAGGTCTACGACGTAGTCATCGTCGGCGGCGGCGGGCACGGTCTGGCGACTGCCTACTATCTGGCCAAAGAACACGGCATCACCAACGTGGCCGTGGTCGAAAAGGGCTGGCTGGGCGGCGGTAACACCGCGCGCAACACCACCATCGTTCGCTCCAACTACCTGTGGGACGAGTCGGCGCACCTGTACGAACACGCGATGAAACTGTGGGAAGGCCTGTCTCAGGACCTGAACTACAACGTGATGTTCTCCCAGCGCGGCGTCTACAACCTGTGCCACACCCTGCAGGACATCCGTGATTCCGAGCGTCGGGTCAGCGCCAACCGCCTCAACGGCGTCGACGGCGAACTGCTCAACGCCAAGCAAGTCGCGGACGAGATCCCGTACCTCGATTGCTCGAAAAACACTCGCTACCCGGTGATGGGCGCAACCGTCCAGCGTCGCGGCGGCGTGGCCCGTCACGACGCCGTGGCCTGGGGTTTTGCCCGTGCCGCCGACGCCTTGGGCGTGGACCTGATCCAGCAGACCGAAGTGATCGGTTTCCGCAAGGAAAACGGCGTGTGCATCGGCGTCGAAACCAACAAGGGCTTCATCGGCGCCAAGCGCGTCGGCGTGGTCACCGCCGGTAACTCCGGGCACATGGCCAAACTGGCCGGTTTCCGTCTGCCGATCGAATCCCACCCGTTGCAGGCACTGGTGTCCGAGCCGATCAAACCGATCATCGACAGCGTGATCATGTCCAACGCCGTGCACGGTTACATCAGCCAGTCCGACAAGGGCGACCTGGTGATCGGCGCCGGTATCGACGGCTACAACGGCTACGGCCAGCGCGGTTCGTACCCGGTGATCGAGCACACCATCCAGGCCATCGTCGAGATGTTCCCGGTGCTGTCGCGGGTCCGCATGAACCGTCAATGGGGCGGCATCGTCGACACCACGCCGGACGCCTGCCCGATCATTTCGAAAACCCCGGTACCGAACATGTTCTTCAACTGCGGTTGGGGCACCGGCGGCTTCAAGGCAACACCTGGCTCGGGCAACGTGTTTGCCGCGAGTCTGGCCAAGGGTGAAATGCACCCGTTGGCTGCACCTTTCTCCATCGACCGTTTCCACAACGGTGCGTTGATCGATGAACACGGCGCTGCGGCTGTCGCCCACTAACAGGAGAAATCCCATGTTGCATATCTTCTGTCCTCACTGCGGCGAACTGCGCTCCGAAGAGGAATTCCACGCATCCGGCCAGGCGCACATCCCGCGTCCGCTGGACCCAGGCGCCTGCACTGATGAAGAGTGGGGCGACTACATGTTTTTCCGCGACAACCCGCGTGGTCTGCACCACGAGTTGTGGGATCACGTCGCCGGTTGCCGCCAGTACTTCAACGTCACCCGCGACACCGTGACCTACGAGATTCTCGAAACCTACAAGATCGGCACCAAGCCGCAATTCACCGACAAGGCTGACACTGCGAAAACAGCCACGACGGCGCTGGGAGAGAAGGTATGAGCCAGACCAATCGCCTGTCCAACGGTGGACGGATCGACCGCAACAAAGTGCTGAGCTTCACCTTCAACGGCCAGGTCTACAAAGGTTTCGAAGGCGATTCGCTGGCCGCTGCACTGCTGGCCAACGGCGTCGACATCATTGGCCGCAGTTTCAAGTATTCGCGTCCACGGGGCATCTTTGCTGCCGGTGCCGAAGAGCCGAACGCGGTGCTGCAGATCGGTGCTACCGAAGCCACCCAGATTCCCAATGTGCGCGCCACGCAACAGGCGTTGTACCAGGGCCTGGTCGCCACCAGCACCAACGGCTGGCCGAGCGTCAACAACGACATGATGGGGATTCTCGGCAAGGTCGGCGGCAAGCTGATGCCACCGGGTTTCTACTACAAAACCTTCATGTACCCGCAATCGTTCTGGATGACTTACGAGAAGTACATTCGTAAGGCAGCCGGTCTTGGCCGTTCGCCGACCGAGAACGATCCGGACACCTATGACTACATGAACCAGCACTGCGACGTGCTGATCGTCGGTGCCGGCCCGGCCGGTCTGGCGGCTGCCCTGGCGGCTGCGCGCAGCGGCGCGCGGGTGATCATCGCCGATGAGCAGGAAGAGTTCGGCGGCAGCCTGCTCGACTCCCGCGAAAGCCTCGATGGCAAGCCTGCGGTGGAGTGGGTCGCCAGTGTCGTTGCCGAATTGAAGAACACCCCGGACGTGCTGCTGTTGCCGCGCGCCACGGTCAACGGTTACCACGACCACAACTTCCTGACCATTCACGAACGCCTCACCGATCACCTCGGCGACCGCGCTCCGATTGGCCAGGTGCGTCAGCGCATTCACCGCGTCCGCGCCAAGCGCGTGGTGCTGGCGACCGGTGCCCACGAGCGTCCGCTGGTCTACGGCAACAACGACGTGCCGGGCAACATGCTCGCCGGTGCTGTGTCGACTTACGTGCGTCGCTACGGTGTGGCACCGGGCAAGAAGCTGGTGCTGTCGACCAACAACGATCACGCCTACCGCGTGGCGCTGGACTGGCTCGATGCCAGCCTGCAAGTGGTCGCCATTGCCGACGCCCGCAGCAATCCGCGTGGTGCGCTGGTGGAAGAGGCGCGCGCCAAAGGCATCCGCATCCTCACCGGCAGCGCCGTGATCGAGGCCCGTGGCAGCAAGCACGTCACCGCTGCCCGCGTGGCGGCGATCGATGTCAAAGGTCACAAGGTCACCAGCCCGGGCGAATGGCTCGACTGCGACCTGATCGCCAGCTCCGGCGGTTACAGCCCGGTGGTTCACCTGGCGTCGCACCTCGGTGGCAAACCGATCTGGCGCGAAGACATCCTCGGTTTCGTACCGGGCGAAGCACCGCAGAAGCGCGTGTGCGTCGGTGGTATCAACGGCGTCTACGGTCTCGGCGATTCCCTGGCCGACGGTTTTGAAGGTGGCGTGCGCGCTGCGTCCGAAGCCGGGTTCCAGACCGTCGAAGGCGTGTTGCCGAAAGCCTTGAGCCGTCATGAGGAACCGACGCTGGCGCTGTTCCAGGTGCCGCATGAAAAGAACACCTCACGGGCACCGAAGCAATTCGTCGACCTGCAGAACGATGTGACCGCCGCCGCCATCGAACTGGCGACCCGCGAAGGTTTCGAGTCGGTCGAGCACGTCAAACGCTACACCGCGCTGGGCTTCGGCACCGATCAGGGCAAGCTCGGCAACGTCAACGGCCTGGCGATTGCCGCCCGTTCGCTGAACGTGACCATCCCGCAGATGGGCACCACGATGTTCCGTCCGAACTACACGCCGGTGACTTTCGGCGCGGTAGCGGGCCGTCACTGTGGGCACATTTTCGAACCTGTGCGTTACACCGCACTGCATCAATGGCACCTGAAAAACGGCGCCGAGTTCGAAGACGTCGGCCAGTGGAAACGTCCGTGGTACTTCCCGAAAAACGGCGAAGACATGCATGCCGCGGTCAAACGCGAATGCAAGGCTGTGCGCGACAGCGTTGGCCTGCTGGACGCTTCGACCCTGGGCAAGATCGACATCCAGGGCCCGGACGCCCGTGAGTTCCTCAACCGCGTGTACACCAACGCCTGGACCAAGCTCGACGTGGGCAAGGCCCGTTACGGCCTGATGTGCAAGGAAGACGGCATGGTCTTCGACGACGGTGTGACGGCGTGTCTGGCCGACAACCATTTCGTCATGACCACCACCACCGGCGGCGCGGCTCGCGTACTGCAGTGGCTGGAGCTGTACCACCAGACCGAATGGCCGGAAATGAAGGTGTACTTCACCTCCGTCACCGACCACTGGGCGACCATGACCCTGTCCGGTCCGAACAGCCGCAAGCTGCTCAGCGCCGTGACCGACATCGACCTGGCCAACGAAGCGTTCCCGTTCATGACCTGGAAAGAAGGTCTGGTCGGCGGTGTGCCGGCGCGGGTGTTCCGTATCTCGTTTACCGGTGAGCTGTCGTACGAAGTCAACGTCCAGGCCGACTACGCGATGGGTGTGCTGGAGAAAATCGTCGAGGCCGGCAAGCAGTACAACCTGACCCCGTACGGCACTGAAACCATGCACGTCCTGCGTGCGGAGAAGGGCTTCATCATCGTCGGCCAGGACACCGACGGCTCGATGACCCCGGACGACCTGAACATGGGCTGGTGTGTCGGTCGCACCAAACCGTTCTCGTGGATCGGCCAGCGCGGCATGAACCGTGAAGACTGCGTGCGTGACCAGCGCAAACAGCTGGTGGGCCTGAAACCGGTCGATCCGAACGTATGGCTGCCGGAAGGTGCGCAATTGGTGTTCAACACCAAGCAATCGATCCCGATGACCATGGTCGGCCATGTGACCTCCAGCTACGCGCACAACTCCCTCGGTTATTCGTTTGCCATGGGTGTGGTGAAGGGTGGTCTGAAGCGTCTGGGCGAGCGGGTGTTCGCACCGCTGGCGGATGGCAGCGTGATCGAGGCGGAAATCGTTTCTTCGGTGTTCTTCGATCCGAAAGGCGATCGCCAGAACATCTAATTGATCGCTCCCGCGCCTGGCGCGGGAGCGGCACAGAATTCAGGAAGGGTGCTTTATGACCGCAGCCAACGTTTACCAACAACGCCCGACCACCGGGGCCAAGGCCGAGTCGTCGCTGCATCACGCCGACCTCGCCAGCCTGGTCGGCAAGGGCCGCAAAAGCGCCGGCGTGACCGTGCGCGAGAAGAAACTCCTCGGCCATCTGACCATTCGTGGCGACGGCCACGATGCCGCGTTCGCGGCCGGCGTGCACAAGGCCCTGGGCATTGAGTTGCCGGGCGCCCTGAGCGTGATCGTCAAAGGCGAAACCAGCCTGCAATGGATGGGCCCGGACGAGTGGCTGCTGATCGTGCCGAGCGGCGAAGAGTTCGCCGCCGAGCAGAAACTGCGCGAAGCGCTGGGCGACCTGCACATCGCAATCGTCAACGTCAGCGGCGGCCAGCAAGTGCTCGAACTGAGCGGCCCGAACGTGCGTCAGGTGCTGATGAAGTCCACCAGCTACGACGTGCATCCGAACAATTTTCCGGTCGGCAAGGCCGTGGGCACGGTGTTCGCCAAGTCGCAGCTGATGATTCGCCACACCGCCGAAGACACCTGGGAACTGCTGATTCGTCGCAGTTTCTCGGATTACTGGTGGTTGTGGTTGCAGGATGCGTCCGCCGAATACGGCCTTAGCGTTCAGGCGTAATGATCGTTCCCACGCTGTGCGTGGGAACGAGTAGAGGAGAAAAACGACAATGAGCCGCGCCCCGGATACATGGATTCTGACCGCCGACTGCCCCAGCGTTCTCGGCACCGTGGACGCGGTGACGCGTTTTCTGTTCGAGCAGGGCTGTTATGTCACCGAGCACCACTCGTTCGACGACCGGCTCTCGGGCCGCTTCTTCATTCGCGTGGAATTCCGTCAGCCCGACGGTTTTGACGAGCAATCCTTCCGCGCCGGCCTCGCCGAGCGCGGTCAGGCGTTCGGCATGATCTTCGAGCTGACCGCGCCGAACTACCGGCCAAAAGTGGTGATCATGGTTTCCAAGGCCGATCACTGCCTCAACGACTTGCTCTACCGCCAGCGCATCGGCCAGTTGTCGATGGACGTGGCAGCGGTGGTGTCCAACCACCCGGACCTCAAGCCGCTGGCCGACTGGCACCAGATTCCCTACTACCACTTCCCTCTCGACCCCAACGACAAGCCGTCGCAGGAGCGTCAGGTGTGGCAAGTGATCGAAGAGTCCGGCGCCGAACTGGTGATCCTCGCCCGCTACATGCAGGTGCTGTCGCCGGAGCTGTGCCGCAAGCTCGATGGCAAGGCGATCAACATCCATCACTCGCTGCTGCCGGGCTTCAAGGGCGCCAAGCCGTATCACCAGGCCTACAACAAGGGCGTGAAACTGGTGGGCGCCACCGCGCACTACATCAACAACGACCTGGACGAGGGGCCGATCATCGCCCAGGGCGTCGAGGCGGTGGATCACAGTCATTACCCCGAAGACCTGATTGCCAAGGGCCGCGACATCGAAGGCCTGACCCTGGCACGGGCGGTGGGTTATCACATCGAGCGACGGGTGTTCCTGAACGCCAACCGCACCGTCGTTCTTTGAGTCACAGACAACGCAAGACCAACAAGCAATAACCCGAGCACTTAACGCGCTGCCTGCCTGGGCGGCGCGGTTCCATAAAAACAACAGCGAGGTGAAAGCATGTCTGGCAATCGTGGTGTGGTGTATCTCGGCGCTGGCAAGGTCGAAGTACAGAAAATCGACTATCCGAAAATGCAGGATCCGCGTGGCAGGAAGATCGAGCACGGTGTGATCCTGCGTGTGGTTTCAACCAACATTTGCGGCTCCGACCAGCACATGGTGCGCGGCCGGACCACGGCGCAGACCGGTCTGGTGCTGGGCCATGAAATCACCGGTGAAGTGATCGAAAAAGGCTCCGACGTCGAGAACCTGAAAATCGGCGATCTGGTCTCCGTTCCGTTCAACGTGGCTTGCGGGCGCTGCCGTTCCTGCAAGGAGCAACACACCGGCGTCTGCCTGACCGTCAACCCGGCCCGCGCCGGCGGTGCCTACGGTTATGTCGACATGGGCGACTGGACCGGCGGCCAGGCCGAGTATGTGCTGGTGCCGTACGCCGACTTCAACCTGCTAAAACTGCCGGACCGCGACAAGGCCATGGAGAAAATCCGTGACCTGACCTGCCTCTCCGACATCCTGCCGACCGGTTACCACGGCGCCGTTACCGCTGGCGTTGGCCCGGGCAGCACCGTTTACATCGCGGGCGCCGGCCCGGTCGGTCTGGCCGCTGCGGCATCCGCCCGTCTGCTGGGCGCGGCGGTGGTGATCATCGGCGACGTCAACACCATCCGCCTGGCCCACGCCAAGGCTCAGGGTTTTGAAATCGTCGACCTGTCGAAAGATACCCCGCTGCACGAACAGATCGCCGCGCTGCTGGGCGAACCGGAAGTGGATTGCGCGGTGGACTGCGTGGGCTTCGAAGCCCGTGGTCATGGCCACGACGGCGTCAAATCCGAAGCCCCGGCCACCGTACTCAACTCGCTGATGGGCGTAGTGCGGGTAGCCGGCAAGATCGGTATCCCGGGCCTGTACGTGACCGAAGATCCGGGTGCTGTGGATGCTGCTGCAAAAATGGGCAGCCTGAGCATCCGCTTCGGCCTCGGTTGGGCCAAATCCCACAGCTTCCACACAGGGCAAACCCCGGTGATGAAGTACAACCGCCAGCTGATGCAGGCGATCATGTGGGACCGCATCAACATTGCCGAAGTGGTGGGCGTGCAGGTCATCAGCCTCGACCAGGCGCCGGAAGGCTACGGCGAGTTCGATGCGGGCGTGCCGAAGAAGTTTGTGATTGATCCGCACAAGTTGTTCAGTGCGGCGTAAGCATCAAGGTATAAAGAAAGGCGACCTACGGGTCGCCTTTTTTACTGAATGTTGAATGCGCAGAGCGTGAGCTTTTCGGAGCTGCACTGGTTTTCTTTCCAGTTGCCTTTGGCGACGGGGCGAGCCTTTTTCGCCTCTTTCAACGTTAGCTGCATCGTGCGATCAGACTGGTCCTTGTAATCGCAAGTCAGGACTGGGTCATCTATTTTTGCCCCGGTGAACGATGCCGTTTTCAGATCGAACTCCTCTGCACCAGTACCCATCCATGTCGTGCCTTTGGATGCCGGTGCCGTGAATACGTAAGTCCCGCTTTCGGTGCTGACTTGGTCAATTTGCGCTGCCTTTGGGCAAATCAAGGTTTGCGCATGGACAGAAGACATGATGAAAAAAGAAAGTGCACCCAGCAATAGTTGTGATCGCATCTTTTAAACCCTCTGGAGTAAAAAGACCTCTGGACCTTGAGCCGGACTTGATTGACTTCATAATCCCGCCAATGCCCCTTGATACAATACCGGCCCCGTCGGCTGCCCGGTCGGCGATCCACCCTTCGGCTCTAGACTCACCGCCAGCGCAATCGGCTTACCGATCAGCGCCTTCTGCGCGTCGTTCAATTCAACCCTGCCTTTGCCGCCCGCCGGGATCACGCCCAATGAAATCGGCTTGCCATCGGCCGGAATCGCCCACAGTTCCAGGCTGCGCTGCGGATCGACAGCCGCCAATGTCAGCGGCTCGACTTGCAGGTAATCGTCATGGGCCTCGACCTTCAGCGCCGGTTTCGCGTCGGCACTCAGCAGGGTGGCGCGGTAGCGGGCATCGTCGTGGGTGTAGAGCGAGCCGAGGAATACCAGCACCACGATTGAAGCCAGTGCCGCCGTCACCCGCAGCCAGTTCCAGAACGGACGCTTCTCGGGGACGTGCAGCACCTGCGGTTCGATCCGCGCGGTAACGCCGTGCCAAACTCGGTCCGGCACTGGAACCTCCGGCAATGTTTCTGTAAGGCTGGCGAGGCTTTCCTGCCAGTGCGCCAGTTCAGCACGCAAGGCCGCATCTTCCAGCAGCAACTGCTCGAAACGTCGACGGGCCGGCGCAGCCATCAAGCCGATGGCGTAATCGGCGGCGAGGGCGCGGCGCAGGGCAGGGGTCTGGTAGTTCATGATTCAAGGCACCGGCGCAGGCGTTCCATGCCACGGCGAATCCATGATTTGACCGAGCCCAGCGGCGCCGCCAGATGTTCGGCCAGCTCCGAGCAAGACAAACCCTGAAAGTACGCCACGGTAATCGACTGGCGCTGCATGCCTTCGAGGGTTTCCAGGCAGCGGTTCAGGGCTGTGGCTTCACGGGCGCTGTTCAACTGGTCGTGTGCGGAGGGGCTTTCGTCCGTCAGAGCGTCCTGTTCAAAATCGGTCAAAGGCCGGTCGCGGTGTTTGCGTAACTGGTCGATGGCCTGGTTGCGGGTGATGTTGATCATCCAGGTCATTGGCGCTGACAGGTGCGATTCGTAGCGCGAGGCGTTGTTCCAGATCCTTACGAAGCTTTCCTGCAACACTTCCTCGGCAAGATCCGGGCGCCCCATGAAACGCAGCGCCACACCGTGCAGGCGCGGGCCCACGCTGCGGTACAGCGTTTCGAAGGCACGGCGGTCGCCCAGTGAACACTGGGCCAGCAATTGCCGCAGCTGATCGGTGTCGGCGAAGGTAATGACAAGTCTCCAGACAGGGCGGGCGCTGGTTTCGGGTAGTTCACAGGCTAGTTCAGCTACTGCGCTCGTGCCATTCATCATGGGGTATCCGGGGTTTCACGTTTCATATACGCGGCCGGGTTCAGAATGGATGCGCTACGCTCGGAACATGCTGGCGAATCGCCGGTCAAACCGACAGTTTTGCCACCCGTGACGGGCGGTTTTTCATGACGAAAGAGGATGTCTGGATGAAGATTTCACGCGGTTTCGCACTGGCTTCGCTGATGACTGTTGTGGCGAGCCCGGTTTTCGCAGGTTTCAGCCTGGATGACGTGACGAAGGCAGCCTCAAGCATGCAGGGCGGTAACGCGGCCACCGCCGCCGCGCCGACCTCGGAAACGGCCGGTTTGCTGCAAGCGGTCACTGGTCTGGGGGTTACGCCGCAACAAGCCGTCGGTGGCACCAGTGCAATGTTCGGCCTGGCGAAGAACAAGCTCAGCGGCAGCGATTATTCGGAACTGGCCAAAAGCGTTCCAGGGCTCGACAAACTGTCGGGTGGTGCCGGTCAGTTGGGCGCGCTGAGCAGCGTGCTCGGTTCTTCCGGCAAGTCGGCGGGGCTGGAAAATGCGCTGGGCAATGTGAAGAGCACCAATGACCTGAACAGCGCATTCGGCGCACTGGGCATGAACGACAGCATGGTCGGCCAGTTTGCTCCGGTGATCCTCAAGTACCTGGGTGACCAGGGCGTTGGCGGTTCGCTGCTGAAAACCCTCGGCGGTGTCTGGGGCGTCGGCGGTTGACCGACCCCCGCTGATCAGCCGCGCTCGCCGCGCAGTTGGGCGATGCGCTGGTCTTTCTCGGTCCAGAGCTGGTTGACCCAGTTCTGGATCTTCTCGCGAAACACCGGATCGTTTTCGTAGTCGCCCTGCCACAGCGCCGGGTCGAGTTCACGAGTACGGATATCGATGATCACCCGCGGCACGTTACCGCTGATCAGGTCCCAGAAACCCGGAATCTTCGGCTGTGGATAAACCACGGTCACATCGAGAATCGCGTCCAGCTGTTCACCCATCGCCGCCAGCACAAACGCCACACCGCCCGCCTTGGGCTTGAGCAGGTGGCTAAACGGTGACTGTTGCTGAGTGCTTTTGGCCGCGGTATAGCGCGTGCCTTCCAGATAATTGACCACCGTCACCGGCTGACGCTTGAACAGCTCGCACGCCGCTTTGGTGATTTCCAGATCTTTGCCGGCCAGTTCCGGGTGCTTCGCCAGAAACGCCTTGGTGTAGCGTTTCATGAACGGGTAATCCAGCGCCCACCAGGCAAGGCCCAGAAACGGTACCCAGATCAATTCTTTTTTGAGGAAGAACTTGAAGAACGGCGTGCGTCGGTTGAGGGTCTGGATCAGCGCCGGGATGTCGACCCAGGACTGATGGTTGCTGATCACCAGATACGACGTGTCGCCACGCAGATCATCGCCACCCCGGATGTCCCATTGCGTCGGGATGCACAGGCGGAAGATCAGCTTGTCGATTTCCGCCCAGGTCTCGGCGATCCACATCACCGCCCACGAGGCGTAATCGCGAAAGCGTCCCGGCAGGATCAGCTTGAGCAGGGCGAACACCATCAGCGGGCCGAACAGCACCAGGGTGTTGAGCAATAACAGCAGGGTGACGAAACAGCCGGTGAGCAGGCGGCGCATAAGCAACTCTATGAAAGCGGATGGGCGCGCCATGATAAGTGGCTTCGGGCGACAGGCCAAATCGCGGGTTACGAATGTTTTACCTTTGGCGCGTTAGCCTTGCGGGAACGATCAAGTGAACAGCGGTCTAAAATCTCGCGTCTGACGCCCCATTTCTCAAGGAAGCCCCTTACGTGAAATCCCTCCTTGCTTTGCTTTCCCTTGTTGCCCTGCCGGTGCTGGCCGCCGAGCCGACCCTGTACGGGCGTTACGAATACATCGCGCTGCCGGAAATCGGCGGGCAAGTGCTCAAGGCGAAAATGGACACCGGCGCGCTGACCGCGTCGCTGTCGGCCAAGGACATCGAGACCTTCACCCGCGACGGCGAAGACTGGGTGCGTTTCCGCCTCGCCACCAAGGACGCCAGCAACAAGGTGTTCGAACACAAGATCGCGCGGATCAGCAAGATCAAGAGCCGTTCCGACGAGGACGACGAGGATCGCGACACCACGGAAGCCGCCAAGCGCCCGGTGGTCGATCTGGAACTGTGCCTGGGCAACGTCAAGCGTACCGTTGAGGTCAACCTGACCGACCGCAGCCATTTCAACTATCCACTGCTGATCGGTGCCAAGGCGCTGCGTGAGTTCGGCGCAGCGGTAAACCCGGCGCGTCGATTCACCGCCGACAAGCCAGACTGCTAAGTGGTCTCATTGACGTAACGTCAGGCTTGGGGCACCGTTCGCGCACTTAATCCACAGGCTCGGACGCCATGCCTCATATCCTGATTGTCGAAGACGAAGCGGCGATTGCCGACACGCTGATTTTTGCCTTGCAGGGCGAGGGCTTCACCACGACCTGGCTGAGCCTCGGCGCGGCGGCGCTAGAGCATCAGCGCCAGACGCCGGCCGACCTGATCATCCTCGACATCGGACTGCCGGACATCAGTGGTTTCGAAACCTGCAAGCAACTGCGCCGGTTCAGCGAAGTGCCGGTGCTGTTTCTCAGCGCCCGGGATGCCGAAATCGACCGCGTGGTGGGCCTGGAAATCGGTGCCGACGACTACGTGGTCAAACCGTTCAGCCCTCGGGAAGTGGCGGCGCGGGTCCGGGCAATTCTCAAGCGCATGTCACCGCGTCCGCCGGCCGAAGCCTGGTCGGGGGTGTTTCGCATCGATCCCGAGCGCGTGCAGATCAGCTATCGCGGCCAGGCGTTGAGCCTGACCCGTCATGAGTTCCGTCTGCTGCAATGCCTGCTCGAACAACCCGAGCGGGTGTTCAGCCGCGAGCAACTGCTGGATGCGCTGGGGGTGGCAGCGGATGCCGGCTACGAGCGCAGCATCGACAGCCACATCAAGAGCGTGCGCGCCAAGTTGCGTCTGATACGCGCCGAGGCCGAGCCGATCCAGACCCATCGCGGCCTCGGCTACAGCTACAGCCCGGGGCACAGCTGATGTCGCTGGGGCTGCGGATTTTCCTGGTGTACGTGCTGTTTATCGGCCTCACCGGTTATTTCGTGCTCAACACCGTGATGGAGGAAATCCGCCCTGGCGTGCGTCAGTCCACCGAGGAGACCCTGGTCGACACGGCCAACCTGATGGCGGAAATCCTCAAGGACGATTTCAAGGCCGGCACTCTCAGCCAGAATCGCTGGCCGGAACTGCTCCGCGCCTATGGCGAGCGCCAGCCGAAAGCGACGATCTGGGGCCTGCCGAAAAACCAGGTCAACCACCGCATCTACGTCACCGATGCCAAGGGCATCGTGGTGCTGGATTCCAGTGGACTTGCGGTCGGCCAGGATTACTCGCGCTGGAACGACGTCTACCTGACCCTGCGCGGCGAATACGGCGCGCGCTCCAGCCGCAGCGACCCCAATGATCCAAACTCTTCGGTCATGCACGTCGGTGCGCCGATCCGCGACGATGGCCAGATCATCGGCGTGGTCACCGTGGCCAAACCCAACAGCTCGTTGCAACCCTATGTCGACCGCACCGAGCGTCGCTTGCTGGGTTATGGCGCCGGGCTGATCGTCCTGGGTCTGCTGCTCGGTGCGCTGTTGTCGTGGTGGCTGAGCCGGGCACTGCACCGTTTGACCCGTTATGCCGAGGCCGTGAGCGAAGGGCGTCGGGTGGAAGTGCCGCATTACCGTGGCGGCGAGCTGGAACAACTGGCGAGCGCAGTGGAACAGATGCGCACCCAGCTTGAAGGCAAGGCCTATGTTGAGCGCTACGTCCACACCTTGACCCATGAATTGAAGAGCCCGCTGGCGGCGATTCGTGGCGCTGCCGAGTTGTTGCAAAGCGAAATGCCGCTGGCGCAACGGCAGCGTTTCGTCGGCAACATCGACAGCGAAAGTGCGCGCATGCAGCAACTGATTGAGCGACTGCTCGATCTGGCCCAGGTGGAGCAGCGTCAGGCGCTGGAAGAGCGCGTCGCCGTGCCGCTCGCTGCGCTGGTCGATGAAGTGTTGCAGTCACAGGCGGCGAGGATCGAGGGCAAGCAGTTGCGAATCGAGTGCGCCATCCCGGCGGACCTGTCACTGATCGGCGAGCCGTTCCTGCTGCGCCAGGCCTTGGGCAATCTGCTGGAGAACGCGCTGGATTTCACGCCGCCACGGGGGTTGCTGCGATTTGACGCCGAGCGGGTTGGCGAGCAGATCGAGTTTCGGCTGTTCAACGAAGCCGCGCCGATTCCCGATTACGCGCTGGCGCGTCTGACCGAGCGATTCTATTCATTGCCGCGTCCGGACAGTGGCCGCAAAAGTACGGGGCTTGGGCTGAACTTCGTCGAAGAGGTGGTCAAGTTGCACGGTGGCTCTCTGCGCATCGACAACCTTGACGGTGGCGTGCAGGTGCAATTGCACCTGCCGTGAACACTCGGGCGAGCCGTCTTGCGCTCAGGACGGCGTCATCACCTCATTGATCCGGGCCTTGCTTCGGCGGTGCACCCATTGCAGTGCCGGTCGTTCGATCCACAGCCAGGACGCGATGGCCAACACGATCACGATCAGCGCCGACACGATCATGGAAGGCACGAACGCCAGCGACGTCTTGTTGATCACCAACTGCTGTACGGGAAACGCATACAGATAGATGCCGTAGGAGAGGTCGAACCGGCCACGAATGGTGTTATCGATATACAGCAGGCCCAGGCTCAACGTGGCCAGGCAAATGCACAGCGTGACGACCACCCCGGTCAGCGGGGTTCCCGCCACCAACGGAATCAGGCCGAGACAGGCCACCAGCGTCATTGCCATTCGATGTCTGGCGCCGAGGTATTGTTTGTAGAAGGCCAGGAGCGACCCGGCAAAAAAGGCGATACCTGCACAGCCATACACCGCCAGTTTCTGCGTCAGTGCCGAGGCGGGGCCATTGCCCAGCACATAGGTCGCAATACAGAACGCCACCAGCATTGCACCGGCCGTCGCAGCCCGGCGGTACAGACTCAGCGCGGCCGCCACCAGCAGATAAAAGGTGAATTCGATCTTCAGTGTCCACAGGCTGCCATTGAACGACTCGCTGAAGATAAAGCCGTTGGTGATTTCATCGATTGCCGCGCGGCCGAACAGCGAGATGCGCAGGAAGTCGATCAGCGCCGCAGGACCGGTGACATAGCCGTCTGCAAATATCCCGCCCGCCACAAACGTCATGATGAACGCGCAGGCGATCAGCGCCGGGAAAATCCTCGCGACACGTTTGGCCAAATAGTCGGTGACGCTGCTGGCATTGAGGAAGCTATGGGTGATCAGCAGGCCGGAGATCGAGAAGAAGGCGATGACGGCGATGCCGCCCAATGAGTTGTAGCCGGCGATGCCTGGCTCTTCCTGGCCCCAAAGTGCGAAGTGGTGACTGATCAGCACCATCAGCGCGGCACAATGCCTGATCAAGTCGAATGAGTTGTTTCGCAATTGAATAATCCTTGTTCGAACCTTGCCCTTATGGCGCGAAGTGGTCCTGCACTTGATGACGGAAAAGGCGTTTTACAGGTATTTCCACACAAAGCCCACACAACCTCCATCACAAACCCACACAGCGTTTACAGACTCGCTCCATTCCAACAAGGGAGCGTTCCGATGAACCGAAATCTGACATTCAAGCTCGGGGCCATTGCCCTGTTGATCCTGTTACTGCTGGTGCCGCTGCTGATGATCGACGGCGTCATCGATGATCGCCAGCAACTGCGCGACGGTGTGCTCGAAGACATCGCCAGAAGCTCAAGCTACAGCCAGCAGATCAGCGGGCCGGTGATGGTGGTGCCGTACCGTAAAGTGGTGCGTACCTGGAAAACCAGGGAAAAGACCGATGAGCGTTATCAGGAAATAGGTGAGGAACGTGGGCGCTTGTACTTCCTGCCGGAGCGCTTCGAACTCGACGGCCAGGTGCAGACCGAACTGCGTGCCCGGGGCATCTATGAAGCGCGGCTGTTCCACGCCGACAACCGCATCAACGGGCATTTTTCGCTGCCGGCGCAGTTGGGGGTCAAGGAAGATTTTGCTGATTACAAATTCGATGCGCCGTTTCTGGCGATCGGCATCAGTGATATTCGCGGGATCGAAAATGCCCTGAAACTGGAACTCGGTTCGCAACGCCTGGACTTCGTGCCCGGCACGCAAGTGGGCTGGCTCGGCGAGGGCGTTCGGGCGACGTTGCCGGCACTCGATACAACTCAGGTCACGGAACTGGCCTTCGGTTTCGACCTGCGTTTGCAAGGCACCGGCTCGTTGCAGGTGCTGCCGGTGGGCAAGACCAGCCGCGTGAATCTTTCTGCCAACTGGCCGCATCCGAGCTTCATTGGCAACTTCCTGCCGGCCAAGCGTGAAGTCACCGATCAGGGTTTCACCGCCGATTGGCAAACCTCGTTTTTCTCCACCAACCTGCAAGAGACCATGAACCGTTGCGTCTCGGGCAACGATTGCGAGGCGTTCAACGGGCGCAGTTTCGGGGTGAGCTTCATCGATCCGGTGGACCAGTACCTGAAGAGCGATCGGGCGATCAAATATGCGCTGCTGTTCATTGTCCTGACGTTCGCCGGTTTCTTCCTGTTCGAGATATTGAAAAGCCTGGCCGTGCACCCGGTGCAATATGCGCTGGTGGGCGTGGCACTGGCGTTCTTCTATCTGCTGTTGTTGTCGTTGTCGGAACACATCGGGTTTGCCCTGGCGTATCTGCTGTCGGCCAGTGGTTGTGTGTTGCTGATTGGCTTCTATGTCTGCCACGTGCTGCACAGCGTGCGTCATGGCCTGAGTTTTTCGGCGGGATTGGCGGCGTTGTATGGCCTGCTCTACGGCTTGCTCAGCGCCGAGGATTACGCGCTGCTGATGGGCTCGCTGTTGCTGTTCGGCCTGCTGGGCGTGTTCATGGTGCTGACCCGTAACCTGGACTGGTACGGCGTCGGGCAGAAATCGGCCAAGCCCCTGGAGTTTGATCTCGGAGCGGTGCAATGAGCCGGTTTGTGGGGTTGCGTGAGGATCAGCGGGAGGCAGAGGTATTGGTGACGCTGATCTTTGCGTCGTTGCCTCCCGCCCGGTGCGTCAAACCTTCGGCATCGTCGCAATCATCGACGGGCGCTGGCTCACTTCAAAGAACCAGTTGGCCAGTTGCGGGTTGGCTTCACGCCAGCCCAGATCCGGGAAGCGCAGATCAAGATAGCCCAGCGCGCAGGCCACGCTGATCGAAGCGACGTCGAAATGGCAGGTCAGTTCGGCGATGGCTTCGCGCTCCAGCAGCGCCAGGGTCCGGCGGATTTTGTCGCGCTGGGCCTCGAGCCACTCGTCCCAGTGCTTCTCCGGGGCGCGCAGCACTTGCTCGTAACGCACCATCACCGAGGCGTCCATGATCCCGTCGGCCATCGAGGCGAGTGTCAGGCGGCGCCAGCGGGCCGAGCCGTCGCGAGGGATCAGCGGATTGCCGACGTGCTGGTGGTCGAGGTAATCGAGGATCACCCGGCTGTCATGGATGACATTGCCATCGGCCAGGCGCAGGGCCGGGATCTTGCCCAGCGGATTGTCTTCGTTCAGCGCAGCGTTGGGACTGACCGGTGTCAGGACGCAGTCCTGCAAGGCAACGCGATCCTGCTGGCCGGTCTCGTGCAGCAGCACCATGACTTTGCGCACGAACGGGGACAGGGTGTTGTGGAACAGGGTCATGCTGGGAGCGGACATCGGCAGGGTCTCGATCAAGGGCAATGAACGGGCAGCATAGCGTGTTGCCCGTCAGGCTCAAGCCATTCAGTGCCGTTGCAGCAGACCGCGCAAGGCGAGTGCAGCTGGCACGCCGAGGCCGATCCAGCTCAAGCCATCCCAGATCCCGTCACCCAGCAGGGCGGCGAACAACCCCGCCGCACTGAGCAACGCGATCACCAGCGGTGTGCTGAAGACTTTCCAGAAATTCGACTGACGCGGTTTCATGCCGAAGCCTCCGCTGTTTCCAGCACCGGTTTCGCGGCCTTGCGCCGCACCACCCACAAGTACACGCCGCTGCCGAGGACGATGATGGTCAGCACATCGAGAGTGGCCCAGAGGATTTTCATCGGCATGCCGCCGTAGTCGCCAAAGTGCAGCGGCTGCGACATTCCCATGGCGTCCATGTACCACGGCCGCTCGGCGACTGCCGTGACTTGCAGGTTGCTGGCGTCGATCAGCACCGGTGTCAGCAGATGCGAGGTCAGGTGGGTGCCGCCCTTCATGAACACCGAGTAATGGTGCTCGCTGGAAAACCGCGTGCCGGGGAAGGCGATGAAGTCCGGTTTCATGCCCGGTGCAACTTCGCCGGCGATATCCAGCAGGCGAGTGGCCGGGGCGAGGTGAGTCAGCGGCGGCGCATCGCGGTAGGGCGCGATCATGGCGTTGAGCGAATCGTTGCGCCAGGCCGCGATGATCAGATCGGCACAGGCACTGATCACTCCGGTGACACCCACCACCAGCGCCCAGGTCAGGGTCACCACGCCGATCAGGTTGTGCAGATCGAGCCAACGCAGACGGGTGGATTTGTCCCGGCGCACGGTGCCGAAGTCCAGGCGACGCATGAACGGCAGGTACAACACCGTCCCGGACACGATCGCCACCACGAACAGCACACCCATGAACGCCAGCAGCAACTTGCCCGGCAGACCGGCAAACATGTCGACGTGCAGGCGCAGGATGAACAGCATCAGGCCGCCATTGGCCGCCGGTGTTTCCAGCGCTTCCCCGGTGCGCGCGTCGAGCATGAAGGTGTGCGAGGAATTCGGCTCGGTGCCGGCGGTCTTCGCCATGATCGTCAGTACGGTGTTCGGTTCGTCGTCTTCGAAACCGAAGTACTGCACGACTTCGCCGGGACGATGGGCTTCGGCGGCTTGCACCAGTTGCGCCAGATTCAGGTGCGGCGTATCGGCCGGCATCTCGCGCACCTGGGGTGCGTCACCGAGCAGATGCTCGATCTCGTGATGAAAGATCAGCGGCAGGCCGGTCAGGGCCAGCAGCAGCAAAAACACGGTGCAGATCAGGCTGGTCCAGGTGTGAACGAACGACCAGCGGCGGATTGTTTTACTTTTCATTTCATGACCTTCAAAAACACCAAAGCCGTCCACGAGGGACGGCCTGGTTGCAGGGCCTGTTTCAGCTCAAGCGCTTACCACTTGTAGGTGGCACTGGCGACGACGCTGCGTTGGTCGCCGTAGTAGCAGTAGAAGCTGTCGCAGGTGGAAATGTAGTCCTTGTTCAGCAGGTTGGTGGCGTTGAGTGCCAGCGACGCGCCTTTGAGGCTGTTGTCCAGGCGACCGAGGTCGTAATGCACGGCGGCATCGAACACGGTGTAGGCATCAGCCTTGCCCAGCCAGGTGTTGGCCTTGTCGCCGTAGGTGTTGCCGGTGTAGCGCACGCCGCCGCCGATACCGAAGCCGTCGAGCACGCCGCTGTGCCAGGTGTAATCGGTCCACAGCGAGGCTTGCTGGTTCGGCATCAGTTGCAGGCGATTGCCCTTGTCGGCGCCGTTCTGCACTTCGGACTTGGCCAGGGTGTAGGCGGCGATGACTTTCAGGTTGTCGGTGACATCGGAGGTGGCTTCCAGCTCCAGGCCTTTGACTTTCACTTCGCCGGTCTGGCTGGTGATCGATACGCCGTTGACGAAGGAGCTTACCGAGACGTTTTTCTGGGTCAGGTCATACACCGCGGCGGACAGCAGGGTCTTGCTGCCGGGCGGCTGGTACTTGATGCCCAGTTCCCACTGCTTGCCTTCGGTCGGCTTGAGCGATTCCGTGGAAGAGGCGTCGGCGCCACTGGTGGGCTGGAAGGATTCGGCGTAGGAAATGTACGGCACGAAACCCGAGTCGAACACGTAGCTCAGTGCCGCGTTGCCACTGAAGGCCTTGTCGCGGTCGGTGTTGGTCGCGTCGGCCTTGTTGATGAACTTCGTACCGGTGTGCACCCAGTCTTCACGACCACCGAGGGTCAGGCGCCATTGGTCGAGGGCCATCTGATCCTGCACGTACAGACCGGTCTGGTAGGTCTTCTGCTCATAGTCGTAGAAGGCGGTGGAGCGCGCCGGACGCACGATCGGCTGACCGTAGATCGGGTTGAGCACATTGGTGGTCAGGCCGTCACCGAAGATCGAGGTGTAGTTGTTGTTGCTGCGCTGGTGGTCCAGACCCAGCAGCAGGGTGTGGCGGATGTCGCCGGTGGCAAAGTCAGCCTGGAAGTTGTTGTCCACGGCGAACTGGCTGATGTCCTCTTCGACACTGGTGCTGGTGCGACCGACGTTGCCAGCGTTGTCCACCTGGGTGTACGGGTACGAGCCCGGGGTCAGGCTCTGGAACGACAGCTCCGATTTGGTGTAACGCAGGTTCTGCTTGAACTGCCACACATCGTTCAGGCGATGTTCGAAGGCATAACCGAGCGCGTAGTAGGTGCGGTCGTAGTATTCCCAGTCCGGATCGCCGAGGTTCTTGTGGTGGGAAACCTTGCCGAACGGCATGTCGATCTTGGTGCCCTGCACCGGCAGGAACTGGCTGGTGATGCCGGTATCGTCGCGGGTGAACTGGGTCAGCAGGGTGAACTTGGTGTCGTCGTCGATGTTCCAGGTCAGGCTCGGCGCGATGTTGTAGCGCTTGTTGTCGACGTGATCGACCTGCGTGCCGCTGTCACGTACCACGCCGCTGAGGCCGTAGAGGAACTGCCCGGCGTCGTCGATCTTGCCGGTGCTGGCGAAGTTGATCTGACGGTGGTTGTCGCTGCCGTACTGCAACTGGATTTCGCTGCTCTGCACATCGCTTGGACGACGGCTGACCATGTCCAGCAGGCCGCCCGGCGGGGTCTGGCCGTAAACCGACGAGGCCGGGCCGCGCAACAGGGCGAGGCGGTCGAGGTTCCAGGTTTCCTGTTTCGGGTTGGCGTACACGCCTTTTGGCAGCGGCAGGCCATCGAGGAATTGAGTCGGTTCGAAGCCACGCACACGCAGCCAGTCGGAGCGGGTGTCGCTGCCGTAGCTGCTGGCGGTGATGCCCGGCATGTAGCGCACGGCGTCATCGAGGCTGTGCACGCTGCGGTCGTCCATCTGCTGGCGGGTGGCGACGGAGATCGAACGGGGTGCTTCGACCAGCGCGGTGTCGGTCTTGGTGCCGGCGGCGGTGCGAGTGGCGGTGTAGCCTTCGACCGGGCCCCAGGCGCTTTCAGAGTTTTCCACTCCGATCACCGAAGTTTCCGGCAGGGCCATCACGCCTTCCGGCACGGCGACCAGGGTGTACGTGCCGGTGCTGCTCTGTTCCAGTTGCAGGCCGGTGCCGCGCAGGGCGGCGCTCAGTGCGCCTGCCGCGTCATATTGGCCGTTGACCGGCGCCGAGGTCTTGCCGGCTGCCAGCGACGGATTCAGCGACAGCGTGAGGCCGCCCTGGCTGGCGATCTGGTTCAGGGTGGTGGAGAGCGGCGCGGCCGGCAGGTTGTAGGCGCGAACGCTCGACGCCTGTTCCGCGGCGATCAGTTGGCTGCTGGCCAGCGGGTTGCAGAGGGCAATGGCGACCGCCAGCAAACTGGGGCGCAACAAGGTGTCTAGCGAACGGGACATACGGCGGCTCCTGAATGGAAATATTTCTCAATTGCTTGGGTGCCGGACGAGATTCGAAAAGTGATAGGGCTGGATGAAAATAATTTCGATTAACGAACGACATCGCTGCACAAGTCAGCAGAAAGTCCGTTTTCATGGGGGGCGAGCAGGCAACGCGGTGTGTCAGGGCTTCGGATCAGCCTTGGCCACGGTGACCCACCACGGCGTGTGCTGCTCGATCTGCACCGGCAGGGTCGGGAGCAGGGCGCTCAACGCCTTGTCGGTATCGTGCAGCGGGAAGCTGCCGGTAATGCGCAGGTCGGCCACCTCCGGTGCAATGCCCAGATGGCCGCGACGGTAGCGGCCGAGCTCGTGTACCAGGTCTTCCAGACGCGCGTTGTCCACTACCAGCATGCCGCGGGTCCAGGCATCGGCGCCGGGGTTGAGCGCGACGACTGCGCCCAGCCCGTTATTGCGGATCAGCACCTGCTGGCCTTCGCGCAGGATCTGTTCCTGCGGATCGGATTGCGGGTGCGCCGCGACGGCCGACTGCAACACGCTCAGGCGCGTGCCCTGTTCTTCGCGTTTGACCAGAAACCGCGTGCCCAACGCGCGCATGCGGCCTTCGCGGGTTTCGACGATGAACGGTCGTGCATCGCCATGACCGGTCTCGATGAGGATTTCACCTTCCTGCAGCACGATCAGCCGCTGCTGGTCATCGAACCGCACATCGACGGCGCTGTGAGTGTTGAGGTTGATCACGGTGCCGTCCGCCAGCCGTACGGTGCGTTGTTCACCGGTAGCCGTGCGCTGGTCGGCGAGCCAGTATTCCAGCGGCAGATAGTGTTCTGCGGCAAACAGCGACAGGCCGACCACCGCGACAACACTGGCCAGCCCGCTGCCAAGCTTGCGCACCCGGCGACGGATGCCTTCGCGCGATTGCAGCAACGCGCTGCGGGCCGGGCCGTTGGCCACGCTGAAGCGCTGGTCGAGCATGCCCAACTGACGCCAGGCGCGGGCGTGTTCTTCGTTGGCCGCGTGCCATTTGGCGAACTCTTCGCGCTCCAGCGGGCTGCTGGAATCGAGGGTCAATTGCCAGGCAATCGCCGCGTCCAGTACGTGGGCCGAGACCGGTTTGGAACTGGCCGGGTTCATGTCGGCTCACCGTACAGGGCGATGTAGCACTGGCGGATACCCTGGGCCAGGTACTGGCGCACGCGCGGCACCGACACGCCGAGTTTGACGGCGATCTCGGCATGGGTCAGGCCGTCGAGACGGTTATAAAGGAATGCGGCGCGGGCCTTGGTCGACAATTGGCCGAGCAGGCGGTCGATGGCTTTGAGGTCTTCGAGTATCAGCTGCTGCTCTTCCACCGACGGCTGCTCGCCTTCGGGGATCAGCATCAGTTCGGCGAGATAGGCTTGTTCCAGGGCGGCGCGACGGAAGTAGTCGAACAGCAGGCCTTTGGCGATGGCCACCAGAAAGGCTCGGGGTTCGCGGGGCGTCAGCAGTTCCTCGCGGCCGAGCAGGCGGACGAAGGTGTCCTGGCTCAGGTCTTCGGCGCGTTGCGGGCAGGCCACGTTGCGCCGCAGCCAGCCCAGCAGCCAGCCGCGATGGTCGCGATACAACGCACCGACGAGCTCACTGTGAGGGCTTTGGGCTGACGACACGAAGGCACCGACTGGGAAATGTTAACTAACGAGAATTGTTCGCGATTGTGGCAGAGGTGGGAATGGTTAGCAATTGGCCACCGGTCGGGTTGTCGGGCGACAACCCGGGGCTCAGAACGAATGCGTCTGCTGGCGGCGCTTCCACTGACTCAGGCGTTGCTGCAAATTCAATGGGCTGTGAATCTGCTGCTGCCGTGCCCGGCTGAACAGAATCAACGCCAGTTCCGCCGTGGCCAGTGCGTCGGCGCTGGCGTGGTGACGCTCGAACACTTCGAGCTTGAACCAGTCGATCCACTCGTCCAGCCCAGCCTCGCGGATGTGCGCCTGGGGGCAAACCAGCGGTGCAATGTCGGCGACATCCAGAAACACCTGCTGCAACTTGTGCCCCAAATGTTCTTTCACCGCCCGGCCCAGCATGTGCTGATCGAACGGCGCATGAAACGCCAGCACCGGACTGTCGCCAATAAACTCCAGAAGCTCGAGCAATGCCTCGGCCGGCTCGCTGCCGGCGGCAATCGCATTCGGCCCCAGTCCGTGGATCAATACGCTGGGGCTGAGTTTGAGTTCGCGACATTGCAGGGTGCGTTCGAACTGCTGGCTGAAGTCGATGGCGCCGTCCTCGATCACCACCGCGCCAATCGACAGCACCCGGTCCTTGTTAAGGTTGAGCCCGGTGGTTTCCAGATCCAGCACCACCCAGCGCTGTTCGCGCAGGCTGCACTCGCTCAGTTCGCCGATTGCCGGCAGTTTCGTCAGGCGTTGTTGCAGATCGTCCGGCAATACCGGGCTGGCCGGACGCAGCCACGAAAACAGGCTCATAGCTGATACCGCAGAGTCAGGCTGCTTTGCAGGCGCTGGGCCTGGCGCAGGGATTCACGCAGGATGCGCCGGTCCAGATGATTGAGGCTGTCGGGATCGACCCGGTTCGAATACGGCAGGTTTTCCCGGGTCTGGAGCTGATGCTGCTGCATGCGTGTCTGCTGGATAAAGTGATAAGCCTCCTCGTACGCGGCGCCATCCAGTCGGTCGATGACTTCTTTCGCCACCAACTGGCGGAAGCGTTCGAGGGTGTTGTTGGCGTCGATGCCATTGGCCAGAGCCAGCAGACGTGCACCGTCGACAAACGGCGTCAGGCCCTGGATCTTCAGGTCCAGCGTGGCTTTCTCGCCGTTCTTGCGGGTCAGCACGAATTCACGGAAACGCCCCACCGGCGGCCGGTTGCGCAAGGCGTTCTCGGCCATCATCCGCTGGAACAAACGATTGTCGCCGACCTGATCGAGAATCCCCCGACGCAATTGCTCGCAACCCTGTTCATCGCCCCAGACCACCCGCAGATCGAAATAGATGCTTGAGCCCAGCAGGTTCTCCGGCGTTGCCTCGCGGATGAACGCGGCAAAGCGTCGGGCCCATTCGGCGCGGGACAGGCACAGCTGCGGATTGCCGGCCATGACGTCGCCTTTGCACAGAGTGAAGCCGCACTGCGCCAGGCTGTTATTGATCTGCTGGGCGATGGGCAGCAGCTTGCCGCGAATCTCCGCCGCATGGGCCGCATCCCGCGCATCGAACAGAATGCCGTTGTCCTGATCGGTGTGCAGGGTCTGTTCGCGCCGGCCTTCGCTGCCGAAGCACAGCCAACTGAACGGCACACCGGGGTCGCCTTTCTCCGCGAGCGTCAGCTCGATCACCCGGCACACGGTGTGATCGTTGAGCAGGGTGATGATGTGGGTGATCTGGGTCGAAGACGCGCCGTGAGCCAGCATGCGCTCCACCAGTTGGCCGATCTCGCCACGCAGGGTCACCAGTTGTTCAACCCGCTGGGCGCTGCGGATGGTCCGTGCCAGGTGCACCAGATCGACCCGTTGCAGCGAGAACAGATCACGCTCGGAGACCACGCCGCACAGACGTTGATCCTTGACCAGACAGACGTGGGCGATATGCCGCTCGGTCATCGCGATCGCCGCATCGAAGGCGCTGTGATCCGGCGACAGATAGAACGGCGAGGGCGTCATGTGACGTTCGATCGGTTCATTGAAGTCGCCAACGCCCGCAGCCACCACATGGCGCAGATCGCGCAGGGTGAAAATCCCCAGTGGTGCCTTGTGCTCATCCACCGCGACGATGCTGCCGACCTGTTGTTCGTGCATCAGCTTCACCGCTTCGCGCAGTGGAGTGGAAGGGCTGCACGTCACCGGATGGCGCATGGCCAATTCGCCCAAGCGGGTGTTCAGCGAATATTGGGTGCCGAGGGTTTCCACGGCTTTCTGCTGGACTTGCTGGTTGACCTGATCGAGCAGGCTGCTGACCCCGCGCAGGGCGAAGTCGCGGAAGGTGTTGGAGAGGGCGAACAGCTTGATGAACGCCAGTTTGTTCAGTTGCAGGCAGAAGGTGTCTTCGCCGGCCAGATGCTCGGTGCGGGTCGCCCGTTCACCGAGCAGTGCGGCGAGGGGGAAACACTCGCCGGTGGTGATTTCAAACGTGGTTTCGGTACCGCCCTTGGCTGTGTGCGGCCGCTCACCGACCACCCGGCCCTGCTTGACGATGTAGAAGTGTTCGACCGGCCCGTCGGCGGGTTTGATGATGCTCTCGCCCTGACCGTAGAAGCGCAGCTGGCATTGCTCCACCAGATAGGCCAGGTGGGCGTGTTCCATCTGATTGAAAGGGGGGAAGCGCTGGAGGAATTGCAAAGTGCCCTGAATGTTCTGCAACACCGCGGTTTTCCCTGCCTGGGTGAAGGCGTCCGCTTTACTCATAACCATTACCGCAGTCTTTTTCGAATTGTTGTTATTGGATCGTTGCAGCCATGGTCGACCCCATCGCGCGGGGTGCCCATTGGACGTAAGTCTAGGTTTGGCGTGCCGTTGGGGAGTTTTCAGATATGCCCTACACAAACAGTCGGAAATTCTCAGGTTAGCCCCTTGGAAAAAAATCCGACGAAGTGCACATTGAAGCTCTGCCCAGCGATGTCTGACCACTGTGCCAGGGGATCGATTTGAAAACGTAGAGAACGCCATGTCCGACCACGATATTTTGAGCGACGCCGAGCGGGAAGCGCTCAGCGCCGTCATGCTGGAACCCGACCTGCCGCCGCAGCGGGTACTGATCGTTGATGACGACAAGGACGCCCGCGAGTTGCTGTCGGAGATCCTGGCACTGGACGGCATTCGCTGCATGACAGCCGCCAGCGGCGAATCCGCGCTGAAGATGATCGAGGAAAAACCTTCCATCGGCCTGGTGATCACGGATCTGCGGATGGGCCATGTTGGCGGGCTCGAACTGGTTCGTCAGGTGCGCGAGTCGGTACGGGCAGCGATGCCGATCATCATTGTGTCGGGTGATGCCGACGTGAAGGACGCCATCGCGGCGATGCATTTGAGCGTGGTGGATTTTCTGCTCAAGCCGATCGATACCACCAAATTGCTTGGACTGGTCAAGCATGAGTTAGGGATTGAACCGTAATGTCCGTTTGTCTGCTTTTAGTCCGAACTGTCAGATCTGACAGTAGGCGAGATCAGGTAAGGAGTGTTCACTGGTTTTGAGAGCGCTGGCGTGTGGTTGGCGTTCCAACACCTATGAACAGGGGGACACCATGAGTAATGCTCAGAATCAGGTCGGAGCTAATATTAGTTACATCCTGGATGGCACAACGCACTCGTTCTCCACAAAAAAAGTCTCAGGTACAACACTACATACGTTGGTTGTTTCTGAGGAGGCAGAAGCCAAGGCGGTCTCCTTCCAATTCCATCCGGGCCAAGTGGTCGAGGGTAAAAATACTTACCCTTTGAAGGATCTTGTAGGCGCTCTGTTTGCTTTTAACATTCGTGATGAATACACAATCGTCAAATCTGGCAACCTGGAACTCGCTGTCGCGGTGGTCGATGATAAGTATTACGAAATTATCGGGACGATCATTGCAGCAGTGCTGAGCAACGGTAAAAAAGATCTCGATTTGAAAGGCCGTTTTTCTTACACGTTTCCCGAGCAATACTCCGCCTGATAAAAAGCCCTGATCAAAAGATCAGGGCTTTTTCATGTCCGGCATCAGCGCGGGTTACAGGCCATTGGCAGCCTTGAACTCGCGACGACGACGGTGCAGGACCGGCTCGGTGTAGCCGTTCGGCTGTTTGGTGCCCTCGATCACCAGTTCGACCGCCGCCTGGAAGGCGATGTTGCTGTCGAAGTTCGGTGCCAGCGGACGGTACAGCGGGTCGTTGGCGTTCTGACGGTCCACCACCGGCGCCATGCGCTTGAGGCTTTCCATCACTTGCGCTTCGGTGACGACACCGTGGCGCAGCCAGTTGGCGATGTGCTGGCTGGAGATCCGCAGCGTTGCACGGTCTTCCATCAGGCCAACGTCGTTGATGTCCGGCACTTTCGAGCAACCCACGCCCTGGTCGATCCAGCGCACCACGTAACCGAGAATGCCCTGGGCGTTGTTGTCCAGTTCGTTCTTGATCTGCTCCGGCGTCCAGTTCGGGTTGACCGCCAGCGGGATGGTCAGGATGTCATCGACCGAAGCGCGGGCACGTTTGGCCAGCTCGGCCTGACGGGCGAACACGTCGACCTTGTGGTAGTGCAGCGCGTGCAGCGCGGCAGCCGTCGGCGATGGAACCCAGGCAGTGTTGGCACCGGCCAGCGGGTGCGCGATTTTCTGTTCGAGCATCGCCGCCATCAGGTCGGGCATCGCCCACATGCCTTTACCGATTTGTGCACGACCTTGCAGGCCGGTGCTCAGACCGATATCGACGTTCCAGTTCTCATAGGCGCCGATCCACTTCTCGGCCTTCATGTCCGCCTTGCGCACCATCGGGCCGGCTTCCATGGAGGTGTGGATTTCGTCGCCGGTGCGGTCGAGGAAACCGGTGTTGATGAACACCACGCGCTCGCTGGCCGCCTGGATGCAGGCTTTGAGGTTGACCGTGGTACGGCGCTCCTCGTCCATGATCCCGACTTTCAGGGTGTTGCGCTTGAGGCCCAGCACGTCTTCGATGCGACCGAACAGCTCGTTGGTGAACGCCGCTTCCTCCGGGCCGTGCATCTTCGGTTTGACGATGTAGACGGAACCGGTGCGGGTGTTCTTGCGCGAAGTGTTGCCGCTCAGGTTGTGCATCGCCGCCAGGCAAGTCACCAGACCGTCGAGGATACCTTCCGGCACTTCGTTGCCGTGCTTGTCGAGGATCGCGTCGATGGTCATCAGGTGACCGACGTTGCGCACGAACAACAGCGAGCGGCCGTGCAGGGTCAGTTCGCTACCGTCGACCTTGGTGTAGGTGCGGTCCGGGTTCATGGTGCGGGTGAAGGTCTGGCCGCCCTTGGAAACGGATTCCGCGAGGTCGCCCTTCATCAGGCCCAGCCAGTTGCGGTAGATCACAACCTTGTCGTCGGCATCGACGGCGGCCACGGAGTCTTCGCAGTCCATGATGGTGGTCAGCGCCGCTTCCATCAGGATGTCTTTGACGCCGGCGGCATCGGTCTGGCCGACCGGGGTGCTGGCATCGATCTGGATTTCGAAATGCAGGCCGTTGTTCTTCAGCAGAATCGCGATCGGAGCCGACGCATCGCCCTGGAAGCCGATCAGTTGCGCATCGTTGCGCAGGCCGCTGTTGCTGCCGCCCTTGAGGGTGACGACCAGTTTGCCGTCAGCAATCTTGTAACCAGTGGAATCGACATGGGAGCCGGCGGCCAGTGGCGCTGCTTCGTCGAGGAATGCACGGGCGAAGGCGATGACTTTGTCGCCACGCACCTTGTTGTAGCCTTTGCCTTTTTCCGCGCCGCCGGCTTCGCTGATGGCGTCGGTGCCATACAGGGCGTCGTACAGCGAACCCCAGCGGGCGTTCGAGGCGTTGAGGGCGAAGCGGGCGTTCATCACCGGGACCACGAGTTGCGGGCCGGCGGTACGGGCGATTTCGTCATCGACGTTTTGCGTCGTTGCCTGGAAATCAGCCGCTTCTGGCAGCAGATAACCGATCTCTTGCAGGAAGGCTTTGTAGGCCACGGCGTCGTGCGGCTGACCGGCACGGGTCTGGTGCCAGCCGTCGATACGGGCCTGGAAGTCATCGCGTTTGGCGAGTAGGGCTTTGTTCTTCGGCGCCAGGTCATGAATGACCTTGTCGGCACCGTCCCAGAATTTTTCGGCGGTGAGGCCGGTACCGGGAATGGCTTCGTTGTTCACGAAGTCGAACAGGACTTTGGCGACCTGCAGGCCACCGACTTGAACGTGTTCAGTCATTGCTTGCCTCACTCTGCTCAGCTATTTCGCTTTTCAGCTCTTCAATTTAACAATGAAGCCTCTGGCCATTTAAACCACAAACCCCTCGACCAGTACATGCCATCGCTGGCGGCTGGGCTGGGACCAATCAACGGCTTGGGGGCCTTGCTGACAGGGCTTTCAGGGTTGCGAACGTGCCTTGGGCAGACATCGATCCAGCGTTATGTAGTGCGCGCTGCGGCATACTACATGATGAGTTGCGGTTGTGAAAATCAGACTAATTACGTCGTTCTGCGACCCCATGACGCATTGCGGTCACGGCGCGGAACGGGATGTTCTCAAAAAACCAATGGATTGTTCCAGTTAAATATAAAAAGTTGTACACGATTTGTGACTTCGAGCGTCTGAGGCGTCTGTCGAACGCTTGCCTATACTTGTTTTTCTATAACAAAAGTCATGACAAGAGGGCTGCGCCATGGATCACCTCGTACTCACCGTCTTCGCCCCGGACAAGCCCGGGCAGGTCGAGCGCATCGCCCAATGCATCGCCGAACACGGCGGCAACTGGCTGGAAAGCCGCATGTCGCGGATGGCCGGGCAGTTCGCCGGGATCCTGCGGGTGGGCGTGCCGGCGGAGGCTTACGACGAATTAGTCGATGCCCTACAAGCTTTGTCGGCTCAGGGGATTCGTGTGCTGGTGGCCGAAAGCGGTATCGAACAGGCGTGCACTTGGAAACCGATCGCCATGGAACTGGTGGGCAATGATCGTCCGGGCATCGTGCGTGACATCACCCGGCTGCTGAGCGAGCAGGGCGTCAACCTGGAGCGGCTGGTGACCGAAGTGCGTCCGGCGCCGATGAGCAGCGAGCCGTTGTTCCACGCCGAGGCGATTCTGGCGGTGCCGCTGACCCTGTCGCTGGATGTGCTGCAATCGCGCCTGGAAACCCTGGCCGATGACTTGATGGTGGAGTTGGTGCTGCGCACCGACCCGTGAAGACGGATCGGGTTATCCAGTTTAAACGTGCACCTGCCTGTGGATAACCTGTAGAGACTGACCGCCAGGCCACGTCCGCCGTGGCTTGGCGAAGATTGATCAAAAAACCGCCAGCATTCAGTGACTTGCGCACAAACGGCGGGGATCACGCTGTGGATAACCTTGGGAAGGAACGATACAGGCCACGAGAACCGTGGCCTGTGGAGGTTTGTGCGTTTTTTGATCAGCTGCGACGACGCAGGCTCATCCACGCATCGACGCTGTATACCGCCAGACCGGCCCAGATAAACATGAAGGCAATCAGCGTACTCGACGACAAGTGCTCACCGAACAGCAGCACTGCCTGCAACAGCACCAGCGTCGGTGCCAGGTATTGCAGGAAGCCGATGGTGGTGTAGGGCAAATGCCGCGTGGCTGCGTTGAAACACACTAACGGCACCAGCGTCACCGGGCCTGCCGCCACCAGCCACCAGGCTTCGGAGGTGGTCCAGAACGCAGCTTGTGCACTGGTGGCGGTCGGATTGAACAGTAGCCACGCGAGGGCGATCGGCACCAGCATCCAGGTTTCCACCACCAGCCCCGGCAGTGCCTTGACCGGCGCCTGCTTGCGGATCAGCCCGTAGAAACCGAAGGTCAGTGCCAGCACCAGCGACACCCATGGCAGACTGCCGACCTGCCACACCTGCTGAGCGACGCCGACCGCCGCCAGACCCACCGCGAGCCACTGCATGCGCCGCAGGCGCTCGCCGAGAATCAGCATCCCCAACAGCACGTTCACCAATGGGTTGATGTAGTAACCCAGACTCGCTTCCAGCATCCGGCCGTTGTTCACCGACCAGACATAGGTCAGCCAGTTGGCAGCGATCAAGGTGCCGCTGAGCGCGAGAATCGCCAGGCGTTTCGGGTTGTCGCGCAGCTCCTGCCACCAGCCCGGGTGCTTCCAGACCATCAACAGCAGCGCGCCGAACAGCGCCGACCACAACACCCGGTGGATGATGATCTCCACCGCCGGTACTTCGGCGATGGCTTTGAAGTAGAGCGGGAACAGTCCCCAAATGATGTAGGCACTCAGGCCCAGAATGTACCCGCGACGCGGGTTGGCGGCTTGCATGCAGAATCCTTGCTTAGGCAGCTAACAAAGCAGCGATTGTACGGGCAGTTGTATAGACGTGTCGTGTCAGAAAAGCTTCAACGGCTCTTCATTCAACGCTGCAAGCTGTTCACGCAAGGCCAGCACCTGATCGCCCCAATACCGCTCCGTGCCGAACCACGGAAAGCTGTGAGGGAACGCCGGATCGTCCCAGCGTCGGGCCAGCCAGGCGCTGTAGTGCATCAAACGCAGGGCGCGCAGTGGTTCGATCAGCGCCAGTTCGCGTGGGTCGAAATCGTGGAATTCGTTGTAGCCGTCCATCAATTCCGACAGTTGTCCGAGGCATTCCTGTCGATCGCCGGCGAGCATCATCCAGATGTCCTGCACGGCCGGGCCCATGCGGCAGTCGTCGAGGTCGACGATGTGGAACATTTCGTCGCGGCACATCATGTTGCCGGGGTGGCAGTCGCCGTGCATGCGGATGTTCTGATGCGGCGTGGCGGCGTAGGCGTCTTCCACGCGCTTGAGCAGGTCGCGGGCGACGGACTCGTAGGCCGGCAACAGGCTTTTGGGGATGAAGTTGCCTTCCAGCAAAGTGTTCAGCGAGGCGTGGCCGAAGTTCTGCACGGCCAACGCTTCGCGATGCTCGAACGGACGTGTTGCGCCGACTGCATGAATGCGCCCCAGCAACTGACCAAGGCGATACAGCTGATCGAGATTGCCCGGCTCCGGCGCCCGGCCACCGCGACGGGGAAACAGGGTGAAGCGAAAACCGGCGTGTTCGTGCAGGGTCTGGCCGTTGTGCACTAGTGGCGCCACCACCGGGATCTCGACGTCGGCCAGTTCGAAGGTGAACTTGTGCTCTTCGAGAATGGCTTCGTTGGTCCAGCGCTGCGGGCGGTAGAACTTGGCGATCAGCGGTTCGGAGTCTTCGATGCCGACCTGATAGACGCGGTTTTCGTAACTGTTGAGCGCCAGAATGCGAGCGTCGCTCAGAAAACCGATGCTTTCGACGGCATCGAGCACGAGGTCTGGGGTGAGGGTTTCAAACGGGTGGGCCATGCTGACTCCTGCGCGCAGCAGGCTGCCGCGTCCGGCCCAGCATGGTAGCGCAGACGGGCTGTCTTGAGGGGGATCGTTCCCGCGCAGAACGCGGGAACGATCTGACCGCCGCCGTATCAGGCGCCGACGATCCCGCCATCCTCACGGGTAATCGCCATCACCGAAGAGCGCGGCTTGCCGTTCGGCAAATGCTCGGGGAAGGTCGAGCCGCCGTTCTCGCCTGGATGCTGGATCCCGACAAACAGGGTTTTCTGATCCGGCGAGAAACTGATCCCGGTGACTTCGCAACCGATCGGCCCGACCATGAACCGGCGAATCTCACCGGTCTTGGGATCCGCGCAGAGCATCTGGTTGTTGCCCATCCCGGCAAAGTCCCCGGCGTTGCTCGAATCACCGTCGGTGAGAATCCACAACCGTCCGGCCTTGTCGAAACCCAGGCCGTCCGGGCTGTTGAACATGTTCTGCGGAGTGATATTCGACGAACCGCCCTTCGGCGTCCCGGCGTGCACGCCCGGGTTGCCGGCCACCACGAACAGATCCCAGCCGAAGGTCTTCGAACCGTGATCGTCGCGGTCGGTGCGCCAGCGCAGGATCTGTCCGTAGACGTTTTTCTCGCGAGGGTTTGGGCCGCCCACCGGTTGCCCGTCTTCGCCGCGCTTGGCGTTGTTGGTCAGGGTGCAATAAACCTGGCCGTCTTTCGGGCTGACCACGATCCATTCCGGGCGGTCCATGCGCGTGGCGCCGACGACGCTGGCCGCCAGACGCGCATGAATCAGCACTTCGGCCTGATCGGCAAAACCGCTGCTGGCGTCGATGCCGTTCTTGCCGTGGGTCAGTTCGATCCACTGGCCCTGGCCTTTCGGGTGATCGGGGTTGCCGTCGCCGGCATCGAATTTGGCCACGTACAGCGTGCCGTGATCGAGGATGTCGCGGTTGGCCTTCGCGTTGCGGTGGTTGATGCGGTCACGGCTGATGAATTTGTAGATGAACTCTCCGCGTTCGTCGTCGCCCATGTACACCACGGCGCGACCGTCGTCGGTCTCGGCCAGGGCTGCGTTTTCATGTTTGAAACGACCGAGGGCGGTGCGTTTGACCGGAGTCGATTGCGGGTCGAACGGGTCGATTTCCACCACCCAGCCGTGACGGTTGAGCTCGTTCGGGTTCTTCGCCATGTCGAAGCGCGGATCGAACGGGTGCCAGTTGATCTCACGGCTGGCGACCGACACGCCGTAGCGCTTCTGCGCCGGGTCGAACTGCTGCTGGGCGTTGCTGCTGCCGAAGCAGTCGGTGAAGTTCTCTTCGCAGGTCAGGTAAGTGCCCCACGGCGTTTTGCCGTTGGCGCAGTTCTGGAAGGTGCCGAGGACTTTTTTGCCGTGCTTGTCGGCGCTGGTTTTCATCAGTTCATGGCCGGCCGCCGGGCCGCTGATGCGCAGCGGCGAGTTGCCGTGGATGCGACGGTTGTAGCGCGAGCCCTGAACGAACTGCCATTGACCGTTCTTGCGCGCCACTTCGATCACCGACACGCCTTCGCAGGCCAGCGCCTTGCGCACGTCTTCCGCCGACTGAGGCTGGCCGCCATGGGGGTAGAGGTAGCGGTAGTTGGTGTATTCGTTGTTGATCGCCATCAGGGCGCGATTCTTGTCGTCCGGGAAGGCGAACAGGCTCATGCCGTCGTTGTTGTCGCCGAACTGCACTTCCTGTGCAGCTGCGGTGCCATTACCGCTCGGGTCGAAGGCCGGGCCGTTCTTGTGCAGGGGCTGACCCCAGCTGATCAGCACCGACGACTTGTAGCCCTTGGGCAGGCTGATGACGTCGGTGGTGGCGGCCGGAATGCTGTCGAAGCCGAGCAGGCGGCTGTTGCCGGCGCTGACACCGGTGGCCAGCGCGCTGCGGCTCAACAGGCTGCCGCCGAGGAACATCGCTGCGCCGCACAGTGCGCCGGCGCCGATGAAACCGCGACGGCTCATGCCGACCATTTTTTCCAGGTCAGTGGATTGGTTTTCTTCTAATAGGCTCACATCAGGCTCCCTGCTTGGTTTTGGCAGCCACCTTAATGAGAGGCGATGACGCTTTTGTTGCAGGAGCCCGCGCTAAAGCGGTGTGCCGATCAGCACATTGGACGGCGAGAACTGCACTTGCACCGGTTGTTCGACGGTCAGTCCCTGGGTGCGCAGGTGCAACGGCTCAGCCAGGGCGCAGAGTGTCTGGCCATTGGGCAGCGCGACGCGTACTTCGCTGGGGCCGTCTTCGGCATCGAGAATGGCTTCGAGGGTACCGCTCAGAAGATTGTGACCGGATGTTGCGGGCTGATCGCGACCCAGCAATTCGAGCCAACCCGCCTTGATCAGTGCCACCACTTCGGTGCCCGATTGCAGTTCCAGATGCACGGTGCTGTCGTGGGTGATCTGCGCATCGATGCACAGGCCTTCGGCCAGTTCGAGACGGATCAGGTCATTGCGGCCCTGGTGTTCGATGCTGACGACTTTGCCATGCAGTTGATTGCGGGCGCTGGTCCTGAGCATCAAGCGGCCCAGCAGATCCAGATCGCTGGCGTCTTCGGCCGCTTCCAGCACTTGCGCCTGCAAGGCTTGCAGTTTCTGATAAAGACGCAGCACCCGTTCACCTTCGCTGGAAAGCTTGGCGCCACCGCCGCCCTTGCCGCCGACAGCCCGCTCGACCAGCGGCTTTTGCGCGAGATTGTTCAGCTCATCGATGGCGTCCCACGCCGCCTTGTAACTCAGGCCCGCGCTTTTGGCGGCGCGGGTGATCGAGCCCTGTTCGGCAATGTGTTGCAGCAGGGCGATGCGCTGCGGACGGCGGACGATGTGCTGGGACAACAGGGAAGGCAAGGACATGTCGGGTGCTTTGTGCTGAGTGGATGGAGAAGGAAGTTGGCCGCTTGGCGCGTGTGAGTCAAGCCGCGTCGCCAGGTTTCGGTGTTCGGGCCAGGCAGTAGACATCGACCCGCGTGGCGCCCGCGTCCACCAGCAGCCGGGCCAATGCCTGGGCGGTGGCGCCGGTGGTCAGCACATCATCCACCAAGGCGAGATGCCGGCCTTTTACATCAGCGTCCGGCACAAGGTTGAAGGCATTGTGCAGATTGCGTTTGCGCGCCTTGGCATCGAGTGCCTGCTGGGCGCTGGTGTCTTGAAAACGGCGCAGGATATTTTCTTCACAGGGCAGGTCCAGTTGCGTGCCGAGCCACCGCGCCAGCATTGCCGCCTGATTGAATCCGCGCTGCCGCAGACGCTTGTTCGCCAACGGCACCGGTAACAAGGCGTCCGGGCGTGGCAGGCCTTCGTCGAAGCGATGTTGCAGGAATTGTCCGAGAACATCGCCGAGCAGGCAGCCAAACGGCCATTTCGCATTGTGCTTGAAGCGGGTGATCAGGCTGTCTACCGGGAAGCCGTAGAACCAGGGCACCGCCACGTGTTCGAAGGCGGGCGGATCCTTCAGGCAGCCGCCGCACGTCAGGCCCGCAGCGGGCAGCGGCAAGGCACACGTCACGCATTGATCACCCAGCCAGGGCAGTTCGGTTTCGCAGGCCACGCAGAGAGGTGTTTCGGTTTCCGTCGGCTCATCGCACAGTAAACAGTTCTGGTTGTTATTTAACCAGATGTAAACCGGTCTATCTTAATGTGGTTGACAGTGCATGGCTCTTCCTTAAATATGCCGAACATCCGTGTCGTGCCTGTGGGTATTCCGTTTCCCCAGGCGCCAGCCAAGCATAACCAAGGAATCGCCCATGAGCGCCAGCACCACTGCCACCCTGCGTCACGACTGGTCTTTGGCCGAAGTCAAAGCACTCTTCGTTCAGCCATTCAACGACTTGCTGTTCCAGGCGCAGACGGTGCACCGCGCGCATTTCGACGCCAACCGCGTCCAGGTTTCCACCCTGCTGTCGATCAAGACCGGCGCCTGCCCGGAAGATTGCAAATACTGTCCGCAGTCCGGTCACTACAACACCGGCCTGGAAAAAGAAAAGCTGATGGAAGTGCAGAAAGTCCTCGAAGAGGCTGCCCGCGCCAAGGCCATCGGCTCGACCCGTTTCTGCATGGGCGCGGCGTGGAAGCACCCGTCGGCCAAGGACATGCCCTACGTGTTGAAAATGGTCGAAGGCGTGAAGGCCATGGGCCTGGAAACCTGCATGACCCTCGGTCGCCTCGATCAGGATCAGACCGAAGCGCTGGCCAAGGCCGGGCTCGACTACTACAACCACAACCTCGACACCTCGCCGGAGTTCTACGGCAGCATCATCACCACCCGCACTTACAGCGAGCGTCTGCAGACCCTGGCCTACGTGCGCGATGCCGGCATGAAAATCTGCTCCGGCGGCATCCTCGGCATGGGCGAGTCCCTCGATGACCGCGCGAACCTGCTGATCCAGCTGGCCAACCTGCCGGAGCATCCGGAGTCGGTGCCGATCAACATGCTGGTCAAGGTTGCCGGCACGCCGCTGGAAAACGCTGACGACGTCGATCCGTTCGACTTCATCCGCATGCTCGCCGTGGCGCGGATCCTGATGCCGCAATCCCATGTGCGTCTGTCCGCCGGCCGTGAAGCGATGAACGAGCAGATGCAGGCCCTGGCGTTCTTCGCTGGCGCCAACTCGATTTTCTACGGCGACAAACTGCTGACCACCGCCAACCCGCAGGCCGACAAGGACATGCAGCTGTTTGCGCGTCTGGGCATTCAGCCGGAAGCCCGCGAAGAACATGCCGACGAAGTGCATCAGGCCGCTATCGAGCAGGCGCTGGTGGAGCAGAAGAGCAGCGAGCAGTTCTACAACGCGGCAGTCTGATCGTCCGTTCTTTCAGGCGCGGCCTCGGGCAGCGCTTGCTGATTCATTTGCCACCCGTGAGGCTTGCATGTCTTTCGATCTCGCCGCACGCCTTGCTGCCCGTCGTGCCGAAAATCTCTATCGCCAGCGACCGCTGCTTGAAAGCCCCCAGGGGCCGCAAGTGGTGGTCGACGGTCAGCCATTGCTGGCGTTCTGCAACAACGATTACCTGGGCCTGGCCAATCATCCGCAAGTGATCGAAGCCTGGCGCGCCGGTGCCTCGAAGTGGGGCGTTGGCGGCGGAGCCTCGCATCTGGTGATCGGCCACAGCGGCCCGCATCACGAATTGGAAGAAGCTCTGGCCGACCTCACCGGGCGGCCGCGTGCGCTGTTGTTCACCACCGGCTACATGGCCAACCTCGGCGCGGTCACGGCGCTGGTCGGGCAGGGCGACACGGTGCTGGAAGACCGGCTCAATCATGCATCGTTGCTGGATGCCGGACTGTTGTCCGGCGCGCGGTTCAATCGTTATCTGCATAACGACGCCGACAGCCTGGCCAAGCGTCTGGAGAAAGCCACTGGCAATACGCTGGTGGTTACCGACGGCGTGTTCAGCATGGACGGCGATCTCGCCGACCTGCCGGCGCTGGCCCGAGAGGCCAAGGCCAAAGGCGCGTGGCTGATGGTCGATGACGCCCACGGTTTCGGTCCTCTGGGCGCGAACGGTGGCGGGATCGTCGAGCATTTCGGCTTGAGCCAGGATGACGTGCCGGTGCTGGTCGGCACCCTCGGCAAAGCGTTCGGCACGGCGGGCGCGTTTGTCGCCGGCAGTGAAGAGCTGATCGAAAGCCTGATCCAGTTCGCCCGTCCGTACATCTACACCACCAGCCAGCCACCGGCGCTGGCCTGCGCAACATTGAAAAGTCTGGAACTGCTGCGCAGCGAACACTGGCGGCGCGAGCATTTGCAGACGCTGATCCGCCAATTCCGCCACGGCGCCGAACAGATCGGTCTGGAGCTGATGGACAGCTTCACGCCGATCCAGCCGATCCTGATTGGCGACGCCGGTCGCGCCGTGCGTTTGTCGCAGATGCTGCGCGAGCGTGGGTTGATGGTCACCGCGATACGGCCGCCAACCGTGCCTGCCGGCAGTGCACGGCTGCGGGTCACCCTGACCGCCGCCCACAGCGAGGCGCAGGTGCAACTATTGTTAGAGGGACTGGCCGATTGCTTTGCCCAACTGAAGTCGGAGCCAAGCCATGCGTGATCGTCTGATTCTGCTCCCTGGCTGGGGCCTCGGTGTTTCCCCGCTGGAACCTTTGGCGGCTGCGCTGCGTGGGCTCGACGAACACCTGACGGTCGAAATCGAACCGTTGCCGGAGCTGGAGTCCAGCGATCCTGCAGACTGGCTCGACGAACTCGATGAGCGTATTCCTCAGGACGTCTGGTTGGGTGGCTGGTCGCTGGGCGGCATGTTGGCTTCGGAGCTGGCGGCACTGCGTGGCGAACATTGCTGCGGCTTGCTGACGCTGGCGAGCAATCCTTCTTTTGTTGCCCATGACCAGTGGCCGAGCGCGATGCCGGGGGAAACCTTCGATGCATTTCTGGCCGGTTGCAGTGCTGATCCGCGTCAGACCCTCAAGCGTTTTTCACTGTTATGTGCTCAGGGGGCGCAAGACTCTCGCGGCTTGTCGCGATTGTTGCTGGGCGGCGCGCCGAATACTTCACCAATCGCCTTGATGGCGGGTCTGGAGTTGTTGGCGCAGATCGATACGCGCAATGCCTTGCAGGTGTTTCGAGGCCCGCAATTGCATCTGTTTGGCGGGCTGGACGGGCTGGTGCCGGCGGAAGCCGCAGGCGAGTTGTTCGCGTTGCTGGCGGATGTCGAGGTCGGGCTGATCGAGCAGGCCAGCCATGCGTTTCTTCTGGAAGACCCCCACGGTGTGGCCGGTGCAATCCAGGCGTTTTTAAGTGAGTGTGGTGATGACTGATTTGTCTCTTGCTGCGCTGCCCGGCGGCTTGCCTGACAAGCGCCAGGTCGCGGCTTCTTTTTCTCGTGCAGCGGCCAGCTACGACAGCGTCGCCGAGTTGCAGCGTGATGTCGGCACGCAGTTGCTGAATCGTCTGCCGGTGGGTTTTCTCCCGCCGCGCTGGCTGGATCTCGGCTGCGGCACCGGGTATTTCACCCGGGCGCTGGCCGAGCGATTTGGTGAGGGGCTGGCGCTGGATATCGCGGAGGGCATGCTCAATCACGCGCGGCCGTTGGGTGGGGCTACACACTTTATTGCCGGCGATGCCGAACGCTTGCCGTTGCAGAATTCGACCTGCGATCTGATCCTCTCCAGCCTCGCCGTTCAGTGGTGTGCAGACTTCGAATCGGTGCTCGGCGAAGCCTTCCGAGTGCTGAAACCGGGGGGGATTTTCGCGTTTGCTAGTCTTTGTGTAGGGACGCTGTACGAATTGCGCGACAGTTGGCGTCAGGTCGATGGCCTGGTGCACGTCAACCGTTTCCGCGAATTCGCCCGGTACGAGCAATTGTGCGCGGCCAGTGGTCTGCGCACGGTCAGTCTGGAGAACCGGCCACATGTGCTGCATTACCCGGATGTGCGCAGCCTGACGCACGAACTCAAGGCGCTGGGCGCGCATAACCTGAACCCCGGTCGGCCGGGCGGATTGACCGGTCGGGCGCGGATTCTGGGGTTGGTCGAGGCTTACGAGCAGTTCCGTCAGCCGCAGGGCTTGCCGGCGACTTATCAGGTGGTCTACGCCGTGTTGGAGAAACCCGTATGAGCGCAGCCTATTTCATCACCGGAACCGACACTGACGTCGGTAAGACGACTGTCGCCGCCGGGTTGCTGCATGCCGCCAGATCGGCAGGGTTGAGTACGGCGGCGGGCAAGCCGGTGGCGTCCGGTTGTGTGGTGACGCCCAGAGGTTTGCGCAATTCCGATGCGCTGGCGTTGCAGGCCGAATGCTCTTTGCCGCTGACTTATCAACAGGTCAATCCGGTAGCGTTCGAGCCGGCCATTGCGCCGCATCTGGCGGCCCGTGAGGCAGGCGTGGCGCTGACCGTGCAATCGTTGCTGGCGCCGATGCGCGAGATTCTGGCCATGAACGCCGACTTCACATTGATTGAAGGCGCGGGCGGGTGGCGGGTGCCGTTGGCGGATCAGGACAATCTGTCGGACCTGGCCATTGCGCTGAATCTGCCGGTGATTCTGGTGGTGGGCGTGCGTCTGGGTTGTATCAGCCATGCATTGTTGACGGCTGAAGCGATTGCCAGGGACGGGCTGCAATTGGCGGGATGGGTGGCGAATATAATTGATCCGAAGACCTCGCGGCTGGAAGAAAACCTGGCGACGCTGGCCGAACGCATTCCGGCGCCGTGTCTGGGGCGGGTGCCGAAACTCAAGGCGGTCAGCGCCGAGGCGGTCGCCGATCATTTGCAACTGGATCTGCTCGACTGATTTTGGCTATGACAAGGCACTGTGCCATTAGTGTTTTTGACGGGTGTTTTTCTGACGCCTCTGGTTCAATGGCACCCATTGATCCTTCCCAAGGATGAGAGCTCCCATGGAAATCTCCGGAAACACAGCTTTTTATGCAGGTCTGAGCAGCATTCAGACCGGGCAGAACCGTGTCGATCAGGCTGCCAGCCAGATCGCCAACAACACCATCGAGCGCTCGGTCACCAGCCAGTCTTCCGAAGCCCAGATCGATCGCCTGCGCGGTGTGGACCGCAGCCAGCAAATGGATCCGGGCAGCGCCATGGCCGAGATGGCCCAGGGCAAGTTTCAAGTGGAGCTGGGCACGAAAGTCGCCAAGGCTTCCGATGAAATGCTCGGTACGATCATCGATACGTTCGCCTGATTTTCTGATATCCGCTTTGCCAGACGCCGCGACTGTTCGCGGCGTTTTTCGTTGTAAGTCCTTCTCCCTCAACTAATCTTTTTTCATTGCACATGGCTCGCCCGGGCGCATGTCGCGGTGCTGTGTCCGGTGTTCGAAAAATGTGATGACGAATGGCAAAAGATCGACGCTTGACAAGATTTCGGCGTAAACGTATGTTTCAAACAACTGTTTGACCGTCACAACAAATCAATGCGGTCGTTCATTCCCGGTTACATCAGCAGAGGTTTATCGCTATGCCTGACTACAAGGCCCCCTTGCGTGATATTCGCTTCGTTCGTGACGAACTGCTCGGCTACGAAGCGCACTATCAGAGCCTTCCAGCGTGCGCAGACGCAACGCCGGACATGGTTGACGCCATTCTCGAAGAGGGCGCCAAGTTTTGTGAGCAGGTGCTGGCACCGCTGAACCGCGTGGGCGACATCGAAGGTTGCACCTGGAGCGAGTCCGGCGTGAAAACCCCGACTGGCTTCAAAGAGGCCTACAAGCAATTTGTGGAAGGTGGCTGGCCAAGCCTGGCTCATGACGTCGAGCACGGCGGTCAAGGCCTGCCTGAGTCGCTGGGCCTGGCTGTCAGCGAAATGGTCGGCGAAGCCAACTGGTCGTGGGGCATGTACCCGGGCCTGTCGCACGGCGCGATGAACACCATCTCCGAGCACGGCACCCCAGAGCAGCAAGAAGCCTATCTGACCAAACTGGTCTCCGGCGAATGGACCGGCACCATGTGCCTGACCGAGCCGCACTGCGGCACCGACCTGGGCATGCTGCGCACCAAGGCCGAACCTCAGGCCGACGGTTCCTACAAAGTCTCCGGTACCAAGATCTTCATCTCGGCCGGTGAACACGACATGGCCGACAACATCGTCCACATCGTACTGGCCCGCCTGCCTGACGCACCGGCTGGCACCAAAGGCATTTCCCTGTTCATCGTTCCGAAGTTCATGCCGAATGCCGATGGCACCGTTGGCGCTCGCAACGCTGTGAGCTGCGGTTCGCTGGAACACAAGATGGGCATCCACGGCAACGCCACTTGCGTGATGAACTTCGACGGCGCGACCGGTTTCCTGATCGGCCCGGCGAACAAAGGCCTGAACTGCATGTTCACCTTCATGAACACCGCACGTCTGGGCACCGCGCTGCAAGGCCTGGCCCACGCCGAAATCGGCTTCCAGGGCGGCCTGAAATACGCTCGCGATCGCCTGCAAATGCGCTCCCTGACTGGCCCGAAAGCGCCGGAAAAGGCCGCTGACCCAATCATCGTGCACCCAGACGTACGTCGCATGCTGTTGACCATGAAGGCATTCGCCGAAGGCAACCGTGCGATGGTGTACTTCACCGCCAAACAGGTCGACATCGTCAAATACGGCGTGGACGAAGAAGAGAAGAAGAAAGCCGACGCACTGCTGGCCTTCATGACCCCAATCGCCAAGGCGTTCATGACCGAAGTCGGTTTCGAATCCGCCAACCACGGCGTACAGATCTACGGCGGCCACGGCTTCATCGCCGAGTGGGGCATGGAGCAGAACGTTCGCGACAGCCGCATCTCGATGCTGTACGAAGGCACCACCGGTATCCAGGCACTCGACCTGCTGGGCCGTAAAGTGCTGATGACTCAAGGCGAGGCTCTGAAAGGCTTCACCAAGATCGTCCACAAGTTCTGCCAGAACAACGAAGGCAACGAAGCCGTTAAAGAATTCGTCGCACCGTTGGCTGCACTGAACAAAGAGTGGGGCGAGCTGACCATGAAGGTCGGTATGGCTGCCATGAAAGATCGCGAAGAAGTCGGCGCGGCCTCCGTGGACTACCTGATGTACTCCGGTTACGCCTGCCTGGCTTACTTCTGGGCTGACATGGCGCGTCTGGCTGCTGAAAAACTGGCTGCCGGTACCACCGACGAGGCCTTCTACACCGCCAAGCTGCAAACCGCGCGCTTCTACTTCCAGCGCATCCTGCCGCGTACCCGTACGCACGTGGCAACCATGCTGTCGGGCGCAAACAACCTGATGGACATGAAAGAAGAGAACTTCTCGCTGGGCTACTAAGCCTTAACGCGGTCGTTCTGAAAACCGCTGCTCCTTCGGGGGCAGCGGTTTTTTTTGTGCCCGGATTTCCCCAATCCCGGGGCTGATTCCCCAGCATTGATGACGGCTTTGTTCAGCCGAACCCCTGCGCTTATTGATTCAAGATATTTCCAGAAGGGTGGCCAATTAATTGCACTGTCCGAATTACCGGTGCTAACGAGAACTGCCTGCTCAAAGAAGCATGACGCCCGGCACTTAACAACAACAGTCAGGGTGAAGCCTATGAACATCAGTCGACTCGCTCGTTTGACCTTCTGGTTACCCATCGCGCTGTCAGTCCACAGCGCATGGGCCGCCGACCCCGCCGAAGTCGATCCCCCGGTGCCGGAAGTCCCGTCGCTGCAATCGTTGCGCGGGATGGTGCCTCCCGATCCGTCCGGGACCGAAGGCGGACGCAAGGTCGACCTGATGACCGACTACGTGCTCAACCGTTCGGCTGCGATCCTGTTGGGCAAGGCATTGTTCTGGGACATGGAGATCGGCAGCGACGGCGCCACAGCGTGCGCCTCCTGTCACTACCATGCCGGTGTCGATCACCGCATCGCCAACCAGCTCAACCCCGGCCAGGCCAACACCAACGCCAACGTCGCGTCGATTTTCAACAAGCCGTTTGTGGCTTCCGACATTCCCGGCGACGTGGCGACCTACGCCACCTTGTCCGGCGGCAAGGGCGGTCCGAACTACACGCTGAAGAAAACCGACTTTCCGACCCACGTGCTGAGCAATCCGCTGGAGCGCAACTCGCCGATCGTTTACTCGACTGACGATGTGGTCGGCTCCCAAGGCGTGTTCGACGCCAACTTCGTCAAACCCAATCAGCCGCGCTTCGACAAATGCACCCAGCAGCCGGACGGTCTGTTCCAGGTCGGTGGCATCAACGTCCGGCGCAGTACCGGGCGCAACGCGCCTTCGGTGATCAACGCTGCGTTCAACGTGCGTAACTTCTGGGACGGCCGGGCCAACAATGTGTTCAACGGATTTTCGCCGTTCGGCAATCGCGATCCCGATGCGGGGATTTACGTGACCAGCGAGCGCAGCACGGTCGCCACCAAAGTCAGGCTGGCACTCAACGATGCGTCTGCCGCCTCGCAAGCCGTCGGCCCGCCCGGCAGCCCGGTGGAAATGTCCTGCGGCGGTCGCACCTTCGCCGACATCGGTCGCAGGATGCTGGACACCCTGATGCTCAAGCAGCAGCGGATTTCTTCCAGTGATTCGGTGCTGGGGCCAGTGTCAGGCGCGCGGCGTCCGACCTATCGCGAACTGATCAAGAATGCCTTCCAGCCCCGGTTGTGGAACGCCACGCAAAACGTCTCGGTCGGTGGCGCACCCTACACCCAGATGGAGGCCAACTTCCCGCTGTTCTTCGGCTTGGCGATTCAGATGTACGAAGCCACGCTGGTCTCCGATCAGGCGCCGATTGATGCCTATCTGCAAGGCGACCACACCGCCATGAACGCGCAGCAGGTCGAGGGGATGAACCTGTTCCTCGGCAAGGGCAAGTGCGTCAATTGCCATGGCGGTGCTGAGCTGACCAATGCCGCCAGTCGCTTGCTGATGCATCCGCGTGAGCGCATCGAACGGATGGTAATGGCTGACAACCTGACCACGCTTTACGACAACGGCTTCTACAACACTGGCGTCCGGCCGACTTCGGAAGACCTGGCCCTCGGCGGTGCGGATGCCTGGGGCAATCCGTGGTCCTTCACCCGCCAGTACAACAGTGTGTTGCAGGGCGGCCGGACGGTTGATCCGCTGGATGTCGACGTGTGTACCTTTGAAGCACCGCTGAGTGCAGCGATTCCGTGCGATGCCACGCTCAAGCCGAATGTCGGGTTCCGCGATTCGGTCGACGGCGCGTTCAAGACGCCAACACTGCGCAACATCGCCCTGACCGGCCCGTACTTCCACAACGGCAGTCGCGCCACGCTCAAGCAGGTCATGGAGTTCTACAACCGTGGCGGCGATCGGCGTGGTGAGGACGCCAACAACACCAGCGGTTTCGAGCACCCGGCGGTGAATCAGCACAACACCTCCAACCTCGATCCGGACATGACGGCGCTGAACCTGACGCCTGACGAAATCGACGCGTTGGTGAAATTCATGGAAGTCGGACTGACCGATCCGCGCGTTGCCTGGGAACGGGCGCCTTTCGATCACCCGTCGCTGGTGATCCCGCAGGGCCATATCGGGGATGAAAATGCCGTGACCCAGCGCCCGGCCAGTCCGAAGGTCACGACTCGTCAGGCAACGGATGCATCGCTCAATCTCAAGCCTTACGGCGCTGAAGGTCGGCCGGCGGCGGAGGGGCCATTGCAACCGTTCTACAACGATCTTTGAGTGGAAATGATCGTCATGGCCATCAAGCATGATGGCCATGACGAAAGTTTCATGCTTCTCAGGCAAAAAACCTTGATTGAAGGCTCAGAAACCGAGGGATTCGGCCGTTAAAGAGACAGCCTGTGATCTGGATCACATTGTGTGTGCTTAACTGGCCACATTGCAGGCACAATGCCATCTCTTTGCCAAGACGGTCGGAGCTTTACCCTTGCCGCGTTCTTCCGCTGTACGTTTCAGTCATTTCATACCTTCACTGCTGTTGTTGCTTGCGGGGTTGGCGGCTGCGTACGTCAAAGACCTCAACGTGTTCTTCACCTCGCTGTTCAACGTGCTGCCAACCCTGGTGCTGTTGTTGGGCGGGTCGTATTGCGCGGTTTACCGACGCCAGCGCGAACTGTTTCTGATGGTCACGGTGTACATCGCCTACTTCCTGCTCGACACCCAGACCGACTATTACCGTGACAACGGCAAGGTGCGCGAAGACGCGGCCGTGGTGTTCCATCTGGTCTGCCTGCTGTTGCCCCTGTTGTTTGGGTTGTTCGCCGCGTGGCAGGAGCGCACACACCTGTTTCAGGACATGGTGGCGCGGTTTGCCGTGCTGCTGGCGTTTGGCAGCGTGGCGCTGGGGTTGGAACAAAGTTACCCGCAGGCGTTGCTGATGTGGCTCTCGGAAATTCGCTGGCCAGCCTTGCACGGCGCATGGATGAGCCTGATCCAGATGTCCTATCCAGTGTTCCTCTCGGCGTTCCTGTTGCTGGCCTGGCAGTACTGGCGCAACCCGCGACCGCTGCACGCGGCGCAACTGGTGGGGTTGCTCGGAGTGTTCTGGATGCTGCCGAAAACCTTCATCCTGCCGTTCACCCTGAACATCATGTGCAGCCAGGTGATGCTGATGATTGCGGCGGCCGTAGCGCACGAGGCTTATCAAATGGCCTTCCGTGACGAACTCACCGGCCTGCCGGGCCGTCGCGCACTCAACGAGCGTATGCAGCGTCTGGGGCGCAACTATGTGCTGGCGATGAGCGACGTCGATCATTTCAAGAAATTCAACGACACCCATGGTCACGACGTGGGGGATCAGGTCTTGCGTCTGGTCGCCAGCAAGCTGTCAAAAATCAGCGGCGGCGGTAGGGCGTATCGCTATGGCGGTGAGGAATTTGCTCTGGTGTTTGCAGGCAAGACCCTTGAAGAGTGCATGCCGCACCTGGAAGTCATCCGCGAGTCGATCGCGTCCTACAACATCCAGTTGCGCAACCAGGAAAACCGCCCGCAGGACGACCAACAGGGTCGCCAGCGTCGGGCCGGTTCCGGTGCGTCCAGTGTGTCCGTGACGGTGAGCATCGGCGTCGCCGAACGTGTAGAGCAGCGCAACCCGGAGCAGGTTCTCAAATCCGCCGACGAGGCGCTCTACGCCGCCAAAGGCGCAGGCCGGAACTGCGTGATCGCATTCGGTCAGAACCGCCGTGGCGCGGTGCGCATGGACAGTGCCGCAGGTTGAGTGATGACGGCGCATTCAGCGTCTGGACAGTGATTGTGGGGCAGGGTGGCCGGCAGTAGGTTGGAGAAATCTGCTGAAGGAGAAGCCACCATGCCCGAGTACAAAGCTCCCCTGCGCGACATGCGCTTTCTGATCGATCACGTCTTTGACTTCCACACCCAGTACGCGGCCCTTGGCGCCCACGATGCCAGCCCGGACATGGTCAACGCGATCCTCGACGAAGGCGCGAAGTTCTGTGAGAACGTTCTGGCACCGCTCAATCGCAGCGGTGACGAAGAGGGCTGCCATTTCGACAACGGCGTGGTGACAACGCCTACAGGCTTCAAGCAAGCCTTCGCACAATACGTGGAAGGTGGCTGGCACGGTCTGGCGGCGGATCCGACCTACGGCGGCCAGGGCCTGCCGAGTTCGCTGGGGCTGGTGATCAGCGAAATGGTCGCCTCCAGCAACACTTCCTGGGGCATGTACCCGGGCCTGACCCACGGCGCCATGTCGGCGATCCACGCCCACGGCACCGAGGAACAGAAAAACACTTATCTGCGCAAACTCACTGCGGGCCAGTGGACCGGCACCATGTGCCTGACCGAAGCCCATTGCGGCACCGACCTGGGCATCATCAAGACCCGCGCCGTGCCTCAGGCCGACGGTAGTTACGCGGTCACCGGCAGCAAGATTTTCATCTCCGCCGGCGAGCACGATATGAGCGACAACATCATTCACCTGGTGTTGGCCAAACTGCCGGACGCACCGGCCGGGACCAAGGGGATTTCGCTGTTCATCGTGCCGAAATTCCTGCCGGATGCAGCCGGTGAGGCGGGGGAGCGCAACGGCGTTTCCTGCGGTTCGATCGAGCACAAGATGGGCATCAAGGCCTCGGCCACCTGCGTGCTGAACTTCGACGACGCCAAAGGCTTCCTGATCGGCGAGCCGAACAAGGGCCTGAACTGCATGTTCACCATGATGAACCACGCGCGCCTCGGCACCGGGATGCAGGGCCTGTGTCTGGGCGAAGCAAGTTTCCAGGGTGCAATCAAATACGCCAACGACCGCCTGCAGATGCGCGCCCTGACCGGCGCCAAAGCCCCGGACAAACCGGCGGATCCGATCATCGTCCACCCGGACGTGCGACGCATGCTGCTGACCATGAAAGCCTTCAACGAAGGCAACCGCGCGCTGACCTATTTCACCGCACAAATGCTCGATGTCGCGCACCTGAGTCCGGACGCGGACGCGCGTCAGGAGGCCGAAGACCTGTTGGCGTTCCTGACCCCGATCTGCAAGGCGTTCATGACCGACACCGGTCTGGAGGTGACCAACCACGGTATGCAGGTGTTCGGCGGCCACGGTTTTATCCGCGAGTGGGGCATGGAGCAACTGGTCCGCGATTGCCGGATCGCACCGATCTACGAGGGCACCAACGGCATTCAGGCGCTGGATCTGCTCGGGCGCAAAGTCCTTGGCAGCCAAGGCAAATTGCTGCGCAACTTCACCAAGATCGTCCACAAGTTCTGCGCCGCCAACGCCGGGCATGCGCAACTGGGCGGGTTTGTGGCGCAACTCGATGGCCTCAATCAGCAGTGGGGCGAACTGACCATGCAGGTCGGTATGGCGGCGATGAAGAATCCGGATGAAGTCGGCGCCGCGTCGGTGGATTACCTGATGTACAGCGGTTACATCGTCCTCGGCTATCTGTGGTTGCGCATGGCGCTGGTCGCCCAGGCACAGCTGGAGTCGGGCGAGGGTGATGGCGATTTCTGCCAGGGCAAACTGGCGACGTGCGAGTTTTACTTCAAGCGGTTGTTGCCACGTACTGCGGCGCATCGCGCGGCGATTGAGGCGGGCAGTGATTGCCTGATGAAATTGCCGGCGCAGTTGTTCTCGCTGTAACACGCCACTGTTAAACAAAAGAGCCCGCTGATTGCGGGCTTCTTTATGGCTGATTGCTGGTGACTAAAAATAACAAATCAGTCACCGCCTGACCCTATGTGTCGCAAAAGTTGTTGGGTTACACTCCGACTCAACGAAAACACCCTTCCACGAATCACCTGTTTTGATCTTTGCGAGGTTTGCCATGGCTGACTACAAAGCGCCGCTGCGCGATATGCGCTTCGTCCTCAATGAAGTGTTCGAAGTCGCCAAACTCTGGGCCGAACTGCCGGCACTGGCCGAGACTGTCGACGCCGAAACCGTCGAAGCCATCCTCGAAGAGGCCGGCAAGGTCACCAGCAAAAGCATCGCGCCCCTGAGCCGTGCCGCCGACGAAGAAGGCTGCCATTGGGCCGACGGTGCCGTCACCACACCGGCCGGTTTCCCACAGGCCTATCAGACTTATGCCGAAGGCGGCTGGGTCGGTGTTGGCGGTGATCCGGAGTACGGCGGCATGGGCATGCCCAAGGCCGTGTCGGCTCAGGTCGAAGAAATGGTCAACTCCGCCAGCCTGTCCTTCGGTCTGTATCCGATGCTGACTGCCGGCGCCTGCCTGTCGATCAACGCCCACGCCAGCGAAGAGCTGAAAGCCGCGTACCTGCCGAATATGTACGCCGGCGTCTGGGCCGGTTCCATGTGCCTGACCGAGCCGCATGCCGGTACCGACCTGGGCATCATCCGCACCAAGGCCGAGCCTCAGGCGGACGGTTCCTACAAGGTCAGCGGCACCAAGATCTTCATCACCGGCGGTGAGCACGACCTGACCGAAAACATCATCCACCTGGTGCTGGCCAAGCTGCCGGACGCGCCGGCGGGGCCGAAAGGCATTTCGCTGTTCCTGGTGCCGAAGTTCATGGTCAATGCCGATGGCAGCCTGGGCGCGCGCAACCCGGCGAACTGCGGTTCGATCGAACACAAGATGGGCATCCAGGCCTCCGCCACGTGCGTGATGAACTTCGACGAAGCCGTGGGTTACCTGGTCGGCGAGCCGAACAAGGGCCTGGCGGCGATGTTCACCATGATGAACTACGAGCGTCTGGGTGTCGGTATCCAAGGCCTGGCTACCGGCGAGCGCTCGTACCAGAACGCCATCGAATACGCCCGCGACCGCCTGCAAAGCCGTTCGCCGACCGGCGCGCAGAACAAGGACAAGGTTGCCGACCCGATCATCGTCCACCCGGACGTGCGTCGCATGCTGCTGACCATGAAAGCCTCGAACGAAGGCGGCCGTGCGTTCTCCACCTACGTGGCGATGCAGCTCGATACCGCCAAGTTCAGTGAAGACGCCGCCACCCGTAAACGTGCCGAGGACCTGGTTGCGCTGCTGACGCCAGTGGCCAAGGCATTCCTGACCGATCTGGGTCTGGAAACCACTGTCCACGGCCAGCAGATCTTCGGCGGCCACGGCTACATCCGCGAGTGGGGCCAGGAGCAACTGGTGCGTGACGTACGCATCACCCAGATCTACGAAGGCACCAACGGCATTCAGGCGCTGGATCTGGTGGGTCGCAAGATCGTCGGCAGCGGCGGCGCGTTCTACAAACTGTTCGCCGACGAGATCCGCCATTTCACTGCGACCGCCAGTGCCGATCTCGGCGAGTTCACCAAACCGCTGAATGACGCCGTCGACACCCTCGACGAACTGACCTCGTGGCTGCTGGACGTGGCGAAAACCAATCCGAACGAAATCGGTGCGGCGTCGGTCGAGTATCTGCAGGTGTTTGGCTACGTTTCCTACGCCTACATGTGGGCACTGATGGCCAAGGCATCGCTGGGCAAAGAAGCGCAGGACGATTTCTACGCGAGCAAACTCGGTACTGCGCGGTTCTATTTCGCCCGTCTGCTGCCGCGGATTCACTCGTTGAGCGCGTCGGTCAAGGCTGGCAGCGAGTCGCTGTTCCTGCTGGATGCCGGGCAGTTCTGATGATGTAACGTCATGTAAGCAATCTCTTACATGACGTGCTGCTGTTCTCCCATATGCGCAAATTGGATCCAGAGCTAATCTACATTTCATGGACGTCGCGCAGGAAGCGCAAAGCAACAACACGGACACGTAGGATTCTGCCAGGGTGGCGGAGTGAAATGGATGTCAGGGAAACAGTCTGCAAAGCCCCGCTTCGGCGGGGTTTTCTTTTGCCCGCAGAAAAGTTTTCAGCTCAGCGAATCCAGGGCCGGCGCGCCCTTGAGCGGTTTATCCTCGCGCTGCATGACCTCTTCCAGCAAGGTTCGCAGCAAGGCCAATGGCGCCTGCTGGCGTTGTACGTCGCGACACACCAGCCCGACCTTCAACGGCACACGCGGTTCACTGAGCGGTTTCCACAGCAGATCCTGATCGTCGTACTCCTTTTGCGAACGACCGGGCAGCACCGTCGCCAGACGTGTGTGCGGCAGGCTGTCGAGAATCCCCACCATGTTGTTCAGTTCCGCCTGCACTTGCGGGCGTCGTCCGAGGCTGGCCAGTTGCGCCTGCCAGATCTGGCGGATCTGGAATTCCTCGCCCAGCAGCAACATCGGCAGTTCGGCGGCCTGGCTCATTGAAACCTTCTTGAATTCACGCAGCGGATGATCCGCCGGGATGACCAGCGTCAGTTCATCTTCGTACAGCATCACGCCGTGCAGCCCCGGCTGGCGTGGCGGCAGATAACTGATGCCAATGTCCAGCGAGCCATTGAGCAGGCGTCGCTCGATCTCCAGCCCCGTCAATTCATAAATCTGCACCACCAGATGCGGCTGGGCCTTGCGCACCCGCTCAAGCATTTGCGGCACCAGGCTGGTGTGCACGGTTTGCAGTACGCCAATCGCCAGCGTGCGCAGCGCCTGCCCCTTGAAGTTGCCCAGCGCCTCACGCGCGCGTTGCATGCCGTCGAGCAGTGGCAGGGCGTGGTTGTACAGCGTATGGGCGGCGAGGGTCGGCAGCAGGCGTTTGCTGCTGCGTTCGAACAGGGTGACGTCGAGGTTCTGCTCCAGATGGCGAATCTGCTGGGACAGCGCAGGCTGGGAGATTGACAGGCGCTCGGCGGCACGCCCGACGTGACCTTCTTCGTAGACCGCGACGAAATAACGCAGTTGTTTGAAATCCATAAGTAACACTTATCGAAAATGCTGAGAAATCGAAATGGCCGGCGGCCGTGTGTGAGCCTAGTCTAACCGCATCCACGGGGCTTACAGGGCCGGAAAGGGCAATGACCAGCGATTGTTTCGATAACGATTACATAGGCAGTTCAAAAAACCTCCTGCGAGGCTTTTTGCAATGAATCTGTTCAGCCTGCGGCGCCAGACGCCGAGCCTCGATGACCTGGCTTTTGAAACCCATGAATCGGATGCCGCTGACGGCCTGAATGCCGAGCGCCTGATGCCCAGCGTCGAACGCCCGCAACAGGTATTTGTTCGCGGCCAAGGTTCCTGGTTGTGGGACAGCAATGACCGCGCCTATCTGGACTTTTCCCAGGCGGGCGGCGCCAACAGCCTGGGCCACAGCCCATCGGCGCTGGTCAAAGCCATCGCCAGCCAGGCCCAGGCCCTGATCAACCCCGGCTTCAATCTGCACAATCGCGGCATGCTCAGCCTCGCCGAGCGCCTGTGTGCCAGTACCTCAAGTGATCAAGCCTATTTGCTCAACAGTGGCAGCGAAGCCTGTGAAGCTGCGATCAAACTGGCGCGCAAATGGGGTCAACTGCATCGCGGTGGCGCCTCGCGGATCATCGTCGCCAGACAAGGTTGTCACGGACGTAGTCTGGCGACGATTTCGGCGTCGGACAGTTGCAACCTGCACAATCGCTTTGCGCCGCTGCTGCCGGGCTTTGATCTGGTGCCGTTCAACGACCTGCCGGCGCTGCACGCGGCGGTTGATGCGCAGACCGTGGCGATCATGCTTGAGCCAATTCAGAGTGATGCCGGTGTGATTCCTGCGACTGAGCATTACCTCAAGGGTGTCGAGCGCCTGTGCCGTGAGCTGGGGATTCTGCTGATTCTCGACGAGGTGCAGACCGGCATCGGCCGCTGCGGCACCTTGCTCGCCGAACAATCCTATGGCGTGCGCGCCGATATCGTCGTGCTCGGCAAAGGCCTCGGCGGTGGCGTGCCACTGGCGGCATTGCTGGCGCGAGGCAAGGCCTGCTGTTTCGACTCCGGCGAGTTGGGCGGTACTCATCACGGCAACGCGCTGATGACCGCTGCAGGGCTAGTGGTGCTCGACAGCGTGCAGGACCGCGCATTCCTCGAACAGATCCGGGACAACGGCCAGCATCTGCGCGAAGGGCTCGCTCGTCTGGCCCATCGTTATGAACATGGCGAGTTGCGCGGGCAAGGGCTGTTCTGGGGGCTGACCCTGTCGGAAGACTCCGCCGAGGCCGTCGTCAAAGCCGCGCTCCATGAAGGTTTGCTGCTCAACGCCCCACAAGCCAACTGCCTGCGCTTTACCCCGGCGCTCACGGTCAGCAAGGCCAACATCGACGAAATGCTCCTGCGCCTGGCCCGAGCCTTCTCCCGGGTACGCACCGCGCAACTGCAATGCCGCAAAGGGATTGCCGTCTGAGCTGAAGTTTCCCACCCGAACTCAAGAACCGTCTCGCGGTATAACGCACGCCCCACGCCTGATTCTTTTGGCGTGGGGCGTTTTTTTGTGGCCGGGTTTTGCGAGTGCGGTTTAGTGCTTGAGGATTGGCAACTGCGGTGTTTCTTTAGTGGGCCTCGGCAAGGATTGCCGAGGCCAGCAGACCAACATTGTCGAAAGGCGGGCTTTGTAATCTATACCACTGAGTGGTATGTTTTTTTGGAAGGGATACCGATGTCGTTCAGGTTGTTCAAGACAAAAGGCTTTGCGATACAGGCCAGCAAAGCATGGATCACCGACGAAGAGCTCCGCGAGGCTTTTACCGAGATGCTTGATGGTCAAGCGGACAATCTGGGAGGCGGTGTCTGGAAGAAGCGCCTGAACGAAAACCGCCACCGTTCGATTGTTCTGGCCAAAGGCGGGCACTACTGGATTTATCAGGTGCTGTTCGCCAAAAAGGATCGGAGCAACATCAATTCTGCGGAGCTGAAGGAGCTGCGCAAACTGGCGAAAGCCTATGCGCAACTTACCGAAGAGCAGATTCAGGGGTTGTTGGTCATGAAAGCGTTTGTGGAGATAACTCATGAGTAAAAAATTCAAAAGTGACGTATTTGAATCAGTGCACGAGTCGGCAAGTGCTCTGCATGCAGTCGGCGCTATCAGCAAGGCAACGATGCGTGAGTTTGATGAGTCGTGCCTTGCGGCGGTTCCAGATGCGATCCCGGCGGAGCAGATCAAGGCGTTGCGTGAGCGCAACAACGTCAGCCAGCCAGTGTTCGCGCGCTATTTGAACACCAGTGCGTCGACCGTCAAGCAATGGGAATCAGGAGACAAGCATCCGAGCGGCATGGCTCTGAAGCTGCTCAGTATCGTGCAGAAACACGGTCTGCAAATTCTGGCTTGAGTGGCCTTCTGCGCGCTGACTGGCAAAAGCACTGAACCCTGACAAACGGCACAGGTCGATTAGCTTGTATGGCTCAGGTGAGCCAACCCCCAATCAGGAGCTGACCCATGGACTTCATTCGAATCATCATTGCCATTCTGTTGCCGCCACTGGGTGTGTTTCTGCAGGTCGGGTTCGGTGGCGCGTTCTGGCTGAACATTCTGCTAACGCTGTGCGGTTACATCCCGGGGATCGTGCACGCGGTGTACATCATCGCCAAGCGCTGAGTCTCAATCCGTCAAACCCATCACTCGCCGGTAGAAGCGCCATTCCTGTTCCAGCGCATGGGCCTGATTGATGGCCCGGCGGAAGCCGTGGCGTTCGTCGGCGTAGTAGTGCGCTTCGACCTCGATGCCGTTGTGCTCCAGAGCCGCGACCATGTCGCGGCTCTGTTGCGGCACGACCACGGCGTCCAGTTCACCCTGGAAGAAAATCACCGGTACGCGAATGTTGCCTGCGTGCAGCAACGGCGTGCGGGCTGCGTAGCGTTCGGCGTCTTGCTCGGGATCGCCGATCAGCCAGTCCAGATAATCGCCTTCGAACTTGTGTGTCGCGCGGGCCAGAGCCACCGGGTCACTGACGCCATACAGGCTGGCGCCGGCGCGGAACACGTGATGGAACGCCAGGGCACACAACGTCGTGTAACCACCGGCGCTGCCGCCACGGATGAATGCACGCTCGCCGTCGATCATGCCGCGATCATTCAGGTAAGCCACTACCGCACAGGCATCCTCGACATCCACCGCGCCCCAACTCAGATGCAACGCTTGCCGGTATTCCCGGCCATAGCCGCTGCTGCCACGGTAGTTGAGGTCGGCGACGGCGAAGCCGCGTTGCGTCCAGTACTGGATGCGCGGGTCGAGCATCGGGTAACACGCCGACGTCGGGCCGCCGTGGATGAACACCACCAGCGGCGGCTTCTCATCGCCATTGGTGGCCGGGTAAAAGAAGCCGTGCGCTTCACCCGAACCGCTGGGATAGCGCAGGGTTTGCGGTCGGCTGATGCGATCGGCGGGCAGCGGTGCAACGCCGCCGGCCAGCACTTTCACTTCACGCGACTCGCGATCGATGGCGATTACCGCAGAAGGGCTGACGGGGGAGGCGGCGATGCAGTAAATGAACTGATCATCGACAGCCAGATGACGGAACCGACTGTAGTCGCCGGTGAAGTCTTCGCCGTTGAGCGTCAGGCGACCAAAACCGCCTTCGCTCCAGCTCGCCAAAAAGCCTTCGTCGGTGGGCAGCCAGGTGCAGCCGCCGAGTTGCCATGGGGCCGGCGCGTGATCGGCTGCGGCACAGGGCATCGGTTGCAAACCGTCTGCAGACTCGACCCACGGTTGCCAATATCCACCACGGTCGGTCAGGCAACCCAGTCGGCCATTGGCATCGAAGCGCGGTTGCTGGATCGACTCTTCAAAGGTTTCTCCAGCCACGCAACGTGAGGCGGAAAATCCGTTACCCGAGCGCTCGGCGAGCATCAATCGAGTGGACGTCCAAGGTTGATGCGGCCGGCTCCACTCGATCCATGCCAGGCGCTGGCCATCCGGGCTGATGCTCGGCGCTGCGTAAAAGTCCGCACCTTCCATCAACATATGGCGGGCGCCATTCGCCAGATCAATAGCCACCAGTCGATGGTAATCACCGTTCTCCTCTACAGCCAGCACCTGACCGTTGGCGAAATGCAGATCGCCGTATCGGCACTCGCCCGACGTCAATGCCAGGGGCTCGCCGTCCAGCGTCTGGCGATACAGCTGTTGATCCGCCTCGTTGACGAAAACCAACCCCTCAGGCGTCAGACAAAACGCCCCACCGCCATATTCGTACACCCGACTGCGAACGCTGAAACCCGCAGGCGTCAGACATTTCGCCACGCCATCGCGCCAGTGCCAGATCCGGCACGCGGCGTCTGCAGGTCGGTATTCATTCCAGAACAAGCCATGGGCGCCGAGCTGCAGCTCGGCGAAATCCACGCCGGCAGCAACGGCGGCAGTGGCGCTGAAAGGCTCAGCCTTTGGCGATGAGGCGCGAGTTTCGTTCATTGCGAAAGGCCAGTTGTTCGATGGTCTGGGTGGCATGCTCGGCTTCTTCGCGGGCCTTGAGGATCACACCGTGATGTTCGGATTTGCTGCACACCGGGTCGGCATTGCTGGCATCGCCCGTAAGCATGAAGGCCTGGCAGCGGCAGCCGCCGAAGTCCTGTTCTTTCTCGTCGCAGGAGCGGCATGGCTCGGGCATCCAGTCATAGCCGCGAAAGCGGTTGAAGCCGAACGAGTCGTACCAGATGTGCTGCATACTGTGATCGCGCACATTGGGAAATTGTACCGGCAGCTGTCGGGCGCCATGACAGGGCAGGGCGGTGCCGTCCGGCGTGACCGTCAGAAAGATGCTGCCCCAGCCGTTCATGCAGGCTTTCGGGCGCTCTTCGTAGTAGTCCGGGGTGACGAAAATCAGTTTGCACGGATGCCCTTCGGCTTCCAGCTTGGCGCGGTATTCATTGGTGATGCGTTCGGCGCGGACCAGTTGTTCCTTGGTCGGCAACAGGCCGACACGATTGAGCTGCGCCCAGCCGTAGAACTGGCAGGTGGCGAGCTCGACGAAGTCCGCTTCGAGCGCGATGCACAGCTCGATGATGCGGTCGATCTTGTCGATATTGTGCCGATGGGTGACAAAGTTCAGCACCATCGGATAGCCGTGGGCTTTTACAGCACGAGCCATTTCGAGCTTTTGTGCGAAGGCCTTTTTCGAGCCGGCAAGCAGGTTGTTCACTTGCTCGTCGCTGGCCTGGAAACTGATCTGGATGTGATCGAGTCCGGCCTTCTTGAAGTCGCTGATCTTCTGTTCGGTCAGACCGATGCCGGAAGTGATCAGGTTGGTGTAGAAGCCCAACTGACGCGCTTCGCGGATCAGCTCGGCAAGGTCCTGGCGCACCAGCGGTTCGCCGCCGGAGAAGCCCAGTTGCGCCGCGCCCATCTCCCGCGCTTCGCGGAATACCTTGATCCACTGCTCGGTGCTCAGCTCTTTGCCCTGCTCGGCGAAATCCAGAGGATTGGAGCAGTACGGGCATTGCAGCGGGCAGCGGTAAGTCAGCTCGGCGAGCAGCCACAGCGGCAGGCCGATCTCCGGTTTGGCCGGGACTTGCACCGATGACTCAGGCAAGTTCGATCCAGTGCTGCGCACGGGCAACCTCCATGAATTGCTCGATGTCGTCACCGAGCTCGGGCACGCCGGGGAACTGTCTGTCGAGTTCGGCGATGATCGCCGCGACATCCCGTTCACCGTCGATCAGACCGCCGATCAGCGCGGCACTTTCATTGAGCTTGATCATGCCTTCCGGGTACAGCAGCACGTGGCCTTTCTGCGCCGGTTCGTACTGGAAACGGTAGCCGGGACGCCAGGTCGGGGTCTTGCTGCGGTCGAAACTCATAAGGCGATTCCTTTATGCCAGACCCGTTGATCGGTGACGCTGTGATACGGCGGGCGGTTCAGTTCGTAGGCCATGCTCATGGCATCGAGCATGCTCCAAAGGATGTCCAGTTTGAACTGGAGAATTTCCAGCATGCGCTCCTGGCCTTCGCGGGTCTTGTAGTGTTCCAGCGTGATCGCCAGACCATGCTCGACATCGCGCCGGGCCTGACCGAGACGGGTGCGGAAATATTCGTAGCCGGCCGGGTCGATCCACGGGTAATGCTGCGGCCAGCTGTCGAGACGCGACTGGTGGATCTGCGGCGCGAACAGCTCGGTCAGCGAGCTGCTGGCGGCTTCCTGCCAACTGGCGCGGCGGGCGAAATTGACGTAGGCGTCGACGGCAAAACGCACGCCGGGCAGCACCAGTTCCTGGGAGCGCAGTTGATCCGGGTCGAGACCGACGGCCTGGCCGAGACGCAGCCAGGCTTCGATGCCGCCGTCTTCGCCAGGCGCACCGTCGTGGTCGAGCAGGCGCTGAATCCACTCGCGGCGGATCTCGCGATCCGGGCAGTTGGCCAGAATTGCCGCGTCTTTCAGGGGGATGTTCACCTGATAGTAGAAGCGGTTGGCGACCCAGCCCTGGATCTGCTCGCGGGTGGCCCGGCCTTCATACATCGCCACGTGATACGGGTGATGAATGTGGTAATAGGCGCCCTTGGCGCGCAGGGCCGCTTCGAATTCGGCGGGGGACAGCGGGGTGTCGGTCATTGCGGTTCTCCGGGGCATTCGTTACAGGACAATGCTCATGCCGTCATACGCCACTTCAACATTGCGTCGCACCAGTTCCGCGCGCTCCGGGGAGTCTTCGTCGAGGATCGGGTTGGTGTTGTTGATGTGGATAAGCACCTTGCGCTGCTCGGGAAGCTGTTCCAGCACTTCGAGCATGCCGCCGGGGCCGTTCTGCGCCAGGTGACCCATTTCGCGACCGGTGCGGGTGCCGACGCCACGGCGCTGCATTTCATCGTCGTCCCACATCGTGCCGTCCACCAGCACGCAGTCGCTGCCGGCCATGATGTCCAGCAACGGCGCGTCGACCTTGCCCAGGCCCGGGGCATAGAACAGTTTGCCGCCGGTGCTGAGGTCTTCGACGATCAGGCCGATGTTGTCGCCCGGATGCGGGTCGAAGCGGTGCGGCGAGTAGGGCGGTGCCGCGCTGCGCAACGGCAGCGGGGTGAAGCGCAGGTTCGGGCAGGCAGCGACGGTGAAGCTCTGGTCGAGTTCGATGCGGTTCCAGTCCAGCCCGCCATTCCAGTGCTTGAGCATAGTGAACAACGGGAAACCGGTGCTCAGGTCTTCGTGGACCATGTCCGTGCACCAGACCTGATGCGGGCAACCTTCGCGCAGGCTGAGCAGGCCGGTGGTGTGGTCGATCTGGCTGTCCATCAGGATGATCGCGCTGATGCCGGTGTCACGCAGGGCTCGGCCCGGTTGCATCGGGGCGAAGCTCTGAAGCTGCGCGCGGATGTCCGGCGAGGCGTTGCACAGCACCCAGTTCACGCCGTCATCGGAAATCGCGATGGACGATTGGGTACGGGCCTGGGCATTCAGGCTGCCGTCGCGAAAACCGGCGCAATTGACGCAGTTGCAGTTCCACTGCGGAAAACCGCCACCGGCGGCCGAACCCAGAATCTGGACGAACATGAACGCTCCATCATTTCAACGCTGAAAATAAAACGCCCCGGCGAGCCGAGGCGTTGCACTGCAGTGTTCTGCTTGAGGCAGGACTCAGCGGCTGGCGAAGTACATGGTGACTTCGAAGCCGATGCGCAGGTCGGTGTAAGCAGGTTTGGTCCAAGCCATCGGGTGACTCCTTTTTCAGGTGGGTGAGATAGCGCTATCCATAGGTATAGTCCACGGCAGCGCAGGGATGTTCCAAATAGTTAGGTGGCTATGTTACTCAAAATTTCAGGGGGTTTGCCCGTGAATCTTTGAGAAAGCTCCTTGCAGCCCCGGTAATGATCATTTCGCCGCTTGCCACGGCGCGCCCGGCGCAGCGTCACTGGACAGGCCGTGCCAGCCGCCCTCGGCGCGGATCAGGCGTTGTGCAGCGGCCAGTAATGCCGGGCGATCCAGTTGAGCGATGGCGCGGCGCAGTTGTGCCAGATAATCCGACGAGTGGCCGGCGAGTCGGGCCTGCCACAGGAGCTCGGCCGCATCTTTGCTGGACAGGGCGCTGTCATCGAACTGATCGACAAGCGTCTGGCGTTGCTGGGTGAGGCTGGCGTCATTGAGTTGTTCGATCAGGGCTGGCAAGCCATCGAGAAACTGCTGAATGTGATCGAGCAATTGCGCGGCGGTAGCCGAGGGTGATTGCACACCGAACAGCAATCCGGTCTGGCCATGGATCTGGCGCAACCCGCTGAACACCGCATAACCGAGTTGCAGTTCGACGCGCAGGCGTTGGTAGAACGGCGTCTGGCACAGGTGGGCGAGCAGGCGCCACGCGGCTTCGTCGCCGATTTCGTGACTGGCGGTCGGGCAGAACAGCAGCAAGGCGTGTTCGCTGGAAGCACTTTCGATTTGGCGCCACAGGTATCCGGCGTTGATTGCCGACGGTGCGGGTAATTGATTGTCCGGTGTGCCGAAGATGCGACTCAGGGCCAGGCCCATGGCGGATTGGGTCTGTGGGTTGAGTCCCAACGCCAGGCCGTCCCAGCGGGAAGTTGTCCACAGGTGTGCGGCATCGTCAGACGTCGTTAGCGATTGCAGGCCGTGTTCGGGTAATGCCTTGAGCAATTGGCGAATCGGCATCAACGGAGCTTCCGGCTCACTTCGCGCGGAATCGGCATCAACTTGCGTCAGATGTTTCAGCGCATGCTCCAGGACGCCGGGCAATATGTCCTGCAGACCGGTCACCTTCAACAGCCACTGATTGCCCGAGGCGCTGAACGACACCTCGACCCCGGCCTGACGCGCGTCGTCAGACACTTCCCGCAGACTGCATTGCAGTTTCGCTTGCAGCTCGGCCGTAGCCGCCGCTTCCATTTGCCAGCGCACATACACTGCACCTTCGTCACTGTTATCTGGCAGCGCCTGGCTGAATTGCATCGGCGAGCGTTCACGACGGCTGCGCGAGCGATCCTGGGCAAACGTGCGCAGGCCACGGTGGGCGCTGGTCTGGCCGCGGATCAGGCCGGCGTTGGCCAGCGGTTCAGCCGTACGCAGAAACGGGTTGGCGGCGGGCAGGTGCCAGTGGCTGTTGAAGTTATCCACAGTGCCGATTTTGCCGAGAATTTCTTTGAGCGCCGCGAAGGCCGATTTGGACAAGCCGCTTTCGAGTTGTTCGCTGTCGAGTCGCGCCAGATTCAGTGCGCCGCTGACTTGCCGCTGACGTTGAAGCTGCGCCGCATATTCCTCACGCAATACCGGCCAGTCCTGCTGTGCGGCGAAGAAACTCAGCCAATCCAGCCATTTCTCGCGAATGGCATCGAGTGACCCGCTGGGTGAAGTGAACTGAAGGTGCAGCAAGGCTTGCCCTGCGAACTGGTACTGCACGCAAGCTTGCAAACCGTCTGCGAGACCTTGCTGCTGCAAGTGGGCGAGCAACCCGCCGGGTTTGGCACTGTTCAACCAGTGACAGAGAAACGCCAGCGCTTCGGCCGACGACTCCGGCAGATCCTCCAGCGCAAACAGCAGATTGCCGCGCCGCTCGCCGACCTGTTGATAACTTGCCTGTGGGTTGTCCATCAAACGAACGGGGGCTACCTGTGCAGTTTTATCCCCAGCGGTCAGCGCGGCGGCAAACTGCTCGGCCAGCACTCGCAGCTCTTCAATGCTCTGCGGCCCGACCAGACTCAGGGTCATCTGCCCGGTGCGGTAAAACTGCTGATGGAAGTCTTTCAGTGCTTGCTGAAACTCCGCTTGCTCTACCAGCAGACTGTCGCGGTTCCCGGCATGAAAGCCGCGCAACGGATGCGCTGCTGACAAGCCTTTGAACAGCGCCTCTTGCTGCTGAGCTTTGGCGTCCTGGGACCACGCGACAAACTCTGCCTGCAGCACTTCCCGTTCCCGCAACTGGTCGTCCGTATTCATACGCGGGTGGGCGAGCATGTCTGACAGACGCTCCAGCCCTCCGCTGAAGGACGCTGGCGGCAACTCAAAGAAGAAATCGGTGGTGCGCTCGCGAGTGCTGGCATTCACCTGGCCGCCGTGACCTTGCACGTAGGCCATCAGCCCTTGGACTGCAGGAAAGCGCTCGGTGCCGAGAAACAGCAAATGCTCAAGGAAATGCGCGAGTCCCGGCCACGCCAACGGCACGTCATGGCTACCGGCAGCCACCCGCAACGCGGCGGCGCTGCGCTTCAGGCCGGACACGTGACGCAGGGTCACGCGCAAGCCGTTGGCCAGGGTTTCAGTATGGGGGCGGGGGTGAGTCGGCGCAGGCATGGGCACTTCCAGAACAGTGAAGTGCCAATGCTAGCGGATTAGCGCTTGTTGAGCGCGTCGTAAAGTTCGGGGCGGCGGTCGTTGAAGTAGCGATTGGCGCTGCGGGAGTCGACCATCAACTGGCGATCCAGCTCACCGACAATCAAGGCTTCATCCAGTCCGGCCTGGGCGATGCGGCTGCCATCCGGTGCGGCAATGCTGCTTTGCCCGCAGTAATGGATGTCGCCTTCGTGGCCGCAGTAGTTGGCGTAAGCCACGTAGCACTGGTTTTCGAAGGCGCGGGAGCGCACGGAAACATCAGCAATGAAATCAAAAGGAATCATGTTCGCCGTCGGCACCAGAATCAGCTCGGCACCTTCAAGGGCCAGGCGCCGGGCGTTCTCCGGGAACTCCAGGTCGTAGCAGATCAGGAACCCGAGCTTCCAGCCGTTGAGTTCGACGATGGGAAACTCGCCATCGCCGGGGCTGAACATCGAACGATCCAGATCGCCGAACAGATGCGTCTTGCGGTAATTGCACAAGCGATCGCCGTTCGAGTTGATTAGCTGCACTGCGTTGTAAATCTGTCCATCCGCCGTGCGCTCGGGGTAACCGTAGAGAATCGCCAGGCCGGCAGCCTTGGCGATCCGTCCGACCTGTTGCGCCCATTCACCGTTATAGACCTCGGCCAATGTCGCGACCGCCTCCTTGCCGATGTTGTAGCCGGTCAGGAACATCTCCGGCACCACCAGCAGGTCGGCACCTTTGGCCTCCATCGCCAGTTGCTGCAGGCGCTGAAGGTTGGCGGCGGGTTCCAGAGGCAGCGGTGGACATTGGTAAAGGGCTACACGCATCAGGAATTCCTCTTACTCGGGCAGGGCGATCGGGCCGATGTCATTGAACACATCACCCGGACCAGGGTTCTCTGTATGTGTGGACCCGCCGAAGTGCTTCATGATTCCCCACACCGCGTTGAGCGAGGTCTGCACTGCGCCTTCAACCCACGCTGGCGTCCACGATACGTCGTCGCCGGCGATGAAAATCCCGCGCTGCTCCGCCGGCATGTCGTCCTGCATGAAGTGCGCGTACATGCGCTGGTTGTAGCGATAGTGGCCGGGCAGGGCGCCCTTGAACGCGCCGAGGAAATGCGGGTCGGCTTCCCACGACACGGTGATCGGATCGCCGATGATCCGCGCGGCGATGTCGACTTTCGGATAAATTTTCTTCAACGCATCCAGCGCCAGTTTCACGCGTTTTTCCACCGGGTGTGGGAGCATCTTCAGCGCATCGCTCATCCACGAGTACGACAGGCAGATCACGCCCGGTTTGTCGTCGCCGTTGTCGAACAGGTAGGTGCCACGGGTCAGGCGATCGGTGAGGGTCATGCTCATCAGGTCGCGGCCGGTTTCCGGGTCCTTGTCCTTCCAGAACGGGCGGTCGACCATCACGAAAGTCTTCGACGATTGCATGTAGCGAGTGCGGTCCAGCGCCATCCACATTTTTTGTGAGAACAGGCTTTCGTCGCATTCGATCTGGGTGGTCAGCAGCCAGCTCTGGCAGGTTGTCAGCACGGCGGCGTATTCGCGGGTGTCGCCATTGTTGTCGGTGACCGCGAAACGTCCGTCAGGTGCGTGGGCAATTTTCTTCACCCCGGAACGTGGCGCGCCATGGTGCAACGACTTGAGGCTAGTGCCTTGCGGCCAGTGAACGCAGCGCTCCGGCGCATGACGCCAGATGCCCTGCGGCACTTGTTCGACGCCGCCGACCACCAGGTGCTGGTGATCGTCGCAGTTGGTCATCACCACACGGAAGATTTCCAGCATCGAGTTGGGGAAGTCCGAGTCCCAGCCGCCGGTACCGAAACCGACCTGGCCGAATACTTCGCGGTGATGGAACGACAGTTTGGCGAAGGCTTTCGACGTGGCGACAAAGTCGTAGAACGTGCGGTCGTCCCACAGTGGCACCAGGGTGTTCCACAGTTCTTTGAGGCGTGGCACGTCGCGGTCGCGGATCGCTTGCTGGATGTCGGCGAACTGCGAACCGGCCTCCAAGGCGTCGGCCCAGGCGTCAGCCACTTCCTGGAACAGTGCAGGAAGATCCTTCAGGCTCTGTGCGTAATGGGTTTTGCCTTCCAGGTCGATCACGGTGCTGCCGGAGGCCGGCGTCAGCGGGTTGGGGAAGGGCTTGGTCTCCAGACCGAGTTTGTCGACGTAGTGATAGAACGCGGTGGAAGACACCGGGAAGCGCATGCCGCCGAGCTCGGCGACGATGCCGTCAGTGCCGTTGAATGCTTGGGAACGCAAACGGCCGCCGAGCTTCGAGGCCTCATAAACGACGGGTTTCAAGCCCAGTTTCATCAGTTCGTAAGCCGCCACCAGACCTGCAATGCCGGCACCGACGATCGCCACTTCGGCGCCGTGATTGTGCTCGGGAATGCTGCCGAGACCGGCCGGATGTTCGATCCAGTCGTCGAAGGCGAAAGGAAAGTCCGGGCCGAAAATGGTGATCGGCTTCTTACCGTCTGCAGGATGGCGATTGTTCTTGTTCATGGCTGACCTTGCTGGCGACCCGACGCTGGATGCGCGTCTGAGTATAGGAAAAGATGCCAGCCATTCTAGGGAGCGTAGAACACGTTAATAAGACGCAAAGTGTCGTCGTTTTGAGCGTTGGTGCTGCAATCTGACGAATATAATGATCAGACTGGATGTCCGCGATCAATTTTGCTGCTGAGGATGATCGAGGTCGTGGTCTTCTCCACGCCGTCTACGCTGCCTATCTGATCCAGCAATTGATCCAGTTGCTCCGGTGAGTCCGTACGCAGCCACGCCACATAATCAAACTCGCCGCTCACCGCGCACAACTGCTGCACCTGGGCCATCGCACTCAACCGCCGCAACACCTCTTTGCCGGAGCGCGGCTGCACCTTGATCCCGACATACGCCTGCAACCCGCCATCCACGACGCGTTGGCCCAGACGTACGCCGTAGCCGGTAATGACCTTGGCCTTTTCCAGTCGCGCCAGCCGCGAAGTCACGGTCGTGCGCGCGATGCCCAGTTGCCTGGCCAGCATTGCCACGCTTTCACGGGCGTTGATTTGCAGGGCAGCGATCAGCTGGCGGTCGATTTCATCAAGCACGGGTGGGCGGATGTCGGGCAAGGGCAGGCTCCAGCGGTACGGATCAATGGGGCTGCATGTTACAGGCTCGTCACGCGAGGCGCTTGTGGGCGCTGATTGAACGGCTGGGGTCAGGCAGTCGCTGGATCGGGAGATTTTACTGAAACAAAAGAACGGACAAATGATTTGACTTGCCTGCTGCCTTTATCAAAAATGGCCTCAAGAGCGCGAAATCCGCTGCCTTGCAGGGCTTCAGCGGACGTAGGTACCTCAGCGATGCTGCAACATCGGTGTAAGGTGAGACCTCTTCATCCCATTTCCTGAGGATGCCAATATCAGGATTCAAATACTCAAGGGGAGCCAACAGGCTCCCCTTTTTGTTTGTCCTGAAGAACGTATCTCTTGTAGAGAAGTTCGCCCTGGCGGTGCCTGTTCATAGCTCTTGCCGGGGCATGCATGAAGTTCCACAGGACGTGTCCGTGCCTGACATCCACCACGACGAGCATGTCATTCTTTGCCTCGTAGGCGTTGATGAAAGCCATGCCGTTGTTGAATACCGTAATCGCCAAACGACAGGCGAAAAAAAGCCGCACATATGCGCGGCTTTTTCATGTTTGGTGGGCCCACACGGACTTGAACCGTGGACCAAAGGATTATGAGTCCTCTGCTCTAACCAACTGAGCTATAGGCCCTCAGTAGGCCGCGGATTATAGCGACGGTTTCTCGGCTGTGCTATCCGAAAAATCTGATACGGCTATGCGAAGAAACGTTGCGGCGAATTCCTCCGGTGGCAGCGGCAGGCTGACGATGTAGCCCTGGATCTGTTCGCAGCCTTCGGCGGCGAGGAACTCCTGTTGGGCCTGGGTTTCCACGCCTTCGGCGATCACAGTGAATTGCATGCTGCGGCCCAGGGCGATGATGGCGCGGACAATCGCCGCGTCGTGCGGGTCGTCGGGCAGACCGCGGACGAAAGACTGGTCGATCTTGAGGATGTCCAGCGGCAGTCGTTTGAGGTAGCTCAGCGAGGAATAACCGGTACCGAAGTCGTCGATGGCCAGTTGCACACCGAGGTGTTTGAGTTGGTGCAGTACTGCCAGCGCTTCTTCAGCCTGGCTCATGATGAAGTTTTCGGTAATTTCCAGTTGCAGTAAATCCGGTCTGAGGCGGTTGTCCTTGAGCAGTTGCTCGATGCGTCCCAGTAGGTTCGGCTGGCGCAGTTGTGCGCCGGCCAGGTTGACAGACAGTGGGCCCAGGGATTCGTAGATCTGGCCCCACTCGAACATTTGCCGGCAGGCGGTTTCCAGCACCCAGTCGCCGATTTGCAGAATCATGCCGTTCTCTTCCGCCAGCGGAATGAAATGCTCTGGAGGCACCTCACCGAAGGTCGGGTGACGCCAGCGGATCAGGGCTTCGGCGCCGACCAGACTGTGGTCATCGAGGCTGATTTTCGGCTGGTAGTAGAGGTACAGCTCCTCGCGCTCGATAGCCCGGCGCAGCTCATGTTCCAGCGCCACCCGCTCGCTGGCCTGGGCGGTGAGGTCGCGGGTGTAGCTTTCGACACGGTTGCGGCCCTTGGCCTTGGAGCGGTACATCGCCGCGTCGGCGTTCTTGATCAGGGTGGCGACGTCGCAACCGTCACGCGGATAGAGGCTGGTGCCGATGCTGGCGCTGATGAAAAACTCGTGCTCACCCGCCTGGAACGGTGCGCCGAAGCAGTTCAGCAATTTGGTGGCAATGTTGTCGGCATCACCGGCCTGCTGCAGCCCCGGCAGCAGAATGATGAATTCGTCGCCTCCCAGCCGTGCAACGGTATCGATATCGCGCAGCTGCTCTTTGAGGCGTACGGCAATGCCCTTGAGCAGCAGGTCGCCAACCGGGTGTCCGAGGCTGTCGTTGATGTGCTTGAAGCGGTCGAGGTCGAGGAACAACACCGCGCCCAGGCTGCCATTTTCCTGCTGGCTGTTCAGCGCCATCTGCAGACGGCTTTCGAACAGCGTGCGGTTTGGCAGGCCGGTCAGCGGGTCATGGTGGGCCTGGTAGTCGAGCTTGGCCTGGGCATGCTTGAGGCTGGAGATGTCGGCGAATACCGCAACGAAGTGGGTGATGAACTTGTCGCGATTGCGCACGGCGCTGATGGTCAGCCAACTTGGGTACAGCTCGCCATTCTTGCGTCGGTTGGAAATCTCGCCTTGCCAGTGGCCTTCGTCAGTCAATTGATGCCACATCGCCGCGTAAAACGCGCTGTCGTGCAGCCCTGAGGCCAGCAGGCGCGGGGTATGCCCGAGTGCCTCGCTTTCGCTGTATCCGGTGATTTCGGTAAACGCACGGTTCACCGCACTGATGTGCTGTTGAGTGTCGGTGATCAATACGCCTTCAGCGGTGCTCTCGAACACGGTCGCGGCCTGTTGCAGTTTTTCCTGCATCAGGTGGCGTTCGGTGATGTCCCGGGCGATGGTCAGCATGCAGTCTTCGTCGCCGATCGGCAGTGGACGGCTGGACACCTCGCAGAGACGGATCTGCCCGTCACTGCGGCGGATGTGGCAGGTGAAGTCGCGAACGAAACCGTCACGGTGCAGCAGATCAAGCATCTGTTTGCGCTCGTTGAGGTTGACCCAGATCCCCAGATCCAGCGCCGAGCGATCCACCGACATGGCGCTGTTGAAACCGGTGATGCGGCTGAAACCTTCGTTGACCTCTAGCAGCAGGCCATCGCTCTGGCGCGACAGCAGAAGCCCGTCCGGCGAGGCGTGGAAGGCCTTGGCGAACTTCTCTTCGGAGGTTTGCAGTTGTTGCTGGGTTTCCTTGAGCGGAGAAATGTCGCGCACCACCACGACCAGCGCCGGTGTGGTGTCGAGTTCGAACGGTTCGGCAGAAATCAGCCCGGTGAACACCTGGCCATTGTTGCGACGAAAGGGCATCTCCAGGTTGCGGATGCTGCCAGCCTGCAGGCGCTGCAGCAGGCCCGGCCCGACGCCGGGAATGCCCCAGATGTTGAGTTCGGTAGCGGTCTGGCCGATGACTTCTTCGGCTCTCAGCCCGATCTGCTCTTCAAAGGCCTCGTTGACCTCCAGCAGGCAGCCGTCGGACAGCCGTGCAATCACCAGAATGTCCGGGCATTGCTGGAACACCGAGGCGAATTTCTGCTCTGACAGGCGCAATGCTTCTTCGGTGCGCTTGGTTTCGCTGATGTCGATCATCAGGCCGCGCATCACTGGCTCGTGGCCGTGTTCGATCAGGCTGACGATGTCGCGCACCCACAAACAACGGCCGTCAGCGGTGATCACTCGATAATCGAGGCTGTGATCGCGCCCGGCGAGGACTTCGTGATCGCAGAAGCTTTGTGCGCGGGTCAGGTCTGCCGGGTGGATGATGTTGCGCCAGAAGCCCGGAATCAGCCAGTGCGACAGTGGATAGCCGAGCAGATCCTCGGCGTGGGGCGAAACGTAGCTGTAGGTGAAATCGCTGATTCGCGCTTCCCAGGCGATGGCCGACAGGCTCTCCACCAGTCCGCGATAGTGATATTCGCTGCTGCGCAGTTCCTGTTCGAGGTCGATGCGCCGGGCGATTTCCGAACTCAAGCGGCGGTTGATGCGGATCACCACGGCCAGGATGATCACCAGCAGCAACAGGCCAGGCAAGCCGTAGACCAGCAGATCCGACCAGAATGTCCGATGATCGAGGACGTTGCCCACCCAGTGTTCCTGGATGCTGCTGATTTCTTCCGGGGACATGTCGGCCAGGACTTTATCCAGAATGCTCACTAGCATTTTGTTGTCCCGGGGTACCCCCATGGCCAGTTGATAGCGATAGGGGGTTTCGCCGCTGACATACAGCCCGTCGAGCTTGAGCTGGCGCAGGCTCCAGACGCTGGAGGCCAGATCGCCGACCACGGCGTCCACTTCGTCGGTGGCCAGGGCCTGCAGGGCCGAGCTGACATTCGGCATGGCGACCAGATTCAGGTCGGGATGATGGGTGCGCAGCAGCTCGTGAGGGGCATAGTTTTCGACAACGGCGATCTTCAGCCCGTACAGATCCTCGATCTTGCGCGGTTGCGGGCCGCCGACGTGAGCGAGGATGACGATCGGAAAGTCGAGGTAGGGGCGGGTGAACGCCAGGTAATTCTGGCGTTCCGGGGTGGACATGATGCCCGGCAGCAAATCGATTGTGCCGTTTTTGGCCTGTTCGAGCACCACCGTCCAGCTCACGGGTTCGATCGGTGTCAGTTTGATAGTCAGGCGCTGACGGATCACATCGATATAGTCCGCCGCCAGGCCCTGATAACGGTTCTGGTCGTCCCGGAACTCAAATGGCGGCCACGATGCATCGACACCCAGGCGCAAGTCCGGGTGAGCCGCCAGCCAGCTACGTTCTTCATCGGTCAGAGTCAGCGCGTCAGCCGTTGCGGTCCAGATCATCAGTGACAGCAAAAAAAGCACGGACGCCAGTCTGGGCATAACGGTCTCGTTATGGCTCGGGGGAATGTTTCGAGTGTAGACGGGCTGTGCGCGAGGGAAGGGCGGAGCGAGGTATTTAATCTGCCCTATAAACAAAACCCCCGGCCTGGGCCGGGGGTTCTGGTGTCACTCGTCGAGGAAGGAGCGCAGATGCTCGCTTCGCGTCGGGTGGCGCAGCTTGCGCAGCGCCTTGGCTTCGATCTGACGGATCCGCTCGCGGGTCACGTCAAACTGTTTGCCGACTTCTTCGAGCGTGTGGTCGGTGTTCATGTCGATACCGAAACGCATGCGCAGTACCTTGGCTTCACGGGCAGTAAGGCCGGACAGTACTTCGCGAGTCGCTTCTTTCAGGCTCTCGACAGTGGCGACATCGATTGGCGACTGCATGGTCGAGTCTTCGATGAAGTCACCCAGATGGGAGTCTTCGTCATCACCGATCGGGGTTTCCATGGAGATCGGCTCTTTGGCGATCTTCAATACCTTGCGGATCTTGTCCTCAGGCATCTCCATGCGCTCACCCAGCTCTTCCGGGGTCGGTTCGCGACCCATTTCCTGCAGCATCTGCCGGGAAATACGGTTGAGCTTGTTGATCGTCTCGATCATGTGCACCGGAATACGGATGGTGCGGGCCTGGTCGGCGATCGAGCGAGTGATCGCCTGACGGATCCACCAGGTGGCATAAGTCGAGAACTTGTAACCACGACGGTATTCGAACTTGTCCACCGCTTTCATCAAGCCGATGTTGCCTTCCTGGATCAGATCGAGGAATTGCAGACCGCGGTTGGTGTACTTCTTGGCGATGGAGATCACCAGACGCAAGTTCGCTTCAACCATCTCTTTCTTCGCGCGGCGGGCTTTCGCCTCACCGATCGACATGCGACGGTTGATGTCCTTGATCTCGGCGATGGTCAAACCGGTTTCGGTTTCCAGCGCAGTCAGCTTTTGCTGGCAACGGATGATGTCCGGTTGCACACGGCCAATGGCTTCGGCGTACTTGCTCTTGCCTTTGGCCAGGGCGTCGGACCAGCTTTCGTCGACTTCGTTGCCCGGGAACTGACGCAGGAAATCGGCACGCGGCATACGTGCATCACGTACGCACAATTGCATGATCGCGCGCTCTTGCTGACGCAGACGATCCAGGGCACTGCGAACACGCTCGACCAGGGCTTCGAATTGCTTCGGCACCAGCTTGATCGGCATGAACAGCTCGGCCAGGGCCAGCAACTCGGCAACGGCTGCCTTGTTGTGACGACCGTGCTTTTTCAGCGCCTTGCGGGTGATTTCCATCTGGTCAGCCACGGCGCCGAAGCGCTGGGCAGCAATGACCGGATCCGGACCGCTTTCGGCTTCTTCTTCGTCATCGGAAGATTCGGCGTCATCGTCCTCGGAATCGTCGTCCGCTTTCGCGGCTTTCGCATCGATCGGCGGCGGCACTTCGGCGGCTGGCGGCGTAATGCCGTCGTCCGGGTCGATGTAACCGCTCAGAACGTCGGACAGGCGACCGCCTTCGGTGGTGACCCGAGTGTATTCGGAGAGAATGTGGTCAACCGTGCTCGGGAAGTGCGCGATTGCGCTCATCACCTCACGGATGCCCTCTTCGATACGCTTGGCGATTTCGATTTCGCCTTCACGAGTCAGAAGCTCGACCGTACCCATTTCACGCATGTACATGCGCACTGGGTCAGTGGTGCGACCGATATCGGTCTCCACCGCTGCCAACGCAGCGGCTGCTTCTTCCGCAGCGGCCTCGTCGGTATCGGCGTCGGCCAACATAAGGGCGTCCGCATCCGGAGCACTCTCGTGTACGGGGATCCCCATGTCGTTAATCATGCGGATGATGTCTTCCACCTGCTCAGGATCTGAAATATCCTCGGGCAGGTGGTCGTTGACCTCGGCGTAAGTCAGATACTTCTGCTCACGACCCAGTTTGATCAACTCAATAATACGAGACTGCTGTTGCGCTTTTCCGGACATAACACCCTATCCACTGAAGGTCTTGGCGGGCAAAAAACAAGCCGAGGATTATACCTGAGCTATGACCTCACGCGCCAGTTGAGGTCGGGTTTGATGCAGGAACATCCCGTTTAAGCAACTCGAGCAGCAAAGATTTTTCTTCGGCGCTCAAATCGCTTTGACGTGATTTCCTGGAAAGTTGTTCCAGCTTTCGCTCGCGCTGGCGGGCGGACAAGCTAGTTATGGTGTCGAAAAACTGTTGTTCAAGGTTTTCTCCGTTGATCAGCCATTCCTTTTCTGCCAGGCGGGTCAGCAATCGACCCTGCTCGGTGCCGTGCCATCGCGAGATCAACTGAAAAGAGTTTAGCTGAGGATTCTTTTGTACGGCTTCAAGCGAGGCCACCAGAAGCTGGGTGTTGGTATTGTCTTCGTCCGCGAAGTGACCGGCGGTCTCGACTTTCAGGGCCAGCTGCGGGTGGTGGATCACGGTTCGCAGGGCGGCCATGATCGGTGTTTCGACGGCGGCCGGTATCCGTGGGGCGCGCGGTTGATCGCGATCACCACCACGTTTGCCATTTTTGTCCCAGGGTTTCTTGTCCCATTTCTTGCCGCCGGCGCCGGACTTCTTCGGCGTCCATTCCTGCTGCGGCACATACATGTCCTGTGCCTGCGGCTGATGGTAGTCGCTGTAGTCCGGTATTGCGTCGTAATCGATGCCTGGATCGTAAGCGGGCGGCGCTTCCTGTGGTGCGCTCTGGGCCAACTGACTGACGGTCTCGCTGCTCAGGCCGGTGATTTCGGTCAGGCGCTGACGCATCAGGATGCGCAGGTTGGCCCCCGGCACCCTGTCGATCAGCGGCGCGGCAAGGGTGGCCAGGTGCGCCTTGCCTTCGAGCGAGCGAGGGTCGGCCTCTTCGGTCAGTTGCTGGAAGAAGTAGTCCGCCAGTGGTTGTGCGTGCTGATTGATTCGCGCCCGGAAGGCGTCGGTGCCTTCGGCGCGGATCAAGGTATCCGGGTCTTCGCCTTCGGGCAGAAACAGGAAGCGCGCGCGGCGACCGTCCTGCAGACTGCTCAGGGTAGCTTCCAGTGCGCGCCAGGCGGCGTTGCGGCCAGCCTGGTCGCCGTCAAAGCAGAACAATACGTTCGGTACGACGCGAAAAAGGCGTTTCAGGTGTTCTTCGCTGGTGGCCGTGCCCAGCGTCGCGACGGCATTGCGCAGGCCTTGCTGGGCCAGGGCGATGACGTCCATGTAGCCTTCGACGACGATGATTTCGTCGAGGTTGCGGTTGTTCTTGCGTGCTTCATAAAGGCCGTAGAGTTCCTGGCCTTTATGGAATACCGGGGTCTCCGGCGAGTTCAGGTATTTCGGCTTGTCGTCGCCGAGAACTCGGCCACCGAAGGCAATGATGCGCCCACGGGTATCGCGGATCGGGAACATCACGCGATCGCGGAAGCGGTCATAGCGTTTGCCGGTTTCGGCGTTCTCGATCAGCAGGCCGGCGTCGATCATGGCTTTCTGCTGCAGGGTGTCGCTGCTCAAGTGCTTGAACAGATTGTCCCAACCCGGTGGGGCGAAGCCGAGGCCGAAGTCTCGGGCAATCTCACCGGTCAGGCCGCGACCCTTGAGGTAATCCACGGCAGCCTTGCGTGCCGGGTGGCTCTTGAGCGCCTGCCGGTAAAAGTCGGCGGCGGCGGTCAGCAGCGGATAAAGCGGCGAATCGGTCGGCTGTCGCGGTTTGTGCGAGCGGCCACCTTCTTCGCGCGGGATTTCCATGCCCGCGGCCTTGGCCAGATCCTCGACGGCCTGGGGAAAGTCCAGGTTGTCGTGATCCATGAGAAAACCAAGCGCGTTGCCGCCAGCGCCGCAGCCGAAGCAGTAATAGAACTGCTTGTCGGGGCTCACGCTGAACGACGGGGTCTTCTCTTTGTGAAACGGGCAACAGGCGGTGTAGTTTTTGCCGGCCTTCTTCAGTTGCACGCGCGAGCTGACCACGTCGACGATGTCGGTGCGGTTCAGCAGGTCGTCAATGAAGCTCTGGGGAATCAGCCCGGCCATGGCGTTCTCGTCTGCGCTGTAATGGGTCCGATGCGAAGGGCGGCCGGACGATCATGGTGTAAGGCGCGCAAGAAAAGTGCGGCTCGACCAGTGTCGTTGACGTAATCGCTGTCGGGAAGTGTATCTGCCGAAAATTCACTGACGTTAGTACTCATCAGTCTTCGACTATTTGAAAGTGTTGCGCTGAATCCGCTGACGGCCGGTATGCTGGCCTCGGATAGCTCATGAAACGGGCACGCAAGCAGGTGCCTTGGGCTGATCGTCGTAAGAGGAATCAGTGGGTGTGCTCGTCAGTAGCCTTGAAAGGCTCGTCAGAAAAGACGTGCACCGCTGGCAAAAGAGCCAGGCCTGACGCGGTGAAGCGGGTTTGTCTCGGTCGCGTGTGCGGCTTCGACGGTGAAGCATCAAGCGTTTTACGCAAATGCCATAAGCCCGGCTGAGGGCCGGGCTTGGCAGAAGCTTGCTACGAACGTCTGTGTATTAGTACAGACGAACGGCGCGGCGCTGTTCGCGCTGAACTTTCTTGGCGTGACGCTTAACAGCGGCTGCTGCCTTGCGCTTACGCTCAGAAGTTGGCTTCTCGTAAAATTCGCGGCTACGAACTTCAGCCAGTACACCGGCTTTTTCGCAGGAGCGCTTGAAACGACGCAGAGCTACGTCGAAGGGTTCGTTCTCTTTAACTTTGACGGCTGGCATCCAGAGCTACCTTCATTCATTACCGGGGTCAACATCCTCGCGGCAAAAGAGCACTTGAAGACGTCGGTTTTTAAGGGTTGCGGATGTTAACCCCTCAACGCTCGGAATGCAAAGCCTCTGATCGAAAACCGCTGGTCGGGGCATCCAGTGGCGACTATTATGCGCGCCTTCGAATTCAGCCTAAACAAGGCGCAAACCCATGCTAGTACTGGGATTAGAAACTTCCTGCGACGAAACCGGCGTCGCTTTATACGACAGTGAAAGAGGTCTGCTGGCCGACGCATTGTTCAGCCAGATCGACCTGCATCGCGTCTACGGCGGTGTGGTGCCGGAGCTGGCCTCGCGCGATCACGTCAAGCGCATGCTGCCCTTGATCCGTCAGGTGTTGGCCGAGGCCGACTGCGTGCCGACCGAGATTGACGCCATCGCCTACACCGCGGGTCCTGGCCTGGTCGGTGCGTTGCTGGTGGGGGCTTCGTGCGCCCAGGCGCTGGCGTTTGCCTGGGGCATTCCGGCCCTCGGTGTGCACCACATGGAAGGCCATTTGCTGGCACCGATGCTGGAGCCAAAGCCGCCGGAATTTCCGTTCGTCGCTTTGTTGGTCTCCGGTGGTCATACGCAGCTGGTTCAGGTCGATGGCATCGGCCAATACAGCCTGCTGGGCGAAACACTCGATGACGCCGCAGGCGAAGCGTTCGACAAGACCGCGAAGATGATGGGCCTCAATTACCCGGGCGGTCCGGAAATCGCCAAACTGGCGGAGAAGGGCGTCGCAGGACGTTTCACCTTCCCGCGTCCGATGTGCGATCGTCCAGGCCTTGATTTCAGCTTCAGCGGCTTGAAGACCTTTGCCCTCAATACCTGGCAGCAATGCGTCAGCGCCGGAGACGACAGCGAGCAAGCCCGTTGCGACATCGCGCTGGCGTTCCAGCAGGCCGTGGTGGAGACTTTGACCATCAAGTGCAAGCGTGCGTTGAAGCAGGCCGGCATGAAGCGTCTGGTGATCGCTGGCGGCGTCAGCGCCAACAAGGCGTTGCGTGTATCGCTGGAGAAAATGCTCGGCGACATGAAGGGCGATGTGTTCTATGCCCGTCCAGAATTCTGCACCGACAATGGCGCAATGATTGCGTTTGCCGGTTGCCAGCGTTTGCAGGCTGGCCAGCAGGAAAGCCTGGCGATCAGCGTGCAGGCGCGCTGGCCGATGGAGCAATTGTCGGCGCTGTGATGAGCGGTGCTCACGTGCGGTATTTAAAAATGCCGTTCGCGCCCGGCAAACAGGTCGCGTAGATTGCCCCGGTGGCGCCAGACGATCAGCAGCGTCAGCGTGCTCATCGGCAGCAGCGCCTCCGGTTCCTGCCAGGCCAGTAATGGCAGGGTCAGGGGCGTGGCGATCAGCGCTGCCAGCGAGCTGGTGCGGGTCAGGTAGAACGTCAGCAGCCAGGCGCACACGGCCAGCAGCGCGGCAGGCGGATACAGGCCCAGCAGCATGCCGGCCGCCGTGGCAACGCCCTTGCCGCCGCGAAAACGGAAATACAGCGGGAACAGGTGACCGATAACGGCGCAGACGCCGATCCAGGCCTGATCCTGTAGTGGAAGGCCCGCTGCCGAAGCGATCAGCACCGGCAGCAGGCCTTTGCACAGATCACCCAGCAGGGTCAGGATCGCGAGTTTGCGACCGGCCAGGCGCAGCATGTTGGTGGCACCGGCATTACCCGAGCCACTCATTCGCGGGTCCGGATTTCCGGTCAGGCGGCTGAGCAAAATGGCGAAGGACAGCGAGCCGAGCAGGTAGGCGAGGATCGCCAGTAACCAAAACATGCTAACTATTCCGGGCGAGGACGCCCTGATTCTAACGGCGCATTGCGCCCTTGTCGTGCAGCGGAGAAAAGTGCTTGGACAGAGTGTTTATCGAGGGCCTGGAAGTCGACACCGTGATCGGTGCCTACGACTGGGAGCGCGGCATCCGACAGTGTCTGCGCCTTGATCTGAGCTTCGCCTGGGACAATCGCCCGGCTGCTGCCGGTGACGACCTGACCCTGGCGCTCGATTACGCCAGTGTTTCCACGCGGATCCAGGCCTTTGCCGAGCAGGCACAGTTCCAGCTGGTCGAGACCTTCGCCGAGCGTCTGGTCGAAGTGCTGATGAACGAATTCAAGATTACCTGGGTGCGTCTGAAACTGACCAAGCCTGGCGCGGTCCCGGCCGCCAAGGGTGGTGTGGGCGTGGAGATCGAGCGCGGATGTCGCTGACTCAGGTCTATCTCGGGCTCGGTAGCAATATCGAGCGCGAAACCCATTTGCGCGCAGGTCTGGATGCCCTGGCCGGTTTTCTGGTGGATATCCGCTGTTCGGCGGTGTTCGAAAGCCAGCCGGTGGGGATCAAGAGCGGGCCTTTCTACAACTTCGTGGTCTCGGCGTATACCGATCTGCCGCTGATGGAGCTGGATCGTCGGCTGAAGTTCATCGAGGCGGATAACGGTCGTTATGCCCCGGATCGCAAGGGGCTGCCGCTGGATATCGACGTCTTGCTGTACGGCGAGCTGGCAGGCAATTTCGACGGGTTGATCCTGCCCCGGGCCGAAATTCTGAAAAATGCTTTTGTGCTGTGGCCGCTGTCGCTGATTGCGCCGGATCGTGTACATCCGGGCGTGGGAAAAAGCTTTGCCACGTTGTGGGCCGAGGCGCAGATCGATCAGGTGTTGGCGCCGGTCGGGTTTGAATGGCGCGGTATTCAACTCACGCCTTCAGATCTGTTGAACTGACTGACGCCATCGCGAGCAGCCTCGCGATGGCGTCAGATGTTCTCAAGAAGACGCTGATTCCTTGTAAGCCTTCAACGTCTTGAGCCGTTCGCGCTTGAGCGCTTCGCCCAGTTCGGGGCCCTTGAAACCCTTCTCCAGCAGCGGCTGTACCGCAACGCCCCGAGCAGCGCTGGCTGCGCCGCGCAGGTAATCAGCCTGTGGATAACTGCGCTGCTCAAGTCCTTTGCGGCCTCGGGCATCCATCTCGCACGCGACGATAAATTCTTCGAAACGCTGCGGCCGGCGATAAACATCAAAGCTCTGCAGCAATTCCAGCAAGGTCGACGCCTTCAGCTCCAGGGCGCGATGACCGTGGGTGTGGTACTGGCCGACCAGCAAGGCCAGTTCCTGACAATCCTTCGGTGCCTTGAAGCGCTCGTTGACCGCTTTGATCAGTTTCAGGCCTTTGTGCTCATGGGCGATATGCCGTGGCCATTCCTCTTTCGGCGTCAGACCTTTACCGAGGTCGTGCAGCAGGCAGGCCCAGCGCACCGTCAGCGGTTGCTGGTGCAGGGCGGCTTGCTCAAGCACGCTCAGCGTGTGAATGCCGCTGTCGATTTCCGGGTGATGGGCTTCCGGTTGCGGTACGCCGAACAATGCATCGACTTCCGGCATCAGTACTTTCAGAGCGCCGCAATCGCGCAGTACCTGAATGAACACCTGCGGCTGATTTTCCATCAGTGCGCGGGAAATCTCTTTCCAGCTGCGTTCGGCGGTCAGTGCCTCTAGTTCGCCGGATTCGCTGAGCTCGCGCATCAGTTCCAGCGTCTCGGGCGCGACCTTGAAGCCGAGTTCCGCGTAACGAGCTGCAAAGCGGGCAACACGCAAGACTCGCAGGGGATCTTCGGCGAACGCGGGGGAAACGTGACGCAGGATTCGATCGTCGAGATCGCGCTGGCCGTGATAGGGATCCGTCAGGTTTTGCTGATCGTCCTCGGCCATGGCGTTGATCGTGAGATCGCGACGGATCAGGTCTTCTTCGAGCGTGACCTCGGGACTGGCGTGAAAGGTGAATCCGCCATAACCGCGACCGCTCTTGCGCTCGGTACGGGCGAGGGCGTACTCCTCGCCGCTTTTCGGGTGAAGAAACACAGGGAAATCCGCGCCTACCGGGCGAAACCCTTTGGCGAGCATTTCTTCTGCGGTGGCGCCGACCACCACCCAATCGATATCGGTGACCGGTTTGCCCAGCAGGCGATCACGTACTGCGCCGCCGACCTTGTAAATCTGCATAAAAAACCTCCGTTGGCCCGACAGGATAACCCTTGCGCCGGACTTTCGGAGGCCAGAACGGGATCAAAGATGAATGACGGCCAGATCGAGCCGACCGTAATCGCCCTCGCCGTGTTCGTTGCGGGGCGGTACATGGTGGGTTTTCATGATCTGGTCGCCCTGCAGGGTTTCCAGATGAATGTCGAAACCCCACAACCGGTGCAAGTGCTTGAGTACCTCTTCGGTGGAGTCGCCCAGCGGTTTGCGGTCGTGCTGCTGGTGACGCAGGGTCAGTGAGCGGTCGCCGCGCCGGTCGATGCTGTAGATCTGCACGTTCGGTTCACGGTTGCCGAGGTTGTACTGCGCGGCCAGGGTCTCGCGAATGATCCGATAGCCGCCCTCGTCATGAATGGCGGGCACCAGCAGATCGTCCTTCTGGTCGTCATCGAGGATGCTGAACAGTTTCAGGTCGCGGATCACCTTGGGTGACAGGTACTGCAAGATGAAACTCTCATCCTTGAAGCTGCTCATGGCGAACTTGATGGTCGACAGCCAGTCGGTGCCGGCGATTTCCGGGAACCAGCGACGGTCTTCTTCCGTCGGTTCTTCGCACATGCGCCGGATGTCGCGGTACATGGCAAAACCCAGTGCGTAAGGGTTGATGCCGTTGTAGTAGGGGCTGTCGAAACCTGGCTGGAACACCACGCTGGTGTGAGACGTGAGGAACTCCATCATGAAACCGTCGGTGACCAGACCCTCGTCGTACAGGTCGTTCATCAGCGTGTAGTGCCAGAAGGTTGCCCAGCCCTCGTTCATCACCTGGGTCTGGCGCTGTGGATAGAAATACTGGGCGATCTTGCGCACGATACGCACGATTTCCCGCTGCCAGGGCTCCAGCAATGGCGCGTGTTTCTCGATGAAATACAGGATGTTTTCCTGTGGCTCGGCCGGGAAGCGTGCGTTGTCCTTGTCGCTGTATTTGTCCGCGCCTTTGGGGATGGTTCGCCACAGGTCGTTGATCTGCTTCTGCAGGTGTTCTTCGCGATCCTTCTGCCGGCGCCGCTCTTCCTCGGCGGAAATCGGATACGGGCGTTTGTAGCGGTCGACGCCGTAGTTCATCAAGGCATGGCAGGAGTCGAGCAGGTCCTCGACGGCGTCGATGCCATGGCGTTCCTCGCATTGCATGATGTACTGCTTGGCGAACACCAGGTAGTCGATGATCGAGCTGGCATCGGTCCAGGTGCGGAACAGGTAGTTGCCCTTGAAGAAGCTGTTGTGGCCGTAGCAGGCGTGAGCCACCACCAGCGCCTGCATGCAGATGGTGTTTTCCTCCATCAGGTAGGCGATGCACGGGTCGGAGTTGATCACGATCTCGTAGGCCAGCCCCATCTGCCCGCGACTGTAGGATTTCTCGGTGCTGAGGAAGTGTTTGCCGTAGGACCAGTGGTGATAGCCCAGCGGCATGCCGACCGAAGCGTAGGCGTCCATCATCTGTTCGGCGGTGATCACCTCAATCTGGTTGGGATAGGTGTCCAGGGCGTACCCGGCCGCGATCCGGGCAATTTCGCGGTCATAGGTCTGGATCAGCTCGAATGTCCATTCGGAGCCGGTGGAAATGGGTTGGCGCTTCTGCTCTTTGGCGGTCATGTCACTAACCTGCGCTGGAAGAGTTCACGGAAGACCGGATAGATATCTCCGGCCGAGACCAGCTGCTGCTGGGCAAAAGTGTCAGAAAAGGCTTCGGCGATGCGTTCGTACTCGTACCACAGGGCCTGGTGTTCGCGCGGGGTGATCTCTACATAAGTGTAGTACTGCACAAACGGCATGATCTGGTTGATCAGGATGTCGCGGCAGATCGGCGAGTCGTCGTTCCAGTTGTCACCGTCGGAGGCCTGAGCGGCGTAGATGTTCCACTCGTTGTTCGGGTAGCGCTCGGCCATGATCTCCTGCATCAGTTTCAGTGCGCTGGAGACGATGGTGCCGCCGGTTTCCCGTGAATAGAAAAACTCTTCTTCGTCCACTTCCCGGGCACTGGTGTGGTGGCGGATGAACACGACGTCGATCTTGTCGTAGTTCCTCTTGAGAAACAGGTACAGCAGGATGAAAAAGCGTTTGGCGATGTCCTTGGTCGCCTGGGTCATGGAGCCGGAAACGTCCATCAGGCAGAACATTACAGCTTTGGAGCTGGGGTTCGGTTGCTTGATCAGCAGGTTGTACTTGAGGTCGAAGGTATCGAGGAACGGCACCCGATGGATACGCGCGCTGAGTTTTTCGATTTCGGCTTCGAGATCCTGGATATCGCCGAAGTTGTCCGGTTCTTCGCGTTTCAGGCGGGCCAGTTCTTCCTTGGCTTCGCGCAGTTTGGCGCGACTGCTGCCGGACAGCGCGATTCGCCGGGCGTGGGCCGAGCGCAGTGTGCGAATAATGTTGATCCGTGACGGGTTGCCCTCGTTGCTGATCCCGGCGCGGACAGTCTTGAAGGTATCGGTGCCGCTCAGGTTGCGCTTGACCAGGTTGGGCAGTTCGAGGTCCTCGAACATGAACTCGAGGAATTCTTCCTGGGTGATCTGGAAGACGAATTCATCCATGCCTTCGCCGGAGTTGCCGGCCTTGCCCGGTCCTCGGCCTCCGCCACCTCCCGGTGGGCGGGCGATGTGTTCGCCTGCGGTGAATTCCTTGTTGCCGGGGTGCACCACGGTCTGCTTGCCGCCACGGCCATGGTGAAGCACCGGTTCGTCGATGTCGCGACCGGGAATACTGATTTGCTCGCCGTGCTCCATGTCGGTGATGGAGCGCCGGCTGACCGCCTCTTCGACAGCCTTCTTGATGTGGTCACGGTAACGCCGCAGGAAGCGCTGACGGTTCACCGTGCTCTTGTTCTTGCCATTGAGACGTCGGTCGATCACATAGCTCATGACTGCTCCTTAGAAGCTGTCCTGCAAAGGGGCGAGCGGTCATGCAGCGTTGAACCGAATGCCAAGGGACGCACACGCTCCCCCAAGCGCTTTGGGTGCTGCCTGAACCTCGCTACCGCCTTTCGAACACCTTCCAGAGGCTTGTGTAGCAGAAAATGCGCACACAAGCCTCGGGCTGACGACAACCGGTCTGACCGGCCGCGGTTTACTGTGATTTTCTGACCCGCAGATACCACTCGGAGAGCAGTCGTACCTGTTTGTCGGTGTAGCCGCGTTCGACCATTCGTGTAACGAAGTCGTTGTGTTTCTGCTGATCCTCTTTGCTGGCCTTGGCATTGAAGCTGATGACCGGCAGCAGATCTTCGGTGTTCGAGAACATTTTCTTCTCGATGACCACCCGCAGTTTTTCGTAGCTGAGCCAGGTCGGGTTCTTGCCGTTGTTGTTGGCCCGGGCGCGCAGTACGAAGTTGACGATTTCGTTGCGGAAATCCTTCGGATTGCTGATGCCGGCGGGTTTCTCGATTTTTTCCAGTTCCTCGTTGAGGGCAACGCGGTTGAGGATCTCCCCGGTTTCCGGATCGCGGTATTCCTGATCCTGAATCCAGAAGTCCGCATACAGCACGTAGCGGTCGAAGATGTTCTGGCCGTACTCGCTGTAAGACTCGAGATAGGCGGTCTGGATCTCCTTACCGATGAATTCGATATAACGCGGCGCCAGGTATTCCTTCAGGTAGCGCAGATAGCGCTCGCGGGTTTCGGCCTGGAACTGTTCCTGTTCGATCTGCTGTTCCAGCACATAGAGCAGGTGCACGGGGTTGGCGGCGATTTCATGCGGATCGAAGTTGAAGACCTTGGACAGGATCTTGAATGCGAACCGGGTCGACAGACCGTTCATGCCTTCGTCGACGCCCGCCGAATCGCGGTATTCCTGGATCGACTTGGCCTTCGGATCGGTGTCTTTGAGATTCTCGCCGTCATACACCCGCATCTTGGAGTAGATGTTGGAGTTTTCCGGCTCCTTCAAGCGTGACAGCACGGTGAACTGCGCCAGCATCTTGAGGGTGTCCGGCGCGCAATGGGCCTTGGCCAGGGAGCTGTTGAACAGCAGTTTGTCGTAAATCTTCACTTCGTCACTGACCCGCAGGCAGTACGGCACTTTGACGATGTAGATCCGGTCGATGAAGGCTTCGTTGTTCTTGTTGTTGCGGAAGGTGTGCCACTCCGATTCGTTGGAGTGAGCCAGCAGGATCCCGGTGAACGGAATCGCGCCGAGGCCTTCGGTACTGTTGTAGTTGCCTTCCTGAGTGGCGGTCAGCAACGGGTGCAGCACCTTGATCGGTGCCTTGAACATTTCGACGAATTCCATCAGACCCTGGTTGGCCCGGCACAGCGCCCCCGAGTAGCTGTAGGCATCGGCGTCGTTCTGCGGATATTCCTCGAGTTTGCGGATGTCGACCTTGCCGACCAGCGCCGAGATGTCCTGGTTGTTCTCGTCACCGGGTTCGGTCTTGGCCACGGCGATCTGGTTGAGGATCGACGGGTAGAGCTTGACCACGCGGAACTGACTGATGTCGCCGCCGAATTCGGCCAGGCGTTTGGTCGCCCATGGCGACATTATGGTGTTCAGGTAGCGCCGGGGAATGCCGAAGTCTTCTTCGAGGATCGCGCCATCTTCGGTGGCGTTGAACAGACCCAGGGGAGATTCGAAAACCGGTGAACCCTTGATGGCATAGAAAGGCACTCTTTCCATGAGCTGTTTCAGCTTCTCGGCCAGGGAGGATTTACCACCACCGACGGGACCGAGCAGGTAGAGGATCTGTTTCTTCTCCTCGAGGCCCTGGGCGGCATGACGGAAATACGACACGATCTGGTCGATGCATTCTTCCATCCCGTGGAAGTCTTCAAAGGCCGGATACCGGCGGATCACCTTGTTCGAGAAGATTCGCGACAGCCTCGAGTTGGTCGAGGTGTCGAGCAGCTCCGGTTCGCCGATGGCCATTAACAGACGTTCGGCTGCGGAAGCGTAGGCGCTACGGTCTTTCTTGCACAGCTCCAGGTACTCTTGCAGCGAGAGTTCTTCCTGGCGTGTGGACTCGAAGCGTTGTTGGAAGTGGCTAAAGATACTCATGACGTCACCTCGCTCGATACGTGGAGCCGACGCCGGATCACTCAGTCGATGCTGGCAAGCAGCCGCTAAGGCAGCTGTTGTTTACCCCCCAGAACCCCTCCGCGATCGACAACCGCGAAAGTCACTCCCGATGACCCGTGCGCCGGTGTACCGGCTCTCCCCTGTTTTGGATGGCCTGGGCTTAAGGATAGTTGGGAATTCAGGAGGTAAAGGCGAGATACGTAATTAGTTGTGGCAGACCGTTCGTCTGCCACCGCGCGAGCCCACGGGAGCCGGGGCTTGCACGTTACAAAAAAATTATTCGGAGGTGCCTTGCGCGGTTTCCGAAGGAAAAGTCGTACGCCACAGCTCGAAGCCGCCGTCCATGCTGTAGACGTCGGAGAAGCCCTGGCTCACGAGATACGCGGCGGCACCCTGGCTCGAGTTGCCGTGATAGCAGACCACAACAGTCGGAGCATCGAGGTCGGCTCCCTGGATGAAGGCGTGCAGGGAATGATTGTCCAGATGCTTCGAGCCGCTGATGTGCAGCGCCGCGAATGTGGCTGGGTCACGGACGTCGACGACCACGGCACCTTGCTCGCGCAGGGCCTGGGCCTGTTCCGGGGGGATTCGTTTGAATTCGCTCATGGCGGGTTCCTGTGGCTCGGCTGAAAACGCAGTCTAACGCGCAGCGCTGACTGGCGAGGATTCGGTGATCAATGGCGCGACCGGGGGCAGGACGCCGCCGTGTTCGTCGCATTTGCATGACAGCCGTTCAAAGCTGTCGACGTTCATCAGGGTCAGGCTGCCGCCCCACACGCAACCGGTGTCGAGGGCTGAAATGCCGGGTTCGTGGACATTGCCTTCCAGCGCCGCCCAGTGGCCGAAGATGATCCGCAGGCCGCGGGTCTTGCGCTCCTTGTGCTGGAACCAGGGCTTGTAGCCTGGTGGCGCCGTGTCGAGGCCTTCCTTGCTTTTGAGGTCAAGTTTGCCCTCGGCAGTGCAGAAGCGCATGCGCGTGAAATAGTTGGTGATGACCCGAAGGCGAGTTACGCCGCTGAGCTCGCTGTCCCACTTCGCCGGTTCGTTGCCATACATGCCATCAAGGAACGCCGGGAACAGGTTGTCGTCGCGCAGGGCGGTCTCGACTTCTTCGGCGTACTTCAGCGCCTTGCGCAACGACCATTGCGGTGCAATGCCGGCGTGCACCATGGCGACTTCACGTTGCTCGTCGTAGTGCATGAGTTTCTGCTGGCGCAGCCATTCCATCAGTTCGGCGCAGTCCGGCGCTGCGAGAATCTCGCGCAGCGTGTCGGACTTCTTCATTCGCTCGATGTTTTTCGCCGCCGCCAGCAGGTGCAGGTCGTGGTTGCCCAGTACGCAGACCAGCGATTCACGCATGCCATAAAGGAAGCGCAGGGTTTCCAGTGATTGCGGGCCGCGGTTGACCAGGTCACCCACCAGCCACAACCGATCCACTGCCGGGTCGAACGCGACCTGCTTGAGCAAGCACTTGAGCGGTTCGAGGCAGCCTTGCAGGTCGCCGACGGCATAGGTCGCCATTAGTGCAGGGCTCCGGGAACGGCGAGGCGGAAGGGTTTGATGATTGCGTCGAAATGTTTGCCGTCGCTGGCGACCATTTCATAGCTGCCCTGCATGGTGCCGACCTTGGTGGTCATGACCGTGCCGCTGCTGTAGGTGTGGCTTTTTCCCGCGTCGATCAGTGGCTGTTGGCCCACCACGCCGGCGCCGCGCACCTCTTCGACATGCCCGTCGCCATCAGTGATCACCCAATGCCGGGAGATCAGTCGGGCTGGCTGCTCGCCATTGTTCTGCACGGTGATGGTGTAGGCGAAGGCAAAGCGGTCGTGCTCGGGTTGCGATTGGTCTGCCAGATAGTGAGTAACGACACTGACATCGACCTGATAACGAGAATCAGACATGCAAAAGGCCTTAAGGACAAAGCGGAACGCGGGGTGTCGCCGATGGGTTGAGTCTAGGCAAGTATCGGACAGGAGACCAGAGCGACGTCCTGCCCGAGCGCAATGCTTGCCTGTCAGTCGGCAGCGGGTGTTGGTGCGGGCTGTTCGGCGAGCTTGTCGGCCAGGCGTACGAACGCTGCCAGGTCAAGCTGCTCGGGACGCAGGCTGCCATCGACGCCGGCGGCTTCGATTTCAGCGTTGCTCAGCAATTGCTTGAGGGTGTTGCGCAAGGTCTTGCGGCGCTGGTTGAAGGCTTCGCGCACGACGCGCTCCAGCAGGCGATGGTCCTTGGCCGGGTGCGGCAGTACTGCGTGCGGCACCAGACGCACGATGGCCGAATCGACCTTCGGCGGCGGGTTGAAGGCGCCCGGGCCGACGTTGAACAGATGCTCGACCCGGCAATGGTACTGAACCATGATCGACAGACGGCCCCAGTCACCACCACCCGGACCTGCGGCGAGACGCTCAACCACTTCCTTCTGCAACATGAAGTGCATGTCGCGGATGATGCCGGCGTTGTTCAGCAGGTGAAAAATCAGCGGCGTGGAGATGTTGTACGGCAGGTTGCCGACCACGCGCAGGCTGTTCGGTGCGGCGTTCAGGGTGTTGAAGTCGAACTTCAGCGCATCGCCCTGATGCAGGTTGAAGTTGCTCTTGCCGGCGAACTGCTGGTTGAGGATCGGGATCAGGTCCTTGTCCAGTTCCACCACGTCGAGTTGTGCACCGCTGTTCAGCAGGCCTGCGGTCAATGCGCCCTGGCCCGGGCCGATTTCCAGCATCCGGTCGTCAGGCTTGGCGCTGATGGAGCGCAGGATGCGGTCGATGACGCCGGCATCGTGCAGGAAGTTCTGGCCAAAGCGTTTGCGCGCCTTGTGTTGGTATTGCTCGGTCATAAACGGGTCTCGGCCATCTGGTAGGCGGTTTCCAGGGCGACCTGCAGGCTGCCGGTGTCGATCTTGCCGCTACCGGCCAGATCCAGGGCGGTGCCGTGGTCGACGGAGGTGCGGATGATCGGCAGGCCCAGGGTCACGTTGACCGCAGCGCCGAAGCCTTTGTACTTGAGCACGGGCAGGCCCTGGTCGTGGTACATCGCCAGCACTGCGTCGCAGTGCTCCAGATATTTGGGGGTAAACAGAGTGTCGGCAGGCAGCGGGCCACGAAGGTCCATGCCCTCGCCGCGCAGGCGCTCCAATGTGGGTTCGATGATGTCGATTTCTTCATGGCCCAGGTGTCCACCTTCACCGGCGTGCGGGTTGAGCCCGCAGACCAGGATGCGCGGTTGGGCGATGCCGAATTTGTCTTGCAGATCGGCGTGCAGAATTCGCGTGACCCGTTCCAGTCGCTCCGGCGTGATCGCATCGGCGATGTCGCGCAGGGGCAGGTGAGTGGTGACCAGCGCCACGCGCAAACCGCGGGTAGCGAGCATCATCACGACCTGGGCGGTGTGGGTCAGGTCGGCGAGGAATTCGGTGTGGCCGGAAAAAGCGATGCCCGATTCGTTGATCACGCCCTTGTGCACCGGGGCGGTAATCATCCCGGCGAAATCGCCGTTCAGGCAGCCATTACCGGCACGGGTCAGGGTTTCAAGGACGAATGCGGCGTTGGCCTTGTCCAGTTGCCCGGCGACCACCGGGGCGCTGAGCGGGGTGTCCCAGACATAAAGGCTGTCGGCCGGCGCCGGAAGATCCGGCCATTGACCGGGCGACACAGGCAGCAGACTGACGGCCAGCCCCAGCTGCGCGGCCCGCTCTTGGAGCAGGTCGCGGCTGGTGATGGCAATCAGGGGATGTGGCTGGGCTTGCGAGGCGAGCAGCAGGCACAGGTCGGGACCGATGCCGGCTGGTTCGCCGGGTGTCAGCGCGAAACGCTTGGGTTTCACTGCGCTGCCTGGTCTGCACCAGGGAGTTTGATCTCTACGTACGCTTCGTCACGGATCTGACGCAGCCAGGTTTGCAGCTCTTCATCGTATTTGCGGTTACGCAGTACGGTCATGGCTTGCTGCTCGCGGGCCTGTTCGGTGCTGTCAGTGGCGCGACGGCCAAGGACTTCCAGAACGTGCCAGCCGTACTGGGTCTGGAATGGCTTGGACAGCTGACCCTGAGGGGACTTGGCCATCACGGCGCGGAATTCCGGTACCAGTGCGTTCGGGTCGATCCAGTTCAGGTCGCCGCCGTTGAGGGCAGAGCCTGGGTCTTCCGAATACTTCTTGGCCAGTTCGGCGAAATCTTCACCGGCCGAGATGCGGTTATAGAGCGATTGAGCCAGTTCCTTGGTCTTCGCTTCGTCACGAACAGGACTTGGCTTGACCAGGATGTGGCGCACATGCACTTCATCGCGCATCTGGCTTTCGCCGCCGCGTTTTTCCAGCAGCTTCAGGATGATGAAACCACCCGGGGTACGTGCTGGTTGAGTGATGTCGCCGACAGCCATGCTGCTCAACTCGCGGTCGAACGGCGGTGGCAATTGAGCAGCTTTACGCCAGCCCATGTCGCCGCCTTCCAGAGCGTTGTCGCTGCCGGACTTGGCAACGGCCAGTTGACCGAAATCAGCGCCTTGCTTGAGTTGCTGGTAAACCTCCATCGCCTGGCGTGCGGCGCTCTGAATCGCTTCAGAGTTGGCGCTTTCCGGGGTCGGGATCAGGATGTTGGCCAGGTGCAGCTCTTCAGACAGTTGCATCTTGCCCAGGTCGGAGGCGAGGAAGTTCTTCACTTCCTGCTCCGATACCTGAATGCGTTCTGCAACACGGCGCTGACGCACGCGGCTGATGACCATTTCCTTGCGGATCTGCTCACGGGCGCCTTCGTAACTCAGGCCGTCGTGAGCCAGGGCTGCGCGGAACTGATCGACAGTCATGTTGTTGCGCTGGGCAATGGTGCCGACAGCCTGGTTCAGTTCTTCATCGGTGATGCGGATACCGGAACGTTCGCCGATCTGCAGTTGCAGGTTTTCGACGATCAGGCGCTCGAGCACCTGTTGATCCAGCACGCCCGGAGGCGGCAAGCCGCCACCGCGCTTGGCGATGGTTTGCTGAACTTCGTGGACGCGTTGATCCAGCTGGCTCTGCATGACCACGTCGTTGTCGACGATGGCCACCACTTTATCGATGGACTGCACCGCGGCGTTGGCCGCGGTACCCAGGAACAGCGCGCCCAGCATCAGCGGGCGCAGACAATCAGAAAGCTTGGTCTTCACGTTGACGATAACCTTGGATGCCTTTGTCGAGGAAGCTCTCTACCTTGGCGCCAGTGAGGCCGCCGAGTCCCTTCAGAACAATTTGTAGGAAGACGCCGTGGTCGCCTTTTTCGTTTTGCGGAGCTTCCTGACTGAACTCGTCGTAGGAAACCCAGTAACGGTTGATCAGGCGCAGTTTCCAGCAGCAGTTGTCGTACTCGAAACCACCGAAGGCTTCCAGTGTACGGTTGCGGTTGTAGTCGTACTGCCAGCGGCTGATTGCGCTCCACTGTGGAACGATCGGCCAGATGACCGAGAAGTCATGCTGCTGGATCTTGTAGTAGTCCTTCACGTAGCCAGGCTGGCCCGGGGTGCCGTAGTCACCACCACCCACCGACCATTTGCCGGTGTTCTGGTCGTAACGAACCTGGTCGTTGCGATAGCGATAACCGAGGTTGACCACCTTGTTCGGGTTGTCTTCAGGCTGGTAGTGGAACATCGCGCTGCCGGAACGTGGGCTGCGGCTGTCCGGATCCCAGTTGTAGTCGGCAGTGGTGCGCCAGTCGCGGTTCCAGCGGTATTCGTATTCCAGCGCATAAGGCGAAACGTTGGAATGCGCATCGTCGCGGGTCTTTGGATCGATACCTGGCAGTTGGACTTCGCGATCCTTGAAGTACAAGGCCTGGCCGACACTGATACGTTGACGTTCGAAGCCGTCGTCTTCGATCCAGCGGCTGGTTACACCCAACGAAAGCTTGTTCTCGTCGCCGACCCGGTCGGAACCGGAGAAACGGTTGTCACGGAACAGCGAGGAATAGTTGAAGGTGTATTCGCTGGTGTCGAACACTGGAATGTCTTCTTGATCCACCTCAGGTACATAGAGGTAGAACAGACGCGGTTCCAGGGTCTGGCGGTAGTTCTTGCCAAAGAACGACGTGTTGCGGTCGAAGTACAGGCCGCTGTCGATGCTGGCGATCGGCACGCCACGGTTTTGGTTGCTGCCAAAATTACCGTTGACGTATCGGGCGCCGTTCGCTGCAGCGAATGCCTTCTGGGCAACGATGTCGCTTTTGCCCTGGCCGTCCAGGTCCAGTTGGTACTGGGTGTACTGGTACTTGAGCGATGGCTTGAGGAAGCCATACGTCCAGTTCAGCGGCAGGCTGACGCCAGGCTTCAGATTCAGGCGATCACCGTTGGCACGAGCCAGGCCGGTCACGTTGGTATCCAGTCGGGGAGAGACAGTGCCGTCTTCGTTGACGAAGTCACCGGTTTTCAGATCGCGGTCAAAGCGAACGAGTTCGGTCTCGTAATCGAAGTTCAGGCCTTCCGGGTGGTACGGCAGTTTGCCATTGAAGGTGATCTGCGGCAGGCGCCCGTAAGGTGTGATGTTCGAAACGGTTGCCAGCTGATACTGCTGAGCATTCAGGATGGCGGTGTAGTTATCGCCACGGTAGGCAACCAGACCCTGCTGATTCACGAAGTCCTGGCTCTTCACGCCGATCTGGTCGGTGGTCAGGTCCTGGAAGTAGTACGGATCGCTGATCTTGGTGTAGTCAACCTGGGTGTACACGCGGGAGTCCAGGCCACCCTTGTGTTGCCAGTTGTACATGTAGCGATTTTTTTCGTAATCGGTCTGCTTGCTGCGATCGGTGTCTTCGTCGTTGAGGTACGCGGCGCCGAACTGACCTTCGCTGGATTTGGTCAGGTAACGGAATTCGCCTTCCACCAACATGCCGCGCTTGCTCATGTAGCGCGGGTACAACGTGGCATCGTAGTTCGGTGCCAGGTTGAAGTAGTACGGGGTGACCAGCATGAAGCCGGTGTCGCTGCCGGTGCCGATGGTCGGCGGCAGGAAGCCCGACTGACGACGGTCGTCGATCGGGAAGTAGATGTACGGGGTGTACAGGATCGGAATGTCCTTGACCCGCAGTGTCACGTTGGTCGCGGTACCGAAGCCGGTGGCAGGGTTCAGGGTAATGTTGTTGCCCTTGAGCTGCCAGGCGTTGCTGTTCGGTTCGCACGTGGTGTACGTGCCGTCCTTCAAGCGGATGATCGCGTTCTCGGCGCGCTTGGCGTACAGCGCGTTACCGCGGATGCGCGATTTGTGCATCACGTATTCGGCGTTGTCGACTTTCGCTTCACCGGTGTCGAGCTGTACATCGGCGTGGTCGCCGACGATCAGCGCGCCATTGTCGCGAATGCGCACGTCGCCCTTGAGTTCGGCGCGGCTCTCGGCCTGATAGAGGCTCGCTTCCTGGGACTCGACCTGCATGCTGCCCTGACGCAGAACCACGTCACCGGCCAGCGTGCCGACCTGATCTTCGGTGTTATAGCGCGAAGCTTTCGCGCCGATGAAGGTCGGGGCGTCACTTTTATTCGTCTTGTCATTCATGCCAGGACGAATTGGTTCGATATAGGAACCAGAGCAGTAAGGACCTGTCTCGGCCAGTTGGGCGGCGGTGAGCTTCTCGCGCGGAACCCAGTCGAGGTGACTGTAGTCTTCGCTACGGGATTTCAGGCCACGGCCCTTGGACTCGGTGACCAGCACGGGTTTGGGACCAGAGTCCGAAACAGTGCCGTTCTCGGCCGGGGCTTCGCCGGCAGCGCTGACGGCACTGCCGTCATGCACCGGACGCGGTGGCAATGCAGCCGCCGACGTCTTTGGCGAACAGGCCCAGCCGCCCGTAGCCGAGACGGCGCAGTCATACTGCTCGGCGGCGACAACGAATGAACTGGCCAGAGGTTGCATAGCCAGCAGACTGCCGGTTACCAACAACGGAAATTTTTTACGAAACGCGGGGGATTTCAATGCCATCTTATTAGTCCGGGCTTCCTGCGTGCCATCTGCCCGCGGTGTGGGCCGCACGCCTCTCGATGGTCTGAAAAAGATGCTGGATAATAAAGCATGACCCGCTTGACGGCTAGCGCCGTCGGAGACCCTTGCAATGCCTGACCAAGATGTACGCTTGCAACACCTGAAAGTTTGGCTCGATGAGCAGTTGGCAACCCTTTTTGCCGATCAGGGCTGGGGTGTCGTACCCCCGGCCACGTTGACTGCGGCCAGCAGCGACGCGAGTTTCCGCCGTTATTTCCGTTGGGAAGGCGCCGGTCGCAGTTTCGTCGTGATGGACGCGCCGCCGCCCCAGGAAAACTGCAAACCGTTCGTGGATATCGCCTTTTTGCTGGCGAAATCCGGAATTAACGTGCCGAAAATTTATGCCGAGGACCTCGAGCGCGGATTTCTTTTGCTCAATGACCTGGGCAACAAGACCTATCTCGACGTGATCGACAGCGAAAATGCCGACGCATTGTTCAGCGATGCCTTGCAGGCGCTGTTGGCATTTCAGCAGTTGCCGATGGTGGCACCGCTGCCGAGTTATGACGTCGCGCTGTTGCGTCGCGAGCTGGAACTGTTCCCCGAGTGGTACGTGAAACGCGAACTGGGTGTGGAATTCGACGCCACGCAACAGCAGCAATGGCAACAGGTCAGCGATCTGCTGATCGAGAGCGCGCTGGCACAGCCCAAAGTGCTGGTGCACCGCGACTACATGCCGCGCAACCTGATGCTCAGCGAGCCGAACCCCGGCGTGCTGGATTTCCAGGACGCGGTGTACGGCCCGGTGACCTACGACGTGACCTGTCTGTTCAAGGACGCCTTCCTCAGCTGGCCTGAAGAACGCGTACGTGGCTGGCTGGAAAACTACTGGCAGCAGGCGACAGCGTTGAACATCCCCGTGCAGCCGGACTTCGAAGACTTCCTGCGCGCCAGCGACCTGATGGGCGTGCAGCGTCACCTCAAAGTTATCGGGATCTTCGCCCGCATCTGTCACCGCGACGGCAAGCCACGCTACCTCGGCGATGTGCCGCGCTTCTTCTCTTATATAGAAGCGGTGATCGCACGCCGTCCGGAATTGGCGCAACTGCAGGCATTGCTGGTCAGCCTGCGTGGCGGAGTGACTGCATGAAGGCAATGATTCTGGCGGCCGGCAAAGGCGAGCGCATGCGCCCGCTGACCCTGACCACCCCCAAACCGCTGGTGCGTGCCGCTGGCGTACCCTTGATTGAGTACCACCTGCGTGCCCTCGCGGCGGCGGGTTTCAGCGACATCGTGATCAACCATGCCTGGCTCGGTCAGCAGATCGAAGATTACCTGGGCGACGGTTCGCAATTCGGCCTGAGCATCCGTTACTCGCCTGAAGGCGAGCCGCTGGAAACCGGTGGCGGTATCTTTCGCGCCTTGCCGCTGCTCGGCGACGAAGCGTTCCTGGTGGTCAACGGTGACATCTGGACCGATTACGACTTCAGCGTGCTGCACCAGCCGATCACCGGACTGGCGCATCTGGTGCTGGCGGACAATCCGGCCCATCACCCGACGGGCGATTTCTGTCTGGTCGGCGACCAGGTGCAGGACGGCCAACCGGACAGGGCAACCCTGACTTACAGCGGCATCGCTGTGCTGCATCCGCAATTGTTCGATGGCTGCACGGACGGCGCTTTCAAACTGGCACCGTTGCTGCGCAAAGCCATGGCGGACGGGCAGGTGAGCGGTGAGCGACTGAAAGGCCAATGGGTCGATGTCGGTACGCATGAGCGTCTGGCTGAAGCCGAAACCTTGATAGAAGCGAGTCGCTGATATGTTGTGGCCAGGGACTCTGATTGGAGCCGGAGCGGGTTTTGCTATCGCCAGCATTCCGGGGGCCATGCTTGGGGCTTTGTTGGGGCAGGCGCTGGATCGGCGCCTGCATTTGCAGAGCTGGGGGCATTTGCGGGAAAAACTCGGCGGCCAGCCGATGCTGCGCAACGACGAGTTGTTGTTCGTCTTGCTCGGGCGTCTGGCCAAGAGTGACGGGCGGGTCACCGACGGTCATATCCAGCAGGCGCGTCAGGAGATGCGCGCGCTGGACATGAGCGAGCCGGCGCAGCGTCGGGCCATTGCCGCGTTCAATCGCGGCAAGTCCGGCGGGGATCGCCTGCGCGGTTATCTGCGGCGTCTCAGCGCTCAGCCCCATGCGGCCGAAGGCGTGTTGCGCGCCTGCTGGCGGATGGTCTGGGCCGATGGCCGGGCCGGCAGCAGCGAACGCGAACTGCTGGCGCAATGGGGCAAGTGGCTGGGCTGGACGACTCACCAGATTCAGGCGCTGGCGGCGGATTACGAGCCGAACAAGCGCCCGATTGTCAGCGCAGCGGTGAGTTACCAGGATGCGATGCGCCTGCTCGGCGTGTCGGCGACCAGCGAACCGGCACAGATCAAACGCGCCTATCGTCGCCTGCTCAGTCGCCATCATCCGGACAAGGTGGCCGGGACCGGTGCGACGGCGGCCCAGGTGCTCGAGGCAACTGAAAGAACTCGCGACTTGCACAATGCCTACACATTGATTCGCGAGCGGCGGGATTTCCGCTAGACGAAAAAAAAGATCGCAGCCCAGGCTGCGATCTTTTTTTGTGCGGTCGGTCAGTCCGGGGTTTGCGGATTCAACCAGCCGCGTACCCGGCGGAACAATTGTTCCTGCTCGGCCTTGTTGTCGGGCAACGCCTTAAGCGCGACCTGGCTGAACGCCGACGTCTTCAAGCGCTTGCTGGCCTGCAAACGCTCCAGTGCGGCGTTGCGATCCAGCGGCTTGTCCATATAGAAGATATCGGCGGTCGGCAGCTTCAGCAGTGGCGTCAGCTCTGCCAGTTCAGGCTTGGCCTTGGGCGGTACTTGCGCGGCGACCATCACCAGTTTTTCCACTTGTGCCGTCTGCTTTTCGTTCAGGAAACGCGCGGCCCAATAGGCGCCGGTGCCGTGGCCGAGCACCACGATGCTGTGCGCGCCTTGCTGTTCGGCGTAGGCAATCGCCGCGTCGATGCGGGCGAAGATTCGCTCGGCGTCGGCCTTGGCCTGTTCTTCGGTGGTTTCGGCGACGACCTTGTCCGCTACATCCGCTTCACCGCCGGCGGCTTGCTCGATCGGTTCGGCGGTGGTCGAATCCTTGCTGCCTGCATCGGCGGTTTTCGGCGCTGCGGGCGCTTCGATCACGCGCGGTGCGATGGCATCGCTTTGCAGGTCAGGCAGGGTGATACTCAGGCTGTTCCACTCGACGTCCGGCAACTTGCGCCGCAGCGGGCCGATCGCTTGGGGCCAGTCAGCGGTTTCGCCGGCACCGGGGATGAGGATCACCACGCCTTTGGGGTCGGCCGTGTTGGCCGGTTTCCACAGCGCGAGGAATGTGTCGCTGCCGGCCTGCAACTGTTGTTGTTCCTGGGCCGGGACTTTGCGTTCGAGTGCCGAGGCTTCTTCCTGACTACGCTCAAGCAGTGGCTGGCGTTCGACCGGTTTTTCTTCGGCGGGTTTTTCCGCTGCTGCGGCGGGTGCCGGATCGGCGGCTTCGACGGAAAACGCACAAGGCAGGATCAGCGACAGGCACAATGCTGGCATTGCCAGGCGAGAGACAGGGGGCATCGGTTATTCCAGGCCAGAAAGTATCCCGGCAGCCTAATGGGTTGGTCAGAATTTGTCAGTGTATGGGATTTCAATGATGCGTTTTTGCTGCCTGTGGGTTATCGGCTGTCTGGCGTTTCCCTTGATGGGGTGGGCCGCGCCTGCGCCGCCGAGCCATGTTGCGCAGTTGTCGACGAGCCAGCAACAGTGGCTGACCCAGCACAATGAATTGCGCGTCGGCCTGATTCTGCAGGCGCCGTACGCGCAATACGACCGGCGTTTGCAGCGGCTGTCCGGGGCCAATGTCGAGTTGATGAAGTGGATGGCCAAGGCCCTCGACATCGAACTCAGTTGGCGCAACTTCCCCGATCTGGAGCAACTTGAAGCCGCCGCGCGGGACGGAGAGATCGATATTGCCCCAGGCTTGACCCAGACGCCCGGTTCGCTGCGTCTCTGGCAGTTTTCCGATCCTTACATGCGCGTGCCGCAACTGGTGGTCAGCGACCAGAAAGTCAGCAGTTCGGTCGAGCTGGAAAAACTCGACAGCCAGGCCCGGGTAGCCGTGCGCATGCCCAGCGTCACCGCCGATTACCTGCGCGGTAACTATCCCCATCTGAATCTGCAAGGCGTGCCGCTGGAGCGTCAGGCGTTGCAGTTGCTGTTGAGTCAGCAGGCGTCTTACGCGGTGGTGGACGAAGCGCAATTGGGACGCCTGTCGACGGAGCCGGAGTTTGCCGGGCTGGTAGTGGTCGGCGACATCGGTTTGCCGCAACTGCTGCGGGTCGCCACCCGTCGTGACTGGCCGGAGCTGGCCGGGATTGTCGAAAGTGCCTTGCGGGCGATCCCGGCAAAAGATCTGGAGCGCCTGCACACCCAATGGCTGCAACCCAAGTACCCGCGGCTTTCGGAGTCGCCGGGGTTCTGGCAGAACCTGAGCCTGTTGTTCGCCGTGTTGCTGCTCAGTTGTGCGGCGATCGTCTTCTGGCAGCGGCGCCAGCAACACAGCCTTGAACAACGCCTGCTCGCCGCCCGGGAAGACATCGCCCTGCGCGCCGCCAGCGAAGAAGCCTTGCGCCTGACCCAGTTTTCCATCGATCAGAGCACCGTCGGCATCCTCTGGGTCAACTGGGACAGCCACGTGCGTTACGCCAACCGTGCGGCGGAACACATGCTCGGTTATCCACAGGGCGCGCTGATCGAGCGACCGCTGATCGACTTCGAACCCGGCCTGCACATGGACCGCTGGCTCAACCTGTGGAAACGCGCCCGGGCCAGTGAAGAAGGGCCGCTCAGCTTTGAAACGAGTTGTGTGCGCGCCGATGGCAGCATCCTGCCGGCGGATGTGTCGTTGAGTTTTCTGCGGTTTCGCGACAGCGAATATCTGGTGGTTTATCTCACTGACGTCACCGAACGCCGGCGGGCCCTGGCCGCGTTGCAGGAAAGCGAGGCGCGCCTGCAAGGCATCGCCGCCAATGTGCCGGGGCTGGTGTTCCGCCTGGAGCGGGCGCCGGTGACCGGGCAGATCGACTTTGCCTACATCAGCGAGGGCAGCGAGAGTCTGGTCGGCTACGCGCCGGCCGCCATCGCCCATCGCGACATGGGCCTGCGCAGTCTGGTGCACCCGGACGACAAGGCCGGTTATCACCAGACCCAGGACCGGGCGCTGGACACTGACAGCGACTGGTCGTGGCAGGGGCGGATCCTGACGCGGCAGGGCGAACAGCGCTGGGCCGAGATCAAGGCCATCACCCGGCAACTGGAGGACGGCGCCTACGTCTGGGACGGCATCGTCTGGGACATCACCGAAAGCAAACGCATCGAACTGGAACTGGCGGCATCGCGTGAACAACTGCGCGAGCTGTCGGCGCATCTCGAAAGCGTGCGGGAAGAGGAAAAAGCACGCATTGCCCGTGAGGTTCACGATGAGCTGGGGCAGATGTTGACGGTGCTGAAACTGGAGACGTCGATGTGCGAACTGGCCTACGCGCAACTCGACCCCGGTCTGAATGAACGCCTGAACAGCATGAAACGCCTGATCGCCCAGCTGTTCCAGTTGGTGCGCGATGTGGCGACGGCATTGCGCCCGCCGATCCTCGATGCCGGGATTGCCTCGGCAATCGAATGGCAGGCCCGGCGTTTCGAGGCGCGTACGCAGATTCCATGTCTGGTGCAGGTGCCGGAAAATCTTCCGCCGCTCAGCGACGCCAAGGCCATCGGCCTGTTCCGCATTCTTCAGGAGGCGCTGACCAACGTCATGCGCCATGCCCAGGCGCATACTGTGGAACTGACGCTGGCGCTCGAAGGCGCCGATTTGTGTCTGACAGTCAGCGATGATGGCGTAGGATTTGTCGCCACTGCGGGCAGGCCGACATCCTTTGGGCTGGTGGGCATGCGTGAGCGGGTGTTGATCATGGGCGGTCAGTTGTCACTCGACAGCGAGCCGGGCGAGGGCACCACGCTGAGCGTGCGGGTGCCACGGGATGAGGAGAAGTAAGTGATCCGTGTACTGGTAGCCGAAGACCACACCATCGTTCGCGAAGGCATCAAGCAATTGATCGGCCTGGCCAAGGATCTGCAAGTGGTGGGGGAGGCGAGCAATGGCGAGCAGTTGCTGGAAACCCTGCGCAGTGTGCCGTGCGAGGTGGTGCTGCTGGATATTTCCATGCCCGGGGTCAACGGGCTGGAAGCGATTCCACGCATCCGCGCACTGAACAATCCGCCGGCGATTCTGGTGCTGTCGATGCACGACGAAGCGCAGATGGCCGCCCGGGCGCTGAAGGTCGGCGCCGCCGGGTATGCGACCAAGGACAGCGATCCGGCGCTGCTGCTGACGGCGATCCGCAAGGTCGCGGCGGGCGGGCGCTACATCGATCCGGAACTGGCCGACCGGATGGTCTTCGAAGTCGGTCTGACCGATACGCGACCGCTGCATTCGTTGTTGTCGGAGCGTGAGTTTTCCGTGTTCGAGCGCCTGGCCCAGGGCGCCAACGTCAACGACATCGCCCAGCAGCTGGCCTTGAGCAGCAAGACCATCAGCACCCACAAGGCGCGGCTGATGCAAAAGCTCAACATCACCTCACTCGCCGAGCTGGTGAAGTACGCGATGGAACACAAGCTCCTTTAATCCGCATATCCAATAGCGACAGGCACTTTTGCCGGTTCCTGCGGCTGGAACTTCAGGGCTCGCACCTGACGTGTCCAAACGCGCCATCCTTGTAGGGCAATCCCTACCCCCGGCCTTCCATCCGGCTGAGGCGATTCTCTCCTGCGCCCCGATTTGCGTGACTGCAAGCAGCCACTAGGCTTAATCCCACAGCAGTCATCAATAACAAAGGTGTGGGTATGAGCCAGGTCGAATCAAACGCAGGGGCCAGTGATGTGCTGGTCAGCTTTCGTGGAGTGCAGAAGAGCTACGACGGCGAGAACCTGATCGTCAAAGACCTCAACCTGGACATCCGCAAGGGCGAGTTCCTGACCCTGCTCGGGCCATCCGGCTCCGGCAAGACCACCAGCCTGATGATGCTCGCCGGTTTCGAAACCCCGACCGCCGGTGAAATCCTCCTGGCCGGACGGGCGATCAACAACGTGCCGCCGCACAAGCGCGACATCGGCATGGTGTTCCAGAACTACGCGCTGTTCCCGCACATGACCGTCGCCGAGAACCTTGCGTTCCCGCTGACCGTGCGTGGCCTGAACAAGAGCGACGTCAGCGACAAGGTCAAGAAAGTCCTGAGCATGGTGCAGCTCGATGCCTTCGCTTCGCGCTATCCGGCGCAATTGTCCGGCGGCCAGCAACAGCGTGTGGCGCTGGCCCGTGCGCTGGTGTTCGAGCCACAACTGGTGCTGATGGACGAACCCCTCGGCGCCCTCGACAAGCAGCTGCGCGAACACATGCAGATGGAAATCAAACACCTGCACCAGCGCCTCGGCGTGACCGTGGTCTACGTGACCCACGACCAGGGCGAGGCCCTGACCATGTCCGATCGTGTCGCCGTATTCCATCAGGGCGAGATCCAGCAGATCGCCCCGCCGCGCACCCTCTACGAAGAACCGAAAAACACCTTCGTCGCCAACTTCATCGGCGAGAACAACCGCCTCAACGGTCGCCTGCTGAGCCAGAACGGCGAGCGCTGCGTGGTCGAGTTGGGGCGTGGGGAAAAGGTCGAAGCGCTGGCGGTCAACATCGGCCAGACCGGCGAACCCGTCACCCTGTCGATCCGTCCGGAGCGCGTCAGCCTCAACGGTTCGAGCGATCAATGCGTCAACCGCTTCTCCGGGCGGGTGGCCGAATTCATCTATCTGGGCGACCACGTCCGGGTGCGCCTGGAAGTCTGCGGCAAGACCGACTTCTTCGTGAAACAACCGATTGCCGAGCTCGATCCAGCGCTCGCGGTCGGCGACGTGGTTCCGCTTGGCTGGCAGGTTGAGCACGTTCGCGCGCTTGATCCTCTTCTAGAGGCGCATTAAGCGCCCCGGCAATACCAACACCAACCCTGCACGTGGAGAGAACAATAAATGTTGAGATCCCTGAAGTTCACAGCCCTGACCCTGGGCCTGATGGGTGCGGCAAGCGCAATGGCCGCTGGCCCGGATCTGACCGTGGTGTCGTTTGGCGGGGCGAACAAGGCGGCGCAAGTCAAAGCCTTCTACGCACCGTGGGAAGCAGCGGGCAACGGCAAGATCGTTGCTGGCGAGTACAACGGTGAGATGGCCAAGGTCAAAGCCATGGTCGACACCAAGAGCGTGTCCTGGGATCTGGTAGAGGTTGAATCGCCGGAACTGTCCCGTGGCTGCGACGAAGACATGTTCGAGCAACTCGATCCTGCGCTGTTCGGCAAGACCGAAGACTACGTCAAAGGCGCGATCCAGCCGTGCGGCGTGGGCTTCTTCGTGTGGTCGACCGTGCTGGCCTACAACGCCGACAAGCTGAAAACCGCACCGAGCAGTTGGGCGGACTTCTGGGACACCAAGAAATTCCCGGGCAAGCGCGGCCTGCGCAAAGGCGCCAAGTACACCCTCGAATTCGCACTGATGGCCGACGGCGTTGCGCCGAAAGACGTCTACAAAGTGTTGGCCAGCAAAGATGGTCAGGATCGCGCATTCAAGAAGCTGGACGAACTCAAGCCAAGCATCCAGTGGTGGGAAGCCGGTGCCCAGCCGCCGCAATACCTCGCGTCCGGTGACGTGGTCATGAGTTCGGCCTACAACGGTCGGATCGCGGCCGTGCAGAAAGAATCCAACCTGAAAGTGGTGTGGAACGGCGGCATCTACGACTTCGACGCATGGGCCATCCCGAAAGGCCTGGACGCCAAGCGTGCGGAAGCGGCGAAGAAATTCATCGCCTATTCGGTGCAACCGCAACAGCAGAAGACCTATTCGGAAAACATCGCCTACGGCCCGGCCAACACCCAGGCTGTACCGCTGCTGGCCAAGGATGTCCTGAAGGACATGCCGACCACCCCGGAAAACATCGCCAACCAGGTGCAGATCGACGTCAGCTTCTGGGCTGACAACGGCGAGCAACTGGAGCAGCGCTTCAATTCCTGGGCTGCGAAGTAAGGCTTGATGCATACGCGGCGTCACCCCCAAGGGTGACGCCGTCATTCAAAAGATTTCCGGAGTACGTCATGGCCATCGCCGTTCCCCTGAACGAGGGCAACAGCCCCACCTTGAAGCAGAAGCTCAAGCGCGCCGAGCGGGTCAACCGCTGGAAGGCCCAGGCGCTGATTGCGCCGCTGGTGCTGTTTCTGTTGCTGGTGTTCCTGGTGCCGATCGTGGCGCTGCTCTACAAAAGCGTCGGCAACCCGGAAGTGGTGGGCGGCATGCCACGCACCGTGGCAGCCATCGCCAGTTGGGACGGTCGCGGACTGCCCGCTGAGCCGGTCTACAAAGCCGCCGGCGAAGACCTCGCCGAAGCTCGCAAAAACCAGACCTTGGGCGATCTGTCCAAGCGCTTGAACATGGAGTTGGCCGGCTATCGCAGCCTGCTGACCAAAACCGCCCGTTCGCTGCCATTCGCCAGCGAGCCGGCCTCTTATAAAGAAGCGCTGGAAGGCCTCGACGAACGCTGGGGCGATCCGGCCTATTGGCAGGCCGTGAAGCGCAACACCAGCAGCATCACGCCGTTCTATCTGCTGGCGGCGGTGGATCATCGCATCGACGACCTCGGCGAGCTGGCCCCGGCCACTCCGGATCAGGCGATCTACCTCGACATCTTCGCCCGGACCTTCTGGATGGGCCTGATCATCACCGTGATCTGCCTGGTGCTCGCTTATCCGCTGGCGTATCTGCTGGCCAACCTGCCGTCACGTCAAAGCAACCTGCTGATGATTCTGGTGCTGCTGCCGTTCTGGACCTCGATCCTGGTACGGGTCGCCGCGTGGATCGTGTTGCTGCAATCCGGCGGATTGATCAACAGCGCGCTGATGGCAATGGGCGTGATCGATAAACCGCTGGAGCTGGTGTTCAACCGCACCGGGGTTTACATCTCGATGGTGCACATCCTGCTGCCGTTCATGATCCTGCCGATCTACAGCGTGATGAAAGGCATCTCGCCGACCTACATGCGCGCCGCGATTTCCCTGGGCTGCCACCCGTTCGCCAGTTTCTGGCGGGTGTATTTCCCGCAGACCTATGCCGGTGTCGGCGCCGGTTGCCTGTTGGTGTTCATCCTCGCCATCGGCTACTACATCACCCCGGCGCTGCTGGGCAGCCCGAACGATCAGATGGTCAGCTACTTCGTCGCGTTCTACACCAACACCAGCATCAACTGGGGCATGGCCACCGCGCTCGGCGGGCTGTTGCTGCTGGCGACCGTGGTGCTTTATCTGATCTACAGCTGGCTGGTGGGCGCCAGTCGCCTGCGCCTGAGCTAAGGGGAATTAGAAATGCTGAGTCCTTATATGTCGCCCGTCGAGCGGGTGTGGTTCTACAGCTTGCGGATCCTCTGCGGCTTGATCCTGTTGTTCCTGATCCTGCCGGTGCTGGTGATCGTGCCGCTGTCGTTCAACTCGGGCAGCTTCCTGGTGTACCCGCTGCAAGGTTTCTCGCTGCACTGGTATCAGGACTTCTTCGCCTCGGCGGAATGGATGCGCTCGCTGAAGAACAGCATCATCGTCGCCCCGGCCGCGACGGTGCTGGCGATGGTGTTCGGCACGCTGGCGGCGATCGGCCTGACCCGTGGCGACTTCCCCGGCAAGGCGCTGGTGATGGCGCTGGTGATTTCGCCGATGGTGGTGCCGGTGGTGATCATCGGTGTGGCCAGTTACCTGTTCTTCGCGCCGCTGGGCCTGGGCAACAGTTTCTTCTCGCTGATCGTGGTGCACGCGGTGCTCGGTGTGCCGTTCGTGATCATCACGGTGTCGGCGACCTTGCAAGGGTTCAACCACAACCTGGTGCGGGCGGCGGCCAGTCTTGGCGCTTCGCCACTGACCACGTTCCGTCGGGTGACCTTGCCGCTGATTGCGCCGGGGGTGATTTCCGGTGCGCTGTTTGCCTTTGCGACATCGTTCGATGAAGTGGTGGTGACGCTGTTTCTTGCCGGCCCTGAGCAAGCGACGTTGCCTCGGCAGATGTTCAGCGGGATTCGCGAGAACCTGAGTCCGACGATTGCGGCGGCGGCGACTCTGCTGATTGCCTTCTCGGTGATTCTGTTGCTGACGCTGGAATGGTTGCGTGGACGTAGCGAGAAACTGCGTACCGCTCAGGTCTGAACCCCCTCGATGATTGTTCCCTCGCTCCGCATTCCAGCTTCCGAATGGAACGCGGAGCGTCCCTGGCTGCATTCCCACGCGGAGCGTGGGAACGATCATCGGGGCGCAGTTGGTCATTCATGCGCTGAATGACAGACAACCCGAATTCCCCAGCTACGCTTGTGCTCAGCTCCCACATCTATAAGAGGCTGCGCACGATGAGTCTTTCCTCGTTCAAGATTGCTCACAAACTGATCACCGGCGCCGGGGCCATCGAGCAACTGGCGGCCGAGCTCACACGGCTGGACATCGACAACCCGCTGATCGTCACCGATGCCGCGCTGGTCAAGTCCGGCACGGTGCAGTTGGCGCTGGCGCAGATCGGCGAGCGCGAGTACGAAATCTTCGACCGGGTACTGCCGGATCCGGAAATCGCCATCGTCGAGGACTGCATGCGCGTCTACCGAGAGGGCGGGCATGACGGGTTGATCGGCCTCGGTGGCGGCAGTGCCATCGACATCGCCAAGAGTGTCGCGGCGTACGCCGGTTATCACGGTGCGCTGGAAGATCTGTTCGGTGTCGATCAGGTGCCGCGCAAGGGCCCGCCGCTGATCGCCATCCCGACCACGGCCGGCACCGGTTCTGAAGTGACCAACGTCGCCATTCTTTCGGACAAGGTCGCCCAACTGAAGAAAGGCATCGTCAGCGACTACCTGCTGCCGGACGTGGCGCTGGTCAGTCCGCAGATGACCCTGACTTGTCCGCGCAGCGTGACGGCCGCCAGTGGCGTCGATGCCCTGGTGCATGCCATCGAGTCCTATCTGTCGCTGAATGCCTCGCCGATCACCGATTCGCTGGCCATCGGCGCGATCAAGTTGATCGCTCGCTCATTGCCCAAGGCCTACGCCAATCCGTCCAATCTGCAAGCCCGGGAAGACATGGCCACCGCCAGCCTGATGGCCGGCATGGCGTTCGGCAATGCCGGGGTCGGCGCGGTGCATGCGCTGGCGTATCCGCTGGGCGGGCGTTTCAACATTGCCCATGGCGTCAGCAATGCGCTGTTGCTGCCGTATGTCATGACCTGGAACAAGATGGCCTGCGTCGAACGGATGCAGGATATCGCCGAAGCCATGGGGGTGAAGACCGCTCATCTGAGTCTAAATGAAGCGGCCGACTGCGCCGTCACGGCGATGACCGAACTGTGCGCCGCGGTGGAAATTCCGCAGGGTCTGCGTAGTTTCGGCGTGCCCGAAGAGGCGATTCCGGCCATGGCCGTAGAGGCCGCAGGCATCGAGCGCCTGATGCGCAACAACCCGCGCAAGCTCAGCGCTGCCGACATCGAGAAGATCTACCGGGCGGCGTACTGAGAACCCGCCGGTCATCGGTCATGGCACAACCCAATCATCGCGGTCACGGTGCGCGCGCGGAAACTTGAGGTATACAATGCGCGCCATCGTGATTTAGCTCAGAAAAGGTGCGTCATGCAGCCCTTCGTTATTGCTCCGTCGATTCTCTCCGCCGACTTCGCCCGCCTGGGCGAGGAAGTGGACAACGTTCTGGCCGCCGGTGCCGACTTCGTTCACTTCGATGTCATGGACAACCACTACGTACCGAACCTGACCATCGGCCCGATGGTCTGCGCCGCGCTGCGCAAGTACGGCGTGACCGCGCCGATCGACGCGCACCTGATGGTCAGCCCGGTGGATCGCATCGTCGGCGACTTCATCGAGGCCGGCGCCACCTACATCACCTTTCACCCGGAAGCCACGCTGCACGTCGATCGTTCGCTGCAACTGATCCGCGAAGGCGGCTGCAAATCCGGCCTGGTGTTCAACCCGGCGACCCCGCTGGACGTACTGAAGTACGTGATCGACAAGGTCGACATGGTCTTGCTGATGAGCGTCAACCCAGGCTTCGGCGGGCAGAAATTCATCCCCGGCACCCTCGACAAGCTGCGCGAAGCGCGCGCGATCATCGATGCCTCGGGCCGTGACATCCGCCTGGAAATCGACGGCGGCGTCAACGTCAACAACATCCGTGAAATCGCCGCTGCCGGCGCCGACACTTTCGTGGCCGGCTCGGCGATCTTCAATGCGCCGAACTATCAGGAAGTCATCGACAAGATGCGTTCCGAACTGGCGCTGGCCCGCCCATGAGCGGATTTGAGCAGCTGTTCCCGGGGCAACTGCCGCGGTTGGTGATGTTCGATCTGGATGGCACGCTGATCGATTCGGTACCAGACCTGGCGGCGGCGGTGGATAACATGCTGCTCACCCTCGGGCGCAAGCCTGCCGGTATCGAGTCGGTGCGCGAGTGGGTCGGTAATGGCGCTCCGGTGCTGGTGCGCCGCGCTTTGGCTGGCGGCATCGACCATGCCTCCGTGGATGACGTCGAAGCCGAGCATGCGCTGGAAGTTTTCATGGAAGCCTACGGCGCCAGCCATGAGCTGACCGTGGTCTATCCCGGCGTGCGCGACACCCTGAAATGGCTGCACAAGCAGGGCGTGGCCATGGCGCTGATCACCAACAAGCCGGAGCGTTTCGTCGCGCCGTTGCTGGATCAGATGAAGATCGGCCGCTACTTCAAGTGGATCATCGGCGGCGATACCCTGCCGCAGAAGAAACCCGATCCGGCGGCGCTGTTCTTCGTGATGAAGATGTCCGGCATTCCGGCCTCGCAATCGCTGTTCGTCGGCGATTCGCGCAGCGACGTGCTGGCGGCGAAAGCGGCGGGGGTCAAGTGTGTCGCGCTCAGCTATGGCTACAACCATGGCCGGCCGATTGCCGAAGAATCCCCGGCACTGGTGATCGACGATCTGCGCAAGCTAATTCCCGGTTGCCTGGATACGGCCGCTGAGATAACGTTGCCCGACGCATCTCAATCCCCTTCTGGAAACGCCATCGTGGTGGTCACCCGCAAACTCTGGATGAAAGTCATCAAGGCCCTGGCCCGCTGGCGTTGGCGCGCCTGACTTGTTCCTGGCCGGCCTGCCGGCGCGTTTGCACACCTGACTGATTTGCACCTCACACCACGAGGCACCCTATGATCCGCGAAGAATTCCTGCGTCTGGCCGCTGACGGCTACAACCGCATCCCGCTGGCCTGCGAAACCCTGGCCGACTTCGACACCCCGCTGTCGATCTACCTGAAACTGGCCGACCAGCCCAACTCCTACCTGCTCGAATCGGTGCAGGGCGGCGAGAAATGGGGCCGTTATTCGATCATCGGCCTGCCGTGCCGCACCGTGCTGCGGGTTCACGATCATCACGTCAGCATCACCGTCGATGGCGTCGAGACTGAAAGCCACGACGTCGAAGACCCGCTGGCCTTCGTCGAAACCTTCAAGGCCCGCTACAACGTGCCGACCATTGCTGGTCTGCCGCGTTTCAACGGCGGTCTGGTGGGCTACTTCGGTTACGACTGCGTGCGTTATGTAGAGAAGCGTCTCGGCAAATGCCCGAACCCGGATCCGCTGGGCGTGCCGGACATTCTGCTGATGGTCTCCGATGCGGTGGTGGTGTTCGACAACCTCGCCGGCAAAATGCACGCGATCGTGCTGGCCGACCCGGCGCAGGCCGATGCCTACGAGCAGGGTCAGGCGCAATTGCAGGAATTGCTGGAAAAACTGCGTCAGCCGATCACTCCCCGCCGTGGCCTGGATTTCAGCAAGCAGCAGGCGGCCGAGCCGGTGTTCCGCTCCAGTTTCACCCAGGACGACTACGAAAAAGCCGTCGACACCATCAAGGAATACATCCTCGCCGGTGACTGCATGCAGGTCGTGCCGTCCCAGCGCATGTCGATCGACTTCAAGGCGGCGCCGATCGATCTGTACCGTGCGCTGCGTTGCTTCAACCCGACGCCGTACATGTACTTCTTCAACTTCGGCGATTTCCACGTCGTCGGCAGTTCGCCGGAAGTGCTGGTGCGGGTCGAAGACAACCTGATCACCGTGCGCCCGATTGCCGGCACCCGTCCTCGCGGGGCCACCGAAGAGGCCGACGTGGCGCTGGAAGAAGACCTGCTGTCCGATGACAAGGAGATCGCCGAGCACCTGATGCTGATCGACCTCGGTCGCAACGACACGGGTCGTGTTTCGGAAATCGGTTCGGTGAAACTCACCGAGAAGATGGTCATCGAGCGTTATTCCAACGTGATGCACATCGTGTCCAACGTTACCGGTCAGTTGAAATCCGGCCTGACCGCCATGGATGCACTGCGGGCGATCCTGCCGGCGGGCACCTTGTCCGGCGCGCCGAAGATCCGCGCGATGGAAATCATCGACGAACTGGAGCCGGTCAAGCGTGGCGTGTATGGCGGGGCGGTCGGTTACTTCGCCTGGAACGGCAACATGGACACCGCGATCGCCATTCGCACCGCGGTGATCAAGAACGGCGAGCTGCACGTGCAGGCCGGTGGCGGCATCGTTGCCGATTCGGTGCCGGCGCTGGAATGGGAAGAAACCATTAACAAGCGCCGGGCGATGTTCCGGGCTGTTGCACTGGCGGAACAAACCCCGGACTGAGTGACGGGGTTCAGCCATAAAAAAAACGCGGCGTCTGTGAGGGCGCCGCGTTTTTTATTGCCGACTGATCAGAAGTCGAGACTTACGCCAACATTGACCCCTTGCTGGGTAAAGTCGTCATCCTTGCGAATGTTGTAGCTGGCGCGAAGGGCCACGTCTTTGGTGAGGTTGTGGCTCACGCCCAGGTTCAGGCGGTTCAGGTTGGTTTGCGGTGTGTAGCCTTCCAGGGTGTAGCGATTGTTCGGCAGGCTGTTGAGGTTCATCGTCAGATCCTGGGCGTCGTCGTTGTATTCGCGCTCGTGGGCGAATTCGCCGAAGACCTGGGTCTGTGCGGTGATCTGGTATTTGCCCTGGATGCCGAGGCCGAGACGGCGGGAGTTGCGCGACTGGTCATCGAAGGTCAGCGCTGTGGCGTCCGCGCCTTTTTCCGAGTAGCCATCCACTTCCACCTTGCCGAAGTCGGCGCTGACGAATGGCGACAGGTGCCATGGGCTGCTGGCTTCTGGCGCGATGTCGTAGCCGACACGGCCGCCGATGGCCAGTACGTAACCGTCGGTGTCGCCTTTCTCGCCACGCTCGTTGACCCCCAGCTGGAACTTGCGCTTCAGGCTGTCGTAGTCCAGATGCCCGGCGGTAACGGCCAGGTCACCCCACCAGCGGTTTTGCTGGTACTGGGCGAATGCGGTGCCCATGTAGGAGTTGAGTTTGTACTCGGAGTCGTTGTCGCCGGCTTCGATTTTCTGGTGATAGAAACCTGCCGCCACACCGACACGCCAGGCGTCGTCGAGGCGGTAGCTGCCACCAATGTTCAGGTTGTAACCGTTACCGTCGGCGCTCGCCCCGGCGTGCTGGTCATCGAAGTCCTGATGCTGGCCGCCAGCGGAAACAATTGCTCGCCATTGACCAACGCCCTGCCAGTTTTCCCAATCGGCCAGCCATTGATTACGCAGTTCATCCTGATGCGCACGCAACGTACCCTGGGCCATTTCCGGCAGCAGGGTCAGCTCCCAGGGTGCAGCCAGCAACGAGTAGGCGTAATCGGCAATCAGTCGTTGCCCGGCTTCGGTCGGGTGCACCGAGTCGTTGTAGATCAGCTTGGTCGGATCCGGCGTTGCACTGTTGATCCCGTATCGGGCGTTTTCAGTACAACCATCGCCGCTGAAGCAGGTAGCGACCAGGTTCTGATCGGTGGCCAGGCCGAACTGCGCGGGGCTGGCAAACGCCTCCTTGAGCAGCACCGGAATGTTCAGTGGAATGACGTTGGCGTTGACCGTCTGCAGTTGGCTCACCAGTTCGGTGTTGAACTGGGCGCTGAGTTGCGAGGTGAAAGCTTGTAGAGGCGAACCGTTGATGGCCGGTGTCAGGCCGATGTCCGGCAGAAGCCAGACCATGATGTAACGGGCACCGGCACCCTGCAGTGTGCGTACGCTGTCGACCAGTCGATCGGCGGCGGCGTTGGCCTGAGGGAGACTGGTGACGCGTCCCTGAAGGAAGTCGTTGCCGCCCCCGGTCAGGTAATAGAGTGCATTCGGATCGGCGCGGAAACCGTTCGACGGCAGGTAGCCGGTACGGGTGCGTTCACCGCTGGCGGATGTAGTGGTGATCGAGTCGAGAATCTGGTCGGTGCGGTAGCCGCCCACCGCCCAGTTGTTGCCGTCCGGCAAACCCTGGCCGGCGCGTACCGCCGAATCAGCGGAAGCGGTCTGATTTGGCGTGAAACCCAGTCGACCGCCGATCAATTGGGTGGCGTTCAGCGAGTAGAACTCACCGCTGCCGTCCTGGTAGTTCGGGCCTGTACGGTTAGTGAAACGCTTGACCGAGCCGGCTGGACCGTCGGGGTCGGAGAACGTACCTGCATCGCTGAGGCTGTCGCCGAAGACAACGAAGTTCGAATAAGGATTGGGCGCGGCATTCGCCTGGGCGCAGGCCATCGCGAGCAGGCATCCGGCGAGCGGTACAAACAACGTCTGTTTGATCATGAGCAAGTCCGTTTATTTATTGTTGTATGGAACGAAACGACAGTACCAAAAACTTCCGGCGTTTTGCCATCGGTCGTCAACCCTCCCATAGTTTTCCCCCCGTCAGGCCCGGCCATATTGCACGCTCTGCCCAGCTAAGTTACTGTGCGGGAACGTATGAACGAGACCTTCCCCGTGTTGATCACCAGCAAACTCCTGGATCAAGTCATCAAGGCACACGCCCGCTGGCGTTGGCGCGCCTGAATCTTTTCTGCCGGCCCCGCCGGATCTGTATCGCTTTGCCTTCCTTGCCCGTTTGAAATGCCGCTTTGCCGTCGCCACCTGTGCGTCCGACATCGTGCAGCGTCCTGGCAAGTCATCCGAAGGCTGTTTCCAAGTCAGAATTCAAGAGGTTCGAAACGCCATGTTGCTGATGATCGACAACTACGACTCCTTTACTTACAACGTTGTGCAATACCTCGGCGAGTTGGGTGCCGAGGTCAAGGTCGTGCGCAACGACGAGCTGACCATCGCCGAAATCGAAGCGCTCAACCCGGAGCGAATCGTGGTGTCCCCCGGTCCGTGCACACCGACCGAAGCCGGCATCTCCATCGAAGCCATCAAGCACTTCGCCGGCAAGCTGCCGATCCTCGGCGTCTGCCTCGGCCACCAGTCCATCGGCCAGGCCTTTGGCGGTGACGTGGTGCGCGCCCGGCAAGTGATGCACGGTAAGACTAGTCCGGTATTCCACGAGGACAAGGGCGTATTTGCCGGCTTGAATCACCCACTGACGGTCACCCGCTATCATTCCCTGATCGTCAAGCACGAGACCTTGCCCGATTGCCTGGAGCTGACCGCGTGGACTCAGCACGATGACGGCTCGGTCGATGAAATCATGGGCCTGCGTCACAAGACCCTGAACATCGAGGGCGTACAGTTCCACCCGGAATCGATCCTCACCGAGCAGGGCCACGAACTGTTCGCCAACTTCCTCAAACAAACCGGCGGCACGCGCTAAGGACTCTCCATGAATATCAAGACAGCCCTGAGCCGTATCGTCGATCACCTCGACCTCAGCACCGATGAGATGCGCGATGTGATGCGCGAAATCATGACCGGCCAATGCACGGATGCGCAGATCGGCGCGTTCATGATGGCGATGCGCATGAAGAGCGAAAGCATCGACGAAATCGTCGGCGCGGTGTCGGTGATGCGCGAGTTGGCCGACCAGGTCGAACTCAAGACCCTCGACGGCGTGGTCGATGTGGTCGGCACCGGCGGTGATGGCGCGAACATTTTCAACGTTTCCACCGCTTCATCCTTTGTCGTTGCCGCTGCCGGCTGCACCGTGGCCAAACATGGCAACCGTGCGGTGTCGGGCAAGAGCGGCAGCGCCGACCTGCTGGAAGCGGCCGGGATCTACCTCAACCTGACCCCGGTTCAGGTAGCGCGCTGCATCGACAACGTCGGCATCGGTTTCATGTTTGCCCAGACTCACCACAAAGCCATGAAATACGCCGCCGGCCCGCGCCGCGACCTTGGCCTGCGTACCCTGTTCAACATGCTCGGCCCGCTTACGAATCCGGCCGGCGTCAAACATCAGGTAGTCGGCGTATTCACCCAGGCACTGTGCCGGCCATTGGCCGAAGTCTTGCAGCGTCTGGGCAGCAAACATGTGCTGGTGGTGCATTCGAAGGACGGTCTGGACGAATTCAGCCTTGCTGCGCCGACTTTTGTGGCCGAGCTGAAGAACAACGAGATCACCGAATATTGGGTCGAACCGGAAGATCTGGGCATGAAGAGCCAGAGTCTGCACGGTCTGTCGGTCGAAGGTCCGGAAGCTTCGCTGGCACTGATCCGCGACGCGCTGGGCAAGCGCAAGACCGAGAACGGCCAGAAGGCTGCCGAAATGATCGTGCTCAATGCCGGTGCGGCGCTGTACGCCGCCGATCTGGCAACAAGTCTGAAAGAAGGCGTGGCACTTGCCCACGACGCTCTGCACACCGGTCTCGCTCGGGAAAAACTCGAGGAGTTGGGTGCCTTTACCGCGGTATTCAAAGTGGAGAATGAGGGATGAGTGTACCGACGGTTCTGGAAAACATTCTGGCCCGCAAGGTTCAGGAAGTCGCCGAGCGTAGCGCCCGTGTGAGCCTGAGCGAGCTGGAAAGTCTGGCCAAGACGGCCGATGCACCCCGCGGTTTTGCCCGTGCCTTGCTGGCGCAGGCCAAGAAGAAACAACCGGCAGTGATCGCTGAAATCAAGAAGGCTTCGCCGAGCAAAGGCGTGATCCGCGAGAATTTCGTTCCCGCCGACATCGCCAAAAGCTACGAGAAGGGCGGGGCGACCTGTCTGTCGGTACTGACTGATATCGACTACTTCCAGGGCGCTGATGCTTATCTGCAGCAGGCCCGTGCCGCGTGTTCGCTGCCGGTGATCCGCAAGGACTTCATGATCGATCCGTACCAGATCGTCGAAGCCCGTGCGCTGGGCGCCGACTGCGTGCTGCTGATTGTCTCCGCGCTGGATGACGTGAAAATGGCCGAGCTGGCTTCGGTGGCCAAAGGCGTCGGTCTCGATGTTCTGGTGGAAGTCCACGACGGCGATGAGCTGGAACGCGCATTGAAGACCCTCGACACGCCACTGGTCGGGGTCAACAACCGCAACCTGCACACCTTCGACGTGAGCCTGGAAACCACCCTCGACCTGCTGCCGCGCATTCCGCGCGATCGTCTGGTGATCACCGAGAGCGGGATCCTCAACCGTGCCGATGTCGAACTGATGGAAATCAGCGACGTTTATGCGTTCCTGGTCGGTGAAGCGTTCATGCGCGCCGAAAGCCCGGGCATTGAACTGCAACGCCTGTTCTTCCCAGAGCGCGGCGTTCCGGTGAGCGGTTCGACCCTCGACTGATCGACTCTTCGCAGGCGCCCGTATCCCTGTGGGAGCGGGCTTGCCCGCGAAGGCAGCATAAGATTCACCTCAGACTGAACGTCCTATGGAAACCTTATGATCCCCACTTCCCTGACCATCGAAGCCGGTCTGCAAGCCGAGCAGGATCTGCTGGCCTCGGTCTGCGCCGGTGATGCCGAGTTCGGCCTGCTGTTCTGGCAACCCAGTGATCGCGCTTTGGTCATGCCACGCCGCTTGAACCGCCTTCCCGGATTCGATCACGCCTGTGAAGTCTCCGCCGCTGCCGGTTGGCCGGTGCTGCTGCGTGAAACCGGTGGTGAACCTGTTCCGCAATCCGCTTCGACGATCAACATTGCTCTGGTCTACGCGCCGCCTCGCAGCGAAGGCGATCTGAACCGCATCGAAACCGGTTACCGGCGTCTGTGTGATCCGATCTGTCAGTTGCTGGATGAGTTGGGTGGTACGTCTTCGCTGGGTGAAATCGATGGCGCGTTCTGCGACGGTCGTTTCAACGTCAACCTCGACGGCCGCAAGATGGTCGGCACCGCTCAGCGCTGGCGCCAGAGTCAGGGTGGTCAGCGCCCGGTGGGATTGGTGCACGGTGCGATGCTGCTGGATGACGAGCGCGAATCGATGGTCGCGGCGGTCAATCGCTTCAACGAAGCGTGTGGCCTGGAGCAACGGGTACGTGCCGCCAGCCACATCGCGTTGCATGAGAAATTCCCGGCGCCCCATGCATTGGCGCGACTCGATGAACTCTTTCGTTTAATGCTGGCGCAGATCTACGCCGCCTGAGCGTTCGAACTCAGCGAGTGCCGAAGACCACCATGGTCTTGCCTTTCACATCCACCAGGTTGCGTTCCTCAAGATCCTTGAGCACGCGACCGACCATCTCCCGCGAGCAACCGACAATCCGCCCGATTTCCTGACGGGTCACCTTGATCTGCATGCCGTCCGGGTGGGTCATCGCATCGGGTTGCTTGCACAACTCCAGCAGGCAGCGGGCCACACGACCGGTGACATCGAAGAACGCCAGATCGCCGACCTTGCGCGTGGTGTTGCGCAAGCGTTGTGCGATTTGTCCGCTGAGCACGTAAAGAATGTCTGGATCTTGCTGCGACAACTCACGGAATTTGGCGTAGCTGATTTCCGCGACTTCGCACTCGACCTTCGCCCGCACCCAGGCACTGCGCTCCTGTTCCTGGCCGGCCTGTTCGAACAGGCCCAGCTCACCGAAGAAATCCCCGGCATTCAGGTACGCGATGATCATCTCGCGGCCGTCGTCGTCCTCGATCAGGATCGTGACCGAACCGCGGATGATGAAGTACAGCGTGTCCGAGCGATCCCCGGCGCAGATGATATTGCTCTTGGCCGCATGACGGCGGCGCTGGCAATGCATCAGCAGCTTGTCGAGGTTCTTGATTTTAGGTGTGGGGGTAATACCAACCATGGTTGTATCCCGAAAAGACTGCACGGTTATATTTGGTTTTTATATGAGGCGCTGAGGCGGTCGCTACAAATACTGGCTAGGCGCCAGTGAATTGGCGCCAGCTTACCAGACACTTCGTCGAAAATTCGAGAAATTACCTACGCAGTAAGGGCATCCGTCCTAGGATCAGCGCTCGCAGTCAAACCGGGGCCCTGTGCTAAGCTGGCGACCCTTTTTTCTACAGTGGAGTCTTGGCGATGAAGGCACGCATCCAATGGGCTGGCGAAGCCATGTTCCTCGGCGAATCCGGCAGCGGTCATGTCGTGGTCATGGACGGTCCGCCGGACGCCGGTGGTCGCAATCTGGGTGTTCGCCCGATGGAAATGCTCCTGCTGGGCGTTGGCGGCTGCAGCAACTTCGACGTGGTCAGCATCCTGAAGAAGTCCCGTCAGGCAGTTGAAAGCTGCGAAGCTTTCCTGGAGGCCGAGCGCGCGACCGAAGATCCGAAGGTGTTCACCAAGATCCACATGCACTTCGTGGTCAAGGGTCGTGGCCTGAAAGAAGCCCAGGTCAAACGCGCCATCGAGCTGTCGGCGGAGAAGTATTGCTCGGCCTCGATCATGCTCGGCGCGGCCGGCGTGGCAATCACCCACGACTATGAAATCGTCGAACTCGGCTGAGCCGACATTCAACTATCATAAAAGCAGTGCAGACTCTGGCGATCCCCCGCTGACGTCTGCATAATGCGCCACTTTTTTCAGGGCAGTGATCGGTCAATCGACGGGTCATCCGCCTGAACAGATAACCAAAATCGCCATCGCGAAGAGGTGTTAACCGTCCTACGCAGGTGCGTTGTTCGCACTTGACGGGCATGCTTGATCACGCGGCCGGGCCGCATACATAGAGAGTTTTTAACGGTGAAAAGCAAACTCAAGCTCCACGGGTTCAATAACCTGACAAAGACCTTGAGCTTCAACATCTATGACATCTGCTACGCGGAAACCCCGCAAGACCAGCAGGCTTACGTCGAGTACATCAATCAAGAGTACAACGCGGAACGCCTGACGCAGATCCTCACGGAAGTTGTCGAAATCATTGGTGCCAACATTCTGAACATTGCCAGTCAGAACTATGAGCCTCAGGGTGCCAGCGTCACGATTCTGATCTCGGAAGAACCGGTCACCCCGACCGAAAGCCAGATCGAAGAGTCCCCGGGTCCGCTGCCGGAAATCATCCTGGCCCACCTCGACAAGAGTCACATCACGGTGCATACCTACCCGGAAATCCATCCGGACGCCGGTATTGCAACATTCCGTGTGGACATCGACGTGTCGACCTGTGGTGTCATTTCACCGCTCAAAGCGCTCAACTTCCTCATTCACCAGTTCGATTCGGACATCGTGACCGTGGATTACCGTGTGCGCGGCTTCACCCGTGACGTTGAAGGCAACAAGCACTTCATCGACCACGAGATCAACTCGATTCAGAACTACCTTTCCGAAGACACCCGCGACGCGTACCAGATGACCGACGTGAACGTGTACCAGGAAAACCTGTTCCACACCAAAATGCTGCTGAAGAACTTCGAACTGGATAACTACCTGTTCGGCGATGCCACCAGTAATCTGTCCTCTGAGCAACGCGCCCAGGTGACCGAGCGTGTGAAGCACGAAATGCTGGAAATCTTCTACGCGCGCAATATGCCGAGTTAAGAAATCCGGGCACAAAAAAAGGCGACTGCTTTGCGGCAGTCGCCTTTTTTATGGGCGTTTTTCAGATTCGGTAAGTGCTTTTTGTCATCACTTTGGCCAACAGGCTCATGCCGAACTTCACCGGCGCCGGGAAGCGGAAACCACCAGCCTCCAGCGCGCTTTCTGCGTGATGTTCTTCATCGATACGCATCTGTTCCAGAATTGCCCGGGATTTCTCATCCTCGGCCGGCAGTTGTTCCAGATGCTCGTTCAGGTGCTTGCACACTTGATGCTCGGTTGCCGCGACAAAACCGAGGCTGACCTTGTCGCTGATCAGCCCGGCGACTGCGCCGATCCCGAACGACATGCCATAGAACAGCGGATTGAGCACGCTGGTGTGGCTGCCCAACTGATGAATACGCTGTTCGCACCAGACCAGATGATCGATCTCTTCTTCGGCCGCATGCTCCATGGCTTCGCGCACCTGCGGCAGCTTGGCGGTCAGGGCCTGACCCTGATACAGCGCCTGGGCACAGACTTCGCCGGTATGGTTGATACGCATCAGGCCGGCGACGTGGCGGGTGTCTTCGTCGCTCATCTGCACGTCGGGCTGCACGATGGCCGGCGACGGACGGTACGGCTGGCCGCTGAAGGGCAGCAGGGTTCGCATTGCGGCATCGGCTTGCAGCAGAAGACGGTCAATTGGCGAATAGTGACGTTGGGTAGTCATGCTGACCTCCGGGAAGAATCTCGGCGGCCAGTTTAACCGAATCGGCCGGGGAAGGTTTGCGCTGGGTCATGTGGGAGCAGGGCGCTCCCACAGATTTCGAGGTCGATCAGCCCGGTGGCCAGTTCATCTGGCGTTGACCGAGTACGTGCATATGAATGTGGTAGACCGTCTGCCCACCCTTTTCATTGCAGTTCATCACCACGCGGAAGCCTTCCTCGCAACCCAGTTCCAGCGCCAGACGCTGGGCGGTGAACAGGATATGCCCGGCCAGTGCCTTGTCGTCTTCCGTCAGGTCGTTGAGGGTGCGCACCGGTTTCTTCGGGATCACCAGAAAATGCACCGGTGCCTGTGGGGCGATGTCGTGGAACGCCAGAACCTGGTCGTCCTCGTAGATGATCTTCGCCGGGATTTCCCGGTTGATGATCTTGGTGAACAGAGTATCCACAGCTGTTTTCTCCGTTGTGTGAGCTGGGCTGAGTGTACCCACGAGGGATCACCGCGCCCAGCCATTTGCCTGCCGGCCCTTCAGCGCGGGCAGTAAGCTTTGTTGACCATGCCGACGATGGTGCGGTTGAGCCAGCGCGAACCCAGTCGTGGCAGAAAGGCGAACCAGCGGTTTCTGCGCCCGGGAATGATGATCGCGCGGTTTTTCTCCAGGGCGCGCACGGTATACAGCGCGACTTCTTCGGGGCTCATCAGCAGTTTGCTGGCGTTGAGTTTGTCGTTGTTCAGTTGCGCCGTGCGAAAGAACGCCGTGCGTGTCGGGCCCGGGCAGAGCACCGAGACTTTCACCGCGCATTTTTTCAGTTCCACCCGCAGCGCTTCGGAAAAATGCAGAACGTAGGCCTTGCTGGCGTAGTAAGTGCTCATCCACGGACCGGGATTGAACGCGGCGACCGATGCCACATTGAGAATCTGCCCGCCACCCTGCAGAGCCATGCTGTTGCCGATCGCGTGACACAGGCGCGTGAGGGCGAGGATGTTCACTTCGATCAGGTCCTGCTCGGTCATCCAGTCCTGGGCCAGGAACGGACCGCACGTGCCGATGCCGGCACAGTTCACCAGCAGATCGATCTGCCGGTCACCTTCTTCAAGCTCCAGCAGAAACCCGGACAGGCGCAACGGCTCGCCCAGATCGCAGGCCCGGAACAGTACCTCCACGCCGAAGCGCTGGGTCAGTTCAATCGCAATGCTTTCCAGCTGATCACGCTGTCGGGCCACCAGAATCAGGCTGCGGCCTCGGCGGGCCAGGGCTTCGGCCATGGCCAGGCCGATACCGCTGGAGGCGCCAGTGATCAGAGCGTAACGGGTCATGCAGTTCTCCATCGCAACAACTCCGCGCCGTGGACGCAGGTGTCACGGCGGGGAGCGCTGTTCATTCTTTCGCAGAGTCTACAGGGGCCGGCGCGGCTTCGGCTGCATCGTCCACCAAATTCGGCGCGGGCTCGACTTCGACATCGACTTCATCAGCGGTCACCGAACCGCTCTCGTAACTGCTTTCGAGGCTGGTTTCGTACTCCTGCTGGATCGCCGAGATCCCGCCCAGCATTCCGCCGACGAAGAACAACCCGATAAAGACGATCCACAGGGAGCACAGGACTTTGACTGCGGTGCTGTTCGGTGGCGGTGGCGGGCCATAGCGATTGGCGCCGGTATTGCCCGGCATGACCATGATCACCAGCGGGAAGAAGCTGCCCACGAACGGGACCAGGGTCAGCAGCCAGAGCCAGCCTGACCAGCCGATATCGTGCAGACGCTGAATGCTGAACAGGATGCCGACGATCGCGAAGGCCAGGAACAGGAAGAAGGCGAAGATACCGCCAATGATCAGGCCGGAGGTCGAATCGGCGCTCACCAGGCCCAGACCGATCAGCGCAAACACACCGATGATTGGCAGCGTCACCAGACTCAGTACCATCGACCATGCCAGGTAGCGCAGGCGGCCGATCCGGCCTTCGACACTCAGTGGCTTCAGGGCTGCGAACTCTGGCAGGTGTTCACCGACACTGGCCCGAGGCGGTGCATAGGGTGAGTCGGGCTCAGTCACGGCAGCGGAGTGTTCCTGGACATCGGACAGATTCAGTTCGATGGCTGTTTCCGTCTCGATCCGGGCGTCGATCCCAGTCTTGCCCAGCGCTTGCAAATAAGCCTGGGCGTCGCTGTGTGACAGGTCGCGCTTGAGGGCAACGGCGCGTCCATTGAACAGGCGCTCGATGCCGGCCACGTCACTCTTGAACAGGTCGGCCAGATTGAGTTTGGCCGTGGTGATATCGACGCCAGGCTGAAGGGCTCCGTCGAAAACGATCTTGTAACGCGGTTCGCTCATGACCGAGGCATCCTTGTCGCGAAAGAAATTGAATTGAAGCGTGTTGCAGTCGCCCAGTGTAAGGCCAGTCGGGCAATGACTGGCCGGAATTTTCTCAGCGTGGCCAGCGTTTCGGAAGTTGCGCCGCGTGCTCCAGGGCCTGGCGATACTCGGCATCGAGGCGTGCCACCAGTTGGTCCACGCTCGGCAGATCATCGATTTCGCCTACCCCCTGGCCGGCCGACCACACGGTTTTCCAGGCCTTGGCTTCATCGTTGATCGGTTTGAGCTTGTCGCCGAAGTTCACTTCACCTTTGCCTTGCAGCGCAGCCGTGTCGAAACCGGCAGCTTCCAGGCTTTGACGCATGAAACTGGCCGGTACTCCAGACACGGCAGGAGTATGAATGATGTCCGCGGCCTTGGCTGTCAGGAGCATCTCCTTGTAGGCGTCGGGCGCATGACTTTCAGTCGTACCGATGAATCGCGTACCGAAGTAGGCCAAATCCGCGCCGAGCAGCTGTGCGGCGAGAATCTCATGGCCGTGGTTCAAACATCCTGCAAGCAGCAGCGTCTTGTCGAAGAACTGACGAATCTCGGCAATCAGCGAAAACGGGCTCCAGGTGCCGGCATGGCCACCGGCGCCGGCGGCAACGGCGATCAAACCATCGACGCCGGCTTCGGCGGCTTTTTCCGCATGGCGGCGAGTCGTCACGTCGTGGAACACCAGGCCGCCATAGCTGTGCACGGCGTCCACCAGTTCCTTAACCGCACCGAGGCTGGTGATGACGATGGGCACCTTGTGCTCGACGCAGATCTTCAGATCCGCCTGCAAACGCGGATTGCTCTTGTGAACAATCAGGTTCACGGCATAAGGCGCCGGGTTATCCAGTGTCGCCAGTCCTGCTTCGATCTGTTCCAGCCAGGCCTTGAACCCGCTGCTTTCGCGTTGGTTGAGCGCCGGAAAGCTGCCCACCACGCCATTGCGACAGCACGCGAGCACCAGTTCAGGATTGGAAATCAGGAACATCGGCGCAGCCACGACGGGCAGGCGCAGACGTTGTTCGAGCAGAGCGGGCAGCGACATCGGAAGTACCCCGGAAAGTTGAACCAGTTGAAGTTAGAACGGCTTGACCACGACCAGAATTACGATAGCCAGCAATATCAGAACCGGCACTTCATTGAACCAGCGATAAAAGACATGGCTGCGGGTGTTCTCGCCACGGGCAAAACGTTTTACCTGCGCGCCGCACATGTGGTGATAACCGATCAACAGCACGACCAGGGTCAGCTTGGCGTGGATCCAGCCACCGCTGCTGAAGATGCTCGGGTTCAGGTAGATCAGCCAGCCGCCGAAGATCAGCGCGGCGATCATCGCCGGGCCCATGATGCCGCGATACAGCTTGCGCTCCATGACGCTGAAGCGTTCCTTGCTGATCGTGTCTTCACTTTGGGCGTGATAAACGAACAGTCGCGGCAGGTAGAACAGTCCGGCAAACCAGCACACGATGCTGACGATATGAAGCGCTTTGATCCATAGATAGAGCATTTTTGTTTATTCCCTCATTCACGGTAGGCCGGATAGTAGAGGCTTGAGCGTCCGCACGTCACCTTGACGGTTGTCGCAGGGGCGCGCGGCCCCTATTATCGACGGCTTTCCAGTGGGTTCGTTGAGGGCAGGTTTATGGTCAAGGTCGGTATCGTCGGCGGCACGGGTTACACCGGTGTCGAACTGCTGCGTCTGTTGGCACAGCATCCGCAGGCAGAAGTGGTGGTGATCACTTCCCGATCCGAGGCCGGTCTGGCCGTGGCTGATATGTACCCGAACCTGCGCGGCCACTACGATGGCCTGGCGTTCAGCGTGCCGGACATCAAGACCCTGGGCGCTTGCGATGTGGTGTTCTTCGCCACCCCGCACGGCGTTGCCCACGCACTGGCCGGTGAATTGCTGGCGGCGGGCACCAAGGTCATCGACCTGTCGGCGGACTTCCGTCTGCAGGACGCGGATGAATGGGCCAAGTGGTACGGCCAGCCGCACGGTGCGCCGGAGCTGCTGGATGAAGCGGTTTATGGCTTGCCGGAAGTCAATCGTGAGCAAATCAAGAAAGCACGCCTGATTGCGGTGCCGGGTTGCTATCCGACCGCAACTCAGCTGGGTTTCCTGCCATTGCTTGAGGCAGGTCTGGCCGATACTTCGCTGCTGATCGCTGACTGCAAGTCCGGTGTCAGCGGTGCCGGTCGTGGTGCTGCCGTAGGCTCGCTGTACTCCGAGACGTCGGAAAGCATGAAGGCTTATGCGGTGAAAGGTCACCGTCATTTGCCGGAAATTCGTCAGGGGCTGCGTCGTGCGGCGGGCAAGGATGTCGGTCTGACCTTCGTGCCACACCTGACACCGATGATTCGCGGCATCCATTCCACGCTCTATGCGACCGTGGTGGATCGCTCGGTGGATCTGCAGGCACTGTTCGAAAAGCGTTATGCCAACGAACCGTTCGTCGACGTGATGCCGGCCGGTAGCCATCCGGAAACCCGCAGCGTGCGTGGCGCGAACGTTTGCCGTATCGCGGTTCATCGTCCACAGGATGGTGATCTGGTAGTGGTGCTTTCGGTGATCGATAACCTGGTCAAAGGCGCATCGGGTCAGGCGGTGCAGAACATGAACATCCTGTTCGGGCTGGATGAGCGCTTTGGTCTGTCCCATGCGGGCATGCTGCCGTAACGGCTTGTTGGACTCGTAAAAAGGCCCGTGGAACGGGCCTTTTTGCATTCTGGTCGGTTGATCGGCTTTATTGATATACCGTAACAATAGTTGACCGATTTTCTAGGACAAGCGGATAATGCGCGTCATCACGCATTATGGCGGCGTAACGCCGGGAGAAAGTCAGCATGAGCGTCGAATCCTTCACCCCCACGGCTTTGCAATTCACCCAGGGTGCCGCGCACAAGGTGAAGAGCCTGGTCGATGAAGAGGGGAATGATCGCTTGAAGCTGCGCGTATTCGTTACGGGCGGCGGTTGTTCAGGGTTTCAGTACGGCTTCACCTTCGATGAAGATGTGGCCGAGGACGACACTATCGTCGAGCGCGAAGGCGTGAGTCTGGTGGTTGATCCGATGAGTTTCCAATACCTGGCAGGTGCCGAGGTGGACTACCAGGAAGGTCTGGAAGGTTCGCGGTTCGTGATCAAGAACCCGAATGCCACCACGACTTGTGGTTGCGGCTCCTCGTTCTCGATCTGATTTCGCTTCACCGTGCACAGTAAAACGCCGCAGAACTTCACGGTTCTGCGGCGTTTTGTTATCTGCGTTTTGCCTTAGTTGGGGTAGATGGCGCCGAGTACGCGCAAGCCCTTTGCGCCGGTGACACTGGGGCGATTGGCGGTGATGCCCTCCAGGCAGCAATGGGCCAGCCAGGCGAAGGCCATGGCTTCGACCCAATCCGGATCTACGCCGTGGGTGGCGGTGCTGGCGACTTTTGCGTTTGGTAGCAGGTCAGCCAGACGCTTCATCAGCGTGGCGTTGTGGGCGCCGCCGCCGCAGACCAGAAGCTCTTCGGTATTCGATTGAGCGCTTTGCAGCGACTCGACGATGGTCAGCGCTGTCAGTTCGAGCAGCGTTGCCTGTACGTTTTCGGGTGTGAAACCCGGCAGGTGTGACAGATGCTGTTCCAGCCAAGGCAGGTTGAACACTTCACGGCCGGTACTCTTCGGACCTTGGGTCGAGAAGAAGGGATCGCTCAGCAATGCCTTGAGCAGGATTGGCTCAACCTTGCCGCTGGCTGCCCATTGACCATTGCGATCATAGTTTTCGCCGCGCTGTTGGTGAATCCACGCATCCATCAGCACATTCCCAGGCCCGCAGTCGAATCCGGCTACAGGCTTGTTCGGTTCAATCAGGCTGAGATTGCTGAAACCGCCGACATTCAGGACTGCGCGGTTACCGGTACGCTCTTCGAACAACGCTTCATGGAAGGCAGGAACCAGCGGGGCGCCTTGGCCGCCGGCGGCCACATCGCGACTGCGGAAGTCACTGATGACCGTAATGCCGGTCAGCTCGGTCAGCAGGGCAGGGTTGCCGATCTGTACGGTGAAGCCGCGTGCCGGCTCATGGCGAATGGTCTGGCCGTGGCTGCCGATCGCGCGAATGGCTTCGGGTTTGAGCTGTTGCTGCTCGAGCAGGGCATGGATCCCTTGGGCTGCAAGCTTCACCCAGTTCTGCTGGGCAATGGCCGAGCGGGCGATCTCGTCGGGGCCGCTGGCGCACAAGCCAAGCAGCTCGGCGCGCAGAGAGTCAGGCATGGGAATGTAATGCGTGGCGATCAGGTTTATCGCCGAGGTCTGCTCGATCAGGGCGATGTCCAGACCGTCGAGGCTGGTTCCGGACATCACGCCGATATAGAGAGCCATGGCTTAACGCTTGCTCGAGGCCAGCATGGTGGCCTTCTCTTGGTCCATGCGAGCCATCAGCGGTTGGCTCTGTGCCAGGAAGCGAGCGCGTTCGGCTTTGGCAATCGGGTCGGCCATTGGCAGCTTCTGGCCCAGCGGATCGACGTGAACACCGTTGACCTGGAACTCATAGTGCAGGTGAGGACCGGTGGAAAGGCCGGTGGTGCCGATGTAGCCGATCACCTGGCCCTGCTTGACGGTACCACCGGTTTTCACGCCTTTGGCGAAACCCTGCATATGGCCGTACAGCGTGCGGTAGGTGTTGCCGTGCTGAATGATCACAGTGTTGCCGTAACCACCACGACGACCTGCCAGCAATACTTTGCCGTCACCGGCAGCCTTGATTGGCGTACCGCGCGGGGCGGCGTAGTCGACACCTTTGTGGGCGCGGATCTTGTTGAGGATCGGGTGTTTGCGGCCCATGGAAAACTTGGAGCTGATGCGAGCGAAGTCCACCGGAGTACGGATGAACGCCTTGCGCATGCTGTTGCCATCGGCGGTGTAGTAGCTGCTGTTGCCCTGCTTGTTGGTATAACGCACGGCGGTGTAGGTCTTGCCGCGGTTGGTGAAGCGGGCGGACAGGATCGGGCCATTGCCGACGGCTTTGCCATTGACCACTTTCTGCTCGTAGATCACGTCGAACTCGTCACCCTGGCGGATATCCTGGGCGAAGTCGACGTCGTAGCCGAACACGCTGGCCATATCCATGGTCAGGCTGTGGGACAGGCCGGCGCGGGCGGCTGATTGGGACAGCGAGCTATTGATTACGCCGTGGACGTAAGCGGTGCGAACGGTTGGTTTGGCGGTAACGCGGTTGAAAACATAACCCTTGTCGTTCTTGGTCAGGGTGATGGTTTCGACGTCGCTGACCTTGCTGTGCAGGTTGGTCAGTTGGCCTTGCGGGTTGAGCTCGAATTCGAGTTTCTGGCCGTGTTTGAGCTGGCTGAACTGCTTGGCCTGTTTGTCGCTGGCCAGCACGTCATGGACGGCTGCGGCGGGAAGGCCGACCTTCTCGAACAATGTCGAAAGGGTATCGCCCTTGGAGACGATCACTTCCCTGTGGCCTGGAGCCTTCTTTTCAGGAGCGACCGGTGCAGGCGCTGGCGCGGCCTGGGCGGTTTGAGGTGCGTCTTCTGCGCTGTTTTCGATCTGCGCGAAGGGCGAAGCTACTGGCTCATTTGTGGCTTGAACCGCGTCAGCAGCGTCTTGATCTTGTGTCAGTTGTTCAGCAGGACTTTCCAGTTCAAGGCTCAGGGTTGTCTTTTTGGCTTCAACATCACTGGAAGGAAATACCAGGAGCGCCAGGCTGAGAAGGGCGGCGATCCCACTTGCGGCAAGCAGGTGGGTCTTCGGGTAAAGCGGTGGCGCTTTAGACGGTTCAGTGGTCATAAGTAGTTTTGACTTTGAAAAGATGAATTGGAAAAGATGAATGACATGATGAAGATGAAATAACTGTATAAAATATAACCAAATCATCTCTGAGGCAAGTCCGCAGGCATCTCGCCCGTGGATTGGTGTCCGTGCGCCGGGCAAAACTTGTAATTGGTGCGCGATCTTGTATGGTTGGTTCCCTTTGAATCTGAGCCTTGCGGGTCTGTTATGAAGTCGGTTGAAGAGCAGCTAGCGCTGATTAAACGTGGTGCGGAAGAATTGTTGGTCGAGTCCGAGCTGATCGAAAAGCTCAAGCGTGGCCAGCCGCTGCGAATCAAGGCCGGCTTCGATCCAACGGCGCCGGATCTGCACCTTGGTCACACCGTGCTTATTAATAAGCTGCGCCAGTTCCAGGAGCTGGGGCATCAGGTGATCTTCCTTATAGGTGACTTCACCGGAATGATCGGGGACCCGAGTGGCAAGAGTGCAACTCGTCCTCCACTGACCCGTGAGCAGGTTCTGGAAAATGCCGAGACCTACAAGACTCAGGTCTTCAAGATTCTTGATCCGGCGAAAACCGAAGTCGCGTTCAACTCCACCTGGATGGATCAGATGGGGCCAGCGGACTTTATTCGCCTGACTTCGCAGTACACCGTGGCTCGTATGCTTGAGCGTGATGACTTCGACAAGCGCTACACCACCAATCAGCCAATCGCCATTCATGAGTTCCTCTATCCGCTGGTTCAGGGGTATGACTCGGTTGCATTGCGTGCGGATGTGGAGCTGGGCGGTACCGATCAGAAGTTCAACCTGCTGATGGGGCGCGAGCTGCAGCGTGGTTATGGTCAGGAAGCTCAATGCATTCTGACGATGCCTTTGCTCGAGGGGCTGGATGGCGTTAAGAAGATGTCCAAGTCGTTGGGCAACTACGTCGGTATCCAGGAAGCGCCGGGCGTCATGTACAGCAAGCTGGTTTCGATCCCGGACGCGTTGATGTGGCGTTACTTCGAACTGCTCAGCTTCCGTTCGATGGATGAGATCAATGCTTTCCGTGCTGATGTAGAGGCGGGTGCCAATCCTCGCGACATCAAGATCAAGCTGGCTGAGGAAATTGTTGCGCGTTTCCATGGTGAAGAGGCTGCTGCCAATGCTCACCGTGGTGCGGGTAACCGTATGAAGGATGGCGAGTTGCCGGATGATTTGCCGGAAGTCGAACTGACTGCTGCCGAAGATATGCCGATTGCTGCCGTCCTTAATAAGGCAGGCCTGGTGAAGAACTCGGCGGCTGCTCGTGACCTGCTGGCTTCTGGCGGTGTGCGTGTAGATGGTGAGGTTGTCGATCGTTCCTTTATATGCGTGCTGGGTGCGACTCATGTTTGCCAGGCTGGCAAGAAGGCTTTTGCACGGATTACGCTGAAATCCGAGTAAGGTTGAAATTAGGGGTTGACGGCAGATTCTGGAGGCCTATAATTCGCCCCACTTCCGGCGCAGTCGAAACGGAAAACTCCTTGAAGTTCAATGAGTTACGCAGTTTTCGACAGCGGCTTGCTTCAGATCATCGAAGCCTGGAAGGAGTTGAAAGAGTGGTGATG